>JBEVJK010000141.1:0-13501 GCA_040510195.1 Mesorhizobium sp. | reverse complement strand
ATGCACCTTGCCGTGGGCGCCGTGGTCAATGCCGTGTGGGACCTGTGGGCCAAGGAGGCGGGCAAGCCGGTGTTCCGGCTGGTCGCCGACATGCGTCCCGAGGAGATCGTGCGCATCGTGGACTTCCGCTATTTGACCGACGCGCTGACGCCCGAGGAGGCGCTCACCATCCTGCGCAAGGCCGAGCCCGGCAAGGCGGAGCGGCTCGCCACGCTGGAGCGCGAGGGCTACGCCTGCTACACGACCTCGGCGGGCTGGCTGGGCTATGACGACGCCAAGCTGCGTCGTCTGTGCCAGGAGGCGGTTGACGCAGGCTTCCGCCACATCAAGATGAAGGTAGGCCGCGACCGGGCCGACGACATCCGGCGGCTGACCATCGCCCGCGAGGTGATCGGACCGGACCGCTTCCTGATGGTCGACGCCAACCAGGTCTGGGAGATTGGCGAGGCCATCGACTGGATGAACGACCTGGCTTTCGCCAAGCCCTTCTTCATCGCGGAGCCGACCAGCCCCGCCGACATCGCGGGCCACCGGCCCGATCGCCAGGCGATCGCGCCGGTGAAGGTGGCGACCGGGGAGATGTGCCAGAACCGGATCGTCTTCAAGCAGCTGATCGCCGGCGGCGCGATCGACATCGTGCAGATCGATTCCTGTCGGATGGGCGGCCTCAACGAGGTGCTTGCGGTGCTTCTGCTGGCCGCGAAGTACGGCCTGCCCGTCTGGCCGCACGCCGGCGGGGTGGGCCTTTGCGAGTATGTGCAGCACCTGTCGATGATCGACTACCTCGCAGTGTCGGGGACCAAGGACGGCCGGGTGATCGAGTATGTCGACCACCTGCACGAGCATTTCCTCCACCCTTGCGTGATCCGCGATGCCGCGTACATGCCCCCCGCCGCGCCCGGCTTCTCGATCGAGATGCGGCCGCAGTCGATCGAGCGCTACCTATTTGTCTAGTTGTCTAGACAAATAGCGTGCCTTCGGCCGCCTTCACCGCGGGACCGCCGATGCGGGCGGCGACGATCCTGCTGCCGGCCACGTCGACCTCCAGCCGGATGCGCGACGGCCGGCCCATCTCGATCCCCTGCTCGATCAGGAACTGCGAGGGGCCTTCCACCGGGGCGTCGTAGACCATGATCGCGCCCGTCAGCGCTGCGACGGCCGAGCCGGTCGCCGGGTCTTCCGGGATGCCGTCGAACGGGGCGAACATGCGGGCGTGAAAGGTCGAATCGTGGTGGACGGTGTCGCGGCAGTAGACATAGGGCGCGGCGACCGCTTCGGTCTGCCGCGGCGCGAGCTCGAGCCAGAGCTCGCTGCTCAGCGTCGCTTTGGCCGCCTCGGCAAGGCCACGGACCGGGACGGTGACATAAGGAACGCCTGCCGACCAGGCGCCGATCCGGTGGTTCTCGAAGCCGATCTCGTGGACGCCGAGGCCGAGTGCGGCGGCAACCGCTTCCGGCAGGGCCTTGAAGGGCACGGGCTCGGCGAGCCTCGGCAGGTCGAACTCGGCGTAGGCCTTGCCCTCCGCGTGCGAGACCGCGCAACGCACCGGGCCGACATTTTCCTCCAGCATCAGGATGCCCGCCTCGACCCGTCCCTTGCCGCCCTTCTCGGCGATGGCGATCGCCGCGCCCACGGTCGGGTGGCCGGCAAAGGGCAGCTCGACCCGCGGCGTGAAGATGCGGATGCGGGCGCGGTGCGCCGGGTTCTCCGGCGGCAGCACGAAGACGGTCTCGGACAGGTTGAACTCGCCGGCAACACGCTGCATGGCTTGCGTATCGAGCCCGTCTGCATCGAGCACGACGGCCAGCGGGTTGCCGCTGAGGACCGCGTCCGTGAACACGTCGTAGACCACATAGCTGCGCGCCTGCATCTATCGGCTCCCGATGCGACCGGTCACGATTGCGCCGGGTGCTTCTTACGGCGTGGCGGGGGACGGCGCAAGCGACGCCAAAATGGGCGTACCCAATTGTAGCGCTTGCTAAATTTTTGGCCTGCCGTAGCATATAGGCCAAGGTCTCCCCGGAGCCCGCCGTTTCCGTTTGGATAAAGGAAAGTGGCCATGAGGATAAGCCGTCTCCCTTCCCGTCAAAACTATTGGCAAGCGGCAACATCGGTTACGATCACTCTGTTCTGCTTGCTTGCCGGTGCCCCTGCAGCATCAGCCCAAAGCGGCGGCGTGGCCGAACCGTGGCAGCTCGACCCGGACAACAGCACCTTGACCTTCCAGTCGGTCAAGAAGGGCACCGTGGTGGAAACGAGCAAATTCGCCAAGCTCGAAGGCACCATCGCCAAGGACGGCGCCGCCGAGGTCAAGGTGATGCTCGATTCGGTCGACACCGGCGTCGATCTCCGCAATGTGCGGATGCGCTTCCTGTTCTTCGAGACCTACAAGACCCCGGTCGCGACGATCACCACCAAGGTCGACCCGGACATCCTGGCCGACCTGCAGCAATCGCACCGGCTGCGCCGCGATCTCGACTACAAGGTTTCGCTGCACGGCGTTGAAAAGGACTACAAGTCGCCGGTCGTGGTAACAATGATCGACGGCAATTCGGTGTCGGTCGCGTCGGCAGCTCCGGTCATCATCCCGGTGGCCGATTTCAACCTTGCCGAGAACATCACCAAGCTCGAACAGGCCGTGGGCAACATCACCATCACGCCCACGACATCGGTCTCCTTCGACCTGGTGTTCAAGGGCGGGCCTGCTCCGGTTGTGGTCGCGACGGCCGATCCGTCGGCGACGGCGCTGGAATCCAAGGGCGATCTCGCCAAGGACGAATGCACGACACGCTTCGACGTGCTGTCGCAGACGCAGGCGATCTACTTCCGCAGCGGCAGCTTCCAGCTGCAGGAAGAGAGCTGGCCGTTGCTGGAGACCGTCGTCGACATCGCCAAGCGCTGTCCGGATCTGCGCATCGAGGTGGCGGGCTACACCGACTCGGACGGGCCCGACGACTACAATCAAAGATTGTCTGAGCAGCGGGCATCGGTTGTCGCCATCTATCTGGAGAAGCGCGGCGTCGAACCCGCGCGCTTGAGCAATATCGGCTTCGGCGAGCAGAAGCCGGTTGCGGACAACATCACCGCCGCCGACAAAGCACGCAACCGGCGGATCGAGTTCCACGCGAGCGGGGGATGACCGGGAGCTGCGCATGCGCGATAGAGTGAACGGCAGGCAGGGCGCAGGTCCGGCTCAATGAAACCGACCATCCTGGCCTCCATCGCTGCGGGGCTCATGCTCGCAGCGCTTCCCCAACTTGCGGCCGCGGAGCAGCCGGCGACGGGCGGCGAACCGCCCATCGCTGCGGTGTTCGAGGCTCTGAAGGGCGCGGTGGGCGGCGACGGGCCGCTGCTCGCCCAGGCCGAGAGCGGCGGCGCCGGCATCATCATCGAGCCCGGCGACGAGCCGATCCGCTACGACAAGAAGCTCAGCGAGCCGGGAACGCCGTTGGACGGCAAGTCGCTCGAGGAGCTGATCGTGGGCCAGCCCGTCTTTCCGCCGATCGACGGCCTCGACCCCAGCATCTGGAAGAACAAGAACTGCGGCACCTGCCACCAATGGACCAAGGAGCGGCTGTGCACCCAGGCCAAGACCTATGTCGGGGCCGAGAAGATGGTGCAACGCATCAAGCACCCCTACGGGCTGGAGTTCAAGCATGTCCTGGAGCGCTGGGGCGAAGGCGGCTGCCAGTAGAAGGCTCTCGCGGGCAGGCCGCCCGCTAATTGTGAGCGAAATTTAATTTGAATTCTGCGCCGATCGGCACAATGTCTCTGTTCGAAGGGACTTTTCGGCGCATCAGGGGTCTGTCATCGACCAGCTTGTTTCACGACCGAACGCCACTCAACCGCCCGCCGCCGCAGCGCCCGACTTCGAACCACTTGCGCTCCCGCGCCGGCGTCGCAGGCTATGGCCCTATGCCTTTGCGGCGGCGATCGTCGCCGGCGTGGCGGCTCTCATCGCCTGGGGCGGGCCGACCGCCGAGCGGCCGACCTATCAGGCGAGTCCGGCCGAGATCGGCAACCTCACCGTCGAGGTGTCGGCGACGGGAACGCTGCAGCCGCTGATCCAGGTCGACATTTCGAGCGAGCTTTCAGGCGTCGTCCGCTCGGTCGCCGTCAGCGAGAACCAGAAAGTCCGCAAGGGCGACGTGCTCGCCGTGCTCGACACCGCGCGGCTCGCCGCCCAGATCGAGCGCGCCGAGGCGTCGGTCACCGCGGCCAAGGCCAAGATCGCCGACGCGCGGACCACCCTGGCTGAGTCCGAACGCGCCTTCTCGCGCGCCGCCCAGCTGTCCAGCCGCGGCATGGTCGCCGATCAGGCCCGCGAGACGGCCGAGGCGGCGCGCGACCGTGCGCAGAGCGCCGTGGCGATGGAAGAGGCCAATCTGGCCATCGCCGAGGCCGAGCTCAAGCTACAGCAGGCCGACCTCGAAAAGAGCACCATCTATGCGCCGATCGACGGCATGGTGCTGACCCGCTCGGTCGATCCCGGGCAGACGGTCGCCTCCTCGCTGCAGGCGCCGGTGTTGTTCGTCATCGCCGCCGACCTGGCGCAGATGGAGCTGAAGGCGGCGATCGACGAGGCCGACATCGGCGGCGTCAGGCCCGGCCAGAATGCGCGCTTCACCGTCGACGCCTTCCCGGACCGCCGGTTCAGTGCCGAAATCCGCGACATCGCCTTCGCATCCGTTACGACCGAAGGGGTCGTCACCTATGACGCGCGGCTCGACGTCGACAACCGCGAGCTGTTGCTGCGGCCCGGCATGACGGCCACGGTGGCCGTGGTGGTCAGACAGGACAGCGGCGTGCTCACGGTGCCGGCGGCCGCCTTTCGCTTCCGTCCGGCTGCCGCGACGGAACGGCGCGGCTTCAGCCTGCAGAGCCTGCTCATGCCGCGCATGGGGCGTCCCTCCGGCCGCGGCCAGGAGGCCAGGCCGGCGGCCGACGGGAGCCGCACGCTCTACGTCCTCCAAGACGGCGCGCCGCAGCCGGTGCGGGTGAAGGCCGGCGACGGCGACGGCGAGAGGGTCGAGATCCTGTCCGGGCTCAAGGCGGGCGACCTGGTGGTGACAGGCGTCGCCGGGCGGCAGGACTGACGCGCGGCATGTCCCCGCTGATCGCCTTCGAAAGCGTCTGGAAGACCTATGGTAGGGGCGAGGCGCGCGTCGACGCGCTCGCGGGCGTCGATTTCGAGATCGAGCGCGGGGCCTTCGTGGCCATCATGGGGCCTTCGGGGTCGGGCAAGTCGACGGCGATGAACATCATCGGTTGCCTCGACACGCCGAGCGCCGGCCGCCACAGCTTCGGCGGCATCGACGCAGGCCGGCTCGACCGCGGCAGCCGCGCCGTGCTGCGCAATCTGCATATCGGCTTCGTCTTCCAGGGCTACAACCTGCTGCCGCGCACAACGGCGGCGGAGAATGTCGAGCTGCCGCTCGTCTATCGCGGGGTGCCGGCGGCGGAGCGGCGGTCACGCGCGCTGGCGGCGCTCGCCGAGGTCGGCCTGGCGGGGCGCGAGCATCACAAGCCGTCGGAGCTGTCCGGCGGCCAGCAGCAGCGCGTGGCGATCGCCCGGGCGATCGTGACCCGGCCGACCCTGCTGGTGGCCGACGAACCGACCGGCAACCTGGACAGCGCCCGCAGCCACGAGATCATGACGCTGATCGCCGAGCTCAATGCCGGCCACGGCCTGACCGTCGTGATGGTCACCCACGAGCAAGACATCGCGGCCTATGCACAGCGCACCGTCGGCTTCATGGACGGCCACGTGCAGTCGGACACGGCTGCGCGGGAGGCTGCCTGATGCTCTGGGAGACGCTCAGGCTGGCGCTGCGCTCGGTCGGTCGCAACGCGCTGCGCTCCTTCCTGACCCTGCTCGGCATCGTGATCGGGGTGGCGGCGGTGATCGCCATGATCACCATCGGCAACGGCACCACCGCCAAGGTCAGGGACGACATCGGCAAGCTGGGCAGCAACCTTCTCGTGGTGCGGGCCGCGCGGCCCGATCGGGGCGGCTCGACCTCGTTCACGCCGCGCGCCCTCGAGGAGAAGGACGCCAAGGCGCTCGCCACGGGGCTGACCGGCGTGAAGGCCGTGTCGACGGCCGCCCAGAAGACGGTTCGCGTCGTCTACGGGGCCGAGAACGTCTCGGCGGACGTCACCGGCACCGACACCGACTATTTCGTCGCCCGCGACTGGGCGGCCGCGGAAGGCCGCCTTTTCACCGACTCGGAGGTGCGTGCCGGCACCAACAGCTGCGTCATCGGCGAGACGGTGCGGCAGGCGTTCTTCGGCGCCGGCGACCCGACCGGGCTGGCGATCCGCGTCAACCGCACCAGCTGCACCGTCGTCGGTGTCCTGGCGCCCAAGGGCTTCTCCAGCTTCGGCCAGGACCAGGACAACGTCGTGATCATGCCGCTCGGCGCCTTCCAGCGGCGCATCGCGGGCAACCGCGACGTCGACAACATCTTCGTCGCGGCGGACGACAGCGTGTCGACGGCTGCGGTGCAGCAGGACATCGAGACCATCCTGCGAGAGACGCGGCGGATCGGACCCGAGGGAGAGGACAACTTTACCGTCCGCGACCTGACCCAGGTCGCCGAGACGCTGGCCAGCGCCACCGCCACCATGACCGGCATGCTCGGCGCGGTGGCCGGCGTGAGCCTGCTGGTGGGCGGCATCGGCATCATGAACATCATGCTCGTCTCGGTCACCGAACGCACCCGCGAGATCGGCATCCGCCTGGCGATCGGGGCGCATGAGAGGCACATCCTGGTGCAATTCCTCGTAGAGGCGACGGTGCTGTCCCTGTTCGGAGGCCTGATCGGCATCGCGCTCGGCCTCGGCCTTGCGGGCGCCGCGGCCTACAGCCTGACGATCCCGTTCGTGCCGAGCCTGGCGGTGATCCTCGTCTCGGTCGGCTTCTCGGCGCTGATCGGCATGGTGTTCGGCTTCTTCCCGGCGCTCAGCGCCGCCGGGCTCGACCCGATCGAGGCGCTTCGCCACGAATAGCCGATTGGCGGCCTGCGCATGCAGAATGGCGCTGTCGGCGAGTGCCGCGAAAGTTGGCGGTGCCTAAAGCTGACCCGAAAGGTGCGGGGGTCAGGCGACGGTGCGGCCAACCAGGGTGAAGGGGACGGATTCGGGCGCGCGGAGGCTGTTGGCGGCCGCGGCGTTGGCGGCCGCGGTCGGCACCGGCAGCCATGCCGGCGCAGCAGGACAGGACGAGCTTTTCGCACCGATCGCCGGGGCGCTGCTTCACCCCCGCTGTCTAAACTGCCACCAGCCGGACACGCCGCTGCAGGGCAGTGGCTGGCGGCATTTCCCGCCGGTCCGCCGCGGCGACGCATGTCAGCGCTGCCATGTGGCGGACGGCCGCAAGCGGAGCGTTCCCGCCGCGGCCCATTGGCAGCTGGCGCCGGCGGAGATGGCCTGGCGAGGGCTGTCGCCCGCCGCGCTGTGCGAAGCGTTGCGCTCTCCTGCCAGGAATGGCGGGCGCGACGGCGCCGCGCTCGTCGAGCATATGGCGAGCGATCCGCTGGTGCTGTCGGGCTGGACAGGCGGCCCGTTGCGCCAGGCGCCTCCCGTCGCCCACGGCGTGTTCGTCGCGCTGGTGGCGCGCTGGGTAGAGCACGGCCAGCCCTGCCCGTCGCGCTGAACAAACATTCGAAGCGAAGCGACCCCATGAAGATCACCGTCAATGGCACCTTGCATTTTCTCGACGTCGAGAACGACATGCCGCTGCTGTGGGCGCTGCGCGACGTGCTCAACCTGACCGGCACAAAATATGGATGCGGGATCGGGGCCTGCGGCGCCTGCTCGGTCATCGTCGACGGCACGCTCCAGCGCAGCTGCGTCATGCCGGTCTCGGCCTGCGCCGACGGCTCGGTGCTGACCATCGAGGGGCTCGCCGGCCTCGACGGGCTGCACCGGGTGCAAGAGGCCTGGATCGCCGCGCAGGCGCCGCAATGCGGCTACTGCCAGTCGGGCCAGATCATGGCGGCGGTGGCGCTGCTCGAGGCGGTTCCGGATCCGACCGACGACGACATCGACGCATCCATGACCAACATCTGCCGCTGCGGCGCGTATGACGACATCCGCCGGGCGGTCAAGATCGCGGCCCGCGGGGGCAAGGAGGCACGCCCGTGAGTGCCGCGAGGCTCTCGCGGCGGTCGTTGATCGTCGGCGGCGCCGCGGCGCTGGGCGGGCTTGCCGTCGGCTGGCTGTTCTATCCGTTCGGCCGCATGGAGCGCGTGCGCGCGCTGGCCGGGCGGGCCGACGCGGCCTTGCTCGGTCCGTGGCTGCGCATCGGTGCCGACAACAGCGTGACCGTGATCGTGCCGCATGCGGAGATGGGCCAGGGGGTCCATACGGCGCTGCCGATGATGCTGGCCGAAGAGCTCGACGCCGACTGGTCACAGGTCCGCGTCGAGCAGGCGCCGGCCGATCTCGCCTTCGTCAACGACGCCCTCGCCCGGGGCTATCTGCTCGGGCAAGGGCGCTATCCCTGGCCCGCCGACGGCGCCGTCGAGGCGGGCATGCGGCGTATCGCCGAGTTCACGGAGCTGCAGCTGACCGGCGGCTCGATGTCGGTGCGCTTCACGGGGACCCAAGGCATGCGGCGACTGGGCGCGGCGGGGCGCGCCATGCTGGTCGCCGCGGCGGCCGAGGCGTGGCGGGTGCCGGAGCGCGAGGTCGAGGCCGATGCGGGCATGCTGCACCACCGGCCGAGCGGGCGTCGCGAGACCTTCGGGGCGCTCGCCGAGCGCGCTTCCGGCGTCGGCGTCGGCCATGTCACCCTGAAGCCCTCCGGCCGCTACCGGATCGTCGGCCGGCGTTTGCCGCGCTTCGATATCCCCGCCAAAGTGGACGGCTCGCTTGTCTATGGCATGGACGTGCGCGTTCCCGGCATGCTGTTCGGCGCCATCCGCACCTCGCCGGTGTTCGGCGGCACGCTCAAGGGGGTCGACGAGACGCCGGCGCTTGCAATGCCGGGCGTGAAGCGCGTGGTGCGCCAGAGCGATGCGGTGGTCGTGCTCGCCGACAACACCTGGCGCGCCCGCAGTGCGATCGCGGCGCTGGAACCCGAATGGGACGACGGCCCGAACGGGCGAACGTCGTCGCAGTCGATCGCCGCTTCGATGGACGCAGCACTCGACCGGGGCGAGTTCGTCGAGGAGGCCTCGACGGGCGACGTCGACGCCGCGCTTGCCAAGGCCGAGCGGCGCGTCGAAGCCGTCTACCGGCTCCCCTATCTGGCGCACGCGACCATGGAGACCATGAACTGCACGGTCTTCTTCAAGGCCGGCAGGCTCACCGTGTGGGGCGGCTTCCAACATCCGCTGATGGCGCGCAAATTGGCGGCCGACGTCGCCGGGCTCGATCCGGCCGACGTCGAGGTCGTGCACGTGGCGATGGGCGGCGGCTTCGGACGCCGCGGCAGCTTCATGGACTATCTGGAACGGGCGGTTCCGATCGCCATGGAAGCCGGGGTGCCCGTCCAGCTGGCCTGGAGCCGCGAGGAAGACATCGCCAAGGGCTTCTACAGGAACGCCGCCGTGGCGCGGCTGGCTCGGTCCGGACGGGCGCATCGTCGCCTTCCGGTCGAGCTTCACCGACCGCCACGAGCCAAAGGAAGCGACGGCGATCCCTTACGCGATCCCACACCAGAGCCTCCGCTACGTCGAGACGGAGAACCCGGTCCCCTGGGCGTCATGGCGCAGCGTCGACGCCTCGCTGCACGGGTTCTTCATCGAGAGCTTCGTCGACGAGCTGGCGCACGCCGCCGCCGCCGATCCGCTGGAGTTCCGGCTGGCGCATCTCGATCCGGCGAGCCGCGCCCGCAACGTGCTCGAACGGGTGGCGGAGATGGCGACCTGGGGAACCCCGCCGCCGGCAGGTCGGGCGCGCGGCATCGCGATGCGCGAATCCTTCGGGACGGTCGTCGCGCAGGTCGCCGAAGTGTCCCTCGACGCCTTTGGAGCGATCAAGGTCCATCGGCTGTTCTCGGCCTGCGATCCCGGCGAAGTGGTGAACCCGGCGACCTTCGAGGCGCAGATTCGCGGCGGCGCCAATTTCGGGCTGAGCGCGGCGCTCTATGGCGAGATCACGATCCAGGACGGGCGCGTGGTCGAACAGAACTTCCCGGACTACGAGGTCGTGCGGATGGCGGATGCACCCCGGCAGGAGGTCGCGACCCTCGCGTCGGACGGGCCGGTGGGCGGTGCCGGCGAGCCAGGCACGCCGCCGGTCGCGCCGGCGGTCGCCAATGCCGTGTTCGCGCTGACGGGGCAGCGCGTGCGGCAGCTGCCGCTGCGCAAGGCCCGGTTCAGCCCGCCGGCAGACTGAAGCGGCCGGCTTCCGAGAAGTGCCAGCGCACGATCTCGGCCATATGCGGCATGATCCCCTCCGGGAGGTCATCGGCGCCGCGGATCACCACGGGCCCGGCGATCTCCGGTTCCGGTTCGGCGGCCACGAAGGCGGCGACGCGGCGGGCCGCTTCGTCCGCGGCCAGGGGAAGGACATAGCGACGGAACACCACCGTGCCCGTTTCCTGGGAAAGCGCATGGTAGCCCGCTTCGTGCCGCAGCGGCGCGATGTCGATGCCGGTTTCCTCGCTCACCTCGCGCGCCATGTTGCCTTCCAGGTCGACCTGGCCGTCCCTGAAGTCGATCGGCTCGAACGAGCCGGCGGCGAAATAGACACGGCCCGCATTGACGGTGCCGGCGCCCATCCGGATGGCCAGCAGGGCGCCGTCCGCCGTGACCAGCGCGGCATGGGCGAAGGCGTGCTCGGCCGCCGAGACGTCGCGGTGGCGGCGCCAGTAGAGGAAGGTGGAATAGCGCACCGCGTGACAGACGCCGACCAGCCGCCGGCCGCGAAGGGCAAGGCTCGACAGAAGCACCATCTCGCCGTCGTAGAGGGCCGGATTGGCGGCCTTTTCCGTCTGCCAGTTGGCGGCGACCGCGACGCGATGCGCGACCTCGAAAGGGTGCGGCGCGGGGTCGAGGCGCACGTCCACGACATCGAGCGGAAGGACGACGCCGCGCGGGATGTCGAAGGCCATGACGGCGCTCACCCAATGTCCAGCGTGACGGCCACAGGGCAGTGGTCCGATGCCTTGGGCCGGTCCCAGCCGGCCCGGGGATACCGCTCGACCTCCTGGCCGGGCGGGAAGATCGTGCGCCAAGGCTGTCCCTGGCGCACGATGTCGGGCACCGCCTTGGAATTGTGGCGCGACAGCGCCGCCGACAGCAGGATGTAGTCGAGCTGGCAGAGATGCCGCTCCTGGGGGCCGCGCGAGTGGTAGAGCGTCCAACGGTCGAGTTCGGGCCGGCGCTCGACGACGTTTTCCGCGAAGCCGTCGGCCAACAGGACGTCGAGGGACGAGCGGGGCTCGGAGATGACCGAGAAGCTGTAGCCGAGATGCTGGTCGCCCTCGATCGCGACGCGCAGGCGGTAGTCGTTGAAGTCGCCGCAAATTACCCAGTTCTTGGCCGAAGCGTGGTCCTTGCCGAAGCGGTCCTCGATGATGCGGCGGACCGCGCGCGCCTCGGCGATGCGCAGCGGCATCGAGGCGTCGCGTCCCGAAAGGCCGTTGCGCGGCGACCCCATCGATTTCAGGTGGACGGAATAGATGGTGAGCGGACGACCGCCGATGCGGACGTCGATCTCCAGGCAATCGCGCCGGAAGATCCGCTCGTGCCCGGCATGGCCGAGGCCTTCCAGCTCGGAATTGATGAGCCCGAACTCCTCGAAGGTGACGGCCGCGTGGCTGGTCATGCGGACGAAATCGATCTTCTGGCCGTGGGCCGTCTCGTCGCGCATCATGACGGCGACGTCGATGCCGCGGCTGTCATTGCCGGTCGAGGTGTATTTGTTGCGGTAGCCCTGGCCGACCATCTTGAACAGATAGCCGTATTCGAAGGCCTTCAGGGCTTCGAGATTGTCGATCTCCTGCAGGCACAGGATATCGGCCCGCGTCGCAGCGATCGCCAGGGCGGTGAGCTGCCTTGTGTCGTCCGCATGGGCGATGGCGCGGGCCTGCTCCAGGAGCCGATACTCCGCTTCGTCCTTGATGGCGAAGAGCGCCAGCGTGCGGTCCTGGTTGAGCTGATTGCGATAGCCGGAAAAATCGAACCTGTTCATCAGGTTCTCGACGTTGAAGGTGGCCAGGCGCAACGACATGGCCGGGAGCTTTGCAGGCTAAGTCTGTCGAAGACAACCCCGGAACCTTCGCCGGGCCCAGGAACCATTTCGTTCATGTGCCGTTCAGGTGACTAGAGCCAGAATTCGCCTTTCTTCCTCGATCCTCGGCGCGGCTTGGCTGCCATTCCTTTCGGGAGAACCTCGATGATCTCGGATTTCCGTTCCCTTCTGCGGTCGAGCCTGATCGCCATCGGGCTTGTAGGGCTATCGCTGCCGGCCGAGGCGGCGCCGGCCGGGATGGCCGGCGGGTTGCCCACGTTCGATGCCGGGCGATCGCCTCTCGTCCAGGACGTGGGCAATGGCGGACGCGTCTATGGCGGCTCGAGAAGCCCATACTTCTATCGACGGGGCGGCGGCTGGCACGGCGAGAACTTCCATCGCTATGGCGGCTATCGAGGTGGCTATTACGGCGGTCGCGGCGGCTACTACGGCCGACCCTATTATCGGGGCGGCTATGGCAGGCCCTACTATCGGGGCGGCTACTATGGCAGGCCGTATTACGGGGGTGGCTACTATGGCGGCGGCTACGGCAGCGGCTTCTACCTCGGCTTCGGCGGTCCGCTGCTCGGCATGGGCTATTATGCGCCTTGGGCCTACGGGCCACCCGTGCGACCGGTCTATCGAAGCGGCGGCGGCCACACGGGCTGGTGCTATGCCCGCTATCGGTCGTACCGCGCCTGGGACAACACCTACCAGCCCTACAATGGGCCGCGGCGCCAGTGCTATTCGCCATATCGGTAGGCGGCCCGCCCGGCGGCGCGCTACTACTGCGACTGTGAAACGGCGACGGAGGGCTGACACTCCGGCAGGCGGGTGACGCACCGGCAGAGCTTGCTCGTCGCCTAAGGCGACGAGACGCCGTCGGGCGACGGCAAATTCCACATCTCACCGCCCGACGACGTCTAACTCAGTTCTTCGCCTTGTCGACCAGCTTGTTCTTGGCGATCCACGGCATCATGCCGCGCAGCTTCTCGCCCACCTGCTCGATCTGGTGGGCATCGTTCATGCGCCGGATGCCCTTGAAGCGCGACAGTCCCGAACGGTACTCCTGCATCCATTCGGAGGTGAACTTGCCGGTCTGGATGTCGTTCAGAATGCGCTTCATCTC
Organism: Mesorhizobium sp.; assembly: GCA_040510195.1. Taxonomy (GTDB): domain Bacteria; phylum Pseudomonadota; class Alphaproteobacteria; order Rhizobiales; family Rhizobiaceae; genus JBEVJK01. Next base: position 186 of record JBEVJK010000141.1, on the reverse strand, counting down.
GGCCTTGGTCTCGGCGGTGATGATGCGCGGACCTGAGACGTATTCGCCCCATTCGGCCGTATTCGAGATCGAATAGTTCATGTTGGCGATGCCGCCTTCATATATCAGGTCGACGATCAGCTTCACTTCATGCAGGCATTCGAAATAGGCCATCTCCGGCGCGTAGCCCGCTTCCACCAGCGTTTC
>JBEVJK010000140.1:0-42697 GCA_040510195.1 Mesorhizobium sp. | reverse complement strand
GTGCCCAGCCACATGGCATGGCTGCGCGGCCCCAGAATGGCGACGTTGCCCTCGTGCCAATCACCATCGACGAAAGTCCATGTCGCGGATTGCGCCGCAGTCGCCAGTGTCATCTCGTTGTCCGTCCGGTCTGTCTCGTGTGGCGGCCATTGGAAGATGCTTTGGCCGGCGCCGTCAACCGGCATGAGGGACTTTTCTTGAGGCCAGCGGCGGCGCGGTGCAATCAAGGCTTGCACCTTGTGCCGCCTCGCCTCAAAACAGCGCCATGCAATACGCCGCCTATGTTTTCGATGCCTATGGAACGCTGTTCGACGTGCATGCCGCCGTGCGTCGCCACGCCGACAAGATCGGGCCGGATGGCCAGCTGCTGTCGGAAACCTGGCGGGCCAAGCAACTTGAATATTCCTGGGTGCGCACGCTGATGGGCGCCTATGTGGATTTCTGGCAGCTGACCGAGCAGGCGCTCGATTTCGCTTTCCGCAAGGTTCCAACCGCCGATCCCAGCCTCAAGGCGACATTGCTGGACGCTTATTGGCGGCTCGACTGTTATCCGGAAGTGCCGGCTGTGCTCAAGGCGCTGAAGGCTTCGGGAGCCAGACTGGCCATCCTGTCCAACGGGTCGCCGGAGATGCTGCAGGCAGCGGTCAAGTCCGCCGCGCTCGATCAGGTCCTGGACGACATCTATTCCGTCGACATGGTGCGGCGCTTCAAGACCGACCCGTCGGTCTATGACATGGTCGCCACCGGCTGGCGGCTCTATCCCGCCGCGGTGTCCTTCCAGTCATCCAACCGCTGGGATATCGCTGGAGCGACCAAATTCGGGTTTCGCACAGTGTGGATAAACCGTGCCAACCAGCCCGAGGAGTATCGGGATTTCCCCCCTGCCCTGATCCTGCCTTCTCTCGACGCGCTCGTAACCGGCAGCTAGGCCGTTCTGTGGCAGAGATGTCACAGTGGCAGCGCGGTCACAGCTTCGCCTTTCTTTGCCCACGTTCGGGCCAGAATCGGAACCGCCTATCCCGCCAAGTGTTCTCAGCACCGGCAACAGCGGTCGGCGAATTCACGCTTTGTTGCGATTTGCGACCTAAAGAAGGCAAACATGTCCATAACCGAAATCGAAACTTTCCGCCTCAGCCGTCGCGGCTTTCTCAATGCCGCGGCATTGGGCGCCGCCTCGATTGCGGTTTCAGCCTGCGCCACCACCGGTCCGGCACCGGTCGAACCACCGCCGCCGGCCTATGTCGAACCTCCGCTGCCGGACTATGCGACGATGTACGCCGCGGTCAGCGATGGCGGCTTCGACCTTCCGGCCATACCCTTCGAGAAGATCGACCCGCAGTACCTGCGCCAGATCGTTCCCGATCCGACGGGCCAGCAGCCCGGCACGATCGTCGTCGACACGACAGGCCATCATCTCTACCTGGTGCGTCCGGGCGGCCAGGCGATCCGTTACGGCGTCGGCCTCGGCCGCGCCGGCTTCGAATGGTCCGGTCGCGCGGTGATCCAGTGGAAGAAGAAATGGCCGCGCTGGAACCCGCCCGACGAGATGGTCGCCCGCCAGCCGGAGCTCGTCCAGTACTCGATCGCCAATGGCGGCATGGAGCCCGGCCTCAACAACCCGCTCGGCGCGCGCGCGCTCTACATCTTCCAGGGCGGCCAGGACACGCTCTACCGCATCCACGGCTCGCCGGAGTGGTGGTCGATCGGCAAGTCTGTCTCTTCGGGATGCGTGCGCATGCTCAACCAGGACGTCATCGACCTCTACGACCGGGTGCCCAACCAGACGCCGATTCTGGTTTATTGAAGCAACGCCGTAGCAACGACCTCCGAACGTCCCTGCGCCTTAAAACCCTTTCTTCAGGCCACCCAGGATGCCGCGCACCAGCGCCCGTCCGACCGAGGTGCCGACCGAGCGCACCACCGACTTGATCGCCGCCTCGGCGATCGTCTGCCGGTTGGAGCTGCGCGGCCGCGGCGCCGGCCTGCCCGACGTGCGGCCGCGCGGCGCCTCGGTGCGGTCGTCGGAGCTATCCCCGCCAAAGTCGGGCAGCGTCCAGCGCGTCCGTCCGGCGTCGGCCTGCTGGGTGTCGCGGCGCTGCGCCTCCGCCTCCTTCTCGGCACCCTCGGAAGCCCGCTTCTGCAACGTCTCGAAGGCCGACTCCCGATCGACCGTTGTGTCGTACTGGCCGGCCACCGGGCTCTGCGCGATGATCGCGGCGCGCTCGGCCTCGCTGATCGGCCCGAGCCGCGAAGCCGGCGGCCGGATCAGCGTGCGCTGGACGATCGACGGCACGCCCTTCTCCTCCAGCGTCGACACCAGCGCCTCGCCGGTGCCGAGCTTGGTGATCGCCTCCGCGCAGTTGAAGTCGGGATTGGGGCGGAACGTGTCGGCGGCCGTCCGCACCGCCTTCTGCTCGCGCGGCGTATAGGCGCGCAGCGCGTGCTGCAGCCGGTTGCCGAGCTGCGCCAGCACGCTCTCCGGCACGTCGAGCGGGTTCTGGGTGACGAAATAGACGCCGACGCCCTTCGAGCGGATCAGCCGCACCACCTGCTCGACCCGGTCGACCAGCGCCTTGGGCGCATCGTCGAACAACAGATGCGCCTCGTCGAAGAAGAACACCAGCTTCGGCCGCTCCGGCTCGCCGACCTCGGGCAGCTGCTCGAACAGCTCCGACATCAGCCACAAAAGGAAGGTCGCATATAGCCGCGGGTTCATCATCAGCCGGTCGGCGGCAAGGATCGAGACCGCTCCACGCCCGTCGCGGGTGGTTCGCATCAGGTCGGGGATGCTGAGCGCCGGTTCGCCGAAGAAGTGACTGCCGCCCTGCTGGTCGAGCACCAGCAGCGTTCGCTGGATCGCCCCCACCGAAGGCTTGGTGACGTTGCCGTAGCGCGCCGAGATCTCGTCCGCCCGCTCCGCGATGTTCGACAAAAGCGACTGCAGGTCCTTCATGTCGAGCAGCAGCAGACCCTCCTCGTCGGCGATCCGGAAGGCGATGTTCATGACGCCCTCCTGCGCTTCCGTCAGGTTCATCAGCCGCGACAGGAGCAGCGGCCCCATCTCGGAAACCGTCGCCCGGATCGGGTGCCCCTTCTCGCCGAACAGGTCCCAGAAGATCACCGGGAACTCCTGGAACTCGTAGGGGTCGAGCTTCACCTGCTCGGCCCGCTTGACCAGGAAGTCCTTGGCCTCGCCCATCGCCGCGATGCCCGAAAGGTCGCCCTTGACGTCGGCGGCGAACACCGGCACGCCGGCGTTGGAGAAGCCTTCGGCCAGCACCTGCAGCGACACCGTCTTGCCGGTTCCGGTCGCCCCGGTGACCAGCCCGTGGCGGTTGCCGTAGGCGAGCAGCAGGGTTTCCGGCTTCTGGTAGCTGTCGTCGGGCTTGCGGCTCGCCCCGATGAAGATGCTCTTGTCGTCTGCCATGGCGCTCCCCGGGGCTTGCGACCGTTCTTGGGTCTCATCCCAATTGCTTGGCGCCAAGGCGCCTCCGGATTGGTATAGTCAGCGGCGCGCGTGGCGACAATGGCACGCATGCCGCTCCGGTGAGCGGCGCGGCCGCGAAGAATTTGCCTCTCCAGGGTTGCAGGATGGCGCGAGCTTTGGCAATCGGAGAGGTCGAAACGTCGTGCGAGTAACCGCAGCCGGCGCCCTGCCGCCGCTTGCGAGGAGGAATGATGGACGCAGGTGCGGTATTCAGGAGTGCGGTGTTCCCGCCTTTCGACGAGGCCCGCTGGCGGGCGCTGGCCGGCAAGGCGCTGACGGGCGCCGACCTCGAGACGGCCCTGTCCTCGCGCACCGACGACGGCATTCTGATCGAGGCGCTGTCGCCGCGCGTCAAGGATCCGCACCCGGCCGGGCGCGTCAGCGCCGGCGGTCGCATCATCGTCACCCAACGGATCGACGATCCCGACCCGGCGCGCGCCAACCGCCAGGCGCGCGAGGACGTCGCCCAGGGCGCCTCGGGCCTGTCGCTGGTGTTCGCCGGCGCGCCCAACGCCTTCGGCTACGGCCTGCCGCCGACGGCCGAGGCGATGGACGCCGTCCTGGAGGGCATCCCCATTGACCAGACCTACCTCAGGATCGACGCCCACCCGCTGAGCCGCGTCACCGTCGACTGGCTGGTCGGGCTGATCGGCCGGCGCCGCGTCGACCCGGCCAGGCTTAGCCTCTCCTTCGGCATCGACCCGGCCGCCGTGTTCGCCGGCACCGGCCGCTTGAGGATGTCGATCGAGGCGCTGCAGGCCTCGATGCCGCAGTCGCTGGCGCATTTCTTCGCGCTTGGCGTGCCCGGCGTGCTGTTGGAGGCCGACGGCCGCGTCTTCCACAATGCGGGCGCGACCGAGGCCGAAGAGCTCGGCATCGTGCTGGCCTCCGCCGTCTCGCATCTCAGGATGTTCGAGGAGGCGCGCCAGGCGCTGATCTACGCCGCCCCGCATATCGGCTTCGCGCTGGCGGTCGACCAGGACCAGTTCCTGTCGATGGCCAAGCTGCGCGCCATGCGCCGCCTCTGGGCGCGCGCCCAGGAGGCCTGCTCCATCATGCCCTCGGCCGCCAATGTCCACGCCGAGACCTCCTATCGCATGATGACCGCCCGCGACCCGGAGACCAACATCCTCAGGGCCGCCGTCGCCGCCTTCGCCGCAGCGACGGGCGGTGCCGATTCGCTCGCCATCCTGCCCTACACCGCAGCCCACGGGCTGCCCGACGCGGCGGCGCGGCGGCTGGCCCGCAACACGCTCCTGGTGATGGCCGGCGAGAGCCGCATCGACCACGTCGTCGACCCGGCGGCCGGCGCCGGCAGCCTGGAGGAGCTGACCGACCGCCTCTGCGAGGCGGCGTGGAGCGTCTTCCAGGAGATCGAGAAGGAGGGCGGAGTCCTGAAGAGCCTTGCCGCCGGCAAGCTCCAGGGCCGCATCCGCACCGCCCGCGAGACGCGCGCCGAGGCCTACCGCGCCGGCAAGAAGACGTTGATCGGCACCACGCTCTATCCGCTCGCCGCCGAACGCCCGGTCGCCACGCTGCCGGCCAGCCAGCCCGCCCTCGCCGACGAGGGCGTGGCCTCCTGCGAGCCGCTGCCGGCCGTGCGCATCGACCAGGCCCTCGAAGGCCGGGGATGATCCCGGACTTCGCCGCGCTGCCGTGGGCGCCGCCTGAGACGGCGAAGCCTGCGGCACTCCGCCCCGGCGACGTCTGGGAGACGCCGGAAGGCATCGCCGTCAAGCGCCGCTACGGCGCCCGCGACCTCGAGGGTCTGCCCTTCCTCGACAGCTATCCCGGCCTGGCGCCGTTCCTGCGCGGCCCTTACCCGACGATGTATCTGAAGCAGCCCTGGACCATCCGCCAATATGCCGGCTTCTCGACCGCCGAGGAATCGAACCGCTTCTACCGCAGGAACCTGGCGGCCGGGCAGAAGGGCCTGTCGGTGGCCTTCGACCTCGCCACCCACCGCGGCTATGACAGCGACCATCCGCGGGTGGCCGGCGACGTCGGCATGGCCGGCGTGGCGATCGATTCCATCCTCGACATGCGCCAGCTCTTCGACGGCATCCCGCTCTCCGAGATGACCGTCTCGATGACCATGAACGGCGCCGTGCTGCCGGTGCTGGCCCTCTACGTGGTGGCTGCCGAGGAGCAGGGGGTGGCCGAGAAGGACCTCGCCGGCACCATCCAGAACGACATCCTCAAAGAGTTCATGGTGCGCAACACCTACATCTACCCGCCGCGCCCCTCGATGCGGATCGTCTCCGACATCTTCGCCTACACCTCCGAGCGGATGCCGAGGTTCAACTCGATCTCGATCTCCGGCTACCACATCCAGGAGGCGGGCGCGACGGTCGACCTGGAGCTCGCCTACACCATCGCCGACGGCATCGAATACGCCCGCGCCGGCGTCGCCGCGGGGCTCCCCATCGATCGTTTCGCGCCGCGGCTTTCCTTCTTCTGGAATGCCGGCATGAACTTCTTCATGGAGGTGGCCAAGCTACGCGCCGCGCGGCTGATCTGGGCCGCCCTCGTGCAAAAGAACTTCGCCCCTCAGGATCCGCGCTCGCTGGCGCTCCGAGCGCATTGCCAGACCTCCGGCTGGTCGCTCACCGCCCAGGACCCGATGAACAACATCGTGCGCACCATGCTGGAGGCCATGGCCGCCACCCAGGGCGGCACCCAGTCGCTGCACACCAACGCTTTCGACGAGGCGCTGGCGCTGCCTTCTGACCACTCGGCCCGCATCGCGCGCAACACGCAGCTGGTGCTGGCGAGCGAGACCGGCATCACGCGCATGATCGATCCGTGGGGCGGCTCGGCCTTCGTCGAGCGGCTGACCCACGACCTCGCCGCCCGCGCCATGGCGCACATCGAGGAGGTGGAGGCGCTGGGCGGCATGGCGGCGGCGATCGAGAAGGGCATTCCCAAGCTGCGCATCGAGGAGGCGGCCGCCCGCACGCAGGCGCGGATCGATTCCGGCGCCCAGCCGGTCGTCGGCGTCAACGTTCACCGGCCCGACGCCGACATCGAGGTCGACGTGCTGAAAATCGACAATCACGAGGTGCGCGCCCGCCAGCTGGCCAAGCTCCAGGAGCTCAAAGGCACGCGCGACGTCGCCGCCGTGGAGGGCGCGCTCGAGGCCCTGGAGGCCGCGGCCCGCGCCGACGGCAATCTGCTCGACTTCTCGATCAAGGCGGCCCGCGCCGGTGCCACGGTCGGCGAGATCTCTCTGGCGCTGGAGAAGGTGTTCGGCCGGCACGTGGCCGAGGTGCGGACGATCTCCGGCGTCTACCGCAAGGCGATCGGCGACCATCCGGCGCTCGCCCGGCTGCATGGCAAGGTCGACACCTTCGCGGTTCGCCACGGCGCGCCGCCGCGCATCCTGGTCGCCAAGATGGGCCAGGACGGCCACGACCGCGGCCAGAAGGTGATCGCCACAGCCTTCGCCGATCTGGGGTTCGACGTGATCGTCGGCGCCCTCTTCCAGACCCCCGACGAGGTGGCCCGCCTCGCCGCCGACCACGCTGTCGACGTCGTCGGCATCTCCTCGCTCGCCGCCGGACATCTGACGCTGATCCCCGAGCTCCGGGACGCGCTGGCAAAGCTCGGCCGCCACGACACGCTGATCGTCGCCGGCGGCGTCATCCCCCCGCAGGACTTCGCCGCAGTGCTCGATGCCGGGGTCGCCGAGATCTTCCCACCCGGCACGGTCATCCCCGAGGCCGCCGAGCGCCTGGTCGACCGGCTGCTCGCGAAACGACGCTGACTTCCGCCGCGCCTACCTCGTCAGGCGCTTATACGTCACCCGTTTGGGATTGACGCTGTCCGGCCCCAGCCGCCGGATCTTGTCCTGCTCGTAATCCTCGAAATTGCCCTCGAACCACTCCACATGGCTGTCGCCCTCGAAGGCGAGGATGTGCGTCGCCAGCCGGTCGAGGAACATGCGGTCGTGGCTGATGATCACCGCGCAGCCGGCGAAGTTCTCCAGCGCATCCTCCAGCGCTGCCAGCGTCTCGGTGTCGAGATCGTTGGTCGGCTCGTCGAGCAGGATGACGTTGCCGCCAGCCTTCAGCATCTTGGCAAGATGCACCCGGTTGCGCTGGCCGCCCGACAGCGTGCCCACCTTCTGCTGCTGGTCGCCGCCGCGGAAGTTGAACGAGGAGCAGTAGGCGCGGCTGTTCACTTCGTGCTTGCCGAGCTTGATGACGTCGTTGCCGCCCGAGATCTCCTCCCACACCGTCTTGTTGGGGTCGAGCGAGTCGCGGCTCTGGTCGACATAGCCGAGCTTGACCGTCTCGCCGATGCGGATAAAGCCGTCGTCCGGCGTCTCCTGCCCGGTGATCATGCGGAACAGCGTCGTCTTCCCGGCGCCGTTCGGCCCGATGACGCCGACGATGCCGCCGGGAGGCAGCTGAAACTCGAGGTCCTCGATGAGCAGGCGGTCGCCATAGCCCTTGTCGAGCTTCTCGGCCTCGATCACCATCTGGCCGAGCCGCTCGCCCACCGGGATGATGATCTGCGCGTCCCCCGGCCGCCGGTCGTTGGCGGCCTTGACCAGCTCGTCATAGGCTTTGACGCGCGCCTTCGACTTGGCCTGCCGCGCCTTGGGCGACGCCTGGATCCACTCGCGCTCGCGGGAGATCGCCTTCTGGCGCGCATCGTCTTCCCGTCCCTCTTGCGCCATGCGCTTGGATTTGGCCGTGAGATAGGCGGTGTAGTTGCCCTCGTAGGGGATGCCGCGCCCGCGGTCGAGCTCGAGGATCCAGCCTGTCACGTTGTCGAGGAAGTAGCGGTCGTGGGTGACGATCAGCACCGCGCCCGGATATTCGCGCAGATGCTTCTCCAGCCACGCCGTGGTCTCGGCATCGAGATGGTTGGTGGGCTCGTCGAGAAGCAAAAGGTCGGGCTGCCTGAGCAGCAGCTGGCACAGCGCCACCCGGCGCTTCTCGCCGCCAGACAGGCTGCCGACGTCGACGTCGCCGGGCGGGCAGCGCAGCGCTTCCATCGCCATCTCGACCTGGCTTTCCAGGTCCCACAGGTTCTTGGAATCGATCTCGTCCTGCAGCTTGGCGGCTTCCTCGGCCGTATCGTCCGAGTAGTTCATCATCAGCTCGTTGTAGCGGTCGAGAACCGCCTTCTTGGCGGCCACCCCTTCCATGACGTTGCCCAGCACGTCGAGCGCCGGGTCGAGCTGGGGCTCCTGCGGCAGGTAGCCGGAGGTCGCGCCTTCGGAGAGCCAGGCCTCGCCCGTGAACTCCTTGTCGAACCCGGCCATGATCTTGAGCACGGTCGACTTGCCGGCGCCGTTGGGGCCCAGAATGCCGATCTTGGCATCGGGATAGAAGGAAAGATGGACGTTCTCGAGCACCTTCTTGGTGCCGAAGGCCTTGTTGAGGCCCGACATGTGATAGATGAACTGGCGTGCCACGCGCGCTCTTCCTGTTCGACCGGGGTACGGAGGTTTGCGCGCTATTTAGGCGAAGCGGGCCGTCTCGGCAATCGCTTTCGCCGCCGCAGACGGCCGCGGCTCTCGCTCCTTGCGGGGCGTGACGCGGCGGTTTGCCGCGGTTCTGCCATTGTGCAATGCAGTATGACAGGCCACGTCAAGGAATACTTCCGGTTGCGCTCACTTGAGCGGCCGCTTTGCAAGCCGGCGAAACTGGCATAAACGCAGTCAGGGACATTCCAAGGCCGCCGATTCCGGAGTCGTGACCCGGACAAGGGCGGCCCAAGGAACACGGGACGATCATGAACCGAGTCACGATCAGCGGATTGGGGGTCGAAATCCCCCCGGCTTCGATCGCCAATGACGAGCTGGTCGAGAGCTTCAACCGGTGGGTGGACGCCGAGAATCCGCGGCGTCTCGCCGCCGGGCAGGAGCCGCTTCAGAGGTCGGATGCCGAATTCATCGTCTATGCCTCGGGCGTCAAGCGCCGCCATGTGATCGAGCGAGAGGGCATCCTCGACCCGACCCGCATGGCGCCGCGCATCCCGGCGCGCCCCGACGAGGCGCTGTCGCTGGAGGCCGAGTTCGGCGTCGCCTCGGCGAGGAAAGCGCTGGCCCATGCCGGTCGCGAGCCGGCCGACGTGGACATGGTGATCTGCGCTGCGTCCCACCATCAGCGGCCCTACCCGGCCATCGCCATCGAGATCCAGAGCGCGCTGGGCACGCGGGGTGCCGGCTTCGACATGGGGCTCGGCTGCTCCTCCGCCGTGGCCGGCCTGCACGTCGCGGTCAATCTGGTGCGCACCGGCGCCCAGAAGCGGGTGCTCGTGGTCACCCCGGAGATCATCACCGGCCACCTGAACTTCCGCGACCGCCAGACGCACTTCATCTTCGGCGACGCCTCGACCTCGATGCTGGTGGAGGCGCTGCCCGCGGATGGCCGCCTGCCCGGCCGCTTCGAGGTGCTGGACACCCGCAGCTGGACGCAGTTCTCCAACAACATCCGCACCAATCTTGGCTATCTCACCCGCACCGCCGCCGACGACCCGTACCTGATCGCCATGGAAGGCAACATGATCAAGCAGGTCGGCAACAAGGTGTTCAAGGAGGTCACCGTCGCCGGCCACCGCTTCATCGTCGAGTTCCTGGCAGAGCACGGCCTGACGCCCGACGGCATCCGCCGCTTCTGGCTGCACCAGGCCAACGCCCGCATGAACGCCATGATCCTCAAGCTGGCCTTCGGCCGCGAGGTCGGCCACGACCGGGCGCCGATGGTGCTCGAACGGCTCGGCAACACCGCTGCCGCCGGTGCCGTGATCGCGCTGGCCGAGAACCACGTCGACATGAAGGCCGGCGACTACGGCCTGCTCTGCGCCTTCGGCGCCGGCTATTCGATCGGCGGCGCACTGCTCAGGATGATGTAGCGCATGGCGGACGCCCCCGCGCACCTCCTGCCCGAGATCGTCGCCGGCAAGCGGCGGCAAGGCAGGGTCGCCGCGCTCTATCGCTCGGCGCCGGATCACTTCGTCACCCACCGCGTGGAGGTGCTGGCCCTCGGCTTCGACGGCATCGCCGAGGACGTCCATGGCGGCCCGACACGCCGTTCGGGCAGCCGCGAACCTTGGTATCCGCGCGGCACCGAGATCCGCAACGAGCGCCAGCTGTCGATCGTCGCCCCGGACGAGCTCGCCGTGGTCGCGAGCCGCATGGACCTCGCCGAGATCAGGCCCGAATGGATCGGCGCCAACCTGCTTCTGGAGGGCCTCCCGGCGCTGTCGATGCTGCCTGCCGGCACCTTGCTGTTGTTCGCCGGCGGCGCGACGCTCAAGGTCGACGCCCAGAACGGCCCCTGCCGCATCGCCGGCCGCTCGATCGCCGACCATGCCGGGCTGCCGGAGCCGACCGAAGCCGCGCTCACCTTCCCCAAGGCGGCGAAGCGGCTGCGCGGGCTGGTGGCGTGGGTGGAGAAGCCGGGCCTCATCCGCGAAGGCGAGAGCCTCACGGCGAAGATTCCCGAGCAGTGGATCTATCCTGGCTGAGCGTCGCCTGCGGCTCGCTCGACATGCGCAAATTGGCGCGTTCGGCGAGCACTATGGCACGTTGTGCAAGTGCCAAGCCTCCCGCGCTGGTTTATGGTTCAGCCTTCGGAATGTCGCTGAAGCAAGGGTTTCAGCCCTCGCGAGCGCGTCTCCGAGACGGGCTTTTTAGTCACCTTCTTTAGGTGGGTGAGCAGCGGCGGCGGTCGGGGGCGAAGGCCGCTGCGTCGGGGCTTGTTTCTACCTAAGGAGTCGCCGGTGCTGGTGAAAACCCGCACCGGCGATTTTCGTTTAGCCGCAAGTTTCGGGCGGACCAGCCGCTCGCACAGTCGCGAGCCGAGCGACGGCCGCCCTGCATCCATCGCCGACGATGCCGGGCTTGCGTCGCTGCGCGGGGCGTGTTCATTGCGCGCAAAACGATGAAGGCTGAGCTCGATCATGGTCACTCCGTCCCGCTTCCCTGCCCTACCGGCGCCCGAGACCGAGCGCCGGCCGCAGGCCGAGACCTCCCACAACATCACCCGCGTCGACGAATATGCCTGGCTGAGGGCCGACAACTGGCAGGAGGTGTTCAAGGATCCCGCCACCCTCGACCCGGCGATCCGCGCCCATCTGGAAGCCGAGAACGCCTACCAGGCGGCGCTGATGGCCGACACGGAACCGCTGCGCAAGGCGCTGTTCGCCGAGATGAAGGGCCGCATCCGGGAGGACGATTCCTCGGTGCCGATGAAGGACGGGGCCTTTTCCTACGGCACCTCGTTCCGGCTCGGTGGCGAGCAGCCGCGCTATTTCCGGGTGCCGGCGGGCGGCGGCCCGGAGGAGATCATCCTCGACGGCGACGCTGAGGCCGCCGGCAAGGCCTATTTCCGCCTGGGAGGGGTCGACCATTCCTCCGACCATCGCCGCCTCGTCTGGGCCTTCGACGACAGGGGCTCCGAATTCTTCACCCTCGGCGTCCGCGACGTCGCCTCCGGGACGGATCTCGAGGACCGGGTCCCGGACACTGGCGGCAGCGGCGTCTGGGACGCCGCCAATTCCGGCTTCTTCTACACCCGGCTCGACGCCAACCACCGGCCGTCGCGGACCTTCTTCCACGCGCTCGGCACGCCGGCCGCCCGCGACCGGCTGATCTATGAGGAGGCCGATCCGGGCTTCTTCATGAATGTCGGCGGCACCCGAGCCAACGACTGGATCCTGATCTCGATCAACGACCACGAGACCTCGGAATATCGTATCCTGCCGGCCGCCGATCCGACGGCTGAGCCGCGGCTGGTCGCCGCTCGCGAGACCGGACTGCAATACGATCTGGAGGAAGGCGGCGACGTCTTCTTCATTCTCACCAATGCCGATGGCGCCAAGGATTTCAAAATCATGACGGCGCCGGCCGCCGACCCGGTGCGTGCCAACTGGCGCGACCTCGTGCCCCACGAGCCGGGACGCCTGATCCTGTCGATCCTGTCATTCCGCGAGTATCTGGTCCGACTGGAGCGCAAGGACGGGCTGCCGCGCATCGTGGTGCGCCACCGCGGCAGCGGCGACGAGCACCTCATCGACTTCGACGAGGAGGCCTTCTCGCTGAGCCTGTCGGGCGCCTACGAGTACGACACCCGCGTCATGCGCTTCACCTATTCCTCGATGACGACGCCGGCGCAGGTCTTCGACTACGACATGGAGACCCGCGAGCGCGTGCTCCTGAAGACCCAGGAAGTGCCCTCCGGCCACGACCCGGAAGACTACGTGACCCGCCGACTGATGGCGCCCTCCCATGACGGCGAGCTTGTGCCGGTGTCGCTGCTCCACCGCCGCGACACGCCGATCGACGGCTCCGCGCCTTGCCTGCTCTACGGCTACGGGTCCTATGGCATCACGATCCCGGCCGCCTTCAACACCAACTGCCTGTCGCTGACCGACCGCGGCTTCGTCTATGCCATCGCCCATGTGCGAGGCGGCAAGGACAAGGGCTATGCCTGGTACGAGGAGGGCAAGCGCCGCCAGAAGATGAACACCTTCCTCGATTTCATCGCTGCCGCCCGGCATCTCGTCGCCGAGGGCTACACCGCGCACGACCGCATCGTCGCCCAGGGCGGCTCGGCCGGCGGCATGCTGATGGGCGCCATCGCCAACATGGCGCCCGACGCCTTCGGTGCCATCGTGGCGGAGGTGCCGTTCGTCGACGTGCTCACCACCATGCTGGACGCTTCGCTGCCCCTCACCCCGCCGGAGTGGCCGGAATGGGGCAATCCGATCCAGTCGGAGGCCGACTACCGGACCATTGCGGCCTACTCGCCCTACGACAATGTCGGCCCCCATCCCTACCCGCCGATCTTCGCCGCCGCCGGCCTCACCGACCCGCGCGTCACCTATTGGGAGCCGGCCAAATGGGTGGCTCGGTTGCGCGCCCGCTCCACCGGTGCCAACCCGGTGCTTTTCAAGATCAACATGGATGCCGGCCACGCCGGTGCGTCGGGGCGCTTCTCGCGCCTCGACGAGGTCGCCACCCTCTACGCATTCGCTCTCAAGGCCGCCGGCAAGGCCGGGCTGGCTTAGAACCCCCGAAGAGCAGCCTAACCCTGCGGCTCGGGCTTGCCGGCCGGGTAGCCGTTGGGGTGCGGCGGCACGGCCTTGAGATAGGCGGCGATCGCCTGCCGGTCTTTTGCCGACAGCATCGCCATGTTGCGCTGCACGGCCGCCATCGACCCGCCGACCGAGTCGAAGTCGGGGGTGAAACCGGTCTCCAGGAAGGTGACGATGTCGGCCTCCGACCAGCTGCCGATGCCGCCCTCGCCGCCGGTGATGTTGGGCACCACGCCCTTGCCTTCGGCGGCGGTCGCGCCGGCCAGCCACTGATCCGTCTTCGCGCCGCCCGTAAAATGGCGCGGCGTATGGCACTCGCCGCAATGTCCCGGCCCTTCGACCAGATAGCGACCGGCCAGCACCGGCGCCGGCGTTCCCTCGGGCAGAGCGATCACCGGCGAGCCGCCGAGATAGAGGCGCTTCCAGAGCCCGATGCCGCGGCGGATCGAATAGGGAAAGCCGAGGCTGTGGCCCTCGGTCCGTCCCGCCACCGGCGGCAGCGTCTTCATGAAGGCATGGAGGTCGGCGACGTCCTCCGGCCTCATGCGCGCATAGGAGGTGTAGGGAAAGGCCGGATAGTAGTGCGCCCCGTCGGGCGACACGCCGCGCATCACCGCATTGGCGAAGTCCTCGACCGACCAGGCGCCGATTCCGTCTTCGGCGTCGGGCGAGATGTTGGGCGCCACGAAGGTGCCGAATGGCGTCACCAGCTTCAGCCCCCCGGCGAGCTCGCGCCGCGCCTCGCCTTCCGCGCCCGGACGAGCGTGGCAGGAGGTGCAGCCGCCGGCGATGAAGATGCGCTCCCCGCGGCCGGCATCGCCGTTCTTCAGCGCCGCGAGATCCGCCGCGCCGAGCCGTTCCGGCGCCGACAGCGCCAAGCCGGCGGCCGCGACCATCGCGGCGAGCACCGCCGCTGCCACGGCCAGCCGGGTGAGCGCTCTCATGACCGGGGCATGCCTGGCCTCAATCCTTCTTGATGCGGAAGGTCTCGTGGCAGGACTGGCAGTTCTGTCCGATCTTGCCGAGCGCCACCTTGACGCCATCCGCGTCGGCCGGCGGCGCGGCGACGGCCGCATCGGCGTCCGTCTTGAAACCGTCGATCTTGGCCTCGAAGCCGGCCCAGTCCTGCCAGATCTTGGGCGAGGCGGTGGTGTCGCCCTTGTCGCTGCCGGCCGGGAACAGCGCGGCGGCCTGCGCGTCGAGCTTGTCGGCATCCTCCTTGAGGGTGGTCAAAGCGGCGAGCACCGCCGCCGCATCGAAAGGCTGCTCGCCCTTGACGATCGCCGCCAGCACGCCGGCGGCCTTGCCATTGGCTTTCATCAGCGCCTTTCGATCGGCGATCGGGTCGGCCGAGGCTGCCGTTCCGGCAAGTGCGAGAACAGAGATGGCGAGTATCAGCTTTCTCATGAAATCCTCCGGTTGACGACGCCGCAGGAACCGCGCGGCCACAGGCATAACGCGGGCAATAGACCAGAAATTCCCGGCGCTGATCTTCACGGTTTTGTGAGACGCCCCCAGGATTTGCATCATGGCGACAGGCAGGCGGATGCGTGTCCGGCGCTAGCGGTCAAGGTCAAGCTCCTGCCGATACAAGTCCAGGGTCTTGAGCCGCCAGCGCATGGCGCTCGGAGATACCTGAAACGCCGATGCAGTCTTCTTGAGCGGCTCGTCCGGGTTTTCAGACACCCACCATCGCAGCAAACGTTCCGGCATCAGAACGACGCTGCGAAGCTGTTGGCCTGCTGCTCATGCACCTCATCGATCGCGGTGTTGTAGAAATCGCCCGCAGCCGTGCTTCGGTACTTGATGTCGTCATCGATTCCTTCGCCGATGAGACTTCGATAAAGGACGAAATGGCCCAGCTCATGCGCCATCCAGTCGGCCCTCCCCGATCAGAGAGGGCCGCAAACGGGAAATCGTCGATTCCTACCGGGCGTTTTCGAACAGCTCGGCGACGTAGTCCCAGTTGATCAGGTTGTCGACGAAGGCTTCCAGGTATTTCGGCCGCGCGTTGCGGTAGTCGATATAGTAGGAGTGCTCCCACACGTCGACGCCGAGGATCGGCGTGCCGCCATGGACGAGCGGGTTCTCGCCGTTCGGCGTCTTGGTGATCTGCAGCTTGCCGTCCTTCAGCGCCACCCAGGCCCAGCCCGAGCCGAACTGCGTGGTCCCGGCATTGACGAAATCGGCCTTGAACTTGTCGTAGCCGCCGAGATCGCTGTCGAAGGCCGCCTTAAGGGTGCCGGGCAGCCGGTTGCCGCCGCCGCCCTTCTTCATCCACTTCCAGAAATGCAGGTGGTTGTAGTGCTGGCCCGCATTGTTGAACAGGCCGGGATTGTTGCCGAAGCTCTGCTTGACGATCTGCTCGAGCGGCAGGTTCTCCACGCCGGCCTCGGCGGCCAGCTTGTTGCCGTTGTCGACATAGGCCTTGTGATGCTTGTCGTGGTGGAACTCGAGCGTTTCCTTCGACATGAAGGGCTGCAGCGCCTCGTAGTCATAGGGCAGTTCCGGCAGTGTGAAGGCCATCGTCGTCACTCCTCGTTTCAGATGATCCGGCGCGGCCGCCGGATATGAATGAACCAGCCGCAAGCGCAGCCGATCGAAGCTCCCGCTTTCTATCTAGAGCCTCGCCCCCGCAAAGGGAACCGCCGCCCGGCGCTTAAACCTGTGGACCGGCAGCGTGGGACCCGCCCGACGACGCTCAGCTCGAATGCGCCCACTCCCAGTAGAGCTCGCGCGCCTTGCGCGCCACCGGCCCCGGCTGCAGTTCGCGCTCCTCGATGCGCGTCACCGGCACCACCTTGGAGTGGTTGCCGGTGGAGAAGATCTCGTCGGCCTCAAGGAACTCGCGCAGCGACAGCGTCCGCTCGGTCGTGCGCATGCCGTACTCCTCCAGCAGCGTCATGGTGCGCGCCCGGGTGATGCCCGACAGGAAGGTGCCGTTGGGCGCTGGCGTGGCGACATGCCCGTCCTTGACCAGGAAGATGTTCGAGGTGCCGGTCTCGGCGACGTTGCCCAGCATGTCCAGCACCAGCGCGTTGTCGAAGCCGCGCATCCGCGCCTCGACGATCGCCCGCCCGTTGTTGGGATAGAGGCAGCCGGCCTTGGCGTTGGTCGGCGCCGTCTCCAGCGACGGCCGTCGGAAAGGCGACACGGTGATCGAGAAGCCGGCCGGCGAGATCATCGGCGATTCGTAGAGGCAGAGGCAGAAACGGGTGGAATCCGGCTCCGCCGGCACCCCCATGTAGCCGCCATGCTCTGCCCAGTACATCGGGCGGATGTAGACGGCCGTCTTGCCGTCGAAGCGCTTCAGCCCCTCCAGGGTGAGGCCGACGATTTCCTCCACGCGCATCGTCGGCGCCAGCCCCATGGCGATGGCCGAGGCGTTGACCCGCGCGGCATGGAGGTCGAGGTCGGGCGCCACGCCTTCGAACCAGCGCGCTCCGTCGAAGACGCTGGAGCCGAGCCACAGGGCGTGCGAGCGCGGCCCGACGAGCGGCACGTTGCCCGGGTGCCAGTCGCCGTCCACAAAGGTCCAGGTCGCCGTCAGGGCCGCCGCTGCCGATGCCATCGCCATTGATCCTTCTCGAAACGCGAGACGCCATCGATAAAACTTTGGCCGCCGAGGTCAACGCCTATTCGCCGTCCTCTCCCTCCTCCGCGTCGAGCAGCCGCGAGGCGCGCCAGCCGGTCAGCGTGCGGTTGATCGCGTCGACCACGAAGAAGCGCGCCGCCTCCCTGTCGTAGCCTTCCGCCAGCAGGCGCTCGTAGTCGGTGTGGGCGTGGCGCACATGCGCGACCGTCGCCAGCCACACCGCCACCGAGGGCGGCAGGCTGCGGAGATGCCGCGCATCGGCGCCGGCGCGGATCGCCTCCGTATCGGCATAGGGGGCGAGCGGCAGCAGCGCCGTCAGCGCCTTGGCGACGGCCCGCTGCCGCCCGGTCGAAGCTCTCATCGCCGCCTCGTCGCCTCTGGCGCCGCGTCGGTCGAGGCATGGTAGGGCTTGAGGTCTAGCACCGGCGTTCCGTCGAGCGCGTCCACCGCCGCAAGCTGCAGCACGCCGGCAGACAGGTCGAGCGCGACGATCCTCACGACGTGCAAGCCGATCGGGTTGGGACGCAGCGGCGAGCGTAGCGAGAACACCCCGCTTGCCCGGCTGGCATGGCGGGGCTTCTGACGGATCAGCGTCCGCGGCCCGCGATCGAGCCAGCTGAGCACGATCGCGTGGGAAAATGCGGCGAGCCCCTCCAGCCCCGGCCGGTAGGCCTCGTCGATCTCGACGCGACCGCCGCCGCCGGCCGCCTCGGCGGCGGCCATGTTCTTCGGGCACGCCTCGCGCGATGTCCAGGGAGAGCGGATCCGCCCGATGAAGACGAGCCCGGCCTGAAAGGCTGCCGTTCCCGGGTCGAATGGCAGCGCCACCTCGCCGTCGCGCAACGCGTAGTCGCTCATTTCGTCGGCCCGCGGGAAGTCAGGAAGGCTCCGAACGCCATTTTCTTGTCCAATACCGACATCGCCTGTTGCGTCCCCAGGGAAAATGACATAAAGATATCTTTATATCTATTGGAGACGCGAATGCCCCCTCGCTCGCATGCCACGTTGGAGAGCATGGTTGATACCCTGAAGGCGGCCGCCGAATCCAGCCGGTTGCGCATTCTGGCGCTGCTGTCGCGCGGCGACCTCACGGTTTCGGACCTCACGGAGATCCTGAACCAGTCGCAGCCACGGGTGTCGCGTCATCTCAAGCTTTTGCTGGAGGCCGGCTTGATCGGCCGCTATCAGGAGGGCTCCTGGGCCTATTTCAGGCTTTCCGACGACGACGCCGCGCGCGATTTCATCCACGGCCTGGTGTCGCGGGTGCATCTCAGCGACCCGCAGGTCGAGCGCGACCTGGAGCGGCTTTCCGCCGTCAAGCGTCGCCGCCAGGACCGCGCCGCCGCCTATTTCAGCGCCAACGCCACCCATTGGGACCGCCTGCGCTCGCTGCATGCGTCCGATGCGGCCGTCGAGGCGGCGCTGAAGCGGCTGGTCGGGCGCCGACCCTTCCAGGCCATGCTCGACCTCGGCACCGGCACCGGGCGTCTGCTCGAGCTGTTCTCGCCGCTCTACCGCCGTGGCATCGGCATCGACCTGTCGCGCGAGATGCTCGCCGTCGCCCGCGCCAATCTCGATCGCGCCGGCGTCGCGCATGCCCAGGTTCGGCTCGGCGACCTCTACGCGCCGCCCGTCGAGCGCGACGCGTTCGACCTGGTCACCATGCACCAGGTGCTGCACTACCTGGAGGACCCGCAGCTGGCCATCCGCGAGGCGGCCCGGCTGCTCAGGCCCTCCGGTCGTCTCGTCATCGTCGATTTCGCGCCGCACGCGCTGGAGTTCCTGCGCGACGAGCACGCCCACATGCGGCTCGGCTTCGCCGACCGCCAGATCGCCGAATGGTTCGCCGAGGCCGCCCTCGACCTGGAAGACAGCGAGGCGTTCGAGCCGGGCGCCGGGTCTGGCCCCCGCCTCACCGTGAAACTCTGGGTCGGGCGCGACCGCCGCCTGCTGCTGGCCGACCCGGTCGATGCTCTCGCCGAGAAGGAAACCGCCTGATGTCGACGCACAGCCTCTCGCGCCGCCCCGATCTCGGCGGCCGCCTGCGGGTCTCCTTCGAGTTCTTCCCGCCGAAGAACGACGAAATGGAGGCGCGCCTCTGGGACACCGTCACCCGGTTGCAGCCGCTCAAGCCCGACTTCGTCTCGGTCACCTACGGCGCCGGCGGCTCGACCCGCGAGCGCACCGCCCGCACGGTCGGCCGCATCCTGGACGAGACCTCGCTCACGCCCGCCGCCCACCTGACCTGCGTCGACGCCGAGCGCGAGTCGGTCGATCAGGTGATCGCCGAATTCAAGGCGATGGGCGTCGACCATTTCGTGGCGCTGCGCGGCGACCCGGCGGCCGGCGTCGGCACCTCCTACCGGCCGCATCCGGGCGGCTACGCCAACGGCGCCGACCTCGTCGCGGCGCTGCGACTGGCCGGCGATTTCGACATCTCGGTCTCGGCCTATCCGGAGAAGCATCCCGAAAGTCCCGACTTCGCCACCGACATCGACATGCTGAAGCGCAAGGTCGACAACGGCGCCACGCGGGCCATCACCCAGTTCTTCTTCGACAACGATCTCTATGAGCGCTACGTGGAGCGTGCCCGCCGCGCCGGCATCTACATTCCGATCGTGCCGGGCATCCTGCCGGTCCACAATTTCGCCCAGGTTGCGAACTTCTCGTCCCGCTGCGGCGCCCACGTGCCGGCCTGGCTCGCCGAGCGCTTCGACGGCCTGGCTGGCGACCCGCAGACACACGCGCTGGTGGCGGCCGCGGTGGCCGCAGAGCAGGTGCTCGACCTCGTTGAGCGCGGCATCGGCGACTTCCACTTCTACACCATGAACCGCGCCGACCTGGCCTTCGCCATCTGCCACATGATCGGCATCCGAGCCGAGGCGCACGCGCCTTCCGTCGAAAGCGCCGCGCCGGCCGCCGCTTGAGCTCCAGCGGCTTCTGTATTGCATGAGAAAGGCCGGACAAATGTCCGGCCCCTCTTCGTTTTTTCTTTCGATTCCCGCTTGCGGGTGACGCGGGCGCTTCAGCCGATCAGGGGAGGACACCCATGATGAGGGCCCCGATAAAGGCAAAAGCTGCGCAGATCATAAGAGCGTTGAATGGCCGTGTCAGTCCCATGGCATAGCCTCCTCTACCTGCTCAACGATGTCAGAATCTAGGGGCATTTGTGCAACAGGCAAGGGAAAAATGTGCTGCAATGCGACAAGATTGTGGCAAATCCGACCTTTTCGTGACGGTTAGCTCTTGTTTTCGCTTGGCAATCGAGGGGCTTTTCT
This sequence comes from Mesorhizobium sp., assembly GCA_040510195.1. GTDB lineage: Bacteria > Pseudomonadota > Alphaproteobacteria > Rhizobiales > Rhizobiaceae > JBEVJK01. Next base: position 22,281 of record JBEVJK010000140.1, on the reverse strand, counting down.
TTTTTCTGACAGCCTTTTGCGCCCCGGTCCCCATGTGCCAAATCGGGACAGAATTCGACCGTCGATGACCGCCAGGCCGATGCCGATCAGGAGCATCCCGCCGAGCTCGAACGGCTCCAGGCGTTCGGCGAGGAAAGCGGCGCCGAGCAGCACCGCGAAGGCCGGCACGACGAGCGTCACCAGCGAAGCGTTGGTGGCGCCGACGGTGCCGACCAGGCGGAAGTAGATGATGTAGGCGAAGGCGGTGGAGACCAGCGCCAGGGCCAGCACCGCCGACCAGGCGCCGGCGCTGGCGACGATCGCCCCTGCGGCGCCGCCAGAAGCGAACGCGACGGGCGCCATGACGAGTGTCGATACGGTGAGCTGGGCCGTCGCCGTCACGGTCGGCGGCACGCCGCCGAAGCGGCGCGCCAGGATCGCCCCGGCCGCGTAGGAGAGCGCCGCGCCGACGATGGCGAGCTTGGCCCATACCGGGCCGCCGAGCCCGGCGGCGAGCCCCGGCACGATCATCACGCCGGTGCCGGCGATGCCGAGCAGGATGCCGGCCACCTTGGCGAGCGTGAGCCTCTCGTCTGTGGTCGCCCGGGCGGCGATCAGCGCCGTCCAGAAGGGCGTGGTGGCATTGAGCACGGCGGCGAGTCCGGCCCCGATCTCGGTCTGGCCGGCGAAGATGAGCGAGAAGGGAATGATGTTGTTGAACAGCGCCAGCAGCGCGGCGCTGCCGGCGCGCGGCAGCGCCAGCCGGAAGGACGGGCCGCGCAGCAAGAGCAGCAAGTGCAGAGCCGCGGCGGCGATCGCCACGCGCAGGAAGACCAGCGTCAGCGGGGCGATTTCTCCCACCGCGATCCGCGCGAAGAAGAACGAGCCGCCCCACAGCGCGCCGAGCAGGAGGACGAGCAGCCAATCGCCTGCCGTCATCGTGGTGCGCACGCGCTGTGCCTGGCTCATGAAATGGGATCCCGCTGTCGACGCCGCCCCTGGATAGGACGGTCTCACGCGCTCCGCCACCCGCTTTCTCCCTGGGAGAAGCAGCTTCCGACCGGCCGTGAAATTCACTACGCTCCGCGCCGAGCGAGGACGAGCCATGCAGCGATTCGACAATGCCGAGGAAGCCGCCATGGCGCTCCGCCCCGACGACCCGGTCTACTGCTTCCGCCCCGAGGTGCTGAAGGCGGACTGCCGCCAGTTCATGGGCATGTTTCCCGGCAAGACCGCCTACGCGGTCAAGACCAATGGCGAGCGCATCGTCCTCAAGGCTTTGGCACAGGCGGGCGTGACCGCCTTCGACGTCGCCTCGCCGGCCGAGTTCGAGGCGGTGCGCGCCGTCGCGCCGGAGGCCGAGATGCTCTACATGCATCCGGTCAAGGCGCAGTCCGACATCCGCCTGGCGCTCGAGCGCTACCGCATCCGCGTCATCGCCATCGACCATGAGGACGAGGTGGCCAAGCTCACCCGTGTGGTGCGCGCGCTCGACATGGACCCCGGCGCGCTCACCGTCTTCGTGCGCATCCAGACCCGCGGCTCGGCCGCCTACGAGCTGTCCAAGAAGTTCGGTGCCGCGCCGGCCCATGCCGTCGAGCTGGCCGACCGCCTGCACCGCCACGGCTACAAGGTCGGCATCGCCTTCCATGTCGGCAGCCAGATCGAGGATCCCGACACCTACGAGCGGGCGCTGGCCTCGGCCGACTGGATCCGCAACCGCATGACGCCGCCACTCGCGGCCCTCGACGTCGGCGGCGGCTTCCCGGCCGAATACGGCCACGACCCAAATCGCCGCAAGCCTGAGATGCCGTCGATCGGCCAGATCATGTCCAGGCTGCGCGGCGATCTGAAGGAGTACCAGTTCGACGACGTGCCGCTCGTCGCCGAGCCCGGCCGCGTCATCGTCGCCAAGGCCTTCTCGCTGATCGTCCGGGTGCTTCTGCGCAAGGGCCGCCGTCTCTACATCAACGACGGCATCTGGGCCTCGCTGTCGGACAGCTGGACCGGCAAGATCACCTTGCCGGCCCGCTTCATCCCCGACCCGGCGATCCGCAGCCGCAACGGCGACGCCAGCGCCATCGTGCCCTTCAAGGTGTGCGGCGCCACCTGCGATTCCGTCGACATCCTGTCGCGCCCGTTCTGGCTGCCGGAGACCATCGACACCGGCGACTGGGTGGAGATCGGGCACATCGGCGCCTATTCGATGTCGCTGCGCACCCGCTTCAACGGTTTCTACCCCGACACCTTCGTCGAGGTCTCCATCCCCTTCGACGAGGGCAAGGCGCCGGAGGGCTTCGCCAGCCTGGAGACCATGGCGAGCTAGCGGAAGATGCCCTTCGACGAGAGCCGTCCCTACCCCTCGCCGACGGGCGCCTCATTATATGTATATACAAAACGGACGGCCGGCCGGCCGACCGGCGTGGTGCAGGTCAATCACGGCCTCGCCGAGCACGCGCTGCGCTATGCCCGCTTCGCCGACGCGCTGGCCGAAGCGGGCTTCCTGACCGTCGTCCACGACCATCGCGGCCATGGTCGCACCACCGCTCCGGACGCGCCGCGCGGCGTCTACGCCGCGGCCGACGGCGCCCGCCTCCTGATCGCCGACATCGACGCGGTGCACGACCTTATCGCCGCCGAGGCGCCGGGCCTGCCGGTCATCGCCTTCGGCCATTCGGCGGGCGGGCTGGCGGCGCTCAACTATGTTCTCGCCCACTCCGACCGGCTGGCCGGCGCCGCCATCTGGAACGCCAATTTTTCCGCCGGGCTGGCGGCCCGCCTCGCCCGGGTGCTGCTGGCCTGGGAGCGCTTCCGGCTCGGCTCCGACGTCCCGTCGCGGCTCCTGCCGCGGCTCACCTTCCGCGCCTGGGCCCGGCAGATGCCCGATCGCCGCACCGATTTCGACTGGCTGTCGCGCGACGCCGCCGAGGTCGATGCCTACGTGGCCGACCCGCTGTGCGGCTTCGACGCCTCGGTGTCGCTGTGGGGCGACCTGTTCGACCTGATCGAGGCCGGCGCCGACGATGCAAGCTTCGCAGCCGTCCGCCGCGACCTGCCTTTCAACCTCGTCGGCGGGGCGGCCGACCCGTCGACCTTCCACGGCAGGGCCGTCGAGGCGCTCGCCGCGAGGCTGCGACGGTTGGGCTTTTCGAATCTGATTTCAACCATTTACCCCGAGACCCGCCACGAATCTCTCAACGAGTTGAATCGGAACCTCATCACGGCCGAATTCGTCGCTTGGGCCCGTCGCGTCGTCGAAGCCGCGTGACATCGCCGCCCCAGGTTGCTAGCACGCGTCTCCATGAGGGAGACCATGGCTGAACCACCGTTGAAGGGCGTGCGCGTCGTCGAGATGGCGCGCATCCTCGCCGGCCCTTGGGCCGGACAGATCCTTGCCGACCTGGGCGCCGACGTCGTCAAGGTGGAAAGCCCTGAGGGCGGCGACGACACCCGCCATTGGGGACCGCCGTTCCTCACCGGCAGCGAGGGCGAGAACCTGTCGGCCGCCTATTACCATGCCTGCAACCGCGGCAAGCGCTCGGCGGCGATCGATTTTTCGACGCCCGAAGGCGCCGACGCCGTGCGTCGGCTGGCCGCCGGCGCCGACGTCTTCATCGAGAACTTCAAGCTCGACGGGCTAAAGAAATACGGCCTCGACTATGAGAGCCTCAAACCCGTGAACCCGCGCCTCGTCTACTGCTCGATCACCGGCTTCGGCCAGACCGGCCCCTATGCGGCCCGTCCCGGCTACGATTTCATCATCCAGGGCATGTCCGGCATGATGTCGATCACCGGCGCGCCGGGCGGCGAGCCGCAGAAGGCGGGCGTCGCCGTCGCCGATCTGTTCACCGGCCTCTATGCGGTGATCGCCATCCAGGCCGCGCTGCGCCACGCCGAAGCCACCGGCGAAGGGCAATGGATCGACATGGCGCTCTACGACGCGCAGGTCGCCGTGCTCGCCAACCAGAACCTCAATTTCCTCGTCTCGGGCCGCGCGCCGGGCCAGATGGGCAATGCGCACATGAACATCGCCCCCTATGAGGTGCTGCCGGTGAGCGACGGTCACATCATCCTGGCCGTCGGCAATGACGGCCAGTTCCGCCGCTTCTGCGCGCTGGTCGGCCTCAACGATCTGCCGGACGACCCGGACTTCGCCACCAACGCGGCGCGCGTCGCCAACCGCGAGCGGCTGCGCACCATGGTGGTCGCTCGGCTGGCCGGCTTCGCGCGGGCACCGCTGCTTGCGGCGCTGGAGGGAGCCAACGTGCCGGCAAGCCCCATCAATACGATCGGCGACATGTTCGCCGACCCGCAGACCGTCGCCCGCGGCATGCGCATGGAGCTGCCCGACGGCCACGGCACGACGCTGCCCGGCGTGCGCTCGCCGATCCTCATGTCGGCGACGCCGCTCAGCTACGAAAGGCCGGCGCCACGGCTCGGCGAGCACACGGAGGAAATCCTGTCCGAGCTCGAGAGGGCCCCAAGATGAAGACAGGCGGACGGCTGATCGTCGACGCGCTCGAAGCCAACGGCGCCGACCGCGTCTACTGCGTGCCCGGCGAATCCTATCTCGCGGTGCTCGATGCGCTGCACGACAGCGCCATCCGCACCATCGTCTGCCGGCAGGAGGGCGGCGCCGCCATGATGGCCGACTGCCACGGCCGGCTGACCGGACGGCCCGGCATCTGCTTCGTCACCCGCGGCCCCGGCGCCACCAACGCGTCGGCCGGCGTCCACATCGCCATGCAGGACTCCTCGCCGCTCATCCTGTTCATCGGGCAGGTCGCCTCCCATGCGCGCGACCGCGAGGCCTTCCAGGAGGTCGACTACCGCCGCTTCTTCGGCGACATCGCCAAATGGGTGGTCGAGATCGACGACCCGGCCCGCGTTCCCGAGCTGGTCACCCGCGCCTTCGCGGTGGCGACCTCAGGCCGGCCAGGCCCGGTGGTGGTGTCGCTGCCCGAAGACATGCTGACGGCCCTGGCCGAGGCACCGGCCGCCCTGACCGCCACGCCGGTCGAGACAGCGCCCGGCGAGGCCGTCATGCACCGGCTGGCCGAGCTGCTCGGCGCGGCCAGCCGCCCCATCGCCATCCTGGGCGGCACCCGCTGGAGCGCCGCCGCCAAGGCGCGCATGGAGAACGCTGCCGAGGCCTGGGCGCTGCCGGTCGCCTGCTCCTTCCGCCGTCAGATGCTGTTCGATCATCTGCACCCCTGCTATGCCGGCGATATCGGCATCGGCCCCAACCCGCGGCTGGCCGCCGCCGTCAAGGAGGCCGATCTGGTGCTGCTGGTCGGCGGCCGCTTCGGCGAGATGCCGTCCTCCGACTACACGCTCGTCAAGAGCCCCTATCCGGACCAGGTGCTGGTCCACGTGCATCCGGACCCCGACGAGCTCGGTCGCGTCTACCGCCCGGCGCTCGCCATCAATGCCACGCCCGAGGCCTTCACGGCGGCACTGGAGCGGCTTCGCCCTGGGGCGACCCCCGACTGGGCGGAGGCGACGGAGGCTCTGCACGGCGCCTACCTTGCCTGGTCGACGCCACCCGAAAGCGGGCCGGGGCCGGTCCGCATGGGTCCCATCATGCGTCACCTGGAACACGTGCTGCCCGAGAACGCCATCCTGTGCAACGGCGCCGGCAACTATGCGACCTGGGTGCATCGCTTCCATCGCTTCCGGCTCTACGGCACGCAGGCCGCTCCGACCTCCGGCTCCATGGGCTACGGCACGCCGGCAGCGGTCGCCGCCAAGGCGCTCCACCCGGACCGCACCGTCGTCGCCTTCGCCGGCGACGGCTGCTTCCTGATGAACGGGCAGGAGTTCGCCACCGCCGTCCAGTACGACCTGCCCATCGTGGTGATCGTCGTCAACAACGGAACCTATGGCACCATCCGCATGCACCAGGAGCGCAACTATCCCGGCCGCGTGGTGGCGACCGACCTGCGCAACCCCGATTTTGCGGCGCTGGCGCGCGCCTATGGCGGCCACGGCGAGACCGTGGAGGCGACGGAAGAGTTCGCGCCGGCCTTCCAGCGGGCGCTGGCCTCCGGCCGACCGGCGATCGTCGAGATCCGCCTGGACCCGGAGGCGATCACCCCCACCCGCACGCTGAGCGAGATCCGGGAGGGCCGGTGAGTCCGGTCCAGACGGCGCTCAAGGGGCTGGTGGCCGATCTGCACGAACGCGGCCGGCTTCGGGTGTGGTCGCTGGTCATCACCTTCTTCGGCGACGCGGTGGCGCCGCGCGGCGGGCGCGTGGCGCTCGCCGTCCTGCAGGACGTGATGGGCCGGCTCGGCGTCGAGGCGGGCGCCCTGCGCACGGCGCTCTCCCGGCTTGCCGCCGACCAGTGGGTGATGCGCGAAAGGGCCGGCCGCAACAGCCTCTACGCACTGGACGGCCATGGCCGCCATGCCTTCGACCAGGCGACGCGCTTGATCTACGCCCCTGGTCCGCCAGACTGGGACGGCACCCTGACCGCCGTGGTCGCGCCGCCCGGCATCGAGGCCCGGGAGGCCGGGCGCGCCCTGGAGGCCCTCGGCTTCGCGCCGACCGGCCCAGCGAGCTGGCTGCGGCCCGAGACGGCCCAGTCTGCGGACGCCGGCGGCGCGCTGGCCGGCTTGCTGGTGCTCAGCGAGCGGCCCGCGGTCGTCCCTCCCGGGCTCGCCGACCTCTGGGACCTGGCGCCCACCGCCGCCGCCTACGCCGCCTTTCGGGACGCCATGGCGCCGCTTCTTGCGTCGCTCGAAGCCTCCGAGCCGGCCTGCTTGCTCGATGCGGCCGCCGCGCGCACGCTGCTCGTTCACGACTGGCGCCGCATCGTGCTTCACGATCCGGGCCTGCCGGCCGAGCTCTTGCCGCCGGCCTGGCCGGGCGATGCCGCGCGCGATGTCGCCCGCCGCATCTATGGCCACCTGAGCCGGCCCAGCGAAGCCTGGCTCGATCGGGCCGGACTGCCGCCGCTCGTCGACTCGGCGGCCTTCGCCAGTCGTTTCGGCCTCGCCGATGCCTGATCTTTATGTTACGAAAACTTGAAGTCTGCTGATTTTTTTGTTACATTTGTGGTCAGGCAGCAGCGTCGTCCGGGATGGAGGAGACGGGATGTACAGCCAGGGTCTCATCGGCGCCAAGACCGACTCGGCGGAGGATCCCGCATTCCTCGCCGCCTTCCAGGCGCGCATCGATGCCGAGGAGAAGATCGAGCCCAACGATCCGATGCCGGAAGGCTATCGCCGCACCTTGGTCCGCCAGATCGGCCAGCATGCGCATTCCGAGATCGTCGGCATGCTGCCGGAGGGCAACTGGATCACCCGCGCGCCCTCGCTGCGCCGCAAGGCCGCCCTCCTGGCCAAGGTCCAGGACGAAGGGGGGCACGGCCTCTATCTCTACGCCGCGGCCGAGACGCTCGGCGTTTCGCGCGAGGCGATGACGGAGGAGCTGCTGGCCGGCAAGGCCAAATACTCCTCGATCTTCAACTATCCGACGCAGAGCTGGGCCGACATCGGCGCCATCGGCTGGCTGGTCGACGGCGCGGCGATCATGAACCAGATCCCGCTCTGCCGCTGCTCCTACGGGCCGTATGCGCGGGCGATGATCCGCATCTGCAAGGAAGAGAGCTTCCACCAGCGCCAGGGCTACGAGATCATGCTGACGCTTAGCCGCGGCACGCCCGACCAGAAGGCGATGGCGCAGGATGCGCTGGACCGCTGGTGGTGGCCCTCCTTGATGATGTTCGGCCCGCACGACGCGGCGAGTCAGCATGGCGACCAGTCGACGGCCTGGAAGATCAAGCGCTTCACCAATGACGAGCTGCGCCAGAAATTCGTCGACGCCACCGTGCCCCAGGCCGAGGTCCTCGGGCTGAAGGTACCCGACCCGGAGCTCCGCTGGAACGAAGCCAAAAAGGGCTACGATTTCGGTCCCATCGACTGGGACGAGTTCTGGCGCGTGGTGAAGGGCGGCGGCCCGATGAACCGAGAGCGCCTGGCGGCCCGGCGCAAGGCGTGGGACGAAGGCGCCTGGGTGCGCGAGGCCGCCCTCGCCTACGCCGACAAGCGCGTGGCGAGACGCGCCGCAGCGCAGCTTGCGGCGGAGTGAGACGGCGATGCCGGGCGACGACGCCAAGCCTTACCAGGAACGACCGGTCCGCCAGGCGATCGAGGAGTCAAGAAGGTGAACGAGAGTGCGCGCTACGCGAAAGTTGTCGCATGGTCGCATGAGGATGGCTGCTTCGTGGGCACGGCCCCCGGTCTGATCTACGGAGGATGCCACGGCGCTGACGAGCGAGAAGTCTTCGAGGCGCTGCTGCATGTCGTCGACGACGTCATCGAACTCTACAAGCGAGATGGCAAGCCACTGCCCCGGCAACCGCAGACGAGGTCAGCGAGTATTCGCTGGGCTTCAAGGGCGCTGCGGAGTGAAACGCCGATGCCCCTCTCACACGTGTTCGGTCAGCATGTGTCGCGCCATCAGCTCGACGAAGCCCGAGCGGGTCAGTTTCCTCCGCGCTGCTTCTTCGTCGATCGCGGCGAGGATGCCCGAATCGAGCGACAAGTTGGCCTTTGCCGGGCGGCCGGTTTCCCGGATGAGCGGCGCGCTCGCAAGCAGCGCTCCCGCCGCCAGGGCAGCCCGGACCTCCGGATCGCTTCGCAAGGTCTCGGGATCCCGCGGCGCGAGCACTGCCCCGCCAGCCTCCTCGGTGACCTCCGCCCAATCTCGCATCGCCGCCGCGACATTGGCGAGCGCCGCCTCGATCGTATCGCCCATGGCCGTGCAGCCGGCGAGGTCGGGCACGACCACGCCGTAGCCTCCTCGTTCACCGTCGATCAATACCGTGTAGCGCATGGCGAATTCCTTCCTGCGAAAACCGGCGGGCTAGAGCCAGCCGGCCGCTTTGGCGATGCTTCGGGCGACGCCTGGCGAGAGGGTGCGATGGCGTGGTACCGAAACAACGCCGCCCGAGGGATGCCGATAGATGTCATGCTCTGCGCCGCTGCGCGCCATGAACCATCCTTCCCGCCCCAGACGGCGGACGACGCGCGCCCGGTTCGTTTCGATCTGCCCCATGCATCATCACCCGGTTCATGCGCCCATATTGGCGCATCGAATGCGGCGAAGTCCAGCCCCTATGCGCCTGTCCAGGCGCAGAAAAAGGCATTCGTCCGATGACGGAAACTCTCACCCCCCTCTGGGAAGTCTTCATCCGGCCGCGCAACGGGCTCGCCCACAAGCATTGCGGTTCGGTTCATGCCGCCGACGAGGTGATGGCTTTGCAGGCCGCCCGCGACGTCTACACGCGACGCGGCGAAGGCGTCTCGATCTGGGTCGTCCCCTCGGCCGCCATCACTGCCTCCGATCCCCAGCAGAAGGCGGAGAATTTCGAGCCGGCGGCGTCGAAGGTCTATCGTCATCCGACCTTCTACGAGGTCCCCGACGACGTGGGGAACATGTGATGGCCGACGGCGCGGCGCACCTCGCCTTCCTGCTGCGGCTGGCCGACGATCACCTGATCCTCGGCCATCGCCTGTCGGAATGGTGCGGCCATGCGCCGATGCTGGAAGAAGACCTCGCAATGCCCAACATGGCGCTCGACCTGATCGGCCAGGCGCGGGCGCTTTACGATCATGCGGGCCTGGTCGAAGGCAAGGGGCGCGGCGAGGACGATTTCGCCTATCTCAGGCGCGAGCGGGACTATCTGAACTGCCTCATGGTCGAGCGCGAGAACGGCGACTTCGCTCACACGATGCTGCGCCAGCTCTATTTCGCGGCCTTCATGCAGCCCTTCTGGCAGGCGATGACCGCGTCCAGCGACCCCACTCTCGCCGCCATCGCCGGCAAGGCGGTCAAGGAGGTCGCCTACCACGTCCGCCACGCCGGCGAGTGGGTGATCCGCCTGGGCGACGGCACCGAGGAGAGCGCCGGGCGCCTTCGCGCCGCTGCCGAAGAGCTGGCGCCCTACGCCGACGAACTCTTCGAAGGCGACCGGGTGACCGCCGAGATGGCGGCGGCCGGCATCGCGCCCGAGCCGTCCGCCCTGCGACCGAGCTTCGAGGCCACGCTCGCCGGCATCTTCGCCGAGGCGCGTCTCGCAGCGCCGCAAGCGCCCTTCCCGATCGCCGGCGGCCGCCAGGGCCGGCACAGCGAGGCAATGGGGCACCTCCTTGCCGAGCTGCAACACATGCAGCTGCGTTACCCAGGAGCGGTCTGGTGAGCGTCGCCCTCACCCGGGAGCGGCCGGCCGGCGGCGACGTCGCCCGCGCCTTTGCTGCCGCAGCGGCGGTGGTCGACCCCGAGATCCCGGTCCTCACCGTCGCCGATCTGGGCATCCTGCGCTCCGTCGCCCTGGAGGACGGCGTGGCGGTCGCTCGGCTGACGCCGACCTATTCGGGATGCCCGGCGGTGCTGGCGATCGAGCTGGCCGTCGAGGCCGCGCTGCTCGAGGCGGGGTTCGCGGCCCGGGTCGAGCGGCAGCTTTCGCCCGCCTGGACCACCGACTGGATCACCGAAGATGGCCGGGCGAAGCTGCTCGCCTACGGCATCGCCCCGCCTGAGAAAGCGGGACGTTCGATCCGCGCTCTGTTCGGCGAGATCGAGGTCGCCTGTCCGCGCTGCGGCTCGACAGACACTGCCCGGCTCTCCGAATTCGGCTCGACCGCCTGCAAGGCGCTCTACCGCTGCCGGCGCTGCGCCGAGCCTTTCGACCACTTCAAGTGCATCTGAGGACGACCGGTGGCGGCTTCGCGTTTCCACGAGCTCACCGTCGCGGCGATCGACCGGCAGACGGCGGATTCGGTGGTGCTCGCCTTCGACGTGCCGGACGCCCTCAGGTCCGCTTTCGCCTTCCGGCCGGGACAGTACCTCACACTGGCCGCGCAGATCGACGGCGAGGAGCTGCGGCGGTCCTATTCCATCTGCTCCGCCCCCGGCGAGACGGCGCTTCGCGTCGGCGTCAAGAAGATGGCCGACGGCCGCTTCTCCGGCTTCGTCAACGAGAAGCTCGAGGTCGGGCAGCGCCTGCGCGTCATGCCGCCCGAGGGCCGGTTCACGGCGAGCCGCATCGGCGGCCGTCATGACTATCTGCTGATCGCCGCCGGCTCCGGCATCACGCCGATGCTGTCGATCGCCTCGACCGTTCTCGGTCACGAGCCAGAAAGCACGGTCAGTCTGGTTTATGGCAACCGCCAGACCGCCTCGATCATGTTCCGCGAGGAGCTGGAGGACCTGAAGGACCGTCATCTCGGCCGCTTCGCGCTGGTCCACGTGCTGTCGCGCGAGAAGCAGGACGTCGAGCTCCTCACCGGCCGCATCGACGGCGTGCGGATCGCCGCGATGGCCGGACGCGGGCTGATCGACCCGCTGGGCGCCGACGGGGTCTTCCTGTGCGGACCCGGCGAGATGATCGACGATGTGGCCGCGGCGCTGGCCGTGCTGGGCGTGGCGGAGGACAAGATCCGCTTCGAGCGCTTCACGCCCGCCGGCGAGGTGGCGCCCCGGCGGCCGCCTTCGGAAGCGGCACGGCAGGCGGTGGCCGACGGGGTCGCCGTGGAGGTGGTGCTCGACGGCGTCCGCCGCGCCTTCCCGATGGGCGAGAGCGCCGCCTCGGTGCTGGATGCCGCGCACGAAGCGGGCCTCGAGCTGCCTTACTCATGTGCCGGCGGCATGTGCTGCACCTGTCGCTGCCGAGTGGTGGAAGGCACGGCCGAAATGGCGGTGAACTACTCGCTGCAACCCTGGGAGATCGAGGCGGGTTTCACACTGGCCTGCCAGTCGCGGCCGACCAGCAAGCGGCTGGTGCTGGATTTCGACGCCGCCTGAGCGGGGGGAAGGGAGGACCATGACGCCGCAGGAGATCGCCGAGCGGAGCGCGGCCGCCATGTGGGCGCGCGACGATGCCTCGAAATGGCTTGGCGCCAGCCTCGACGAGGTCGGCCCGGGCACCGCAACGTTGTCGATGACGGTCGAGGAGCACCACACCAACGGCCACGACATCTGCCATGGCGGCTTCGTCTTCACGCTGGCCGATTCGGCCTTCGCCTTTGCCTGCAACGCCTACAACCAGGCGACTGTCGCCCAGCACGCCTCGATCAGCTTCCTGGCGCCGGCGCATCGCGGCGATCGGCTGACGGCGCGCGCAAAAGAGGTGTCGCGGAGCGGCAGGTCCGGGCTCTATGATGTCTCCGTCACCGATCGGGAGGGCCGGCTGATCGCGGTTTTCCGCGGTGCCTCACGCACCGTCAAAGGCACCCATTTCGGTGACGAGGGAGGCTGACATGCGCGACCTTTCCCCTCGCAAGGGCGACCTGGAGCCGATCGAGACGGCCTCTCGCGACGAGATCGCCGCTCTCCAGCTCAACCGCCTGAGGTGGTCGCTCGCCCACGCCTACGAGAACGTGCCGGCGACCCGCCGGCGCTTCGACGAAGCGGGCGTTCATCCCGACGATCTCGCCCGCCTGGAGGACCTGCGCAAGTTTCCCTTCACGACCAAGGCCGACCTGCGCGAGAACTATCCCTTCGGCATGTTCGCCGTGCCGCGCGAAAAGGTGCTGCGCGTGCACGCCTCCTCCGGCACCACCGGCAAGCCGACCGTGGTCGGCTACACCCGCAACGACCTCGACGTCTGGGCCGACTGCATGGCCCGCTCGCTGCGCGCCTCCGGCACCCGGCCGGGCGACGTCGTCCATATCGCCTATGGCTACGGCCTGTTCACCGGCGGGCTCGGCGCCCACTATGGCGCCGAGCGCCTGGGCTGCACGGTGGTCCCGGTGTCGGGCGGCATGACGGCCCGCCAGGTGACCCTCATCGAGGATTTCGCGGCCACCACGATCATGGTGACGCCCTCCTATATGCTGTCGATCCTCGACGAGTACCGCGCGCAGGGGCTCGACCCGCGGTCGAGCCCGCTGGAGGTCGGCATCTTCGGTGCCGAGCCCTGGACCAACGCCCTGCGGGCCGAGATCGAGGACGCCTTCGACATGCACGCCGTCGACATTTACGGCCTGTCGGAGGTGATGGGGCCGGGCGTCGCCAACGAATGCGTGGAAACCAAGGACGGCCTGCACGTCTGGGAAGACCATTTCTATCCCGAGATCGTCGATCCGGCGACCGGCGAGCCGTTGCCCGACGGCGAACTGGGCGAGCTGGTCTTCACCTCCCTCACCAAGGAGGCCTTCCCCGTCATCCGCTATCGCACCCGCGATCTGACAAGGCTCCTGCCCGGCACGGCGCGCTCGATGCGGCGCATGGAGAAGGTCACCGGCCGCTCCGACGACATGATGATCCTGCGCGGCGTCAACGTCTTCCCGACGCAGATCGAAGAGCAGATCCTGGCCGTCCGGTCGCTCGCGCCGCACTTCCAGATCGAACTGACGAAGGAGGGACGGCTCGACTGCATGACCGTGCATGTCGAGGCCGCCGCCGCGGGCGCATCGGAAGCCGAGCGCCAGGCCTCTGCCGAGGCGCTCGAAAAGCGCATCAAGGAGGTGATCGGACTGACGGTGACGGTGGACGTCGGCGCAACCGAAAGCGTGGCCCGCAGCCAGGGCAAGGCCCAGCGCATCGTCGACCGGCGGCCGAAGGGCTAGAGCATGATCCCAAAAAAAGCGGGCATCCGGTTTTTGGAAAAGATCATGTTCAAACAACGAGTTGGAGCGTGATGGCGATTCGAGGAAAAGCCTTCGCGCTCTAGAGAGGTCGCTCCATGTCCCGCATCTTCCTGCAAAGCTACGCCGGCGGGAAATGGCTGCCGCCGTCCGGCACCATCACCGAGCTGAAGAGCGCCGTCACCGGCACGGTGATGGCAGAGCTGGGGTCCGAGGGGCCCGATTTCGCGGCCATGGCAGCGCATGCCCGCCAGGTCGGCGGCCCCCTCCTGAGGCGTCTCACCTTCCACGAGCGGGCGGCGATGCTGAAAGCGCTGGCGGGCTTCCTCAACGACCGCCGCGAGGTGCTTTACGAGCTCTCCTACGACACCGGAGCCACCAGGGCGGACGCGACGATCGACGTCGACGGCGGCATAGGCACGCTGTTCGTCTACGCCTCTAAGGGCCGTCGCGAGCTGCCCGACGACGTGCTGTACGCCGAAGGGGCGGTTGAGGCGCTCTCCCGTACCGGGCGCTTCGTCGGCCAGCACGTGGCGACCTCGCTGCACGGCGTCGCGGTCCACGTCAATGCCTTCAACTTCCCGGTCTGGGGCATGCTGGAGAAGCTCGCCCCGACGCTGCTCGCCGGGGTGCCGGCGATCGTCAAGCCCGCCTCGGCGACCGCCTGGGTGGCGGAGGCCTGCTTCCGGCTGATCGCCGAGTCGGGCCTGCTGCCCGAGGGCGCCGTGCAGTTCGTCGCCGGCCCCACGGGCGACCTGCTCGACCGGCTGGGTCCGCAGGACGTCGTCTCCTTCACCGGCTCGGCGGCCACCGCCGAGATGCTGCGCAACCGGCCGAACCTGCTGCGCAACGCCGTGCGCTTCATCGCCGAGCAGGATTCGCTCAACGCCACCGTGCTCGGTCCCGACGCTGCTCCCGGCACGCCGGAGTTCGAGATCTTCGTGCGCGAGGTGCATCGCGAGATGACGGCCAAGGCCGGGCAGAAATGCACCGCGATCCGCCGCATCCTGGTGCCGCGCGAACACCGCTCGGCCGCGGTCGACGCCATCGTCGCCAAGCTGGAGGCCACGCGCATCGGCGATCCGCGGCTGGAAACCACGCGCATGGGAGCGCTGGCGAGCCTCGCCCAGCGCGACGACGTGCTCGCCAAGGCCGACCGCATCGGCATCGAGGCAATGCGCGTCTTCGGCGATCCGCAGCGCTTCGCTCCCGACGGCGCCGACGGCGACACCGGCGCCTTCCTGCCGCCCATGCTCTATGCCTGCGACGATCCGGACGCCGCCGAGGCCGTGCACGGGGTCGAGGCCTTCGGCCCGGTCGCCACCGTCATGCCCACCCGCGACCTCGCGCATGCGCTGGCGCTCGCCAACCGCGGCCGGGGCTCGCTGGTGGCATCGGTGTTCACCCACGACCCGGCCGTCGCGCGAAAGGCCGTGCTGGCCGCCGGCGCCTGGCACGGCAGGCTTTACTTCGCCGACCGCGACGCCGGCAAGGAGGCGACCGGGCACGGCTCTCCGTTGCCGCATCTGGTGCATGGCGGCCCTGGCCGCGCTGGCGGTGGCGAGGAGATGGGAGGCATCCGCGGCGTGTTGCACTACATGCAGCGCACGGCGGTGCAAGGCAGCCCTGACCTGCTGTCAGGCGTCACCCGCGCCTATGTGCCCGGCGCCAGGGTGACAGAAGGGTCGGACCACCCGTTCCGCCTGCGTTTCGGCAACCTGGAGATCGGCCGGGCGATCGAGACAGCGGAACGCGAGGTGACGCTCGCCGACATCGAGCATTTCGCGGCATTCACCGGCGACACCTTCTACGCGCATATGGACGAGGAAGCCGCCAAGGCGAACCCCTTCTTCCCCGGCCGGGTGGCGCACGGCTACCTGCTGCTGGCCTTCGCGGCCGGCCTCTTCGTCGATCCTGCGCCGGGGCCGGTGCTCGCCAATTACGGGCTGGACAAGCTACGCTTCCTGAAGCCGGTCTCGCCCGGCGACCGCATCAAGGTCCGCCTGACCGCCAAGGCGAAAACCCGCCGTACCGACGGGTACGGCGAGGTTCGCTGGGATGTCGTGATCGTCAACCAGGACGACGAGACGGTCGCGACCTACGATCTGCTGACGATGAACGCCATGTAGGGGGGTGGGCCGCCGCGGCAGCGGCCCGACCCTCGAAAGGCCCTATTGCAGCGCCTTGTCGGTGATTTCCTTCGTAAAGGCTCCGGTCGGCTCCTTGGAGATGACCGGGTCCGAGCCGCCGGCGAGCAGCGTCTTCACCGTCCGCTGATAGTCGGCATCGTCGAGCGCGCCGTTCGAACCGGCCGTCAGCTTGGCGATCTCGCCCATCATCCGTTTCTGGTGCGTCTCGGTCTGCGCGCCGGTCGTGTCGTTCTCCAGCACGATCTCGGCCGCCTCGTCCGGATGTTCCTCGGCATATTTCCAGCCCTTCATCGATGCCCGCACGAAGCGCACCATCTTGTCGACGAAGGCCGGGTCCTTCAGCTTGTCCTCCAGCACGTAGATGCCGTCCTCGAGCGTGGCGACGCCCTGGTCCTCATACTTGAAGGTCACCAGGTCCTCCGGCTTGATGCCGGCGTCGATCACCTGCCAATACTCGTTGTAGGTCATGGTCGAAATGCAGTCGGCCTGCTTCTGGATGAGCGGGTCGACGTTGAAGCCCTGCTTGAGCACGGTGACGCCTTCAGCGCCGCCGTCGGTCTTGATGCCGAGCTGGCTCATCCAGGACAGGAACGGATACTCGTTGCCGAAGAACCAGACGCCAAGCGTCTTGCCCTTGAAGTCCCCGGGCTTGGTGATGCCGGTCTCCTTGCGGCAGGTGAGCATCATGCCGGACGACTTGAACGGCTGCGCGATGTTGACGAGCGGCACGCCCTTCTCGCGGGTCGCCAGCGCCGAGGGCATCCAGTCGATGATGACGTCGGTGCCGCCGCCGGCCAGCACCTGTGGCGGGGCGATGTCGGGGCCGCCCGGCTTGATCTCGACGTCGAGCCCCTCTTCCTCGTAGTAGCCCTTGTCCTTGGCCACGTAGTAGCCGGCGAACTGCGCCTGGGTGACCCATTTGAGCTGCAGGGTGACCTTGTCGGCGGCGAGTGCCTGGGAGGCCGCGAGCGACAGCGCGCCCGCCAGCATCGTCATGATCGTTCTTTTCATATTTGAATCCCCTGTGAGGTTTGCCCATTCACCTCGTCTACCCACCTCGGACAGACGGATGCCAAAACGTGGCGATCCTTTCGATCAGCGTGACCACCCCATAAAAGACGGAACCGGCGAGCGCCGCAACTGCGATTTCGGCCCAGACCATGTCGACGTTCATCCGCCCGACCTCCGTGGAGATGCGAAAACCCATGCCGACGATCGGCGTGCCGAAGAACTCCGCCACGATGGCGCCGATCAGCGCCAGCGTCGAGTTGATCTTCAGCGCGTTGAAGATGAACGGCGCGGCGGCCGGCAACCTGAGCTTGAACAGCGTCTGCCAGTAGCCGGCGGCGTAGGTGCGCATGAGGTCGCGCTCCATCGGCGTCGCCGCCGCCAGCCCTTGTACCGTGTTCACCAGCATGGGGAAGAAGGTCATGATGACCACCACGGCGGCCTTGGAGGGCCAGTCGAAGCCGAACCACATCACCATGATGGGCGCCACGCCGATGATCGGCAGCGCCGACACGAAATTGCCGAGCGGCAGGAGACCTCGCTGCAGGAAGGGCGAGCGGTCGATGGCGATGGCCGCCAGGAAGCCCGAGCCGCAGCCGAGCGCATAGCCGATCAGCACCGCCTTCAGGAAGGTCTGCCGGAAGTCGGCTGCCAGCGTCGGCAGCGAGGAGACGATGCGGTCCCAGATGGCGAGCGGCGGCGGCAGGAGCACGAAAGGAATGGAGAGGCCGCGGACGAGGCCTTCCCACAGCACCAGGAGCGTGACGCCGAAGACCACCGGGACGGCGATGCCGATCGCCCGGCGCCCGAGCCCGCTCCGCGGCTCGAGCCGAACGAGCCATTGGTTGAACGCCCAGGCGGCGAGCCAGAAGACGAGCGCGGCGATCAGGATGCCCGGTTTCATGGCGGCGTCATGCCCATGTGCCGGAGCACGATACGCTGCGCGAACTCGATCAGCATGACCAGCACGGCCGCGATCGCCGCGGCGGCGAACAGCGCCGCCCAGATTTGCACGGTCTGCCCGTAATAGGAGCCGGCGAGCAGCCTGGCCCCGAGACCCGCCACGGCGCCTGTCGGCATCTCGCCGACGATGGCGCCCACCAGGCTGATGGCGACCGCCACCTTCATCGAGGTGAACAGGAAGGGCACGGCGCTCGGCCAGCGAAGCTTCCAGAACACCTGGCTCGGGCTGGCATAGTAGGTGCGCATCAGGTCGAGCTGGAGCGGCTCGGGGCTGCGGAAGCCCTTCACCATGCCGACCACCACGGGGAAGAAGGACAGATAGGTCGAGATCAGCGCCTTGGGCAAGAGCCCGGAAAGGCCGACCGCGTTGAGCACCACGATGATCATCGGCGCGATCGCCAGGATGGGGATCGTCTGGCTGGCCACGACCCACGGCATGACCGACCGATCGGCGGCGCGGTTGTGCACGATGAACACCGCGAGCAGGATGCCGAGCGCTGTCCCCATGGCGAAGCCGAGGAGCGTCGAGGAAAGCGTCACCCAGCCGTGATAGACGAGGCTCCGCTTGGAGCTGGGCTTGACCTCGACCGTCGTCTTCCAGATCTCAGCCGCCACCTGGTGTGGCGCCGGCAGCACCGGCCGTTCCTGGTAGAGCGTGTCGCGCACGAGATCCGCATAGGTCCAGGCCTGGCCGTCCCTTTCGTACAGGCTCTTCTGGAAGGGCGCGTTGAGGTAGACGGCGAAGGCGTACCAGAGGGCCACGATGATCGCCAGCACGATGAGGATCGGACCTGTGTGGCCGGCCTTCCCCTGCGCCGGCGCCGACGGGCGGGCAGCGGGCCGATGCAGCTCTGCGACGCTGGCGCTCATGCCCCCTCGATCGCAGCGAGAATGGTTTCGAGCAGACGCCGAGCCCGCTCTGTCGTTGCCGACCCTCTTGGCTGCACCAGCGCCCTACTCATAGCTGTGGCCGGCCTTGAGCCCGTCGCGAACGCGCGCGGCGATCGCCAGGAACTCCGGCGTCTCGCGGATGTCGAGGGGACGCTCCGCAGGCAGCGTCGACTGGATGACGTCGGTGACGCGGCCCGGCCGCGGCGACATCACCACGATGCGCGTCGACAGGTAGACGGCCTCGGGGATCGAGTGGGTGACGAAGCAGATCGTCTTCTCGGTCCGTGCCCAGAGCTCCAGGAGCTGACCGTTCAAATGATCGCGCACGATCTCGTCGAGCGCCCCGAAGGGCTCGTCCATCAGCAAAAGGTCGGCGTCGAAGGCGAGAGCCCGGGCGATCGAGGCGCGCTGCTGCATGCCCCCCGACAGCTGCCACGGGAACTTCTTCTCGAAGCCCGACAGGTTGACCAGCGACAGCGTGCGGTGGATGCGCTCCTTCCGCTCGGCTCGCGGCACGCCCATGATCTCCAGCGGCAGACCCACGTTCCGCTCGATGGTCCGCCAGGGATAGAGCGCCGCGGCCTGGAAGACGTAGCCATAAGCCCGCTTCTGCCTCGCCTCCTCCGCGGTCATCCCGTTGATGGTGATGGTGCCCGCGGTCGGCTTCTCCAGATCGGCGATGAGCCGCAGGAACGTCGTCTTGCCGCAGCCGGACGGGCCGATGAAGGAGACGAACTCCCCCTTGGAAATGGTGAGATCGACATCGGCGAGCGCCTGCACGGGGCCGTCATTGGTTTCGAAGGTCAACCCCAGCCCGTTGGCCTCGACGACGCTTCCCTGTCCGCTTTGCAAGCTGCCTCGATCCTTGAAATCGGGATGGACGGTCATCAAACCCCCGTTGCCGGGATGCCGCTGCGCTCCACCTTACGCGGCGCCGTGATCTCCTTCCACTTCGAAAGCGCCCGGTTCACGGCGTGATGCGGCTCGCGCGCGACGAACTCGCCATGTCCCGGTTTCGCCTTGACGTCGCCTTCCTGGATCGCCAGCTCGCCGCGGGTGAACACGAAGCGCGGCATGCCCGTCACCTCCACCCCCTCGAAGACGTTGTAGTCGATCACCGACTGTTGGCCCTCGGCGCTGATGGTCTTCTTGCGCTTGGGGTCCCACACGACGAGGTCGGCGTCGGCACCTTCGACGATGGCGCCCTTTTTCGGGTACATGTTGAGAATCTTGGCGATGTTGGTCGAGGTGACCGCGACGAATTCGTTCATCGTCAGCCGGCCGGTGTTGACGCCCCTGGTCCACAGCACCGGCATTCGGTCTTCCAGCCCTCCGGTGCCGTTGGGGATCTTGGTGAAGTCGCCCACCCCCGTCCGCTTCTGCTTGGTGGTGAAGGCGCAATGGTCGGTCGCCACCACCTGCAGCGAACCCGCCTGCAGCCCATGCCAGAGCGAATCCTGGTGCAGCTTGTTGCGGAAGGGCGGGCTCATCACGCGCCGCGCCGCATGGTCCCAGTCGTGGTGGAAGTATTCGCTCTCGTCGAGGGTCAGATGCTGGACCAGCGGCTCGCCGTACACCCGCATGCCCTTCTGACGCGCCCGCCGGATCGCCTCGTGCGCCTGCTCGCAGGAAACGTGCACGACGTAGAGCGGTGCGCCGACCATGTCGGCGATCATGATGGCGCGGTTGGTCGCCTCGCCTTCGACCTCCGGCGGACGCGAATAGGCGTGCGCCTCGGGCCCGTCATTGCCCGCCGCCAGCAGCTTCTGCTGCAGCTGGGCCACCACGTCGCCGTTCTCGGCATGCACCAGTGGCAGCGCACCGAGCTCGGCGCAGCGCTTGAACGACGCGTACATCTCGTCGTCGTCGACCATCAGCGCGCCCTTGTAGGCCATGAAGTGCTTGAACGAGGTGATGCCGCGGTCGACCACCGTCGCCATCTCGTCGAACACGCTTTTGTCCCACCAGGTGATCGCCATGTGGAAGGAATAGTCGGCGCACGCCTTCGAGGTCTTGTTGTCCCACATCTGCAGCGCTTCGAGCAGCGACTGCTGCGGCGAAGGCAGGCAGAAATCGACCACCATCGTGGTGCCGCCGGAGAGACCCGCCCGCGTGCCGCTCTCGAAATCGTCGGCCGAATAGGTGCCCATGAAGGGCATTTCCAGATGCGTGTGCGGGTCGATGCCGCCAGGCATGACAAAGCAGCCCGTGGCGTCGAACTCGTGGTCGCCATGCAGGTCCGGCCCGATGCCGATGATCTTGCCGTGCTTGAAGAGCACGTCGCCCTTCCAGGTGCGGTCGGCGGTGACGATGGTGCCGTTCTTGATGACTTTGGACATGGAGGCTACCCCCGAGGTTATCCGGCTTTTGTCTGTACCGGTTCTGGCGCGACGACCTGTTCAAGCTGCAGGAAAAAGGCCAATGCCCGGTCGAGTCTTCGCATGTCGGGCTGTGCAATTCGCCCGATCGGTCCGAAGACTTTCGGCCGCGGGTAAGTTTGCATCTTGTCGACCATCATCTCCGAGGGCAATTTCAGCCCATTTTCGACAGAGGGTTCAACGCCGACCCGTATCGAAACGTTCTTCAAAATGTCGCTCGTCAAGGGGCAGACCGTGATGCTCTCGAGACGCTCGGCGAGGTAGTCGGCCTGCACGACGACCGCCGGCCTCGATTTGCCATAGTCGCCCTTCCCCGAAACAAGCACGACATCACCGCGCCTCATTCCGGAAAGTCATCCCAAAGATCTGATACTGTTTCGGAGAGACGGTCGAGTTCACCGGTTCGCCGGTCGGATTCGCGAATGACCGCGCATTCCCGCTCGATCTCCTCGCGGACCTTGGGATTGTCCCAATCCAGTACCCATACCTCGACAGGCTTGTACCCCCGCGCGATGAGATCCGCACGTTCCGCTTCCGTCAGTTCCTTCGGCCGGCCCATCGCGACTTCCTTTCGCCAGTCCCCCCATTATCCGGCTTTCCGTCCGCTTATTCAACGATCTCCGCCGTTTCCACCACTGCGTGGAACAGCACGTCGCAGCCGGCCGCTGCCCACTCCTTGGAGATTTCCTCGGCCTCGTTGTGGCTGAGCCCATCGACGCAGGGGCACATGACCATGGCGGTCGGCGCCACCCTGTTGATCCAGCAGGCGTCGTGCCCGGCGCCCGATACGATGCTGCGGTGCGAATAGCCGAGCCTCTCGGCGGCGTCGCGGATCGCCTTGACGCAGCCTTCGTCGAAGGTGACGGGGTCGAAATGGCCGACCTGCTCGATCTCGAAGCCGATGTCGAGCGCCTCGCAGACCAGCGCGATGCCGTCGCGGATACGCCGGTCCATGGCATCCAGCGTCTTCTTGTCCGGCGAACGGATGTCGATCGTGAAGAGGGTTCGCCCGGCGATGATGTTGCGCGAGTTGGGATAGGCCTCCATGTGGCCGACCGCGCCCACCGCGTCCGGCTGGTAGTCCATGGCCACCTCGTGCACCAGCTCGATCACGCGGGCCATGCCGAGCCCGGCGTTGCGCCGCTTGGGCATCGGCGTGGAGCCGGTATGCGCCTCCTTGCCGGTCAGCGTCACCTGCAGCCATTTGAGGCCCTGGCCATGGGTGACGACGCCGATGTCGATGCCCTCGTCCTCCAGGATGGGCCCCTGCTCGATGTGTAGCTCGAAGAACGCCTTCATCTTGCGCTCGCCGACCTT
>JBEVJK010000139.1:0-27460 GCA_040510195.1 Mesorhizobium sp. | reverse complement strand
GGCATCGACCAGGGTCCGGTGGTGCTGATGATCGAGAACTATCGGACGGAGCTCATCTGGAGGATCATGCGGCGCTGCCAGCCGCTGGTGAGCGGGCTCAGGCGGGCCGGCTTCCGCGGCGGCTGGCTGGGGTAAACCCGAGACGAGGAGAGCGACCTTTGCGACCATTCCTGTTCCTGCCCGGCATGCCGCGCCTGGCGGCTGCGATGGCGCTTTGCCTGATGCTGACGGCTCCGGCTGCCGCGGCGAGCCCGGACGACGCGGAGGCCAACGTCAAGGCGCTGGTGCCACGGCTCCAGGCCTATATCCGCGACGGCATGAAAGCCTTCGACTGCCCCGGCTTCGCCATCGGCATCGTGGTCGGCGACCGGCTGGCCTATGCTGAGGGGTTCGGCCTGCGACGCAAGGGGGGCGATCAGCCGGTCGACACCAAGACAGTCTTCCAGATCGGCTCGGCCTCCAAGGGCTTCCTGGCGACCACCATGGCCATCTCGGTGGACCGCGGGGCATTCGGCTGGGACGACCGCATCGTCGACCTCGATCCGGAGTTCCAGCTCAAGGATCCCTGGGTCAACCAGGAGTTCCGGATGTTCGACATCATCGCCCAGCGCTCGGGGCTGCCGCCCTATGTCAACGACATGCTGAGCCTGCTCGGGCTCGACGAGACCGCGCTGATCCGTTCGCTGCGCACGGTGGAGCCGATCACCAGCTTCCGCTCGACATTCTCCTACACCAACATCACGCATCTCGAAGCGGGTCGGATCGTCGCTCGCCGTGCAGGGCTAGCGGATTGGGAGGCCGTGCTGCGGCGCGACCTGCTGCAGCCGCTCGGCATGGGCAGCTCCTCGGTCACCGCGGAGGCGATCGAGGCCGCCCCGAACCACGCGACAGGCCACCGCTGGGATCCGGCGGGGACGGTGGCGGTGCCATTCACGCCGCTGTTTCCCTATGCCTATGCCGGCGCGGGCGCCATCAACTCGACCATCGAGGACATGGCGCACTGGGTCCGGCTGCAGCTCGGCAATGGCAGCTTCGAGGGCAAGCGGCTGGTGTCGCCGGAGAACCTTGCCGCCACCCGGACGGCCCGCGTGGCGCTCAACGACAAGGAGGTCTACGCGATGGGTTGGGTCGTCCAGGCGACGCCGGGCGGCAACATCATATGGCACAATGGCGGCACGCCCTCCTTCGGCGCCTATGTCGGCTTCCAGCCGGATCGGCAGGTCGGCGTGGTCGTGCTGTCGAACGAGGCCAATGTCGGGTTTCCCGATGCCGTCGGCGCCTGGGTGATGGACCGGCTCCTCGGCAATGCCGAGGTGGATCATGTGGCGGAGCGGCTGAAGCTCGCCAAGGCGGGGGCGGAGAAGGACGCCAAGCTGTGGGCGAGGCCCGCCGCGCCACGGCCGGTTCCGCCGCTCGCGCCGCTTGCCGGCAGCTTCAAGAATGCGTCGCTCGGCAAGGTCGACGTGAAGCAGGAGGGCGATGCGCTCGCTTTGACGTTCTCCCACGGGGCTGTGCTCAAGCTCGACCCCTGGGACGGCGACGTGTTCACGGCGAGGCTCGTGCCGCAAGGGGACTTCGCCGCGCTGGTCGACAATCTCGGGCCGGGACCGGTGGCGTTCGCGCAGTTCCAGATCGACGGCAGCGGCGCGCTCGACATGCTACGGCTGACCGCCAATGACGGGCAGAGCTACGTCCTGACGCGCGAATAGCGCCTTTCACGGGTCGGTCTGGTTCAACGGATTTCCCTCGCCAGGTCGAGCGGCGGGAGCTAGACGGCACTGGCCGGACGAGACCGGCCGAGGTTCGTTGCGCATGGCCCATCCCGCCGCTCCGTCCCAGGTTCCCAGCAGGCTGATCCTTGCCGGCGTCCTGCTGATGCTCGGCGGGGATTTTCTGTTTGCGCTCAACGATGCGATGGGCAAGTGGCTGGTCGCCAGCTTCTCCGTCGGACAGGTGCTGCTGGTCCGGTCGATCGGCGCTTTCATCGTGCTCGGCCCGATGATCGCGCATCACGGTACGGCGAGCCTCTTCCGGGTCGAACGGCCGGAGCTGCAGCTGCTGCGCGTGGTCATGGCGACGCTGGACACGGCGCTCTTCTACGCGGCGGTCGTCCACCTGCCGCTCGCCGACGTGATGAGCTTCTACATGGCCGGACCGATCTACGTCGCTGCGCTGTCGCACCTGCTGCTCGGCGAGAAGGTCGGCTGGCGACGCTGGATGGCGATCCTGATCGGCTTCTGCAGCGTGCTGATCATGCTCAGGCCATCATCTGCGGCGCTGTCGCTGCCCTCGATCTTCGCGCTGGTCGGCAGCGTCGCCTTC
Organism: Mesorhizobium sp.; assembly: GCA_040510195.1. Taxonomy (GTDB): domain Bacteria; phylum Pseudomonadota; class Alphaproteobacteria; order Rhizobiales; family Rhizobiaceae; genus JBEVJK01. The sequence goes on along the minus strand of JBEVJK010000139.1, from coordinate 25,138 downwards.
GGCCTCACCATCGTGCTCGGCCGGCGCCTGCGCGGCACCAGCGACACGGCACTGGTGACCTGGCAGACGCTGGGGTCGCTTGGCGTGGGCGCCGTGATGTCGATCGGCAGCTGGGTGGCGCCGAGCCGGCTCGACTGGGGCGCCCTGCTGCTGCTCGGCGTCGTCGCCTGTGCCGCGCACCTGATGATCACGCGGGCGCTGAAGCTGGCGCCGGCCTCTGCGCTGGCCCCCTTGCACTACAGCCTGCTGCTCTGGGCGGCGGTGTTCGGCTTCGTATTTTTCGGCGACGTGCCGAGCGCGCGCATCCTCAGCGGTTCCTGCATCATCGTGCTCGCCGGCCTGTTCATCTTCCACCGGCAGAAGGTGGTCGACACTGTCCCCAAGGAGGACATATCGCGCGGCGTCACCTGAGGTGTTGCGGCGGTCAGCCGGCCGAGGGCTTGGCCACCGGGTCCGGCGGCTTCAGCGCCATGGCCACGACCAGGCCGGCGATGATGAAGGCGGCGCCCGCGAGGTCGTAGCGGTGAAGGCTTTCGCCCAAGAGCAGGTAGGCGAGCAGCGCGACGAAGGCCGTCTGGAGATAGAGCAGCAAGCCGGCCCGGCTGGCACCCAACACCTCGACGCTCCAATTGTAGAGGTAGTACATCAGCGCGCCGCCGGGAGCGGCCACATAGGCGAGCGCGATGAGGCCCTTGGTGTCGAGCGTCGAGCGCGGGTCCTGGAACACCTCCCACAGATAGAGCGGCAAGGCGCCGAGTGCCCCGAAGCCGAGCAGGAGGACCAGCAGCGGCAGGCGGTCGAGATCGAACTTCAGGCGCTTGAGCAGCACCGTGTAGAGACCCCAGCAGAGCGCCCCGACGATGATCCACAACTCCCCCAGATTGAAGCGAAGGCCGAGCAGGGTGGCGAACTCGCCGCGCGCCACGATCACCAGCACGCCGGCGAACGCCAGGCAGGCCCCAAGGGCCTGCCATAAGCCCAGGCGCTCGCCGAGCAGCAGGAAGGCCAGGATCATGGTGATGATCGGGCAGATCGCCATCAGGATGCCGGCCGTGGTGGCGTCGGTGTATTGGAGGCCGGTGTAGATCAGACCCTGGCAAGCGGTCAGGCCGAGGACGGCGACCATGGCGACCTCAAGCGCCCGGTGGCGCAGCAAGGTGGCCATGTCGCCGTAGTGGCCGCGGACCACGGGCACGAGGATGGCGCAGGCAAGCGCCAGCCGCCAGAAGCAGAGCGTCCAGGGGGGCATCTCGGCGGCCGCCCATTTGGCGGCGATATAGACGCCCGCCGAGAGAAACCAGCCCAGCACGGCGCCGGAATAGGCGACGGCGAGCGAGGTGTCGGCGCGGACAGCGCTTTCCTCCTTGTGAGGGATCGCCAGGATGTGGATCGCCATGCGCCTCTCCGTACCCGCCTGTTCGTTGAATGCCGATCATCGCCCGCCGGGGGGCGGCATGGCAATGCCGTCGCAGCCCTGGGCCGCTCCCCACATCATCTCGGCGATTGCCGCGCAGTTGCTCTCGTTGTCGGCGACGACCGGCTGGCCGAGCCTGTCGCCGGACACCTCGCCGATGTTGACGCCCGCCCATGTCGGGACGATGCTGGCCCGGCCGGAGCGGGTCACGCTCGGCATCGACATGGCGCGCGCCTGCCTGTTCGACCCGACGACACGTCGCCTGCTGTGAGGATGCCGCATTGACCTTCGCCACCTATCCCAGCCTCGCCGATCGGGTGGTCCTCGTCACCGGCGGCGCCTCCGGCATCGGCGCCGACATCGTGCGGGCGTTCGCGGTCAACGGGGCCAAGGTGGCCTTCCTGGACATCCAGCGCGAGGCGGGCGAAGCGCTGGCCAGCGAGGCGTCGGAGGGCGCCCGGCACGCCGCGGCCTTCCTGCCCTGCGACCTCACCGACATCCCGGCGCTGCAGACGGCAATCGCCGAGGTGCGCGAGCGGCTCGGACCGGTCGCCGTGCTGGTCAACAACGCCGCCAATGACGACCGGCGCTCGGTGGCCGAGACGACGCCGGAATATTGGGATCGCTCGCAGGACGTGAACCTCAAGCACCAGTTCTTCGCCGCGCAGGCGGTGCATGGCCATATGAAGGCGCTGGGCCATGGCTCGATCGTCAACTTCTCGTCCACGGCCTGGCGGCTCGGGGCAGCGGAGATGGCCGCCTACGCCACCGCCAAGGCGGCGGTGCTGGGGCTGACCTTCGCGCTCGCCCGCGCCTTTGGGCCCGACAACATAAGGGTGAACGCCGTCGAGCCGGGGGCAGTCATCACCGAGCGCCAGCGCCAGCTGTGGTACACGACCGAGGAGTCGGTCGCGCGCATGGTCGAGCGCCAGCTCATCCGCCAGGTGCTGCTCGGCGAGGAGATCGCCCGCGCCGTGCTGTTCCTCGCCGCCGACGACAGCCGGATGATCACCAAGCAATCGATCACCGTCGACGCCGGGCTGCGCTGACGATTGTCGACAGACGACAAATGACGATGGACGGAAGGATCGGGAAAGACGTGCTCGACATCGGCCTCAACCCCTACGGCCTGACCTATCATCTCGGCCTGCAGGGCCGCGGCACGCCGCGCGAAAATCCGCGCGGCGCTGGGCTGGAGGGCTTCATCGCCCTGGCGACGGAGCTCGGGGCGAAGACGCTGGAGATTTTCGATCCGTGGCTCGCCGAACTTCCGGACGAGACCTTGCAGGCGCTACGCGAGCGGCTTTCCGGGCTCGGCATGACGCCGGTGGTCAGCGCCGGCATCAACATGATGGGTCCGCTGGAGAGCGCCTTCCGCTCGGCCCGGCTGCTCGACGCCAAGGTGATCCGGCTGGGGCTCAGCCCGGTGCTGTGCGGCGACCGCAACGCCTGGGGCGAGAAGTGGCACAAGCTCAATGCGGTCATCCGCGAGGCGCTTCAGGTCTGGGGTGCCAGGGCCGCCGCCGAGGGCAGGATGCTGGCGATCGAGAACCACCAGGATTTCGGCAGCCAGGAGCTGATCGCACTGTGCGCGCTGGGCGGCCCCGCCGTCGGCATCACCTTCGACACCGGCAACACCTTCCCGGTGGGCGAGGCGCCGCTCGACTTCACGGGGCGGGTCGCACGGCACGTTCGGCACGTGCACCTCAAGGACTACCGCGTCCAGTTCACCGACGAAGGCTACCGCCTGGTGCGCTGCGCGATCGGCGACGGCGCGGTGCCGATCGCGGAGATGGTCGCGGTGCTCGCCGAGCATCACGACCGGCTGGGCGCGGTGCTGGAGCCGGGGGCGCTCGAGGCGCGCCACGTGCGGTGGCTGACGGACGCGTGGTGGAACGGCTATCCGCCGAAGACGGCACGGGAATTCGCCGCCTGCCTGGCCGCAGCGCAGAAGAACCGACTTGCCGACGACGCCGATTTTCGCACGCCTTGGGAGCGGCAGGACGATTCCGCCGTCGCCGCCTACGAGCTCGACATGATCCGGCGCAGCGCCGCCAACATGCGGGCGCTCGGCCTCATGCCAATGGAGACGACAGGATGAGCAAGCGCGAACTCGAAGGACTGACCGCTTTCGTCACCGGTTCAGGCCGGGGGCTGGGCAGGACCATGGCGAACCGCCTGGCCGAGCTGGGGGCCGACGTCGCCATCCACGACATGGATTGGAACCAGCCCTCCAAATATGGCGAGGCGCGCGACCTCGGCGAGGTGGTGGAGGCGATCAAGCAGCATGGCACGCGGGTCACCGCCGTCACCGGCAATATCGGCGACCGCGAGGCGGTGGCGGAAATGAAGCGCAAGATCGAGGCCGATCTCGGCGAGGTGGATGTGCTGGTCAACTGCGCCGGCGGCGACATCGGCGCCAAGGGCGGCAAGCCCAACCCGAACAACGCGCTCGACATCGACTTCGAGGACATTCGGGTGCTGACCGAGAACAACCTCATCGGCACCATGCTGGTCTGCCAGGCCTTCGTCCCGCCGATGAAGACGCGCGGCGCCGGCTCGGTCATCAACATCGCCTCGGCGGCCGCCCATCTCGGCTGCTCGCCCGAGGTGGTCTACTCCACGCTCAAGGCGGCCGTCGTCCACTACACGCGGTGCCTGGCCAAGGAGCTGATGGACGACGGCGTGCGCATCAACGCGGTCAGCCCGGGACCGACCAAGACGGCCCGTTTCCAGGCGACGCGGGTGGTCGATCCCGACCGGATGGATTCGAGCAAGCGCTCGCTCAACCGCTATGCGGAGCCGGACGAGGTCGCCGAGGCAGTGGCCTTCCTGGCGGGGCCGCGCGCCCGCTTCATCAACGGGCAGGTGATCCGCGTCGACGGCGGCTTCACCCTCTTCCCCGGCTGAGCCATGGCGACGGGTCTGTTCGATCTCAGCGGGCGCCTTTCGCTGGTCACCGGCTCGTCGCGGGGCCTCGGCCTGGCGATCGCCCAGGGGCTGGCCGAGGCGGGTGCCGAGCTGGTGCTGAACGGACGCGACGCCGCGGCGCTGGAGCAGGCCCGCGACCGGCTCGTCGCGGGCGGCCACAAGGCGCATGCGCGGCCGTTCGACGTCACCGACGCTCAGGCCGTGCAGCGGGGCGTCGATGCCATCGAAGCCGAGATCGGGCCGATCGAGATCCTCTTCAACAATGCCGGCATGCAGCACCGGGCGCCGCTAGCGGAGTTCCCCCTCGATGCCTGGGAGCGTCTGAAGGCGACCAACATCGACAGCGTGTTCTTCGTCGGCCAGGCGGTGGCCAGGCACATGATCGGGCGCGGTCGCGGCAAGATCGTCAACATCGCCTCGGTGCAGAGCGAGCTGGCGCGTACCGGCATCGCGCCCTACACGGCCACCAAGCGCGCCGTGAAGATGCTGACCAAGGGCATGGCGACGGACTGGGCCCGCCACGGCCTCAACGTCAATGCGATTGGGCCCGGCTATTTCCGCACCGAGCTCAACGCGCCGCTGGTCGCCGATCCGGAGTTCACGGCCTGGCTGGAGAAGCGGACGCCGGCCGGGCGCTGGGGTGAGGTCAGGGAGCTGGTCGGCGCCGCGGTCTTCCTGGCGTCGGACGCGGCAAGCTTCGTCAACGGCCAGATCCTCTATGTCGACGGCGGGATCACGTCCTCGCTCTGAGGGACGAGGCCGGCCGCCGCCAGCGCGCCGGCGAGTGCGCTGGCGTCGGCGTCGCCGAGCGGCGACAGCGGCGGCATCGTGGCGCGCCATCGCGGCTCGCCATGGACGAAGGCAAGTGCCGCCTTGACGGAGGCCACCAGCGGATAGCCGGCAAGCAGGGCGCGAAGCTCGACCGCCTTGGCGAGCGCCGCGCGTCGCTCGGCCTCCGTCCGGCCGGTCAGCGCCCGCTGGGCGAAGGGACCGGTGAGATTGGCGGTGGCCGATATGCAGCCGGCGAAGCCCAGCCTTTCCGCATCGCCGAGCGAGCCTTCGGCGCTCGGGAAGACGGAGAAGCCGGGCAGCCGGCGTGCGAGCTCGGCCGAATAAGCGAGGTCTCCGGCGGAGTCCTTCACGCCCACGACCGTGTCGGGATAGGCGTCGCGCAGGCGCGCCACCGCGTCCGGCGCGTAGGGAACCCCGGAATTCGAGGGGAAGTGATAGAGATAGAGCGACAGCCCGTCGCGGCCGGCCTTGTCGATCACCGTCGAGACATAGGCGACCAGCGCTGCCGTCTCGATTCCCTTGTAGTAGAAGGGCGGCAGGAGCAGCGCGCCGCCAAAGCCCAAGGCGTTGGCGGCGCGGGTCAGGCGGACGGCGTCGCCGAGGGCCGCAGCCCCCGTCCCGACCATGAAGCGGGACAGCGGCAAGCCGCTTTCGGCGAGGTGGCGCATGGCGGCAAGCCGCGCCTCGAGCGAGAACGAGGTCGCCTCGCCGGTGGTGCCGAGCAGGTTGATGCCGTCGCAGCCGCCCTTCTCCAACAGGAAACGGCAATGGTCGGTCAACCGGTCGAGGTCGATGGCGAGGTGGTCGTCAAGCGGCGTCGCAGCCGCAGCGATGATACCGTGCATGGCGGCCATGGGCGTCAGGGCAGGGTGTAGGCGGTCTTCACCGTCGTGTAGAACTCGGCCGCATAGCGGCCCTGCTCGCGCGGCCCGTAGGAGGAGGCCTTCCGGCCGCCGAACGGCACGTGATAGTCGACGCCGGCGGTCGGCAGGTTCACCATCACCATGCCGGCCTCGGCGTTGCGGCGAAAATGCGACGCATGCTTGAGGCTCGTCGTGCAGATTCCGGCGGAGAGCCCGAACGGCGTGTCGTTGGCCGCCGCCAGGGCGGTCTCGTAGTCCCTGACCCGCAAGACGCTCGCCACCGGCCCGAAGATCTCCTCGCGGTTGATGCGCATGGCCGGCTCGGTGTCGGTGAACAGCGCCGGCTGCAGGTAGAAGCCGGGCTTCTTCCTGTTCAGCCGCTCGCCGCCCCAGGCAAGGGTGGCGCCTTCGGCCTTGCCGATGTCGAGATAGGAGAGGTCCTGGTCGAGCTGGCTCTGGTCGACGACCGGGCCGATCTGGGTGCCGGCCTGCAGCGCATCGTCGACCACAAGGCTCTTCAGCCGCTCCGAGACGGCCGATACGAAACGGTCGTGGATGCCCTCGGTGACCACCAGGCGCGACGATGCCGTGCAGCGCTGGCCGGTCGAGAAATAGGCGCCGTTGACCGCGCAGTCGACGGCTACGGCGAGGTCGGCGTCGTCGAGGACGACGAGCGGGTTCTTGCCGCCCATCTCGAGCTGGACCTTGCGCATGTGCTCCAGCGAGGCAGCAGCCACCTTGCGCCCGGTGGCGACCGAGCCGGTGAAGGTGATGGCGTCGACGCGCGCGTCGTTGACCAGGACGTCGCCGACCACCGAGCCGCGCCCCATCACCAGGTTGAAGACGCCATCGGGGACGCCCGCCCGGGCGATGATGTCGGCCAGCGCCCAGGCGGAGCCGGGAACCAGCTCGGCCGGCTTGAAGACGACGCAGTTGCCGTAGGCGAGCGCCGGGGCGATCTTCCAGGCGGGGATCGCGATGGGGAAGTTCCAGGGGGTGATGATGCCGACCACGCCGACCGGCTCGCGCGTCACCTCCACCTCGATGCCCGGCCGGGTCGATGCAAGCTTTTCGCCGGCCAGGCGCAGGGTTTCGCCGGCGAAGAAGCCGAAGATCTGCGCGGCGCGCAGCACCTCGCCGGTCGCCTCGGGCAAGGTCTTGCCCTCCTCGCGCGCCAGCAGCCGCCCGAGCTCGTCCTTGCGCGCCGAGATCTCGTCGGCGACCGCCTTCAGGAGGTCGTGTCGCTGCTGGATGCCGGACCGCGACCAGGCGGGAAAGGCGGCGCGCGCCGCGGCGATGGCGGTGTCCGCATCGCTCCGGCTGCCACGGGCGTAGAGCCCGATCACGTCGCCGGTGTCCGACGGGTTGACGTTCTCGGCCGCTTCGGGGCCGTCGATCCAGCGCCCGGCGACGAAATTGCCATGCATGGTCATGAAGGAAGTTCCTTGCGGTTGCTGTCGGTAGAATGCACCCAATCAGGGCAGGGGTGCGGCAGCCGGAGCCGCGGCATCGAGCGGCGGTGGGCGGCGGCCGAACCAAGGCCGTGCCTCCTCGATCGCGGCGGACAGCGACATCAGAAGCTCGTCGCGGCCGAAGGGTGCGGCCAGGTGGGTGCCGACCGGCAGGCCGTCGGGGGTCCAATAGGTGGGCAGTGACGCCGCCGGCTGGCCGGAGGCGTTGAACGCTGCGGCGAAAGGCGAATAGGCGAAGACGCGGCCAGGTCCGAGACGGTAGTCGACGAAGTCCTCGCTCTCATGGCTGAAGCGGCCGATCGCCGCGGGCGGCTCCGCCAGCGTCGCCGTCAGCAGGATATCGTAGCGCTCGAAGAAGCCGGCGAGCGCCCGGCCATACGCATGGATCCTGCCGACCGCGTCCAGGTAGTCGGTGCCGCCGATCGTCCGCGCATAGGCGAGGGCTCCGCGGGCCACCCCTTCGACATCGTCGGCAGCGAGCGGCCGGCCGAGCTGCCGCAGGCGGGACTCGATGGCCAGGGCTGTGCCGCAGGCGACGATCCTGGTCCAGGCGGCCATCATCGCTGCCGCGTCGGCGGTCGGACGCGCCTCTTCGAGGTCGTGGCCAAGACCCGCCAGCAGCGCCGCCGCGTCCTCGACGGCCGCCCGGCACTCACCGTGGATCGGCTCGCCGGTCAGGCTTTCGGTGCAGAAAGCGATGCGGAGCCGCTCTGGGCGCCTCTCCAGCGCCCCCCGAAACGAGGCCTCCAGCGGCGGCGCCGCATAGGGCGCACCGAGGTCGGGGCCTTCCGTCGCGTCGAGCAGCGTCGCGGTGTCTCGGACGCTGCGCGTCAGGAAGCCGTCGATCGCCATGCCGGCCCAGCCTTCGCCAGAATAGGGGCCGTCCGGCAGGCGGGCGCGGGTCGGCTTGAAGCCGAACAGGCCGCAGCAGGAGGCCGGGATGCGCACGGAACCGCCGCCGTCGGAGCCGTGAGCGGCGGGCACGATGCCGGCGGCGACCGCCGCGCCGGCGCCGCCGGAGGAGCCGCCCGGCGTGCGATCGAGGTTCCAGGGGTTGCGGGTGGGACCGCCATAGACCCGCGCCTCGGTGACGGGGCCGACGCCGAGCTCGGGCGAGGCGGTGCGGCCGAAGGTAACGAGCCCGGCGGCCTTCAGCCGCGCATAGATCGCCGAGTCGACCGGGAAGCGGGTGCCGGCGAACAGGCGGGACCCGGAGCTGGCGGGGAAATCAACCGCCTCGCCACCAAGGTCCTTGAGCAGGAATGGAACGCCGGCCAAGGGCCCGTCGCCCAGCCCTTCCTCGATCATCCGCCGCGCCGCCTCCTCGTTCACCATGGTGACGGCGTTGAGCGCCGGGTTCAGCGCCGCCGTCCTTTCCAGTGCCGTGTCGAGCAGCTCGCCGGGGCTCACCTGGCGTTGCCTGACATGCTCGGCCAGGCCTACCGCGTCCTGGGTGTCGTAGAGCTCGGCGATGCTCATGCGGCTGCCTCTTTCGATTCGGTGGTGGCCAAATCAACGCGGTTCCGCTGCGTTTCGCAACGATCCGGTGCGTGACGGCGCACGGAGAAGATGCCAAAGTGGCGGCAAATGAGCAGCGGCTTCCCCGAAATCGTGCTGGTCCGCCATGGCGAGACGGAATGGAGCGCCTCGGGCCGGCATACCGGCCGCACCGACATCCCGCTGACGGCTGCCGGTGAGGCGGGCGCCCGCAAGGTCGCCCAGCGGCTCGCCGGCCGCGCCTTCGCTGCCGTCTGGACGAGCCCCTCGCGGCGTGCCGCCGATACGTGCCGGCTGGCCGGGTTCGGGGACATGGCGGTCGTCAAGCCGGAGCTCGCCGAGTGGGACTACGGCGCCTATGAGGGGGTCACCACGAAGCAGATCCTGGCCGAGCGGCCGGGCTGGCAGCTGTTTCGCGACGGCTGCCCGAACGGCGAGACGGCGACGGAGGTCGGTGCCCGCGCCGATGCGATCGTGGCCCAGCTGCGGGCCGTCGGCGCCGACGTGCTGGTGTTTTCCAGCGCGCATTTTCTCCGGGTGCTGGCGGCGCGGTGGCTCGGGCTGCCGCCGGACGGCGCCGCCTATTTCGTGCTCGGCACGGCGAGCCTCAGCGCGCTTGGCTACGAGCACGACCTGACCGAGCCGGTTTTGCGCCGCTGGAACGAGCAGCCCGCCTAGGATGGCCGGAAGCGCCAAGGACATCGACGAGATCGCCTCGGTGAGGGCGCTGCTGGCAGCCGAGCCGCGCCCGGTCGGCTGGGCGGCGCGGCGGGCCAGGCTCGACGCCGTGGGTTCGGCCTATGGCGTCGCCGACGATATCGCGTTCGCGCCGTGCGCGCTCGATGGGTTTCAAGGCGAGTGGTCGCTGGCGCCGGGCAGCGACCCCGGCAAGGTCCTGCTGTTCTTTCACGGCGGAGGCTATTGCTCCGGCTCGCTCGACAGCCATCGCAGCATGGTCTCCGAGGTCGGACGCGCGGCCGGCGTGCGGACGCTGGCGATCGCCTACCGCCTGGCCCCGGAGCAGCCGTTCCCGGCGGCGCTCGACGATGCGCTCGCCGCCTGCTTCTTCCTCATGGAGCAGGGCATTCCGGCACGCCACATCGCACTCGGCGGCGACAGCGCCGGAGGCGGCATCGCGCTGTCGACGCTGAGTTCCCTACGCGCCGCGCAGCGGCCGCTGCCGGGTGCCGCCTGGCTCGCCTCGCCGTGGGTGGACCTGACGATGAGCGGGGCCAGCATGGACGGCAAGGACGCGGCCGACCCGCTCATCCATCGTGCCTACCTGGAAGAGCTGGCGGGCGCCTATCTTGCCGGATCGAGCCCGACCGAGCCGCGCGCCTCGCCGCTGTTCGCCGACCTTGCCGGGCTGCCGCCGGTGCTGGTGCAGGTGGGCTCCGACGAGACGCTGCTCGACGATGCGGTCCGCGTCGCCGGAAGGCTGGGGGCGGCGGAGGTGGCGGTGACCCTGGAGGTCTGGCCGCACATGATCCACGCGTGGCACTTGTGGGCTGCCCGGCTGGAGGCCGGCCGGCGTGCCATCAGGTCCGCCGGCGCCTTCATCGCCGGCCATCTCAGCCGAGCCGACTGAAAATTGTCGGCAGTCGGCAGTCGGCATGCCGTCTCGCGACTCAGCTCAGGCCGGCCTTGCCGATGCGCTCCATGGCCATGGCCGCGGCAATTTCGTTGGTCGGCCGGCGCTCCTCGTCGGCGCGTCGGAAGATGGCGGCCAGGGTCGCGGGGATGTCGGCCACTCTGCGCATGGCCTGCTCGGCGTCGTAGCCGCCCGGCGCCAGTTCGGCGGCGACGTTGATCAGGCCGCCCGCGTTGATCACATAGTCCGGCGCATAGAGGATGCCGCGGCTCATCAGGAGCCTTGCGTCCTCGTGCAGCGCGAGCTGGTTGTTGGCCGAGCCGGCGACGATGGTCGCGCGGATGTCGGGGATCGACTTTGCCGTCAGCACGCCACCAAGCGCGCAGGGAGCCAAGATGTCGACGTCGGCGGCCAGGATGGCCTCCGCATCGACCGCGACGGCGCCGAAACGCTGGCGCGCCTCGGCGGTGCGGCCCGGGTCGATGTCGGCGACGGTCAGCACCGCGCCTTCGGCAGCCAGCTGCGCGCAGAGCGCGAGGCCGACGGAGCCGAGCCCCTGCACGGCCACCCGGACGCCGGCCAGGGAGTCGGTGCCGGTCGCGTGGCGCCGCGCCGCCTTGATGCCCAGGAACACACCATGCGCGGTCACCGGAGAGGGGTTGCCGCTGCCGCCCACCGTCGTGCCGGTCACGTTGCCGGTGCGGCTTCGCAGGAAATCGGCGTCGGCCAGCGTCAGCCCGACATCCTCGCCAGTGTAGAACTGCCCGTCGAGAGCGGCGAGCATGTCGGCATAGGCCTCGAGCAGCGCTGGCGATTTGTCGTGCTTGGGATCGGCCATGATGACGGCCTTGCCGCCGCCGAAGGGCACGCCGGTGACGGCGGCCTTGTAGGTCATGCCGCGCGACAGACGGAGCGCGTCGGTAAGCGTGGCGGCAAAGCTCTCGTGCGGCCAGACCCGCGTGCCGCCCAGCGCGGGGCCAAGCGTGGTGTCGTGGATGGCGACGATGGCAGTAAGATTGCGGTCGATGTCGCGGCCGAGCCAGACCTGCTCGTGGCCGTCATAGGCCTCCAGCTCGGTCGCCTCGCCGGTGATGTCGATGAGGGTAAGCGTCCGGGCGCCGCGCGGCACTCTGAGGGTGCGCGGCTCGATGATCTGTAGCATCGTTTTCCTCCCGATGTCCGTTCCCGGAAGCTTAACGACGTGTCGGGATTTTTGGTTGCGAAGTGCGATGCCGCTCGGAATTTCCGTTGCGGAACAATCGATTTAAACTTTTTGAAAGCATCAAACCGGCCTCCCGGAGCCGCCGTCGCGCGGCTCCGGCGGAAGTGCCCGGCTCAGGCGAGCTTGGCGTCGAGCGTGACCTTGATGGCGCCGAGCGCCTTGGAGACCGGGCATTCGAGCTTGGCCTTCTCGGCCAGCTCCTTGAACTTCGCGGCATCGATGCCGGGGACCGATCCGCTGACGGTGAGCGCGCTGCCGGTGATGCCGGTGCCGGGGACCAGGGTGACCACCGCCTGCACCTCCAGGCGCTCCGGCGGGGTGCCGTTCTCCGCCAGGAAATGCGAGCACTGCATGGCGTAGCAACCGGCATGGGCGGCGGCGATCAGCTCCTCGGGGTTGGTGCCGGAGCGGCCGCTCTCGTCCTCGAACCGGCCCTTGAACGAGTAGGGAACGCCCTTGAAGGCGCCGCTTTGCGTGTCGAGCGTGCCGCCGCCTTCCTTGAGGCTGCCTTTCCAGACGGCTGTGGCGTGACGGTCCATGATGGTCTCCTTGGGTTTTCTGGATCGATAAAAGACAACACCAGCACCGGCCCGCGCGCAAGGGCGGCGTCTCAGATCGCCTCGCCGCGCAGCAGCCGCGGCTGGTCCGGGGACAGGCCGGATGCCTGGCGGATGAAGAACTCCTTCAGTCGCGGCATGCGCTCGACCAGGCCGAGCCCAAGGTCGCGCACCGCGCGCACCGGACCGAGGTCGTTCGAAAAGAGGCGGTTGAGCAGGTCCGTGGTGATGCCCATCTGCACGGTGTCGAAGCGGCGCCACCGCTCGTAGCGCTGGAGGACGTCGAGCGCGCCGATGTCCTGGCCGAGCCGGTCGGCGTCGACGATCGTCTCGGCGAGGGCGGCGACGTCCTTGAAGCCGAGGTTGAGCCCTTGGCCGGCAATCGGATGGATGGCATGCGCGGCGTCGCCGGCGAGCGCGAAGCGCGGCGCCACGAAGCCGCGCGCCAACTTCAGTCCCAGCGGCCAGGCCCGCGGCTTGCCCTCGACCCTCAACTCGCCGAGCTGCAGGCCGAACCGCCGCTCCAGCTCGGTCTCGAAGACCAGCTCGTCGGCCGCCACGAGGCGCTCGGCGTCGGCCGTGCGCTCGGTCCAGACGATCGACGAGCGATCACCCTTGAGCGGCAGCACGGCAAAAGGCCCGGCAGGCAGGAAATGCTCTTCCGCCCGCCCGCCATGCGGCCTTTCATGCGCCACGGTGCAGACGATGCCGGACTGGCCGTAGTCGAAATCGACGGTGCGGATGCCGGCCATGGCGCGGAGCTTCGAGTTCACACCGTCGGCCGCCACCAGGAGCCGCGAACCGAAGGCGACGCCATCGGAGAGATGCACGACCATGGCCGCCCCGCCGCGTTCGAACCCCTGCACCCCGACGCCTTCGATGAGGTCGATGCCGAGCGCTGCAGCGCGCCGCCGAAGCGCACCGTTAAGGACCCGGTTGGCGACCATATGGGCGAAGGGTTCGCCCGGCGTCACCTCGTTGCCGAAGGTGAGGAAGACCGGGCGCACCGGGTCGGCGGTGCGCGAATCGGTGATGATCATCTCGGTGATCGCCTGCGCCTCGGGCGCGATCTCGTCCCAGCAGCCGAGCTGGCCGAGCATGCGACAGGCTGCGGCGGCAATTGCCGAGGCGCGCCCGTCCCGCTCCCAGGCGCCGGGCGGCGCGGCGTCGACGATGGCGACCGACAGGTTGGGGCGTGCGCTGCGCAGCGAGACGGCGGCCGCCAGGCCGACATAGCCAGCGCCGGCGATCAGCACGTCGAACTCGGAGCCGTGGGCCGGCATCTCCCGCACTCCGCTTCCCGGACCAGCCATCGCCGCTCTTCCTCTTCTATCCCAGGACCGACGCTTGACAGCGCGGAGCCATCCTGTTCGAACCGCCTGCGGCGCCACCAGAGAGGCTCGACGATGTCTGCTGCCATGCAGGAACTGCTCGGTATTCTCGATCTCGAGCGGCTCGAACACAACCTGTTCCGTGGTCGCAGCCCCAAAGTCCACTGGCAGCGCGTGTTCGGCGGGCAGGTGATCGGCCAGGCGCTGGTCGCCGCGCAGCGCACCATCGATGCGCCGCGCCACGTCCATTCGCTGCACGCTTATTTCATGCGGCCCGGCGACAGCAAGGTGCCGATCGTCTACCAGGTGGAGAGGCTGCGCGACGGCGGCAGCTTCTCCACCCGGCGGGTGACCGCCATCCAGCACGGCCATGCCATCTTCTCGCTCGAGGCGTCCTTCCAGGTCGAGGAAGAGGGCCTGGAGCATCAGATCGCCATGCCGCCCGGCGTGCCGGATCCGGACGGCCTGGAGACCCAGCGGACCCTGCTCGCCCGCGGCGCGCATGTGCCGGAAGAGATCCGCCGCTACTGGGCACGGGAGCGGCCGCTGGAGATCCGACCCGTGACGCTGGAGCACTATACGAGCCGCCACCGCCTGCCGCCGGTGCAGAACATCTGGCTGCGCTTCACCGGGCCGGTGCCGGACGATCGGGGCGTGCAGGCGGCGCTGCTCGCCTACCTGTCCGACATGACGCTGCTCGACACCTCGACCTTCCCGCACGGACGCGCGGTGTTCGATCCGGACCTGCAGGTCGCCAGCCTCGACCATGCCATGTGGTTCCACCGGCCCCATGGGCTCGACGGCTGGCTGCTCTACAGCCAGGATACGCCCTCCTCCTCCGGCGCCCGCGGCTTCACGCGCGGCTCGCTCTACGCTCAAGACGGCACCCTGATCGCCTCTGTGGCTCAGGAGGGCCTCATCCGGCTGCGCCACAAGCCCGTCGGTTAGGCATTTTCCGAAGTTTGCCTATTTTTTGAGCAGCTGCCCGTGGGAGGCTCCCGCGGACCTCCTTGCTGCGATCGCGCAAAGCGAATGTTTCCAGAGCCTTAGGCCGGCAAGGCACGAACTGGCACGGAGCTTGAATCGGGTTGGGCACGCACCGGCCGCCGATCGGCCGGCGCCGTTGCAACGCGGGGACCCGCAAAGCCGAAGGTGAAACCGATGAAGATTGTGATGGCCATCATCAAGCCGTTCAAGCTCGACGAGGTCCGCGAAGCGCTGACCGCGGTCGGGATTCAGGGGCTGACCGTCACCGAAGTGAAGGGCTACGGGCGCCAGAAGGGACATACGGAGATCTACCGGGGCGCCGAATACGCGGTGAGCTTCTTGCCGAAGATCAAGATCGAGGTCGCAGTCGGCCTCGATCTGGTGGACAGGGCGGTCGACGCGATCACCGTGGCCGCCAAGACCGGCCAGATCGGCGACGGCAAGATCTTCGTTTTCTCGATCGACCAGGCGGTGCGCATCCGCACCGGCGAAACCGACACCGACGCGCTCTAGGGCCCGGCCGGAATTCCAGTGGAGAGGTATCAATGACGATTTCGACCCGTTTCGCGCCGCTGGCCCGCAAGGCCCTTCTGGGGAGCCTGCTGCTCGGCGCCCTCGGCACCGCCGCCGCTTTCGCGCAGGAGGCCGCGCCGGCCGCCGCCGAAGCGGCAGCCGTCGCACCGCCCGTCCCCGACAAGGGCGATACGACCTGGATGCTGGTCTCGACCATCCTCGTCATCATGATGACGCTGCCTGGGCTGGCGCTGTTCTACGGCGGCCTGGTCAGGGCCAAGAACATGCTGTCGGTGCTGATGCAGGTGCTGGCCGCGTTCTCGATGATCGCGCTGCTGTGGGTCGTCTACGGCTATTCGCTTGCCTTCACGGGCGCCGCAACGGCCGAGGAGGCGACGGCGCTGACGCCGTTCATCGGTGGCCTCTCCAAGGCCTTTTTGTTTGGCGTCGGCCCATCCTCGGTGGCCGAGACCTTCACCCAGGGCGTCTACATCCCCGAACTGGCCTTCGTGATCTTCCAGCTGACCTTCGCGGCGATCACCCCGGCGCTGATCGTCGGCGCGGTCGCCGAGCGGATGCGCTTCGGCTCGGTGATGCTGTTCCTGGCGCTGTGGTTCACCTTCTCCTACCTGCCGATCGCCCACATGGTGTGGTGGTGGGGCGGCCCGAGCGCGGCCGACGCGCCGAGCGGCTACCTGTTCGGGCTCGGTGCGCTCGACTTCGCGGGCGGCACGGTGGTGCACATCAATGCCGGCATCGCCGGGCTGGTAGCGGCACTGATCGTCGGGCCGCGGGTCGGCTTCATGCGCGAGAACATGGCGCCGCACAACCTGACCTTCACGCTGGTCGGCGCCAGCCTGCTGTGGGTGGGCTGGTTCGGCTTCAACGCCGGCTCCAACCTGGAGGCCAACGGCCTGGCCGCGCAGGCGGTGCTCAACACGATCACCGCCACCTCGGCCGCCGCGCTTGCCTGGTCGCTCGTCGAGCGCCTCGTGCGCGGCCATGCCAGCCTGCTCGGCGCCGCCTCGGGCGCAGTGGCCGGCCTGGTGGCGATCACGCCGGCGGCGGGGCTCGCCGGGACGCTCGGCTCGATCGTGCTCGGTGCCGTGGCCGGCGTGGTCTGCGTGTGGGCCGTCATTTCGCTCAAGCCGGCGCTCAAATACGACGATTCGCTCGACGTGTTCGGCGTGCATGGCGTCGGCGGCATCGTGGGGGCGCTCGGCACGGCGATCGTCGCGGCGCCGAGCCTTGGCGGCTTCGGTCCCGGCGCGGAGGCCTATTCGATCGGCGGCCAGTTCGTCGTCCAGCTGACCGCCGTGGTGGTGGCCGTGGTGTGGTCGGGCGTGGTGTCGGCGGTGGCGCTCTACGTGGTCAAGGGGATCATGGGGCTCAGGCTGCCGGAAGCGGAAGAGCGCGAAGGCCTCGACATCACCTCGCACGGCGAGCGCGCCTACAACTGATCCCATCCGGGCGGACAGCCCGCTATCTGGACCCGGCTTCGGCCGGGTCTTTTTTTTGCTCTTGGCCGTGCCATACGGCACAGGGCACGGCCACCGGTTCCTGTCATGTCAGGCAAGTTCGATTAGCGCTGACGACCTTCGCGCGGCCCAATCGACAGATGTCATGGTCGATAGGAACGAAAATGCCAAACGGAACAAATAGCGTCGGAGGGTCCGCGTCGGCTCACTCGCCGCTGCAGAACGCAGTCACCTTTGCGAGACAAGGCGGCCGAAAGATCGCCGGCAACACAGTCAAATTCTTCGCCGGTATCCAGGGCAAGGCAGCCAAGGGTCTGAAGCAGGCCGGAAGCAACCTCCGGGCGCTCCGGAGCCGGATCAAGCAGCATGGAAGTCCAAGAGCCAAGGTTGCGGTCTTCTCGGAAGCAGAGAAGGCGGCCCACAAGGTGGAGCTCGAAAATTCACCTCTGTACAAAGCCTTGACAGCGGAGATAGGGAAAAAGGGATCAATCCTAAGTCGGGGTCTGGAGCAAATCGAAGAAGTGGCCGAATCGCTTCTGGCAACGCCCGCGGCCGTAAGAGCCATGCAAGAGCACGGTGTCACGCTTTCGCAAGCCGTCGCCATTTCGCTGTATACGTCCCAGGCTTTCTTAAAGGTCAACGGCGAGTTGCGCTCCGACAACCCGTCCCCGGCCGCAGCGACGCTGGCGGAAGCATTCAACGCGGGGTTGAAGGCGTTGCCTTCCTTCAAGGGCGGCATCGTCTATCGCGGGGTGAGGCTTCCGGAAGAGGTGGGAAAAGACTATCAGGTGGAAAATGTGGTCCGCGACCGAGGGATATTGTCTACCTCGTGGGACAAGAGTGAGGCGTTCAAGGACGCGAACTTCTCTATTCAGATTGTAACCAAGGAAGATTCGCAGTTGAAGGACATAGCGATGTTCTCGGATAAGCCTGAAGAGCGCGAGGTCGCAGGGCCGACTGGGCTCGCGTTTCTGGTGACCGGGCGAGAACGTGATATTCCGTCGCATCTCATCATCACGCCGGGCATGGAAGCGGAGCTGCACAAAAAGCATCCTGGTATTGCCGAAGTCGTCCACGTTACGTTCAAGGAGCTTTAAAATGCTGGTCGGAAAGATGGAAGTCACCCCGGAAGATCGCGAACGCGCCCGACGTCTTATCGAAGAGCGGCGCAATCACAAGGCTACCCGGGTCGCAAGTCAGTCCTTCATCGACAAGATGACCTCCGCCTCGGCCGATCCGGCCGCCGCTCGTAACGAGCGGGATCAGGACGGCGAGTAGCTGTTCGGGCGCTGCCGGTGGCGAAGCGGCCCAGCCTTGGCGGCTTCGGTCCCGGCGCGGAGGCCTATTCGATCGGCAGCCAGCTCGTCGTCCAGCTGACCGCCGTGGTGTGGCCGTGGTGTGGTCAGGCGTGGTGTCCGCGGTGGCGCCTACAACTGATCCCATCCGGGCGGACAGCCCGCGAAAAAGGACCCGCCTTCGGCCGGGTCTTTTTTTGCTGTTGGCCGTAGGGCAGACATCTGGTCCGCCCTTCGGGAAGCCGTCCGACCCCCATGGTTAATGCCGCCTTAACCTCCCGCCTCTAGTGTCCCGGCGATCTGCCCATTGCGGTCAGGCATCGGGCGGCAGCAGGGATGACGGGGTCCAGGCATGCGTTCGGCACAGCTGCTCACGCTCGACGAATCGGAACACGGGCTGCACGCCTTCGCGCGGCGGCAGCTCGGGCGGGCGATGGGGGCGGGGCTCATCGCCTTTTCGGCCTTCGGGCTGGCCAGCCTCGGCACCTGGAACGTGGCAGATCCGAGCTTCAGCCATGCCACCGCGAACCCGGTGACCAACGCGATGGGCTACGCCGGTGCGGTGTTCTCCGACCTCGCCATGCAGTTCTTCGGCCTCGGCGCCGTGGCGGCGCTGGTGCCGGCAGTGGCGTGGGGAATCCTGTTCTTCGGCGGCTATGGCGTCGACCGGCCGGGGCGCCGGGCCGCCGCATGGCTGGCGGGCGCGCTGCTCGGCGCAGCGATCGCCGGCTGCGTCACGCCGCCGCCCACCTGGCCGTTGCCTGCCGGGCTGGGCGGCGTGCTCGGCGACATGGTGCTGGGGCTGCCGGCGCTGGTTCTCGGCCATTATCCGAGCGGGCTCCTGGCGAGCGTGCTCGCCGTCTTTCTCGCAGCGCCGGCGCTGTGGCTCTACGGCTATGGAGCGGGCCTGGTCCATCGTCGCAAGGGCGTCCTGGCCACCGCCGCTCGCCGCCGGCCGCCGACGCAGGCCGGGGACGGCAGCGGCGGGGCGGATGACGACGCCGAGGACGATGACGACGACGAGGCCGTGCTGGCGCTCGGCGCGATCGCCCATTGGTGGCTGTCGGCGCGCGCCTTCGTGCGTCGCCGCTTTGGAAACCGCCGCCGCACGCCGGCGGAGGAGGACGCGCTGGGGGTCGACTTCCCGGTCGGCGAGCGCCGCGCGCTGATCGGCAGCCGCGACAGCGACGCCCGCATCGAACCCGAATTCTCGCCGCGCCCGCCGGTGCGCGAACCGGTGCTGCAGATGGACGACGGCTACGACGACGATCTCGACGCCGACATCCTGCCGGCCACCGAGATGGCGCGGCGGCTGGCACCCGCGGCGGCCGGCGCGGCACGCGTCGAGGCGCCGGCACCGCGGCCGGTGCAAGGGGCGCGCGTGCAACGCGAGGCGCAGTCGTCGCTCATCAAGAGCGGCGAGTTCGAGATGCCGTCGCTGCACTTCCTCGCCGAGCCCAAGACAATGGCGCGCGACCCGAGCCTGTCCAAGGAGGCGCTGGAGCAGAATGCGCGGCTGCTCGAAGGCGTGCTGGAGGATTTCGGCGTCAAGGGCGAGATCATCCATGTGCGGCCGGGGCCCGTTGTCACCCTCTACGAGCTGGAGCCGGCGCCCGGCATCAAGTCGTCGCGGGTGATCGGGCTTGCCGACGACATCGCGCGCTCGATGAGCGCCATCGCCTGCCGCGTCGCCGTGGTGCCCGGCCGCAACGCGATCGGCATCGAGCTGCCCCACGCCAAGCGCGAGACGGTCTATCTGCGCGAGATCCTGGCCAGCCGCGACTTCGAGACGACCAAGGCCAAGCTGGCGCTGGCGCTCGGCAAGACGATCAACGGCGAGGCGGTGATCGCCGACATCGCCAAGATGCCGCACGTGCTGGTGGCCGGCACCACCGGCTCGGGCAAGTCGGTGGCGATCAACACGATGATCCTGTCGCTGCTCTACCGGATGACGCCGGACGAGTGCCGGCTGATCATGATCGACCCCAAGATGCTCGAGCTGTCGGTCTATGACGGCATCCCGCATCTCCTGACCCCCGTCGTCACCGACCCCAAGAAGGCCGTGGTGGCGCTGAAATGGACGGTGCGGGAGATGGAAGACCGCTACCGCAAGATGTCCAAGGTCGGCGTGCGCAACATCGAGGGCTTCAACCAAAGGGTCGCCCAGGCGGAGGCCAAGGGCGAGCGCATCTCGCGCACCGTGCAGACCGGCTTCGACCGCGAGACCGGCGAGGCGATCTACGAGACCGAGGACCTCGACCTCGAGCCGATGCCCTTCATCGTCGTCATCATCGACGAGATGGCGGACCTGATGATGGTCGCCGGCAAGGACATCGAGGGTGCCGTGCAGCGCCTGGCGCAGATGGCGCGCGCCGCCGGAATCCACGTCATCATGGCGACGCAGCGGCCCTCCGTCGACGTCATCACGGGTACCATCAAGGCCAACTTCCCGACCCGCATCTCCTTCCAGGTGACGTCCAAGATCGACAGCCGGACGATCCTCGGCGAGCAAGGAGCCGAGCAGCTGCTCGGCATGGGCGACATGCTCTACATGGCCGGCGGCGGCCGGATCCAGCGCGTCCACGGCCCCTTCGTCGCCGACGACGAGGTGGAGAAGATCGTCGGCCACCTCAAGCTGCAGGGCGTGCCGGAGTATCTCGACGCCATCACCGAGGACGACGACGAGGACGACGAGGACGCCGAGGGCGGCGCGCGCGGCGGCGGCGGTGCGGCCGGCGGCAACCTGGAGGATTCGGACGATCCCTACGACCAGGCGGTGGCCGTCGTGCTGCGCGACGGCAAGGCCTCGACCAGCTACATCCAGCGGCGGCTGGGCATCGGCTACAATCGCGCCGCCTCGATCATAGAGCGGATGGAGAAGGAGGGCATCGTCGGCCCGGCAAACCATGCCGGCAAGCGCGAGATCCTGGTGCCGACGGAAGAGGAAAACTACTGAGAAACGGGGCGGCGGGCCCTTGAAAAGGCCCAATTTCAGCCCAACTCAACCCATAGCGAGTAAGCCATTCAGGAAGCGGAGTGCACGGAAATGAACGATCGGAACGAGGCCAGGGGCCCATTGCTCTCGCGGCGCCGGCTGCTGGGGCTGTCGATCGCCGTCGGCGGCCTCGTCGGGGCAGGCCAGCTCGTGCCGGCATGGCGCTCGGTGGCCGCCGCGCAAGCGGCGCCGTCGGCCGCGGCACAGAAGATCGCCGACCATTTCTCGGCCATCCGCACCATGACGGGAGATTTCATCCAGTTCGGCCCGCGCGGCGAGCAGACCGGCGGCAAGTTCTTCATCGCCCGCCCGGGCAAGCTGCGCTTCAACTACGAGGCACCGTCCGGCTTCCGCGTGATCTCCGACGGCAAGTCGGTGGTGATCGACAACCGCCGGCTGAACACGATGGACCTCTATCCGCTGTCCAAGACGCCGCTCAAGCTCTTGCTCGACGACCGCATCGACCTGTCGGGCAAGCGGGTGAAATCGGTGAAGGAGGACGGCGATTCCATCACCATCCAGATGGCCGACCGCTCGGTGTTCGGATCGTCGAGGATCACAATGACCTTCGACGCGCGCACCTACGACCTGCGCCAGTGGACGATCACCGACGCCCAGGGAAAGGACACGACGGTGGTCATCGACAACGTCCAGCGGGACGTGGCGCTGGACGCCGGCCTGTTCGTGATCGACTACAAGCGAAACTACGAAGTGAACCGGAAGAACAAGAACCGGTCCGATTGACGGAAGGGTCGGGGGTTCCCCGCCGAGGGAAGCCGCCCGCGTCGGGGGCGGCATCAGGAACCGCCGTGCTTCTCGTGACAGGCACGGCGCTTGTCTTCACCGCCCGCGGCTGGCAGGGTCCGGCCGATTCGCCCGTCGCCACATCGCACCGTAAATGCCCTTTACCATCGCCACCTGGAACATCAATTCCGTGCGCTTGCGGCTGCCGCTGGTCGAACGGCTGATCGCCGAGTGGCAGCCGGACGTGATCTGCCTGCAGGAGATCAAGTGCACGGACGAGCTGTTTCCGGCCGAGCGGCTGGCCGCGCTGGGCTATCCGCATGCCGCCGTCAGCGGCCAGAAGGGCTATCACGGCGTGGCCACGCTCGCCCGCCGGCCGCTGGACATCGTCGAGCGGCGGCGCTTCTGCAGCAAGGACGACTGCCGCCACATCTCCACGCGCCTGGCGATCGGCGGCCGGTCGCTGCTCGTCCAGGATTTCTACGTCCCGGCGGGCGGCGACGAGCCCGACCCTGAGATCAACTGGAAGTTCCGCCACAAGCTCGACTTCGTGGCCGAGATGAACGGCGTGACGGCCGACGCGGGGTCGGATGGCGGCTCGATCCTGGTCGGCGACCTCAACATCGCGCCGCTCGAGAACGATGTCTGGTCGCACAAGCAGCTGCTCAGGGTGGTGAGCCACACGCCGATCGAGACCGAGGGCTTCGAGGCGATGCGCAAGGCGGGCGGCTGGGTGGACCTGATGCGCCACACCGTGCCGGCGGAGGAGAAGCTCTACACCTGGTGGAGCTACCGCGCGGCCGACTGGCGGGCGTCGGACCGCGGCCGGCGGCTCGACCATGTCTGGTCGTCGGAAAACCTCGTGCCGCATCTCGACGGCATCGAGGTGGTGAAGGAGGCACGTGGCTGGGAGAGACCCTCAGACCACGTGCCCGTGATCGCCCGCTTCTCGCTCTAGCTGGACAGCGCGGCGGCGGCGGCCTTCACCTCTTCGGCGAGCAGGCCGGCAGCGTTCACCTGCTCGACCGCATAGTCGGCGAAGGTCTCGGCGGTCACCCCGGCCAGCGGCAGCAGGTTCACCAGCTGCAGGTGATCGTGATCCGGACGCAGGCAGAGCGAGGCGCCCGCAAGTCCTTCGCCGGGGAAATTCCGGCGCAGGAGATCGCGACGCACCGGCTCGGGCAGCTCGCCATGGGCGGCCGGCACCGGGGTGACGATGGCCGCCTCGCTTTCCGTGAAGGCGATCTCCAGGGCCTGGCCGTCATCGAACACCAAAGCGGCGCGGCCTTCCTCGAGCTCGATCGGGCATTCCAGGCGCTCGGCGAGAGCGGCGGCGAAGGCGGCGGCGGGGTCCTGGGCGGTCATCATGGTGTGTTCGTCGAAATAGTTCATACTCGTGCCATCCTTCTCAAACGCGGATCATGTCGCCATTGGACAGCGCCGACAGCGTGTCGGTGCCGTCGCCTGCCGCGCCCAGCTCGCCATAGGCCTGGCGGACCTTCTCCACATCCGCCACGAAGGCATCGAGCCGGCTGGTGAAGTCCGGGAACTGGAGGCCGCTTACCAGCGTGTCGGCGATCATCATCAGCGCCTTGGAGGTGGGCTCGACGGCAAGGCGGGTGCGCCGCGCCGCCAGCTCCTGGTTGCGGGCAAAGGCCCACCAGGGGTCGGGAAGCGCGCTGTCGCCATCCGGATCGATGACGGACAGGAAGAAGAAGATGTCGTTGGCCGGGTTGTAGCCGACCGCGATGAACAGGTCTTCGCCGAGCTGGATCGGGATCAGCCCGTCCTCGTCGAAGGCGAGCTGACGCAGGCCCTGATCCGCTGCGAACTGGTCGAGGATCGTCTGAGCGCCATTGCTGAACTGCATGAAGGTTCCTTTGCTTTTTGGTTCCGCGTCGCGGGAGATGAGCCGGGCGCGCGGTGGAAGCGCCTCGGCGGTTCTACGCAGATGTGCCTAGCCCGAGGACAGGGTAGCTCCTCGGACAGAGGCGGGTGTGCCGTATGTGACTAGCGAGGCAGTTGAGTGGGGTCGCCGTGCCGGAGGGGGGCCGGCAAATGCGCCGGTCCCCGATCGTCGAAAGACGGAGCGTCGGTCCTGGCGGACAGCGCTGGCTTCAGCCCGTCAGCGTGAGATCAGGCGCCCGTGGGATGCAACTCCGCCTTGAAACCGGCAAGCTTGAGCTGCCATTCCTCCTCAGTGGCGCCGGGTGCGAGCTTGGCTTTGGCCCGTTCGTTGACCATAGACTCGGCCTTGCGGACCAGGTCAGATGCGTTCGCGTTGTCCGCGCCAACGTTCTTGCTGTTTTTCATATAGTCGTCAGACGTGACAAGGTAGATCGCGAGCCATTCGCCAGGGGTCAGCGGGACATCTCTCTGATTGGCTTTGTAGGCTGCGTACATCTTGGGCGAATCCATGATGGCGGCTGTCGCTTTCGCGCCCAAGGCTTTTGCGACGTCGGACTCGAAACCCAGTCCGACCCCCAACGTCGCAATTTCATCTCGCAGATTTGTAGCGAAGATGCCCCGGGCGAGTGTACCTCTGTCGTACTCCTTCTGCGGGTCGTGGTTTTTCAGCACCTGCCCGGCAGGCAGGTGGCCGGCTGCCGGCTTCTGCTGGGTGTCGACAGGCGTGTTGTCCTCTTCGACGTTGCCCAGTGAGACAGGGAGATGATCCTCGCTCACTTTCGAGCCGCTGGTTGCGGGGGTGCGTGGACCTGTCTGAAGATCCTTTATCAGCTTTTTGGTTGCTGCCTTTTCTTTGCGGTTCTCTATTTCGAACCTAATCTCACCAGGAAGCCCTTTGACCTTGCCGACGATGCCCCTCTTTTTCGTGGGGGTATCAAAATCGGCCACCTGATCTGGCCTCGCGAAGCGGACACCCTTGGTGCTCGGTTTCATGCTGCGCATAGCCTTGGCGAGCTTGCGCCCTGCGTGCTGGACTGCTTTCTCCACGTCTTCGCGGAAGCGGAGTTCTCCTCGGTGCTTGTAGGCGTTGGGATCGCTTGCCTTGCCGAAGGTCGGGAGCCGATTCTGGATCCGCCGTGCCCCTTTTGCGAGTTCCTTGCCGGCGCGTTTGACGGTGTGCGCAACTGCCGCTTTTGCGCTGCTGACCTTGGTACTGGACATCATTGACCTCTTCAGGCTCGAGAAAAACAAACCCCTCGGCGGAGCGATCTCGCCGGGATTTGCTCATCGTGCCGGAAGGCCGCTTGGGAGGTTGTGCTCAATGTCACTTCCGCTGCCAGACATCCGGCGGGGGTGGTCGGCAGAGGCGACGAGTCTGCGCATCGGCAAAAAGAAAAGGACCGGCACGAGGCCGGTCGCGGTGGCCGCCGATCTTGAGACTCATCGCCGTAACCTTCGCCGGTGTCGATTTGCCTGGAGACCGCCACCTCAGGAAGCGGTCAGGATCATCGTTATAGGCGAACGCCGGGATCGCTTTGTCGTCAACGT
>JBEVJK010000138.1:0-34490 GCA_040510195.1 Mesorhizobium sp. | reverse complement strand
CATGCGGCGCTGTCGCGCTACTTCTCGCCCAACCTGGCCGAGCGGCTGGCCAGCGAGGACGACATCGCCAGCCTGGCCGGTCGCAAGCGCGAGATCGCTGCGCTTTTCACCGACATCGCCGGCTTCACGACGCTGGCGGAGACGATCGACCCGCAGCTGCTTGGCGAGCTCCTGAACGACTACCTGGTCGGCATGACGGACGTGGTGTTCGCCCATGAGGGAACGGTCGCGAAGGTGGTGGGGGACGCCCTGCACGTGCTGTTCGGCGCGCCCGGCGATCAGGACGACTATGCCGCCCGCGCCATCGCTTGCGCGATTGACCTCGATGCCTTCTCCGAGACCTTCAGGCGGGCCTGGCGCTCCCGAGGGATCGACCTCGACGTGACGCGCATCGGCGTCCACGCTGGCCCGGCGATCGTCGGCAATTTCGGCGGCACCCGCTTCTTCGACTACACGGCCTATGGCGACACGATCAACATCGCTGCCCGGCTGGAGGCCGCCAACAAGCAGCTCGGCACCCGCATCTGCGTCAGCGACAGTGCGGCGCGCCAGGTGCCGGGCTTCCGCGGCCGTCCCGTCGGCGATCTTGTCCTCAAAGGCAGGAGCCAGCCGCTGCGGGCTTTCGAGCCGGTGCCCCCGGCCAGCGACCCGGCGCTGGAATCCTACATCAAGGCCTTCACGCTGCTGGAGGCCGAGCATCCGGGGGCGATCGGCGCCTTCGCCGCCGATGTCGGCATGCGGCCCGAAGATCGCCTCGCCGCGTTCCACTTGAAGCGCCTGCTGAACGGCACCACCGGCACGCGCATCCCTATGGACTGAAAAGGGTTGTCCGGCGCCCTCGGCCGGCCCTCGACGTGCGGACGCCGGGGATCGAACCCGGATGCCCGAAGGCGAGGGATTTTAAGTCCCTTGCGTCTGCCAGTTCCGCCACGTCCGCGCGCGCTCCTGATAAGGCAGCTTTGCCGTCTTGCAAAGCCGTCGCGTTGGCCGCTCGGTCACCCTTGCCACCAGCCCGGTCCGGCAGCCGTCACGATGCCGTCGGACCCCAGGCGCGCCAGATGCGCAGCGATCGTGTCGCCGGCGATCACCAGGTCGGGGGCGATCTCGGCCAGCGGCACCAGCACGAAGGCGCGCTCCAGCATGCGCGGATGCGGCAAGGTGAGGTCGGGCTCGTCGATCGCCGCATCGCCATGGACGAGCAGGTCGAGGTCGATGAGCCGCGGCCCCCAGCGCTCGGCGCGCACCCGCTTCAGCCGCCTCTCCGTGTCGAGGCAGAGCCCGAGCATCGCACGCGGGTCGAGCCCGGTCGCGATCTCGGCCGCCGCATTGAGGAAATCGGGCTGGTCGGTCTTGCCCCAGGGCGGCGTGCGGTAGAGCGAGGAGACCTTGACGATCCGCGTCGACGGCGCCTCGGAAAGGCCGCTGAGCGCCTGACGCATCGACAGCGCGGGATCGCCGAGATTGCCGCCGAGGCCGATGAAGGCACGGCTGACCGGCTTCGGGCCCTTCACCGGCGGCGCTTCAGCATGGCGTCGGCGAAAATCAGCGCGTCGCGGTTGATGGCCACGTTGTGAACGCGGAAAAGATCCGCTCCGGACAATCTGAGGATGACGCTGGTTGCAGCCGTGCCCGGATCCCTGGTCTCGGGATCGCGTCCGGTCGCCTCGCCCACCAGGCGCTTGCGCGAGGTGCCGACCAGCCAGGGATAGTTGAGGCGCCTGAGCTCGCCGAAGCGCGCCATCAGCTCGAGGTTCTCCTCGGTGTCCTTGGCAAAGCCGAAGCCGGGATCGAGCACGACCTGGGCGTCTTCCACCCCGGCGTCGCGGGCGATCTCCAGGGAGCGCTCCAGGAACACGAACTGGTCGGCCACCACGTCGGCCAGCTTGGCGCGGTCGCGGCCCGTATGCATGATCACCAGCCCGGCGCCGCTCGCCGCCGCCACGCGGGCGATCCCCGGCTCCCGCTGCAGGCCGTGAACGTCGTTGACGATATGGGCGCCGGCGGCGACCGCCAGCCGCGCCGTCTCCTCGCGATAGGTGTCGACCGAGATCAGCGCGCGGCCATCCGCCGCCAGGGCCTCGATCACTGGCAGGATGCGCCGCTGCTCTTCCGCCGCCGCGACCGGGACGGCGCCGGGACGCGTCGATTCGCCACCGACGTCGACGATCGCCGCGCCTTCCTCGATCATCGTGGCGGCCTGGGTCAGCGCCCGGTCAGGCTCCAGGAATCGCCCGCCGTCGGAGAAGCTGTCCGGCGTGACGTTGAGGATCCCCATCAGCACGGCCTCGCCGCCAAGGTCGAGATGGCGGCCATGGGCAAGCATCCAGCGAGTCATGCGCGTTTCCCGGCTCGGGGGTGAGCCTGAGCTTCTTGGCGCCTGGCGACGGCCCGATCAAGTGGCAAATGGTCGGGGCCCCTGGGCGAAACCCGTCCGAATCTTCATTGCCTGGCAAGGGCTGCTGGCGCATGCTCGTTTCGATGATCGTCCGCACCCGCCCCTGGCTCGTCCTCGCCTGCATCCTGGCAGCCGCCGCCCCCGTGCGGGCAGCCAGCGTGAGCAAGACCTATTCCTACTTCTCGATCGGCGGCAGCACGCTCGACGAGATCGAGAAGGAGCTCGTCCGCCGCGGTCCTCAGGTCAAGAGCACCGGCAAGCGGCATCCAGGCGCCACCCGCATGGAATTCACCACGCGCATCGCCTACGCCGAGCGCGCGCGGAGCTGCTCGATCGTGTCGGTGACGGTCAGCGTCAAGGCGCGCATGATCCTGCCCCGCTGGCGGCCGCGCGCCAAGGCCGATGGCGAGACGCGGCTGGTCTGGGACACCTTGTCGTCGGACATCCGCCGGCACGAGGAAAGCCACGTGGTGATCGCCAAGAACTATGCGCGCGAGCTGGAGACGACCTTGAAGGGCATCGGCCGCAAGCCGAGCTGCGAGATCGCCGCGACGCGCGCCAAAGCCGTGTCCGAGCGGGTGCTGTCCCGCCACGACCGGGCGCAGGACGATTTCGACCGCGTCGAGGGCATCAACTTCGAGAGCCGCATCGTGCGCCTCCTGCGTTATCGCATGCAACGCATCGAGGACAACAAGACGCCCGGTTGACCTAACAACGATTTCAACCGCTTAGTGATTTTTCCTCAATCGGTCGCGCAACGCCGAGCTTCTTCTGGAGGCTGGTCGACGACGTCGTGTACTGGAAGACGATCCGCTCGCCGGGGCTGACGATCCGCTTCGCCGCCTGCGCCATCAGTGCTGCCTCGTGGAAGCCCGACAGGATCAGCTTGAGCTTGCCGGGGTACCAGTTGATGTCTCCGATGGCGAAGATTCCGGGCTCGGACGTCTCGAACTTCTCCGTGTCCACCGGAATGAGGTTCTCGTTGAGGTTGATCCCCCATTCGGCGATCGGCCCGAGCTTCATCGTCAGCCCGAAGAAGGGCAGCATGCGGGTGGCGGCGACCTCGACGTCGCCGTCGGGGCCCTTGATGGTGGCACCGGTCAGGCTGCCGCCCTCGCCCGCCAGACCGGTTACCTGGCCCACCCGGAAGTCGATCTTCTTCATTTCCTGCAGGGCGAACATCTTGTTCACGCTGTCCGGCGCGGCACGGAATTCCGGCCTCCGGTGGACCAGCGTGACGCTGCGTGCCACCGGCTGCAGGTTCAGCGTCCAGTCGAGCGCCGAGTCGCCGCCGCCCACGATCAACAAATCGTGTCCGCGGAAATCCTCCATGCGGCGAACCGAATAGTGCACGCTGTCGCCCTCATAGGCCTCGATTCCGGGGATCGGCGGCCGCTTCGGCTGGAAGGACCCGCCGCCGGCGGCAACCACCACCACCTTGGCCTCGATCGCCTCGTTTTCGTCGGTAACCAGCCGAAATCCGCCGTCGGGCAGCTTCTCCAGGGATGAGACCATGCGGTTGAAGGTGAAGCCGGGGTGGAACGGCGCAATCTGCTGCATCAGCTGGTCGATGAGCCCCTGCGCCGTGATGCGCGGCCAGGCCGGGATGTCGTAGATCGGCTTTTCCGGGTAGAGCTCGGCGCATTGGCCGCCTGGCCTGTCGAGGATGTCGATCAGGTGGCATTTCATGTCGAACAGGCCGAGCTCGAACACGGCGAACAGCCCAACGGGCCCGGCGCCGATGATGGCCACGTCGGTCTTGGCGATGGTCGTGCTGGTCATTGCGATCCCCGGCTGCTCCCGCCGGCCACTCTCTCAGGTTCCGCCTTCGATGGCCAGCGGCGCGCCCCGGATCAGCCTTGCCGCTCGGGAACGGTGACGACCAGCCCGTCCAGCTCGTCGCGCACCTTGATCTGGCAGGACAGGCGCGAGTTGGGGCGTACGTCGAAGGCGAAGTCCAGCATGTCCTCTTCCATCGGCTCCGGCTCGCCGACGGCCTCGGTCCACGCCTCGTCCACATAGACGTGGCAGGTCGCGCAGGCGCAGGCGCCGCCGCACTCGGCCTCGATTCCGGGCACCGCGTGACGGATGGCGTTCTCCATCACGGTGGAGCCGTTCTCGGCCTCGACGTCGAAACGGGTGCCCTCGAAGGCGATATAGGTGATCTTGGTCATGCTCGCGCCCCCGGAAAGCGCCGTCGGAAAAGGATGCCGCGGGGAATAATGGCTTGGCCGTTGAAGTCAACTGCGGCCGAAACGCGCCGCCCGGTGACGTGTTTCGGAAAGACGGCTGCTCAGCGGCTGATGGCGGAGATGAAGTCGCGCGCCTCGTCGATCAGACGCGACAGTCGGCCGATCGCCGCCCGGTCTTCCGGCGCCTGCTCGATGGCGCTGGCGCAGTCGGCCACGGCGAAGGCGCCGATGGCCCGCGCCGAGCCGGCCAGCCGGTGCGCCAGTTCCACCCGCTCGGCCCGTTCCGCCGGGCCGATCCGCTCGCGCACCGCAGCTGCCTGGTGGGCGAACATGGAAAGCACGTCCTGCTCGACGGCGCGGTCGCCCTGGGTCTGGCGCGCCAGGTGAACGAGGTCGATCGGGCGACGCGAGCCGGCAGCGGCCGGTTCGCCGCCGGGCCGGTCGAAAGCGACGGATCGAGGCATTGTCATCGTCGGAGCGCTCCTAACGTTCGGTAGCCATATTGGCTCAAACTAGGGCGATCCTGTGGACAACGAGTTAATGGCTTATCGCTATAGAGATGGCACGAAACCCGCTGAAAAAGCTGAAAGTCTGGGGTGTTAACCCTATGTTTAAACTTTTAAGCAAGTGGCTCAATCCGGGTTCCCTTTGGCGGGCTGTGTCACTACGATACGCGCGGGACGACAACAAGCCACGCGCGCAGCCGACGAGGAACCACCACCGGTTTTCGGTTGCGCCTTCATGTACAGGGTAATGGCGGCATGGCGCGCAAGACCACCTCTACGCAAAATCTCGACACCGACGTGGCCAAGGAGCTCGAGAAGGCGCTCGACTTCGACCTGACAGCCGAGCCTGTCAGCGATCTCGACATCGCCGCCTCTATGGAGGACCTCGAGGCGCAGATTTCGCAGGCCGCCGACGAGTTGGCCCGCGAAAGCCGCAACGGCGCCGGCGACGGCAGTGCCAAGAGCCAGGGCGACAAGCCCGCCGATGCCAGCGAGCCCGCCCCGGCCTCCGCCGCCACGCCCAGGGAGGGCGAGCGCGAGGCCGAGAAGCTGCCGCGCATCCCTTTCAAGCCCGATCCGAAGCCCGAGCCCGGCAGCATCCCGATGGGGATGCGCCCCGTCGATGAGCCGCAGCCTGCGCCGCGGCCGGCCCCGCAGCCTGGCCCGGCTCTGTCCCCCGCCAATGACGACCGGCAGAAGGACTACCGCGCCGCAGTGAGCCGCATCAACCGGCGCTCGTCCAATGCCATCTATTGGGCAGTCGCGCTGCTGTCGCTCGCCTGGGTGGCAGGCGGGCTGGCCCTGGCGCAGCTGCTCTTCGGCTCGCAGATCTGGCGGATCCGCACCGGCGAGGCGCTGCTCGCGCGGCCCTCCCTCCTGCTGTTCGCCGTCGCCCTGGTGGTGCCGGTGCTGCTCTTCTGGGGCTTCGCGGTCATGATCCGCCGCGCCCAGGAGATGCGGTCGGCCGCCCAGTCGATGACCGAGCTGGCGCTGCGCCTGGCCGAGCCCGAATCGCTCGCCCAGGATCGCGTGATGACCGTTGGTCAGGCGGTGCGCCGCGAGGTCGCCGCCATGGGCGAAGGCATCGAGCGCACCTTGGCCCGGGCTGTCGAGCTGGAGACCCTGGTTCACACCGAGGTCAACGAGCTGGAACGCGCCTATTCGCAGAACGAGATGCGCATCCGCGGCCTGGTCGACGGCCTGGGCAGCGAGCGCGACGCGTTGATCAGCCATGCCGAGCGGGTCAGGAGCTCGATTTCGGGCGCCCACGAGACCTTGCGCGACGAGCTCGGCTCGGCGAGCGACATGATCCGCGACTCCATCCTGTCGGCGTCGACCAAGCTGTCGATGACCATCACCGATTCCGGCGGCACGCTGATCGACCGCATCAACGAGAGCGGCATGTCGATCTTCGATTCGATCGACCAGCGCCTGGACACGATCTCCGAGCGCATCACCACCTCCGGCGAGGCGTTCGCCAGCCTGCTCGACACGCGCATCGCCACGCTCACCACCAGTGCCGACGACGTCACCCGTTCGCTCTCCCAAATGCTCGACGAGCGTGCCCACGGAATGGTCTCGCTGCTCGGCGGCGCCGCCGAGACGCTCAACGCCGAGCTGGACCAGCGCCTGACCAGCATCGAGAGGACCTTGTCCGAGCGCGGTCAGTCGCTGATCGGCGAGTTCCAGACCCGTGCCGAGATGCTCGACATGGGCACCCAGAAGCTGAACGCCGCGCTGGAGGCGCGGGCCCGCCAGATCAACGACACGCTGGTCGAGCGGGCGCGCGAGATCGCCGCGACCTTCACCGCCGGCAAGCACGACCTCTCCTCCATGATCGACGAGGGCAAGGCCAAGATCGGCGCGGAAATGGCCGACATCGTCATGTCGACATCCACCATGCTGGAGGCGCGCGCCTCGGAGTTCGCCAACCGCCTGGAAGCGAGCCGCAGCCAGATCGGGCATGCTTTCGACGCCGATATCGCGCGGCTTTCGTCGGCCCGCTCCGGCGTCGACGCCGCCGTCGAGGCGCATGCGCAGAAGCTTACCGAGAGCCGCGAGCGGGCCGCCGCCCTGCTGCAGGAGGATCTGCAGAAATTCGCCGACAGCCGCACCGAGATCGACCTGGCCATCGGCGGGCACATCCAGAAGATGGCGGACGGACGCACCATCCTCTCCCGGGCGCTCGACGACGACCTGCGCAAGCTCACCGAGCACCGCGCCACCGTCGACGCCGAGCTGGGGAGCCAGCTGGAGCGGCTCGACGCGGGCCGCGGCGCCCTCGGACGCGCTTTGGCCGACGATCTGCAGAGGCTCGGACAGACCCGGGCGCAAATCGACGATTCCATCAACAACTACGTCTCCAAGCTCGCTGAGGGGCGCAACGTGCTTGCTCGCGCCCTCGAAGCCGACCTCGAGAAGCTCGACGAAAGCCGCACCGGCATCGACAACATCGTCGCCGGCCAGGTCTCCAAGCTTGCCGAGGGCCGCGACATCCTGTCCCGTGCGCTGGACGCGGACCTCAAGAAGCTCAGCGACAGCCGCACCGAGGTCGACGGCATCGTCGCCAGCCAGGTGAGCCGCCTGGCGGAGGGCCGCGACATCCTGTCCCGCGCGTTGGAGGACGACCTCAAGAAGCTCAGCGACAGCCGCACCGCCATCGACAACATCGTCGCCGGCCAGGTTGAGAAGCTGGCCCAGGGCCGCGACATCCTGGCGCGCGCCCTGCTGGACGATCTGCGCAAGGTCGAGGAGAGCCGCTCGACGATCGATCTGGCCGTCGCCGGCCAGGCCGAGAAGTTGTCGGAAGGGCGTGCCCTGCTCGCCCAGGCGCTCGACGCCGACCTTTCCAAGCTGTCCGAGGCCCGCGGCGCCATCGACGAGACGATCGCCGGCCATGTCGGCAAGCTGGCCGAGGGCCGCAACATCCTGAAGCGCGCCCTCGAGGACGACCTGCGCAGCCTCGGCGAGACACGCGCCGACATCGACGACGCCGTGGCGGCGCACATCCAGACCCTGGCCGACCGCCGCTCCGACATCTCGGAGGCGCTGTCGGCCGACGTCGAGAAGATCGAGGACGCCTTCCGCCGCCAGACCGGCGTCATAGAGGAGCGGACGGGCACCATGGAGCGCGCCCTGTCGGCCGGCATCGAGAACGTCCGCAGCGTGCTCGAACGCAGCGCGGGCGGCGTCGCCGCCACCTTGCGCGACCGCGTGCTCGGGATCACCGCGGCCCTGGGCGACGAAGCGGAGAAGGCCCTTTCGGAAGCCGACCAGCGCATTGCCGCTCGCGCCGAGCAGACGTCGGAGGCGCTGGCCGTCCGTGCCGCCGAGATCGCCCGCACGTTCGAGCAGGCCGACGAGCGCCTGTCCGCCAGGGCGCTGGAATCGGCCGGCTCGCTGATCAACCGCGTCGCCGACGTCACCCGTTCCTTCGAGGATGCCGACCGGCGGCTCGCCGCCCGCGTCGAGGAGACCAGCGAGGCGATCGCCGGCCGCGCCGCCACCGTGGTGCGCGCCTTCGAGACCGCAGACGAGCGCCTCGCGGCCCGCGCCGACGAGACGGCGAGCCTGCTGGTCGCCCGCGCAGAGGATACGGCCAGCCTGCTCTCCGCCCGCGCCGGCGACATCGCCCGCCGCCTCGATGAGGCCGACGAGCGGCTCGCCGCGCGCACCGACGCGGCGACAGGTGCCATTTCGAGCCGCGTCGCCGAGGTCGCCGAGGCCATCGGCGCCCGCGCGGCCGACATCGTCCGCTCCTACGAGGACATCGACGGCAGGCTGTCATCCCGCGTTGCCGACACCGCCGACACCCTGTCGGCCCGTGCCGATGCGATCGCCCGGACCTTCGAGGAAGCCGACCGTCGGCTCGCCTCGCGCGCCGAGGAGACGAGCGGCCTGATCGCCGCCCGCGCCGCCGAGGCGACGGGCGCGATCGTCGCCCGCGCTGCCGAGATCGTGCGCTCCTTCGACGATGCCGACCAGCGTCTCGCCGGCCGGGTCAACCAGACGGCCGAGCAACTCAAGTCCCGCGCCGACGAGCTTGCCCATGCCTTCGATGCGGCCGACCAGCAGCTGGCGGCCCGCGTCGGCGACACCACCTCGGCCATCACGCAGCGTGCCGCCGACATCGCCAACGTCTTCGACGAGACGGAGCAGAAGATCATCGCCCGCACGCACCAGACTTCGGTCGAGCTCGACGCCCGCGCCCAGGCGATCGCCGGGGCCCTCGGCGAGGCCGACCAGCGCCTGGCGCAGGCCGCCGACGGCATCGCCCAGCGCGTGCTCGGCCATGCCGACGAGGTGGAGGTCCGACTGGCGGCGAGCGCCGAGACGATCGGTCGGAAGCTCAACGAGCAGGTCGCCGACAGCGAGAACCGGCTGGTGCAGCGCGCCAACGTCATCGCCGAGACCTTCGCGGCGGTCGGCCAGCACATCAGCCAGCGCACCAACGAGGCGGCCAAGTCGATCGGCGACCACACCCGCGAGCTCAACGCCATGCTGGTGAGCCGCTCCTCCGAGATCTCCAAGCTGCTCGACGAGACCGCCAAGCCGCTGGTCGACCGTTTCGCCGAGAGCGGAGGCGAGCTGCAGAAGAGCCTGGAGGACGCCACGCAACGCGCCACCGAGCGGCTCCGCACGGAGAACGCGGCCCTGGTCAACGCGCTCGCCACCCGGACCGCCGAGACGCTGACGGCCGTCGAGGGCGCCCGCACCAGCCTCTCGGAAAGCGTTACTGAGCTGATCGATCGCCTGTCGGGCTCCAATTCCAAGCTCGGCGAGCTGATCGAGAAGGCGGCGGTGAACCTGACCGGCGTCGACGAGCGGCTCTCCTCGACCACGCAGAGCTTCGCGGTGACCACCGAGAAGGCCGCGCAGACCTTCGCCAGCTCGGCCCGCCTGATCGACGGCAATGCCAGCCGCCTGACCGAGCTGTCCTCGCATACGCTGAAGGACATCGCCGCCATCGCCAGCCGCTTCGACGAGCACAGCAAGCTGCTCGCCAGCGCCTCCGACCTCCTGGGCTCCGCCCAGGCGAACCTCGCCTCGACGCTCGACGAGCGCCAGTCGGCGCTCGAGGACCTGGCCGTCGGCCTGGTCAAGAAGTCTGAGGACATCGAGCGCATGATGCATTCCTTCGAAGGCATCATCGGCCGCGTGCTCGACTCGGCCGAGGGCCGGGCCCGCCAGTCGACGGATCAGATCCGCGAGGCGATCACCGAGGTGGTCGAGACGGCCACGCAACGCTTCGGCACCGCCACCGACGAGATCCGCAAGACGGCCGGCACCATCCGCGAAGAGCTGGAAGCAACCCGCGCCGAGCTCAGCCGCGGCGTGCTCGACATGCCGGCCGAGGCGAAGGAATCGACCACCGCCATCCGCCGTGCCGTGACCGAGCAGATCAACGCGCTCAAGGAGCTGTCGGAGATCGTCGCCCGCTCCGGGCGCACCCTCGACGTCGCCGAGCCGCGTCCGGCCCGGCCGGCGCCGCCCCCCGCCCCCGAGCCGGCCCGTCGAGCGCCGCAACCCGCCATGAGCCAGCCCGAGCCGGCGCTGCGCGGCCCCCTCGATGCCGCCCAACCCGCCCCGCGGGCCGCGCAGCCGCGCCAGGGCGGCTGGGTGAGCGATCTCTTGACCAACGCCTCGCGCGAAGAGGCCGAGGCCGCCCCTGCGGAGCCGGCTCCGCGGCCGGCCGCCAACCAGCGGTCGCCGCTGCATGTGGTGGAATCGCTCAACTCGCTCTCCGTCGACATCGCGCGGGCCATCGACCACGACGCCTCGGTCGAGCTGTGGGACCGTTACCGCCGGGGCGAGCGGGACGTCTTTACCCGCCGCCTCTATACGCTGAAGGGACAGCAGACCTTCGACGAGATCCGTCGCAAGTACCAGTCGGACGGCGAGTTCAAGGCCGCCGTGGACCGCTACTGCGACGACTTCGAGCGCCTGCTCAAGGACGTCTCCCGCAACGACCGCGACAACATCATGACGCAGACCTACCTCACCTCCGACACCGGCAAGGTCTACACGATGCTCGCCCATGCCAGCGGCCGCCTGCGCTGAGCGCAGACGGCCGGCTGGCGCGACGCGGGAGGAGCCGGACCCGTGCGGCCCGGCGAGCGGGGGCTTTCATAGGGCATCCACGCCGCATCCGCGGCGCATCGTGGCGAGACATCGAGCTGTTTTGGCCGTGGAGCCAGCAAGCGCCATGAGCCGTCCGCCCGGTCGCGCCCCAACTCCTAAAATCGATTAATGTTGCAATGCACAATTTGCATTGCTGCCATGCATCATCGTCGCTTCTAAACGGACAGGCGCACTCCTATCTTCCGTCTTGTACAGATGGACCGAAACCCAAAACAAGACCGAATTGAAGACGAATCGAGACTGACATGAACCTGATCCGCAACTACCGCAACTGGCGCCGCTACCGTGAAACCATCACCGAGCTGGAGCGTCTTTCGAACCGCGAACTCAACGACCTCGGCATCGCCCGCAGCGACATTCCTTTCGTCGCGCGGAAGTCGGTCTGAGCTCGGCACAAGGCAGGAATAGAGCCATGAACCTCATCCGCAACTACCGCAACTGGCGCCGCTACCGCGAGACGGTCAAGCAGCTTGCCAGCCTTTCCTCTCGCGAGCTGGACGATCTGGGGATCGCTCGCAGCGAGATCCACAGGGTCGCCCGCCAGGCGATCTGACGGCTTTCGCCGGGACCGACCTCCTCCCCGGTCCCGACGGATAGGGTCGGCGTTCACCTCCTCCCGAACGCCGGCCACCCAAACGGCACCCGCCGGAACCTCCTCCCTCCGGCGGGTGTTGTCTCCAAGGGCCTCGCTCCCTCGATCAAGCGAGACGAATTTCGTCGGGGCTCCTCCTCCCAATGCCCCGGCGGACACGGTCGGCCTCTCCTCCTCCGAGCGCCGGCCGGACCTTCGCGACGCCCGCCGGATCCTCCCTCCGGCGGGCGTTGTTTTTTCTTAACCATACTTTTCCGCCCTCGACCCCCTGCACCCGGCAATTTGGCACGTTCTGCGAGAAGAATGGCGCGCTGCGCCAGTGCGCTTCGCAACCCAGGGGTCTATCTGGTTGGACGAAAGGAATTTCGCCGAGCCGTCCCTCCTCCCGGGCTCAGGCGAATACGGTCGGCCCTCCTTTCCTCCCGAGAGCCGACCGGACCTTTTCCAACACCCGCCGGGATCCTCCCTCCTCCGGCGGGTGTTGTCTTTTTGGGGAGGACGGCCTAAGTCCCGCGACCATGACCAGCCAACCCATCCACGTCATCGGCGGCGGCCTTGCCGGATCCGAGGCGGCTTGGCAGGCGGCAGCGGCCGGCGTGCCGGTCGTACTGCACGAAATGCGTCCTGTCCGCGGCACCGACGCGCACAAGACGGATGGCCTCGCCGAGCTCGTCTGCTCCAATTCCTTCCGCTCCGACGACGCCGGAACCAATGCGGTGGGCCTCCTCCATGCCGAGATGCGGCTGGCCGGCTCGCTGATCATGCAATGCGCCGACGCGCATCAGGTGCCTGCCGGCGGCGCGCTCGCCGTCGATCGCGACGGCTTCTCCAGCGCGGTCACGGCGCGCCTCGAGGCGCATCCGCTTGTCACCATCCTTCGCGAGGAGGTCCCCGGCCTGCCGCCGCGCGAATGGGGCCAGGCCATTGTCGCCACCGGACCGCTCACGGCGCCCTCGCTGGCCGACGCCATCGCCGCCGAGACCGGGGCCGACCAGCTCGCCTTCTTCGACGCCATTGCGCCGATCGTCCATTTCGACACCATCGACATGGACGTCTGCTGGTTCCAGTCGCGCTACGACAAGGTCGGGCCGGGCGGCACCGGCAAGGACTACGTCAACTGCCCGCTGGACCGCCCGCGCTACGAGGCCTTCGTCGCGGCCCTCCTGGCGGGCGACAAGGCCGATACCAAAGCATGGGAAGGCACCCCCTATTTCGACGGCTGCCTGCCGATCGAGATCATGGCCGAGCGGGGCGCCGAAACGCTTCGCCACGGCCCGATGAAGCCCATGGGCCTCACCAACGCCCACCAGCCGACCGTCAAGCCCTATGCGGTGGTCCAGCTTCGCCAGGACAATGCGCTCGGCACCCTCTACAACATGGTCGGCTTCCAGACGAAGCTGAAGCATGGCGAGCAGGTGCGAATTTTCCGCACCATCCCCGGCCTCGAACAGGCCGAGTTCGCGCGTCTGGGCGGTCTTCACCGCAACACCTACATCAACTCGCCCGCTTTGCTCGACCGGTCGCTGACCCTGAAGAGCCGGCCCGGGCTGCGCTTCGCCGGCCAGATCACCGGCTGCGAGGGCTATGTGGAAAGCGCTGCCGTCGGCCTGCTGGCCGGCCGTTTCGCAGCCGCCGAGCTTCTATCCCGCTCGCTGTCCCTGCCGCCCGCCACGACCGCGCTCGGTGCCCTGCTCAACCACATCACCGGCGGCCATCTGCTGGCCGACGACGAGCCCGGCAAGCGTTCGTTTCAGCCGATGAACGTCAATTTCGGCCTGTTCCCGCCGATCGAGGCGCCGCGGCCCGAGGGCAAACGCCTGCGCGGCAAGGAAAAGACTCTCGCCCGCAAGATGGCGCTGACCGGCCGGGCGCTGGCCGACTGCCGGACCTGGCTCGGCCTCGCCGAGGCCCCGGCCCACGCCGCTGAATAGCAGAACTCACCAGCCGCGGCTCGCCCGCCTGACCATCAGCCAGTGCCGCCGCCACTCCGGCAGGCGCGCCGGTGCCGCCAATGCAGCCGCCGGCCGCCGCTCGATCCGCTCCAGCAGCGCGTCGGCGGGCGCCAGCGGCAGGTAGGCGGGCCTGAGCGCCCTCGGCAAGCGCGCTCCGCCATCGGCAAAGGTCCGCTGGTGCTGGCGTCCCAGCGCCGCCATTGCGGCCACCGCCCGCGCTGCGGCATCCTCCTCGGCGCCGGACAGGAAGCCGTCGGGGTCGGTGCCGGCCGCCTCGAGCAGGTCGCGCGGCACATAGCACTGCCGCCGCGCCCGGTGAACAAGCAGCCTCGCCAAGAGGCCAGCGATCCCCTGGGCGCATCCCGCATGCCCTGCCAGCCCCGTGAAGGCGGGCGCCGCGTCGCGGTCGAGCACCATCGACGCCAGCTGGATCACGGCCGACGCCGTCTCGCCGCAATAGCCCTCCAGGTCGGTCCGCGACGGCATCGGGTCGTCGTAGAGGTCGAAGATTCGGGCCTCCAGCATCGCCTCGAAGGGAGCGACCGGCAGGCCATGGGCCGAGATCGCGGCAAGCAGCGAAACGGCGACCGGATGGCCGTCGGGCGGGCGGACCCCCGACACCACCTCCCGCCACCATTCCAGGCGGATCTCTCCCGGCAACGGCATGCTGATACGGTCGCGAACCGAGGCGATCTCGGCATCGAAGGCATAGAGCGCCGCCAGCGCCGGGCGGCTGGCTTCGGGAGCGTAGAGGAGCGCGAGATAGCGGTCGCGGTCGGCCGCCCGCACCGTCTCGATCAGCGCATCGGCTCCGTCCGCCACGTCAGTCGACGGCGACGAGCGCCGCCGCGACGGCGCGATCCTCGGCAAGCAGGACGTTGTAGGTGCGCACCGCGGCTCCCGTCGCCATCGGGTCGGCGCTGATCCCCGACTCCTTGAACAGCGTGCGCAGGGACGCAGGCAACGGCTTCAGCGTCGTCCCGGTGCCGACGAGCAGGACCTGGACCGCACCGGCCTCCGCCATCAGGCGCTCGAAGTCGGCCGGCTCGAGCGCCTGGGGGTCGGCAGGCTCCCAGCCATAGACGCCGGACGGCAGGCACAGGATCGAGCCGCGATGCGACATGTCGGCGAAGCGGAAGCCGCCATTGCCATAGGCGTCGATCGGCGCGCGGCCGGGGAAATGCGCCGCGCGGATCTCGATGCCCTTCGCCATCGGCTCAGGTTTTCGAGATCTGCACGGAAGGCGGCAGCCCCGTCTCGCTCTTCTCGTCCTTCGCCACGCTTTCGGGCCGGAGCCTGAACAGAATGAGCAGCGGCCCGGCGACGAAGA
Source organism: Mesorhizobium sp. (assembly GCA_040510195.1). Taxonomy (GTDB): domain Bacteria; phylum Pseudomonadota; class Alphaproteobacteria; order Rhizobiales; family Rhizobiaceae; genus JBEVJK01. Next base: position 19,382 of record JBEVJK010000138.1, on the reverse strand, counting down.
TCGACGAATAGGTGCCGACCAGGATGCCGAAGATCATCGCGAAGGTGAACGATCGAATGACCTCGCCGCCGAACAAATAGAGCGCGAGCAATGCCAGCAGAGTGGTTACGCCGGTGAGAACCGTTCTCGACAGCGTCTGGTTCATCGACAGGTCGAGCAGCTCCTCGATCGGCATCTTCTTGTATCGTCGGAGGTTTTCGCGGACGCGGTCGTACACGACGACGGTGTCGTTGATCGAATAGCCGACGATGGTCAGGATCGCCGCGATGCTGGTCAGGTTGAACTCCAGGCCCGAGATCACGTAGAGGCCGATCATCATGGTCACGTCGTGCACGGTGGCGATGACCGCACCGACGCCGAACTGCCACTCGAAGCGGAACCAGATGTAGATCAGCATGGCGAAGAGCGAGGCGAGCACGCCCATCGTGCCGTTGAAGGCGAGCTCTCCCGACACGGTCGGACCGACCGATTCGACACGCCGGAAGTCGTAGTCGCTCTCCAATTCGATCCGCACCTTCTCGACGACGCTCTGTTCGGCATTGTCGCCGCCGCCCTGCCCTTCGATGCGGATCAGGAGGTCGCGGGGAGAGCCGAACTCCTGCACCTGCACGTCGCCGAGATTGAGCTCGGAGAGGCGCGCGCGCACATCGCGCGGGTCGGCCGCCCCGCCCTTGGCCTGCACCTCGATGCTGGAGCCGCCGCGGAAGTCGATGCCGTAGTTCATCTCCATCGTGAAGAACAGCGCGACCGCGGCGATCGACAGCGCCGCCGACAGGGTGAAGGCGTATCGCCGCCAGGCCATGAAGGGGATCGTCGTGTCGTCCGGGACGAGGCGTATCAGCCCGTTGGGCAACTCCTTCGGGCGCATGTGCCTCAGCCACACCGCGATCATCCACCGGGTGAGCGTGAAGGCGGTGAACACGGTGGTCACGATGCCGATGGCGAGCGTCACGGCAAATCCGCGGACCGGGCCCGAGCCGAGGTAGAAGAGGATGATCGCGGCAATGAAGGTGGTGAAGTTGGCGTCGACGATGGTCGCCAACGCCCGCGAAAAGCCGGAATCCAGCGATTGCACGAGCGAGCGGCCCGATCGTCGCTCCTCGCGCACGCGCTCATAGATGATGACGTTCGAATCGACCGCCATGCCGACCGTCAGCACGATGCCGGCGATGCCGGGCATGGTCAGCGTGGCGCCCAGGACCGATAGGGTGGCGATGATCAGCGCGACGTTGGCGGCCAGCGCGAGGTTGGCGATGAGGCCGAGCGTGCCATAAGCGACCAGCATGAAGCCGACGACCAGCAGGCCGGCCACCAGCGAGGCGAACTTGCCGGCGTCGATCGAATCGGCGCCCAGGCTCGGCCCGACGGTGCGCTCCTCCACGATGGTGAGGTCGGCGGGCAGCGCGCCGGCCCTGAGCAGCACGGCAAGGTCGTTGGCCGACTGAGCCGTGAAGCTGCCGGAAATCTGCCCGGTGCCGCCGAGGATCGGCTCGCGGATCTGCGGCGCCGAGATCACCTGGTTGTCGAGGATGATGGCGAACAGCTTGCCGACGTTCTGTTGCGTCGCCTGGCCGAAGCGCTGCGCCCCCTTGGAATCGAAGCGGAAGGAGACGACCGGCTCGCTGGTCCGCTGGTCGAAGGTCGCCTGCGCATCGACCAGGTTTTCGCCCGACACGATCACCCGGTTCTCGATCAGGTAGGGAACCGGCGGATCGTCCATCGAATAGAGCACGGAGGAGCCGGCCGGCGGGCGTCCCTCGATCGCCTCCTGCACCGGCATGGTCTGGTCGACCATCTGGAAGGTCAGCTTGGCGGTCTGGCCGAGGATGTCCTTGAGGCGCTGCGGGTCCTGAAGTCCCGGCACCTGCACCAGGATGCGGTCGTTGCCTTGCCGCTGGATGATCGGTTCGGTCGTGCCGAGCTCGTTGACGCGCCGTCCGATCACCTCCATGGACTGCGTGACCGCAGAATTGGTCCGGTAGTTCACCCCCTGGTCGGTCAGCGTGTAGCGCAGCAGGCCGGGCTCCGGTTCCTCCAGCGTGAGCTCCTCGACGGCGCCGGTGCCGAACACGCCCGACGTCACCGGCTGGATGAGCGACTTCAGCGCCTCCTTGGCCTTGTCGACCTCGTTGGCTTCGCGGATGCGCACCTGCACCGAACGGCCGGAGCCGGACAGCCCCGTGTAGCCGATCTTGGCGTCGCGCAGCATGGTGCGGATGTCGTCACGCGTCGCCTGCAGCCGCTCGTCGATCAGGTCCTGGCGGTCGACGGCGAGCAGGATGTGCGAGCCGCCCTGCAGGTCGAGGCCGAGCGTCATCGTCTTCTTGGGAAGCCAGGCGGGCATCGCGTTGAGCACCGACTGGGGCAGCATGTTGGGAAGCGTGAAGAGCAGGCCGATGGCCACCACGATCCAGATGGCGAACGTCTTCCAGGGCGAGAAATAGAGCACTTTGGCCTCTTGGGTGGGCGAGCCTTCCGGTTCTGCCTCGAATGCGGTTATTTCTTGGCGTTCTGGTTGGCGACCGGCTCGCCTTTCACCCGGACGTCCGAGATGGTGGTGCGCAGCGCGGTGACCTTGGTCCCGCCGCCCAGATCGACCTCGAGCTCGTTGTCGTCGATCACCTTGGTGACCTTGCCGACCAGGCCGCCGCCGGTGACCACCGTATCGCCGCGGCGGATCGCCGCCAGCATTTCGCCGCGCTTCTTGAGCTGCGTGCGCTGCGGGCGGATGATCAGAAAATACATGATCACGAAAATCAGCACAAACGGCAACACGCTGATCAGCATGTCGGGCGTGCCGCCCGCGGTCTGGGCAAAGGCCGGTGTCACAAACATCGAAGGCTCCCGATTGAGGCGAAGCGGGCCGGTCAGCCCCTGGAAAATGTGCGCGGAATATAGTCGCTGCCGCCCGCTTTGCAACTCTCGCTCCGGGTGCCGGCGGCGCTTTCGGAAAGCGTGCCGCTCGTGGTAGAGCGGGCTTCCCGAGGAAACCCAGCCGGCCGCCCCACCATGCCCGCACGCGCCACCCCTTCTTCCGAGACGCTCGATGCCAAGCTCGACCGGCTGATCGAGGCGGTCGCCAGGCTGGCGCCGGCCGCCCCGCCGGCCGCGGACCTTGCCGCCGCCGACTGCTTCGTGTGGACGGCCGAGCCCGGTTTCCTGGAGCCCGTCCACCGGGTGAACCGGATCGACATCGGCCTCATCCGCGGCGTCGACCGTGTGCGCGACATCCTGGCCGACAACACCCGGCGCTTCCACGCCGGCCTGCCGGCCAACAATGCACTGCTGTGGGGCGCTCGCGGCATGGGCAAGTCGTCGCTGGTCAAGGCCGTGCATGCCGCCGTCAACGGCGAGCGCGCCCGGTCCGAGCCGCTGAAGCTCATCGAGATACACCGCGAGGACATCGACAGCCTGCCGAAGCTGCTGACGATCCTGAAGGCGTCGCCCTGCCGCTTCATCCTGTTCTGTGACGACTTGTCCTTCGACCACGACGATACGTCATACAAATCGCTCAAGGCGGCGCTCGAAGGCGGCGTCGAGGGGCGGCCGGACAACGTGATCTTCTATGCCACGTCGAACCGCCGGCATCTTTTGCCGCGCGACATGATCGAGAACGAGCGTTCGACCGCCATCAACCCTTCCGAGGCAGTCGAGGAAAAGGTTTCGCTTTCCGACCGCTTCGGCCTCTGGCTGGGCTTCCACAAATGCTCGCAGGAGGAATATTTGGAGATGATCGAGGGCTATGCCCGCTTCCACGGGCTGGCCCATGACGCCGACGCGCTGCGCGCCGAGGCGCTGGAATGGGCGACCACCCGCGGCGCCCGCTCGGGCCGCGTCGCCTGGCAGTTCATACAGGACCTGGCGGGGCGGCTCGGCAAGCCGCTGCGCGGCGAGTAGCCGCGCTATTCCAGGTAGCCGGTCGGATCGACCGGCGAGGAGTTCTTGCGCACCTCGAAATGCAGCTTGGGCGAGTCGGTCGTGCCGCTCATGCCGCTGACCGCGATTTCCTGGCCGCGCTTGACCTTCTCGCCGCGCGAAACCTTGAGCTCGCTGGCATGGCCGTAGACGGTGACAAGGCCGTCCTCGTGCCGGACGAGCACCGTGTTGCCGAACTCCTTGAGGCCGTCTCCGGCATAGATGACGACGCCGTTCTCCGCTGCCTTGACGGGCGTACCCTCCGGTACGGCAATGTCGATGCCGTCGCCATTCTTGCCGCCGCCGCTGCCATAGCCGGAGATCACACGGCCCCGCACCGGCCAGCGCATGCGCGCGATGCCGGTCGCGTCGGGCGCCGCGGCGCCGCTCTTGGCGGCATCGTCGATGACCTTCTCGGCCTTCTTCGGCGGCGTGTAGCCGGCCACCGCTGCCTGCTTGGTGGCCTTGTCGGCCGGCGGCGTGGCGCTGGTGGTCACCGTGTCGACCTTGACGGGCGCCGTGGCGACCGTCGCTGCGGCCGGCTGCTTGGCGGTGCCGTCGAGCGAAAGCGTCTGGCCGATGCTCAGAACGCCGTCGCTCAGCCCATTGGCCTTCTTCAGTGCGGCGACGCTGACGCCGGTCTTGCGCGAGATCTTGGACAGGGTGTCGCCGTCGGCCACCGTATAGGTGCCGGTCGCCGGCGCCTTGGTTTCCGGTTGCTTGAGCTTTTGCGACGCCGCAGCGAGCGTTTCCCCGCCCAGCGGCTTCGGCGCCCCGTCGCCGGGTCCCTTGACGCCGCGCGACGACTTCGCCTGCTTGACGTTGGGGTCGTTGTCGGGAGCGGAAACCTGAGCCTTGGCCGAATAGACATAGGTCGGGATGATGACCTTCTGGCCGGCCCGCAGCCCCGCCGACTGCGAAAGCCCATTGGCTTTCATCAGAACGTCGGCCGGCACGCCGAAGCGTCGGGACAGGTTGTAGACGGTCTCGCCGTCCTTGGCGGTGATCTGCGTGCCGCCGGCGCTCGACCAGCCCTTCGCGTCCTCGACCGCCGGCGCCGGCTGGGCGACGGACGGTGTCTGAACGGTACCGGTGGTGGTGCGGTCGACGGCGGGCGCCAGCGCTGGCGCGGCCGGTTGCGGGTCGAGTGAAGCCGTAGCGGCCGGAGCCGATGCCGACCGGACCGGCTCGGCGCTCGCGACCTGCGTCCCGGCGACCGGCGCCAGGGCCGAGCGGCCGACCGTGCCGGACTGCACCGGCGCGGAGGCCGTCATTGGCGCTGCCGAAGCCCCGTCTTCCGCAGGAAAGGGCTGGTCGCCCGGCGGGATCATCTGTCGCTGGTTGGTGGTGGCGGTGAAGACGCTGTCGATGCCGCCGAACCGCGAGGCGCTGGAACTGCAGCCGGCGGCCAGCCCTCCGATCACCACCAGTGCGGCGCCGCGCGCCAGCTTGCGTTGACTGTCCCTCGAAATTCTCAGACGCATCGCCATCACCCACGCAGGAACCCGAACTCGTGGGCATGATTAAAGCGCGTTAATGTTACCGCAGGGTTAAGGGTCGCCGGGCACTCGAGAATCTTTGTGTGAATCCAATTGCCTAGAGCAATTCCAGCAAAACGGGGAGCGATTTTGCTCCCGAAGCTGCTCAAAAACGAGGTGATAGAGCAATTCCAGCGATTCGAAGAAAAGCGGAATTGTTCTGGATCACAGCACGGCCGCAAGCCCGCGCACGATCGGCTGCAGCCGCACGCGAGCGAGGTCTTCGCGCTCGAACCGGCTGCCGGTCTTGGTCAGCTTGGCGAGCAGCTGGAATTCCTCGGGCAGGCCGATCGGCGCAATCATCACGCCATTCGCCGACAGCTGGTCCACGAAGGCCCGCGGCAGGTGCTCGAAGGCCACCCAGGCGACGATGCGGTCGAAGGGCCCGTCGCCGACCAGCCCGTTGGCACCGTCGGCGTGGCGCACGAAGGCATTGGAGATGCCGAGCGCCTCGAAGCGCTGCCGCGCCTGCTCGGTCAGGGTTCGGTAGCGGTCGACGGTGACCACCCGGGCCGCCATCCGCGCCATGACCGCCGCCGTGAAGCCCGAACCCGTCCCCACCTCCAGCACCCGGTGCCCCGGCTCGAGCTGGAGCGCCGCGATCACCGCAGCCTGCAGGTCGGCGCCCTCCAGCGTCTCGCCGCACTCGATCGGCACCATGCGATCCGACCACGCGACCGACTGCCAGGCCGTCGGCACGAAGGTGCGCCGCGGTGTCGCCTCCATCGCGGCCAAGAGGGCTTTCGGCGGCATGCCCAGTGCCCTCAGCCGCATGACGAAGGCGGCGAACCCCTCGCGGTCGTCGGTAATCGCATTCATGAGAGCGCCTTGGCCAGCCTGTCCTTGATCTCGTAGTCGGTGAAGTCGAGCTTCATCGGCGTCACCGAGATCGATCGGTCGTTGAGCGCCGCCATGTCGGTGCCGGGCTTCATCTCCGCCGTCTGGCGGCCGAACCGCAGCCAGTAATACGGCAGGCCGCGGCCGTCGGCCCGCTCCTCGATCCACAGCCCGTGGACATACTTGCCTTGCGCCGTGACGATCGTGCCCGCGACGTCGCCGGGCGGGCAGTTGGGAAAGTTCACGTTCAGGAAGGTCCCGGCCGGCATGGGAAAGCCGATCAGCCGCTCGAACAGCCCGGGCGCCAACGCTTCCGTCGTCTCGTAGGGCACCACGCGCTGCTTCTCCTGGACGTTGTAGGCCTGGCTGACGGCGATCGAGCGAATGCCGAGCAGCGCCCCTTCCATGGCGCCCGCGATGGTGCCGGAATAGGTGACGTCGTCGGCGACGTTGGAGCCCGAATTGACGCCCGACAGGATGAGGTCGGGCGGCTCCGGCATCAGCTTGCGCACCCCCATGATCACGCAGTCGGTCGGCGTCCCGCGGAGCGCGAAGTGGCGGTCGTCGATCTGCCGCATGCGGAGCGGCTCCGACAACGACAGCGAATGGGCGAAGCCTGACTGGTCGGTCTCCGGCGCCACCACCCAGACGTCGTCGGAAAGCGTGCGCGCGATCCTCTCCAGCGAGGCCAGGCCCTCGGCGTGGATGCCGTCGTCATTGGTGAGAAGGATGCGCATCGCTCTAGGGTCCGATCCTGTCCAGCCCGCCCATATAGGGCCGGAGCGCCTCGGGCACGGCGATGGCGCCGTGCTCGTCCTGATAGTTCTCCATCACGGCGATCAGCGCCCGCCCCACCGCAACGCCGGAACCGTTCAGCGTATGGACGAAGCGCGTGCCCTTGCCGTCGGCGGGCCGGTAGCGGGCGTCCATGCGGCGCGCCTGGAAGTCGCCGCAGACCGAGCAGGACGAGATCTCGCGATAGGCCTTCTGACCGGGCAGCCAGACCTCGATGTCGTAGGTCTTCTGCGCCCCGAAGCCCATGTCGCCGGTCGACAGCGCCATCGTCCGGAACGGCAGCCCGAGCCGCTTCAGCACCGTCTCGGCGCATTCCGTCATCCGCTCGTGCTCGGCGAGCGAACTCTCCGCGTCGGTGATCGAGACCAGCTCGACCTTGTCGAACTGGTGCTGGCGCAGCATGCCGCGCGTGTCGCGGCCGGCCGAACCCGCTTCCGAGCGGAAGCAGGGGGTGAGCGCGGTGAAGCGCAGCGGCAGCCGCTCCCCTGGCACGATCTCCTCGCGCACCAAATTGGTGAGCGGGACCTCCGAGGTTGGGATGAGCCCGAGCCGCCCTTCGCCATGCGGAACGAAGAACAGATCGTCGCCGAACTTCGGCAATTGGCCGGTGCCGAAAAGCGCCTCGTCGCGCACCAAAAGCGGCGGCTGCACCTCCGTGTAGCCGTGCTCGGTCGTGTGGAGGTCGAGCATGAATTGGCCGAGCGCCCGTTCGAGGCGGGCGAGCGGCCCCTTGAGCACCGTGAAGCGGGCACCCGACAGCCTGGCCGCGCGCTCGAAATCCATCAGCCCAAGCGCCTCGCCGAGCTCGAAATGCTCCTTGACCCAGTTCTTGGGCTCCGGCACGCGGCCGACCTTGCGAATTTCTTCGTTGGCGCTTTCGTCGGGACCGACCGGCACGCTGTCGAGCGGCAAATTGGGCAGCGCGGCGAGCGCCTCCTGCAGATCCCGGTCGAGCTCGCGCTCGCGTGATTCGCCCTCCTGGATGAAGCCCTTGACGTCGGCAACCTCGGCCTTCAGCCGCTCGGCCAGTGCGGCGTCCTTGGCGGCCATCGCCTTGCCGATCTCCTTGGACGCGGCGTTGCGACGCTCCTGCGCCTCCTGCAGGCGGGCGAGATGGCGGCGGCGCGCCTCGTCGCGCGCCAGAACCTCGTTCACCGCCGCCTGGGCGGCGTCGGGCGCCTGACCGCGATTGACGAGAGCGCGGACGAGCTCATGGGGGGTCTCGCGAATCCATCTGATGTCGAGCATGGCCGGCTGCCGATCCGAGCGATCATGGTAGGGGTCGGAGCGTCATGCCGAAGCCGCGCGGCTTTTTCAAGAGCGACCGCCTCGACCGAAGGAATTAACTCCGCGGCCAGACCGCCCTCACGCGGACTGGACTGTGCCGCTGTCCTTCTGCTCGCGAGCCAGGCGCTCCGCCTCGCGCTTGCGCTCCACCATGCGGGCGCTCCAGATCGACACCTCGTAGAGCAGGATGGTGGGGATGGCGAGGCCGATCTGGCTGACCGGATCGGGGGGTGTCAGCACCGCCGCGACGACGAAAGCGATCACGATCGCCCATTTGCGCTTCTCGCGCAGCCCTTCCGAGGTCAACAGGCCGACCCTGGCCATCAGCGTCGTGATGACCGGCAGCTGGAAGACGAGCCCGAACGAGAAGATCAGCGTCATGATCAGGCTGAGATATTCGGACACCTTGGGCAGCAGCGAGATCTGGATGTCGCTGCCGGGCCCGCCCTGCTGCATCGCCAGGAAGAACCACATCACCATCGGCGTGAAGAAGAAGTAGACCAGCGCCGCGCCCATCAGGAACAGCACCGGCGAGGCGATCAGAAAGGGCAGGAACGCCGCCCGTTCGTTGCGGTAAAGCCCGGGCGCCACGAATTTGTAGATCTGTGCGGCGATCAGCGGAAAGGCGATCACCAGCCCGCCGAACATCGCCAGCTTGACCTGGGTGAAGAAGAACTCCTGCGGCGCCGTATAGATGAGCTCGACCTTGTGGTCGGCCAGGCCCGCCCAGTCGACCGCCCATTTGAACGGCAGAACCAAAAGGTTGAACAGCGGCTTGGCGAAGTAGAAGCAGACCAGAAAGGCGACGAAGAACCCGCCGATGGACCAGATCAACCTCGAGCGCAGCTCGATGAGGTGTTCGATCAACGGTGCAGACGACTTTTCGATCTCGTCATCTTCGGTCGTCACGTCTGTTCACCCGACTTTTTGGCCTTGGCTGTCGGCTTCCTGGCCGCCTTGTTGTCGTCGGCCGCCTTGGCCGGCAGGTCGCCGGCGGTCGCCTTGGCCACGGTTGGCGAGACCTTGGACGGTTTGGCGTTCCTGGTCGGGGCCGTCGGTCCCTTTGCCGCCGCCGCCTTCGGCTTGGCCCGGCTGCCGCGCCCGGCTGCCTTGGTCTCGGCCACGGCAGGCACGTCCTTGTCACCCTCGGTGTTCCCGGAGGCGGCTACGTCGGACGGAGCGGTCGCCCCCTCCTCGGGAACCGCAGCGGCCATGACGGGGAAAACCGGCGGCTCGGTCGGCATGGTGAGCGGCCCCTGGACGCCGGGCAGCACCGTGGCACCGTTCTTCAGCGGCTCGGCCGGATGAACGGCCCCGGTCGCCGCCGCCGCACTGCTGGGCGGCGCCGGCTTCAGCGTGTCGAGCCCGGCGCGGATGTCCTGCGCCGCCTTCTCGAACGGGTTGAGCTGCTTCTTGATCTGGCTTGCCGGATTGAGGTTCTTGAGCTCGTCCACCGACTTCTTGACGTCCTCGAGCTCGGCCTCGCGAAGCGCCTCGTTGAACTGCTTCTGGAAGTCGCCGGCCATGCTTCGCAGCTTGGCGGTCGTGCGACCGAAGGTGCGCAACATCCGCGGCAGATCCTTCGGCCCGACCACCACGATCATGACGACCGCGATGACCAGCATTTCGGTCCAGCCGATATCAAACATGCTCGTCGTTCCGGCAGCGCGGGGCCGCGGCCCAAAAGGTCAGGACTTGCTCGCCTTCTGCTTCGACGCAGTGGCGAGCGTCTCGTCGGCCCGGTGCTCGACGGTCTTGGCCTCCTCGGCCTCCTCGTCCTCCGACATGCCCTTCTTGAAGCTCTTGATGCCCTTGGCCATGTCGCCCATCAGCTCGGGGATCTTGCCGCGTCCGAACAGGAGCAGCACGACCACCAGCACGATCAGCCAGTGCCAGATTGAGAAGGAACCCATGATGAACTCTCTTTCGACCGATATCTTCCTGGTCTGATTTATGCGGTTTCGGCCTGTCTTTCAAACACAAGCACGTCCGCCCGCCTGAGCGACAGCCAAATATCTCGCGCCTGGCCGGACAAAGCGCCGCAGCGCACCCGCGCGCGAACCGGCGTTTCCGACCCCTGGACGGCCAGCTCCAGCAGCTCGACCACCCCCAGGAAGCGGCGCCCGGTGAGCCTGGCGGGCACCTCGCCGGCCGCCTCGCTGACGTCGAAGCCGGCCAGCCTGACCGCCACCGTCGCCGCCGTGCCATCCGACAGTTGCGGCGTCGCCACCTTGCCGACCGGCGTCTCGGCGAACCCGCCGGCGACCCGCGCCTCGAAGAGGTTGAGCTCGGAAAAGAAGCCCGCCGCAAACAGGTCGACCGGCCGCTGATAGAGTTCCTCCGCCCCGCCGACCTGCACCAGCCGCCCTGCCTTCAAGAGCGCGATGCGGTCGCCCATGCGCATCGCCTCCTCCGCATCGTGCGTCACCACGATCGCGGTGGCGCGGCTGTGCCGGAGAATGTCGAGCGTCTCGGCGCGCACCGTGTCCTTTAGCCGGGAATCAAGGCCGGAAAACGGCTCGTCCATGAGAAGCACGGAAGGCCGCGGCGCCATCGCCCGCGCCAGCGCCACCCGCTGCTGCTCGCCGCCCGACAGCACGTGGGGGAAAGCGCCCGCCAGCCCCTCCAGTCCGACACGCGACAGCGCGATCATCGCCTCGCGACGCCCCTCTTCGCGCGACAGCGCGGTCAATCCGAATCGTACATTGTCGACAATCGACAGATGCGGAAACAGCGCGAAGTCCTGGAACACCAGCCCGATCGAGCGCTGCTCCGGCGGCATGAACACTGTCGGCCCGGCGATCTCGCGATCGTTCATCAGCACGCGGCCGGCCGTTTGCGCCTCGATGCCCGCGGCGATCCGCAGCAGTGTCGTCTTGCCCGATCCGGACGGCCCGAGCAGGCACAGAACCTCGCCGGGCTCTGCCGACAACGTCACGTCTCGCAGGGTCTCGGCCGCTGCGCCGAAGGAATGGCCGATCGCTTCGAAGGAGAGCCGCGCAGCGAAGCTGACGCCGGCGGTCACCCGCGCTGACGCCGCCGGAACCTCTTTCAGCGTTGCCAAGACGCAAGCCTTCCTGCCCGGGCAATCCGTCCCCCGGCAGCCGGGTCAATCACCCTCGGGCCGCGGTGTCAACAGGCCGAGCTCCTCGAGGTCAATGTCGGTCAGCGGGTCCTCGTCCTCGCTCAGCTGGTCGGGATCGGAGGGCGGCACCGGCATGGCGAAGTTGGTCGGCATGCGCACCGACAAGAGCCCGGCACCCTTGAGCTCCTCCATTCCGGGCAGGTCGCGGATCTCCTCGAGCTGGAAGTGGTCGAGGAAGCGATCCGTCGTGCCGTAGGTGACCGGACGGCCCGGCGACTTGCGGCGGCCGCGCATGCGCACCCATTCGGTCTCCAGCAGCGTGTCCAGCGTTCCCTTGGAGGTCTCGACGCCGCGAACATCCTCGATCTCGGCGCGCGTCACCGGCTGGTGGTAGGCAATGATGGCCAGCACCTCCAGCGCCGCCCGCGACAGCTTCTTCTCCCGAACCTGGTCGCGGCTCATCAGGAAGGCGAGGTCGCCGGCCGTGCGGAAGGCCCAGCCCTCGCCCACCTTGACCAGGTTGACGCCGCGCCGCTCGTAGATCGCGCCGAGCTCCGACATGACGGCGGGAACGTCGATGCCGTCCGGCAGGCGCGCGGCCAGCTGCTTCTCACCCACCGGCTCGGCGCTGGCGAACACGATCGCCTCGGCCATGCGCACCGCCTCGGCTAGGAAGAGCCGCTGGGCGGGATTGTCCTCGTGCATCTCGGCCTCGTCCTCCTCCTCCCTCACGAAGGGGATCACCGCGGCATTGCGGCCTTCAATCATGGACCACCTCGACGATTCTCGGCTTCTGTGCACGGCTGCGCATGTAAAGCGGCGCGAAGGCCTGTTCCTGGCGCATTTCGATCTCGCCCTCGCGCACCATCTCCAGCGTCGCCGCAAACGAGCTGGCGATCGCCGTCGCCCGCTCTTCCTCGCTGGCCAGGTAGCGGATCAGGAAGCTTTCGAGCGCCGTCCAGTCGCGCAGCTCGCCGAACATGCGGGTCAGGATGTCACGCGCCTGCTTCAGCGACCACACGCCCCGCTGGGCGATCTTGACGGTGGTGATCGCCTGCCGCTGCCGCTGCGTCGCATAGGCGGTGAGCAGGTCGTAGAGGCTGGCCGAGTATTCGTTGCGCCGCTCGACGATCACCAGCTCGGGCAGGCCGCGGGCGAAGACGTCGCGGCCGAGGCGGTTGCGGTTGACCAGCCGGGCCGCCGCGTCGCGCATCGCCTCCAGCCGCTTGAGGCGGAACTGCAGGACCGCCGCCATCTCCTCGCCGCTGACCCCGTCCTCGCCGGACTGCTTGGGGATGAGCAGCCGCGATTTCAGGAAGGCGAGCCAGGCGGCCATCACCAGATAGTCGGCGGCGAGCTCCAGCCTCAACGCGCGCACGCGCTCGACAAAGGCGAGATATTGCTCGGCCAGCGCCAGGATCGAGATGCGGGCGAGGTCGACCTTCTGGTTGCGCGCCAAATGGAGCAGGAGGTCGAGCGGTCCTTCGAATCCGGCTACGTCGACGAGCAGCGACGGCTCGCCCGCGGCGCGCTCCGGCGCCTCGGCGTTCTGCCACAGGCGCTCCATCGACGCCTGCTTTCCCTCTCCGCTGTCCGTCGGTTCCGCCACCAGCCTGCCCTAAGCCACCGCCTCGAAATAGGTCGAGAATTCGTCCCGCAGCGCCGCCTCGCGCTGGTCGTCGCCGGCCCCGATGCGAGCCAGCGCGGCATCCGCCCGCCGGCGAGAGCGGCCCTGGAGCGGCGTCGTCCGCGAAGCGATGCCCGCCATCTCCTCCATCACGCCGTTGCAGTGAAGGACGATGTCGCAGCCCGCCGCAAGGATCGCCGCCGCCTTTTGGGGGAAATCCCCAGAAAGCGCCTTCATCGAGGTGTCGTCGCTAAACAGCAGCCCGTCGAAGCCGATCTCGCCGCGGACCACCTCGTCGATCACCTTCTTCGAGGTGGTCGCCGGCCCGCTCGGATCGATGGCGCTGAACACGACATGGGCGGTCATCGCCGCCGGCAGGTCGGCCAGCGCCTTGAAGGGCGCGAAGTCGTTCTCGCGCAGCGCCGCAAGCGGCGCCTCCACCGTCGGCAGCTCGAAATGCGTGTCCAGTGATGCCCGTCCGTGGCCGGGAATATGCTTCATCACCGGCAGCAGCCCACCGGCGAGCAAGCCCTCGGCGGCGGCGCGGCCGAGCGCCGCGACGCTCTGCGGGTCGCGGCCATAGGCCCGCGCGCCGATCACCTCGCTCGCCCCCTCCACCGGCACGTCCAGCACCGGCAGGCAATCGGCCGTGATGCCGAAGCGCTCTAGGTCGAAGGCATGCAGCCGCGCCAAAAGCCAGGTGGCGCGCAGCCCCGCCTCCCGGTCCTGCCGGTAGAGCGCACCGAGTGCGGCACCGGCCGGATAGTTGGGCGCCAGCGGCGGCCGGATGCGCTGGACCCGCCCGCCTTCCTGGTCGATGAAGACCGGCGCGGCCGGTCGGCCCACCGCCTCGCGCAGCCCTGCGACCAGGTCGCGGATCTCGTCGGCCTCACCGATGTTGCGCGCGAAAAGGATGAAGCCCCAGGGTCGCTCGCCACGGTAGAAGCTGGCTTCCTCGGGCGTCAACCGCTTGCCCGAGCAGCCGAGGATCATGGCTTTTGATTCGCTCATGAGCGCGAGTCTACCCGCAACCGGCCGCGAACGCATCAGACAAGGCGGGGCCGCAAAAGGACGAAGGGTGCGGCAGCGCTGCCGCACCCTCCGGATCGGTCCTTGTCGCTCGGTCTAGCGCGACACGAAGCAGTTGCCGCCCGCCGCCTTGTAGCTTTCGCAGAGCGACACGGCGTCGCCGCGCGACCCCGCCGGCACGCGAACGCGCCAGAACGTGCCCTTGCCGGCGATCTCGGCCTTGACGATGTTGACGCCCTTGCCGCCGATCACCTTGGCATAACGGCGCGCCAGATCGTCATAAGTCGACTTCGCGGCGGCTTCGCTGGGCTGCGAGGCGATCTGCATGGACCAGGCGCCGGCGGCGGTTGCGGCCGCATTGCTGGCGGCAGCCACCTGGGTCGGCTTCACCTCGCCCACCACGTCGACCGGCTGGTCGGCCGGGCGCGACGGCGCGACGGGGCCCTGATTGGGCGTGCCGGCCTGTGCCTCGGGCTGCTCGGCCGCCTGCGGCTGCTCCGCCGCCTGGGGCTGCTCCGCCGCCTGGGGCTGCTCCGCCGCCTGAGGTGCTGGCGCTGCCGGTTCGGCGGGCGCCGCTTGAGGCGCCGGCTCGAGCGCCGCGGTTTCCTCCTCGGCGACCGGCTGGCTGGCTTCCGGCGCCGCCGCCTCGGTGGCGGCCGGCTGCTCCGGAGCCGCGGCGGGCGCCGGCGCTTCCGGCACGGCGGCGGCCTGCGGTGCGGGTGCGGTGGCATCGGCCTGTGTCGCCGGCTCGTTCGGAACCAGCGAGCCGTCCGGACGCACCACCATGGTGCGCACCTTGCGCGGCGCGACCGCGATGAGCTCGCCATTGGCGGAGGCGGATGATGCGGATTCGGTGTCCGCGCTGGGCGTGACGCGGTCTTCGCCCTTCGGCGCCGCGGCGATTTCGGCGGCCACCGGGTCGTCCGCCACGGTCACCTCCAGCTCGCCCTCGCCGAGCTCCTCCTCCGACGGCTGCGGCGCCGGTGGCTCGGCGCGGGCCGCAACGTCGACCGGCTCCTCGGTACCGGAGATCAGCCGCTCCTGTGTCGCCTGGCTGGCGCCCGATTCAGCGCCGTTCATCGTCTGGAAAACCTTGTTGTCCTGGTTCGGCACGGTGGTGCCACCGGGATTTTCGGGCCGCACCTTGACCGGGTCCGGGTCGGCGCGAACCAGCGCCGGCTCGCCGATGCTGCCGCCCCCCGAGAGCGCATAAGCGCCGATGCCGCCGACCACCGCGACGCCACCGACGATCGCCGCAATCAGCAGCCCGCGACGGCTCGCCGGGCGGCGTTGCTCGGCCGGCTCCGCAAAGGCGGCCGGAACCGTCAGGTCTTCGCTCAGCATGGGATCGTAGGCGAGATCGTCGTCGTCGACATCTTGCTCCCCGCTTCTGACAGCCGCCAGCGGCTCGAAAGCCGGGTCGGCGCTACGGACTGTGGGCTGCACCTGGGTGTAGGCGGTGGATGCGGCAGCGCTGGCCGCGCCCGCTGCAAGCGCTGCGCCGACGGCCGGCGCCACGATGTCGGCGCGGTGCTCGTAGCCCGCAAATTCGTGCTGGTAGGTCTCGCGGGCCGCCGGCTGCGGCGATTGCGGCTGCTGCGGCTGCGACGCCTGCTGGCGGAAGGCATTGGCAAGCTCGGCCTCGAAGTCGTCGAAATCCGCGGCAAGCGGGATGTCTTCCTCGAGGTCGACCTCCGGCAGGTCGAGGTCGTCGGCCAGCGCGACGGCGCTTTCCGGCACGTCGATCGTCTCGATGTCGGGGGCCTGCACGGGATGGCCTGCGGCGGAACGGGCGAAACTCGGATACGGGGACTCAGTCGACACGTTGGCACTCTCGCTCGCTGTGGGAGCTCCGCTCCCTGGTCCTTCTTGATGGGGTGGCGTGGCAGACGCGGCAGATCCCGCCGACGGAGCCTCCGGGGAGACCACCGGCGCGGTTGAAGGAGCGGCCTCGGCCGCGATCGGCTGGACGGGCGGCACGACCACGGCGGCAGTCGAGGCCGCGAAGTCGCCCCTGGGTTCGAGCGCCTTGTCGCCGAACGGCTTGACGTCGCTCATCATGGTCGCGAGCACGGAGAACGGGTCGACGACCGCGGCGCTCCTCGCCGCCTGCTCCTCGGTCTCCGGCTCCGATGCGACCTCGGGAGCGGCGTCGGCTTCGGGTTCGAACTCGGCTTCGGTCTCCGCCACGGCGCGGAACTCGTGATCGGGCGTCTCGGCCATGGCGGCCTCGACCTCGGCCTCGACCGCGGCGACGATCTGGTCCTCGATCTCGAAAGTGGCGTCGGAGAGCTCGAACGGCTCCGCGGCGTCCGCCTCCGCATCGGGCGCGGTCGTTTCCGTCCAGCTCGCCGCCGGCATCGGCTCGCCCGGCCCTTGGCCTTGCTGCTCGGCGACGAAGTCGCTGATCGGGTCGATGTCGGCTTCCTCGGCGGCCCAGTCGTCCGCGGCGACAGCCGGTTGCGCCTCCGCACTCCAGGACCGGTCGTCGGCGACGCCGGGCTCGTCGTCGAGCTCGGGTCCCTCGTAGCCTTCCTGCGCCGCGTCATAGGCGGCGGCGTCCTGCTCGTCGGCCACCACGGCCCAGCGATCGTCATTGGCTTGCGCGTCGACCTGCGAGAATGTCGCGGGCGGCAATTCGCCATCGAAATAGGCATCGCCGCCGGAAAGCTCTGCGTCGTCGCCGCCGTCGACCTGCTCGGCCTCGCCGCCGCGCGCCCGGCTTAGCAGCGCCCGCAGCTCTGCCTCCAGGTCGTAGGCGACCGCCGGCTCGGCAGCGTCGAGTTCGTCCGCTTGGAGATCCTCCGAGACGCTCTCCTCGATATCGGCTTCGAGGTCCCCTTCGAAGGCAACGTCGGCAGGCAGGGCGGGTTGAAGGTCGTCAGCCGCGCCGAGCGGGACGAGCGGCAAATGCTCCGCTTCCGGCTCTGGCTCCAGCTCGGCCTCCGGCTCGACCTCCGCCGCCTCGTCCTCGGCCTGCGGCTCGGCGACCCGCATCACCGGCTCGTCGGCGAGCATGTCGTCGGGTATTTCGGCAAAGGCGATCTGATCGTCGACGATCATCGCCGGGTAATCGCCGAGATCGTCCGCCGGCCCGGCGACGGCCGCCGCTTGCGGAGGCTCCCAGGCCTCCGGCTCGGCAATGTCCGCGACATCCTCGACAGGCGACTGGGTCTCGGCATCGAGGCGAGCGGACTCGACCGCCAGCTCCGCCGCGGCGGGGGCGAGCTCGGCCGGCGAATCGGCGAAGGCAGCATCCAGCTCCGCGCTCAGCGCCTCGTGGGCCGCCGCCTGCGCCACGGGATCGACCGTGCCGTCGGCCATCTGCTCGTCGAACACGAAGTCGTAATCGTCGGCGAAGTCCTCGGCGTCGCCGGCCTCCGCGTGGGGCGGGGTCTCCACGGCGCGCAGGGAGGGTCGCTCTTCAACGTGCTGCTCGGCGGGCCGGACCTCCGATGCAGTCTCATCATCCGGCTCCAACCCACCGAATTCGCCCATCAATTCGCGCTCGAGGTCGATCGACAGATCATCGCTGGCTCCCTCGACCGCCGGCTGCTGGCGCGCCACCGGGACGCGCGGGTCGAACCCCATGATGCGGGTCAGCTCCGCAAAGGGGTCATGCTCGGGGTCATTCTGGACGGCTCGCTTAAGCTGATGTCTGTCTGCCATGGACTTTTTCCGCACTCGCACTCAGTCGGACGCCAGCGACGTCGCAGGGGTTGGCCCTACCAGCGCAATGTGGGCAAACGGTGACAGGAATCCGCGGCTTACCTAGCGCATTTCAATTGGAGCGTCGGCTCCGATCAACGCCAGGCCCGATGTCAGGACATCGGATACGGCCTGCACCAGCCCTAGTCTGGCTTGCGTCAATTCTGGGTCGTTAACCTTAACAAAACGTAAGTCTATCTGATCGGTACCGCGATTCCAGTGCCCATGGAAGCTGCTTGCCAGGTCGTAGAGGTAAAAAGCCAGTCTGTGCGGCTCATGACTTTGGGCCGCACCTTCGATCACTCGCGGATATTCTGCGAGCTTGCGGATCAGCCCGATTTCGCCTGGGTCCTCGAGTCTATCCAGCCGCGCCATCAGCGCCGGCCGGTCGACCGCGAGGTCGCCGAGCTGCTCCTTGGCCTGCCGGAACACGGAATGGGTCCTGGCCGACGCATACTGGACGTAGAAGACCGGGTTGTCCTTCGACTGCTCGGTCACCTTGGCGAAGTCGAAGTCGAGCGGCGCGTCGTTCTTGCGGTAGAGCATCATGAAGCGGATCGGGTCGCGACCGACCTCCTCCACCACTTCGCGCAGCGTCACGAAGTCGCCGGAGCGCTTCGACATCCTGACCGGCTCGCCGTTGCGGAAGAGCTTTACAAGCTGGCAGAGCAGCACCTTGAGCTCGACCTTGCCGTCCGACACCGCCCGCGCCAGCGCCTCCAGCCGCTTGACGTAGCCGCCATGGTCGGCGCCGAGCACGAAGATCAGCTCCTCGAAGCCGCGCCCGATCTTGTCGTAGATGTAGCCGACATCGGCAGCGAAATAGGTGAAGGAGCCATCAGACTTGACCAGCGGCCGGTCCATGTCTTCGCCGACCTCGGTCGAGCGGAACAGTGTCTGCTCGCGGTCTTCCCAGTCGTCCGACTTCTCGCCCTTGGGCGGCGGCAGCTTGCCTTTGTAGATGTGGCCCTTGAGCGTGAGCTCGTTGATCGCCGCGCGTATCTTCTTCGCATTGTCGGCGTGCAGCGTGCGCTCGGAGAAGAACACCTCGTGATGCACGTTGAGCAGCGCGAGGTCTTCCCGGATCATCGCCATCATGGCGTCGATCGTGCGGTCCTTGACGAGAGCGAGCGCCTCGTCTTCCGGCTTCTGCAGCAGGCCGCGGCCGAATTCGGCGGCAAGCGCCTGGCCGACGGGGATGAGGTAGTCGCCGGGATAGAGGCCGGGCGGAATCTCGCCGATCTCGTCGCCGAGCGCCTCGCGATAGCGCAGCATGACCGAGCGCGCGAGCACGTCGATCTGCGCGCCAGCGTCGTTGATGAGGTATTCCTTGGTGACGGCGTAGCCGGCGAAGGACAAAAGGTTGGCGAGCGCGTCGCCGACCACCGCGCCGCGGCAATGGCCGACATGCATCGGCCCGGTCGGGTTGGCGGAGACATATTCGACGTTGGTCTTCTTGCCGGCGCCGATTTTGGAGCGGCCGTAATCTGTGCTGGCAGCCAGGATGACGGCCAGGTGCTTTTGCCAGAAAGCGTCGGCCAGCCTGATGTTGACGAAGCCC
>JBEVJK010000137.1:0-11431 GCA_040510195.1 Mesorhizobium sp. | reverse complement strand
CCCGAGTACGTCCCGAAGGTGAACCCCTTGGCTCTCGCCTCCTCGTGTCCCACCACCGCTGCCACGGTGACCTCCGCTATCCCGGCCCGCTCCGCCTCAGTGATGAACCAGCGCCGCGTCGAGTGGAAGTTGGTCAAGCTCCTGCGTCTCCCCTCCCTGCGGTCGTTGACCCCACGCGCCTCTCGGTACCTCCGGAACCGCTTTCCCAGAGTGTCCGCTGGTCGGGGCGTCTTGCTGAACTCATGGAAGAGCGGCTCGGTCGGGTTCTTGCCTTCGCTCCTCCTCGCTACGATGTCCATCAGGTCTGGGTGAACGGGCACCATCCGCACCCCCGCCTGGGTCTTCGAGCGGCTGAGGTCAAACGCGGTCCCCAACCCGTCCGGGCCTTCGATCACGTCTCCCATCCGGAGGCTGACGACCTCGTCTTCCCGCATGCCAGAGAGGAGGCCGCAGATGGCGATCTCACGAGTGCTGTCGTCAAACTTGCTGGTCCCCGTAGCCTCCCCGTAGAGCAGCCTACGAACCTCCTCGGTCGTGAAGGCCCGCTCAGGTTCCTGCTTGGAGCCCTTCCGTGCCCTCTGAGGTTCAAGCTGATCGTGCCAGGGGGACACGTCGAACGTCACATGCCCGCGCCGCTTGAGATAGTTCCAATAGGTGTTCACGGCAGCCAGGTGCTTCTTTCCCGTCCGCCTGTCTCTGGGTGCGATCTTCTCTTGCACGTAGCGACCTGCTGTCTTGCGGTCGATGTCCGCCAGCCCTAGCCCATGCGAGGCTGCCCACGCGGCGAACTGGCGAAGGAGCCCTCGCTTCTCGTTAGTCGTCTTCGGGGCAAGCTCGGCCTCAGACAGGAACTGCTCCACATGATGGTCGACCTTCGACTGGTTCCTGAGTCCCCTCAGGAACGCCTTGGCCTGCCCCTCGGTCGACCTTCTCGCTGCCAACCGTTCTTCCTCTTCTTGTGCCGCATCCTGCGCAAGGTTGTAGGCGCTGGACTCTCCTTCCTCGGCGTAGTGGGCCTCCGGGTCTCGGCTCAGCTCGGCCAGCGTCTCTCGCCAGTGAGCCCCTCGACGCTCCGCCCAGTCTCCCTTGCTGAGGGCTCCTGATGTCCCCCGCCTGATGTCGTGGAAGTAGGCCCTGAGGTTCCGCTCCTCATCGTCCCTGCGCTGCTGCGCCACCCTGGCGTCGCTGGTCTGCAAGTTCACCCTGTGCTTAGGTCCGTCGAACGCTTGGGCCACGTCGGCTGGGTACCGCATGACCATCCACCACACCCGGCGCCGAAGCTCTAGGTGTCTCATTGCCCGACTGCGCTGCTTGCCCATGTAACCCGTCCTGTCCCCACGATTTGTCCCCACGTTCAAGGGTCCAATACGCCGGGATTTCTGGGAATTCAAGGGCTGAGGCTTCCGTTGATGTCGCTCCCCCTCAGCTCCACCAACAAGCTTCATCATGTTCGAAAATGCAATCGATCAAGTGGTTACCGCCACTCCTACTTGTCCGTGGCGGCTGCCGGCACCACGGACTCTGAAGACCCTCAACGTAACCGGCGGATTCTAGCCGGCCCGGCCGGGCATGCCTGGTCCTGGCGCGATCAGCAGAAAGGCCTCCGTGAACCCTCTCCCCTTCAGGTCGATCCGGCCGCGCGGCTCGAATTCATAGCGCTCGGCGAGCGCCGCGCGCACCGCTTCGGAGACCTGGATCCTTCCCGGCAGGCTGTTTGCCTCGAGCCGGCTGGCCACGTTGACGGTGTCTCCCCAGACGTCGTAGCTGAATTTGTGGTGGCCGATGACGCCCGCCACGACCGGCCCCGTATGGATTCCGATTCTCATCCGAAGCGGCGTTTCGCCATGCGAGTCGTTGAACTGCTGCAGCGCAGCCAGCATGCCGAGCCCGAACCGTGCGATCAGCTCCGTATGGCCGGGCACCGGTTCCGGCAGGCCCGTCGCGGCCATGTAGGCATCGCCCATGGTCTTGATCTTCTCCACGCCCAGCTGAAGCGCCAGCAGATCGAACTGCGAGACCAGCCGGTTGAGACGGTCGACGAGCTGAGAGGGGGTCATCAGGGCAGCGGCCGGCGTGAATTGGACGAGGTCGGCGAACAGGATCGACACGTTCTCGAAGCGATCGGCGATCAGCGTCTCGCCCGCATTGAGGCGCAGCACGATCGGGCTCGGAAGGATGTTGCGCAGCAACGCCTCGGAGCGTTCCTTCTCGGCAGTCAGCCGGGACAGGTACTCCCGCTCCAGGTCATGCCAGCGCTTCCGCTCGAGGCAGGCATTGATGCGGGCGCGCAGCAGGACGTGGTTGAACGGCTTGGGCAGATAGTCGTCCGCGCCGGCCTCGATGCAGCGGACGACGGCATCCATCTCGCTCAGCCCCGAGATCATGATCACCGGCGTGGAGCGCCATCGCTGGTCCAGCTTGAGGCGCTCCAGGAGCTCCACGCCGTTGATGTCGGGCATCAGCAGGTCGAGCAGGATCACGTCGAAGCGGTCGCTCTCGAGGATGGCCAAGGCGTCCAGTCCCGAGGCGGCGACGACCACCTCGTGTCCCTCGTGGACCAGCCGGCGACAAAGCAGGTCGCGGTTGCTCTCATTGTCGTCCACGACCAGGATCCGCCCGCATTCGGTGGGCTTCGGCGGCTTGCCGGCGGGCCGGAGCGTCCGCAGAAGGCTGACGATGGCTGCGTCGGAGGCAGTCTCGGAATGGCCTTCCCCGGTCTTTGCATGCGCCGTGTCGCGCCGGCCGAGGTCCACGACCGCGTCGATGCCGTCGAGCAGCTGTCGCGCCTCGACGAGCAGCCGTTCGACGTCGGTGCGGATCGCATGGGTGCTCGGTCCGCTTTCCAGATCCTCCAGCACCATCTCGCTGTAGCCGATGATGGCGTTGAGCGGCGTGCGCAGGTCGTGCCTGAGCTGCGCCTGGAAGCTGCCCGATGCAGCCGAGTCTGCTTCCTCGTCGACGCTCGTCTCCGGGATGCTATCGACCAGGTCGGAAAGCGTGCGGGCGGCGGTCAGGACCTTGCGCAGATGCGCGAGGATGTCGTCGAGGCGCAGCCGCTGCGCTTCCTCGACGATGATCTCCTGATAGCCGAGGATTGTCCGAACGGGCGTGACCAGGTCCTGCCAGATGATGGCCAGCGAGGCGCGCCGTTTGAACTCCGCGTCGGCTTCGGTGCTGGCGGCCATTCGCCGGTCTTCCCTCCCTGGGCAGGGGCGATCACGCCCCGCGAAGCAGCCGCTGCATCTTTCCCAGAAGCCGCGGCAATTCGATCGGCTTGGTGTCGTAGTCGTCGCAGCCGGCAGCCAACGCCTTCTCCCGGTCCGCCGTCATGGCATGCGCCGTCAGCGCGATGACGGGGATGGAGCGCGTCACCGGATCGGCTTTCAAGCGCTGGGCTGCCTCCCACCCGTCGAGCACCGGCAGGCTCATGTCCATGAGCACCAGATCCGGTCGCTCGGCGCCGGTCATCTCGACGCCGCTGGCACCGTCATGGGCGATGACAACCTCGTAGCCTTGCCGGATCAGCCGACGGGACAGCATGTCCCTGTTCAGCTCGTTGTCCTCGACCAAGAGAATCTTCGCCATGTCACCTCCTCCTCGTGACGGCGGTCATCCGGGCACCAGTCTGGAGGGCGTTCGACGCGCGGCTTCGACCATGGCGCGCACGGCCGCGATGAGCTCCGAGCGACTGTAGGCGCCTTTCTGAAGCACGTCCATGGCGTGACCGCGCAGCCATTCCAGCTCGTATCGGCTGAGGTCCTTCGACGTCACGATGACGACGGGCAGGTCCCGCCAGGCGGCGGTCTGGCGCACCACGCGCAGCACCTCGAAGCCGTCCACCTCGGGCATCATGAGGTCGAGCAGCATCACGGCAGGCGTCGCCTTCGCCAGCTGCTGGAGCCCTTCGGTTCCGCTAGCTGCCTCGCGAACCGTCCAGCCCTCCCTGACCAGCATCCGGCGGAGCATGTCGCGCGTCGACTGGTCGTCGTCGACGACCAGGATGTCAGGCGCGGTCGCGGGACGCTGGACGCGAGCCAGGAGCTGCAGCAATTCCTTGGGGTTGATCGGCTTCGTGAGATGCTCGGCCGCGCCGAGCGCAAACCCCATGTCGCGCTCGCCGAGCATCGTCACCAGGATGACCGGGATGTCGCAGAGCTCCGCGTCGGTCTTCAGCAGCCGCAGGATCGTCCAGCCGTCGAAATCCGGATTGATCACGTCGAGAATGATGGCGTCGGGCTTCTCCTCGCGCGCCAGACGCAGGCCGTCCGTGCCGCCCGCCGCGGTCAGCACGCGGTAGCCTTCCTGGCTGAGCGGCTCGGCCAGCATCCGCGTGCCCTCGCGCTCGTCGTCGACCACCAGGACCGTGCCGATGGCCCCCCGCTGGCGCCCCAGCTGCGACGGCTGCGGTGCAGAAGCGTAAGTGTAGACTTCCGGAACGGTCACGGTGAAGGTCGAGCCTTTGCCATAGACGCTGTCGGCGATCACCTCGCCGCCGAGCATCCGGCAGAATTGCTGCGTGATGGCCAACCCCAGGCCGGTCCCCCCGTAGTTGCGGGTGGTCGAGGCGTCGGCCTGGCTGAAGGGCTGGAAGATCGCCGCCAGCTGGTCGCCGGTCATGCCGATGCCGGTATCGGACACCTCGAACTCCACCCGGTTGCCGATCAGCCGCCTCGCCGAGAGCGTGATGCGGCCCTGCGTGGTGAACTTGGTCGCGTTGCTGAGCAGGTTGAGGAGAATTTGCCGTATCTTTGTCTGGTCCGAGCTCATCGTTCCGAGATCGGGCTCGTGTCGGAGTTCGAAGCTGTTGCCGTTCTTGGCAACCAGCGGCTCGACGGTGGCACTGACCTCGGAGAGCAGAGCGGCCAGGTCGAAGGCCTCGAAGAAGAGGTCCATCTTGCCTGCCTCGATCTTGGAGAGGTCGAGGATGTCGTTGATGAGGCCGAGCAAATGCTTGCCGGCGCCGCGGATCTTCTGCAGATCGGGCCTGAGCTCCGGGCGCATCAGGTCGTCAGGTTCCTCCAGAAGCATCTCGCTGTAGCCGATGATCGCGTTCAGCGGCGTCCGCAGCTCGTGGCTCATGCTGGCAAGGAAGTCGGACTTTGCCTGGCTTGCGCGAACCGCCTCGTCGCGCGCTGCTGCGAGTTCGGTCGTCCGCTGCCGAACCAGCTCCTCCAGGCTGTTGTTGAGCTCCTGCAGGCGGGCGTTCGTGTCGTAGATCTCGCGCGTCTTCTCCTCGGCGATCGCTTCCGCCGCCTTCCGCGCCCGCTTCTCCCGTTCCAGACGGCGTTCGAGCTGCTCGACGCTCCTCACTGCGGGGCGTCTCGCTGGGTGATCACGAAACGTGCCGACGTGCCCGCCCCCGCCGAGAGATCCTCGATCTCGATATCGGCGGTCTCGCCGAAATGGGTCAGGCAACCGCGGATCAATCCCTCGGCCAGCGGCGCGAACGGCCGCGAGGACCGGTAGGTGAGACGCATGGTCCCGGGACGCGACAGGTCGCATCCGAACGACGGCAGCTCCGCTTCGGGATAGAGCTTGCGTACCTCGACGTGAATGTAGTCTTCCACGTTCGACAGGAACCCGAATGCCGAGTCCACGCCGTCGAAGTATTTCGGGTAGAGCGACGAGAACCTCGAGAAAAGATACTCGCCGAAGGCGCGCATCAGGTCGGGAATGGGAATGCCCGTTTCCTCGCTGAGAATGGACACCAGCCTGATCATCTCGGTGTGATCGTAGGTACCGACGGTCGTGTAGACGCCGCCGGAAGGCAGATCCGCTACGTCGACGATGCGATCCGCGACGTCGGGCGAGAAGGCTCCCTCGACCATCTCGAGAAATTCGGTGAAGACAATGCCCTTCATCGTCGTTGAGCGTTTGCTAGAGCCTGCACCCCGCGGGACCGACCTCGCCTCGCAAGGGCGCCACGCGATCGCACAATGCCACCGATCATGCTGCATGGGAAGGGAAGGGCGGAGCGTTCGGCAAGCCGCGCCGCGACGGCGGCGCTTCCGCCTAAGGCGAGCGCGGCCTCAACGGCTCGCCGATGCCGCATTCGAGCGCGTCGGCATCCCAGGAGCCGAGCCGGGCGGCGGCCTGATACGTGCTTCGGAGAAACCGCATCAGCGTCGCTTCCGGATCGGCCGCGGTGCGCACGGCGTCATAGGGCAGCACGAACTCGCCGAGGCCCGGATGAAAGGCCGCGGCCGACGGCTCGACCCTGACGTCGGCGAAACCTGCCGGGCTTGGATAGGCGTAGGAGTAGAATGCAGGGAAGTCGACGCCCCCGCCGCCTGGCCAGAAGCCGGCCGACGACACTTCGTGGCTGTAGGCCTCGCGCGTGACCGCATCGGGAAGCGCCGGCACGCCGCCCGGGTGGAGAGGCGCGCGCCGTCCCGAGAAGCGCGTCACCGCCAGGTCGAAGCTGCCCCAGAAGAGATGCACCGGGCTCACCTTGCCGAGAAAGCCGGTGCGAAAGTGCTGGAAGACCGACCACACGGCGATCGAGGCCCGGAAGAAACGGTTGACGGCTTCGGCGTCATAGGGACGTTCGGCGCGGTCCTCGGCGAACGGCTTGGCGTCGGCGATCTCGTTCGGCCGGCCGTCGAACGCGGGCGTGCCGCCGAGGCGCTCGATGAGGTCGAGCATCTTGCCGTGAAACGCGGCGACGGACATCGGCTGAAGCGCGATGTCGGCCGTCGCGCCGGAGCTCGAGGCCCCCCGGACGCGGTGCGCGACCAGGTC
Source organism: Mesorhizobium sp. (assembly GCA_040510195.1). GTDB lineage: Bacteria > Pseudomonadota > Alphaproteobacteria > Rhizobiales > Rhizobiaceae > JBEVJK01. The sequence goes on along the minus strand of JBEVJK010000137.1, from coordinate 4,690 downwards.
CAGCGCGAGCTCGATCGCTGCGCCTTTGTCCGCAACCGGCCCGGTCGTGAAGCCGCGGGCGCTCGGATAGAGTGTCGCATGCCACGAATGGTTCACCCAAGGGGTGCGCGCGAGCCTGTACTTGCCGAGGATCTGGGCGAAGAGATGCAGGGCCGCGCAGGTCTCGCGCCACGGCTCGTAGGGGATGTCCGGCCACTCATCGCGCATCGCTTGCCTTCCTTCGCAGCCGCCCGTGCCCGGCTGACCACCATATGGGAGGTAGCCCGGCAGCGTCCAAGAGCTCGGCGCGCCGAAACCTGCGCCGCGAGACCTAGTCCACGCCGTAGACCGCCAGCAACGACCGCATGCGTGCCACGGCCAGCTCGGGCCGGTCCAGCACGTTGGCCTTGTCGGCGAGCCTGAAGACCTCCGAATAGTGCAGCATGCCGCGCGCCGACTGCATGCCGCCAAGCATGGAGAAATGGTCCTGGTGGCCGTTCAGCCATGCGAGCAGCACCACGCCGGCCTTGTAGTACTGCGTCGGGGCCTCGAAGATCCGCCGCGACAGAGGCACGGTGGGTGCGATGGTCGAGCGGAACGTGGCGACGTCGTCGACGGCCAAGGCTGCCAGCGCCTGCGACGCCGCCGGCGCGACGGCGTCGAAGATGCCGAGCAGGGCATGGCTGTGCCGCCGCCCGTCGCCTTCTATCAGCTCGGCATAGTTGAAGTCGTCGCCGGTGAAGCAGAGCACGCCTTCTGGCAGTCGGTTGCGCAGCTGGACTTCCTTGTCGTTGTCGAGCAGCGAAATCTTGATCCCCTCGACCTTGGCGACATTGCTGCCGATGATTTCCAGCACCGTATCGAGCGCGCCGGGAAACCCTTTCGCCGCCCAATAGCCCGCCAGCTTGGCATCGAACGCATCGCCCAGCCAGTGCAAGATGACCTTGTCCTTCGCCTGGCCGAGGATGCGGCCATACACTCGGGCATAGTCCTCCGGCGACTTCGCCACCCTCGCCAGGGCACGGCTCGCCATCAGGATCGCCCTTCCGCCATGCTTCTCGATGAACTCGACCTGCTCCTCATAGGCGCGCACGACATCCTCGACGGACTTCGCCTCGTTGAGCGGAAGGTGGTCGGTGCCGGCGCCGCATGCAAGGTCGGCACCCGGCACCATCCGCGCCTCCGCGAGGCTTCGTCTGATGAGCTCCTTCGCGCCCGACCAGTCGAGCCCCATCCCGCGCTGGGCGGTGTCCATCGCCTCGGCAATCCTGAACCCGAGCGACCACAGATGATGGCGGAAGGCGAGCGTCCGTTCCCAGTCGACCGCCGCAGCGCCCCACGGATCGCCGTCGCGATAAGGGTCTGCGACCACATGGGCCGCCGCATAGGCAATGCGGTTGAAGCGTGGAGGGCTCTCCGGGCGGGCCAGCGGGGTGCCGGTCAGCCGGTACTCCGTCACCGTCCCGTCCGCCTCCGGCAGCCTGAGGGAATGTGTCACGGCTCTCTCCTCCCAGATGGTCGAGGGACGAATAGTTTAGATCGTTCCAAATTGCAAGGCTTCAAAAACTCGATCACTCTTGGCTCCTCTGCGCATTTTTCTACTTGACGATTTGGAACGTTCTAATTAATCCAGACCGCAGGTGCTACCTCGGGAGGAGAAACCGGATGGCCAGGGAACGGGTGACCGTCGTCGACATTGCGAGCGCCGCCGGCGTCTCCAAGTCGACCGTGTCGCTCGTGCTCCGCGGCTCTCCGCTGGTCAACGAGAAGACCCGCGCCAAGGTCAACGCGGTGATGCGCGAGCTCGGCTATGTCTACAACCGCGGCGCGGCCAACCTTCGCCAGTCGAGGTCGAAGTCGAAAATCGTCGGAATCGTCGTCAACGACCTGACCAACAGCTTCTTCGCCGAGTTGGCGGTGGGCGTCGACGACGTCGTGCAGTCGGCCGGCTACGTCCAGTTTCTCGCCAATACGGGCGAAAGCATCGACCGGCAGCGCGAGGTCATCGCCTCGATGCGCGAGCACGGCATTTCGGGCCTGGTGATCTCGCCCGCCCGCGGCACGGAAGCCGCCGACTTCAAGCCTCTCACGGCGAGCGGCCTGCCGGTCGTGATCGCCGTGCGCAACGTGCCGGGCGCCAAGGTGTCGACCGTCATGTCGGAAAATCGCGCCGGCGCCTATGCCGCCACTGCCCATCTCGTCGGGTTGGGACACCGCCGCGTGGCCTTTCTCGGCGGCTTCGCTGACACAGCCGTTTTCGAGGACCGTCTTGCCGGCTACCGCCACGCCTTGCGCGAAGGCGGCGTCGAGCCGGACGACCGGCTGGTCGTCAGCGCCGCCCCTTCGCGGGCCGGCGGCGTCGAGGCGATCGGCCGCGCCATGCTGGTGGCCGAGCCGCCCACCGCGGCGCTCTGCCTGAACGACGCCGTCGCCTTCGGCGTCTGCGACGGGCTGCGCGCCCGCCGCCTGGAGCCGGGCGCGGACTTCGCGGTGGTCGGCTTCGACGACGTCATCGAAGCCAAGACCGCCGTTCCGGCGCTGACCACCGTTTCCGTCGATCCGCAAGGCATGGGAAGGCGGGCAGCGCAGCAGCTCCTCAAGCAGATCAACGCCGGCACCACCGAGCCCGAGGCGATCGTCAGCGCCGTCCGGCTGGTGGTTCGCGACAGCTGCGGCTCCGGCGGGCCGCGCCTCTGGGAAAGGAAAGCGTCATGACCGTTCGTTGGGGGCTCGTCGGCGCCAGCACCATCGCCAAGGAATGGATGATCGGCGCCATCCGGGCCACGGGTGGCGAGGTGGCAAGCGTCATGAGCTCGGACGCCGGTCGCGGCCAGGCCTATGCCGAGGAGAATGGCATCGCCCGCGCCGTCGTGGCGCTCGACGATTTGGCGGGCGATCCCGAGATCGACGCCGTCTACGTCTCGACCACCAACGAACTGCATCGCGACCAGGCGATCGCGGCGGCTCGCGCCGGCAAGCACGTCTTGTGCGAGAAGCCGCTCGCTTTGTCGCTTGCCGACGCGCAGGCCATGGCGGCCGCCGCCCGCGAGGCCGGAGTGGTGATGGCGACCAACCACCACTTGCGCAACGCCGCCAGCCACCGGGCCATGCGCCAGGCGATCGAAGACGGGCTCATCGGCACGCCGCTCGCCGCCCGGGTGTTCCACGCCGTCTACCTGCCGCCTCACCTTCAGGGCTGGCGGCTCGATCGGCCGGATGCCGGCGGCGGAGTCATCCTCGACATCACGGTGCACGACGCCGACACGCTGCGCTTCGTGCTGGGCGACGACCCGCTCGAAGTGGTCGCGATGGCGCACCAGGGCGGCTTGGGCAAGGAAGGGCTCGCCGACGGCGTGATGGGCGTCCTGCGCTTCCGCTCCGGCCTGCTGGCGCAGTTTCACGATGCCTTCACCGCCAAATTCGCCGAGACTGGCTTCGAGGTGCACGGGACGGACGGCTCGCTCCTCGGGCGCAACGTCATGACGCAGCGCCCGGTCGGCAGCGTCACGCTTCGCAACGGCGAGGGGGAGCGAGAATTGCCGCTCGACGGCCGCAACCTCTACGAGCGGTCCCTGGAAGCCTTCCATGCTGCCGTCGCCGGGGACGGGACGCCAGCGGCGACCGTCGAGGACGGCATTTGGTCCCTGGCGACCGGACTGGCGACCGTCGAAGCCGTCCGCAGCGGCCGGCAAGTCCGCATCGAACCTGGATTGTGAGCCGATGAGCAAGCTGATCAGTGCGGCGGAGGCAGCCGCCCTCATCCCGGACGGCGCCGTCGTGACCGTCTCCTCGTCGAGCGGCCTCGGCTGTCCCGATCTCATGCTGAAGGCGATCGGAGAGCGCTTCGACGAGACCGGCCATCCGCGCGGCCTGACGACGCTGCACCCGATCGCGGCCGGCGACATGAGCGGGATCAAGGGCATCGACCACATCGCGAAAAAGGGGTTGCTCGCCAGGATCCTCGGCGGCTCCTATCCTTCGGGCCCCTCCTCGGCCGAGCCGCCACTGATCTGGCAGATGGTCACCGGCAACGAGATCCCGGCCTACAACATCCCGTCCGGTATCCTCTTCGACCTGCATCGCGAGGCAGCGGCCAAGCGCCCCGGCGTGCTGACCAAGGTCGGGCTGGACACTTTCGTCGATCCCGACCGGCAGGGCTGCGCGATGAACGAGGCGGCGAAGGCGGCCCCGGTGGTGAAGAAGGTCGCGTTCGAGGGCGAGGAATGGCTGTTCTTCCCTTCGATCGTGCCGTCGGTCGCCATCATTCGCGCCACCACGGCCGACGAGCGCGGCAATCTCACCTATGAGCACGAGGGCGCCTATCTCGGTGGTCTCGACCAGGCGCTCGCTGCCCGCAACAATGGCGGCATCGTCATTGCCCAGGTCAAGCGCATCACCAAGGACGGGTCGCTGCGGCCGCACGACGTTCGCGTGCCGGGCATGCTGGTCGACTACATCATCGTCGATCCCGACCAGAAACAGACGACCCAGACACTCTACGACCCGGCGATCTCGGGCGAGATCATGCGTCCGCTCAACTCGTTCCGCTTTGCCGAGTTCAACATTCAGAAGGTCATAGCGCGCCGCGTTGCGCAGGAGCTCGAAGCCGGCAGCGCCGTCAATCTCGGCTTCGGCATCTCGGCCAACGTCCCGCGAATCCTGATCGAGGAAGGGCTGCACGGCGCCGTCACCTGGGTGATCGAGCAGGGCG
>JBEVJK010000136.1:0-159892 GCA_040510195.1 Mesorhizobium sp. | reverse complement strand
TGCTCACAATCGGGGTCATCTCGGATACCCACGGCCTGCTTCGCCCGCAGGTCGCGTCTCGACTCGCCGGTGTCGCCCATATCATTCACGCTGGCGACATTGGCCGGGAAGGAATCCTCGACGAGCTCCGCCGGGTTGCTCCTGTCACCGCGATTAGGGGGAATATCGACACCGACAGCTGGGCAAGAAGCTACCCCGAAGACATCACCCTAGAGATCGAAAGGCGTTCCATCTACGTACTGCATGACTTGAATGAACTGCGATTTGATCCTGCTTCGCGCGGCGTCCATGTGGTCATCTCCGGCCATTCGCATCGGCCACAGATCGGGACCAAGGCTGGCGTGCTCTTTCTCAACCCGGGCAGTGCTGGGCCGCGGCGGTTCAGCTTGCCGATCAAGCTCAGTCTGACAACCGCCCAACCGGAAGTCGGCCCTTTGGTTCATCTCATTGATGGAGCCAAGTGTTGATGACCTTCATGGCTGATCCGAAAAGGGCCTTGCCTCGTGTCTCCGCAGAGCGGCCGAAGGTAATCGCGACTTCCGGCAGGTTGGCACCGAGCCCGCCCAAGGCCCACGGCAGCAGTTGTCGGTAGGAGGTGCCGTAGGTCCCGATGGAGTTGAACGTCACGTTTCCATCCGTTGATGCGCGTTCTCAGTGACTCGACGGCCGCTTCCATGTCCTCAAGGGCGTCCTTGGCTGCCGCGTATGATCACGTCGACCGTGGCAAATCGTCATGAGCGCTGCAACCGCCGACTGAGAATTTCGATGTCTTCGCGGTCAACGTGTTGCGCCAAATCCACAGGCGGTGAAGGTCCGCAGTCGGGTGCGGCGTGTCGACCCCGCGTGGCGGGAGGTGGATCACGATGCAGGTGAAGCGGACGCTGGAACGTGCGAGCTGACCAAGTTCGCGACGGGCGCGCGGAGAGGTTCAATACTGTTAGCCACGACGGCGTATGGCCGCGCGAGGCTCATGCTCATAACCCCAAGCCCGCCCTCGCACAGCCACCCTTCACAAGAGCGGCCGGAACGGGAGCAGACCCAGGGCCGTGTCAACTACCCAGGGTCCGCCCGCCTTTGGCCAAATCCCTATTGGCCAGTATGCCCTGCCGCGGCCTTCTCGATCTGCGCCTTCACGGCTTCGAGGTTGAAGCTGGCGCCCTTCTGCATCGGCGGAAATTCGAGCGCCGTCTGTGCCAGTTTGCCGATCTCTTTCTGGGCGAACTGGAACCGCCAGAACTCGTAGACAAACCAGTTGTAGAACGCGATCGAACCATTGGCGCCGTTGGGCAGTCCCGTCCGCTCGTAGGGGTCGAGGCGCAGGTTGACGATGATCGGCCAGTCGACCTTGACGGTACCGCCAAGCCAGCCGCCGGGCTGGTCGGTAAAGCGATATTTGAAGTCGTCGATGCGGACCGCCGACAGGGTGCTTTCGGTGAAGTAGTAGACCTCGTGACGCTTCGACGGGCCCTTGCCGGTGATCAGGTCGAGTTGGTTGTAGCCGTCGAGATGGACCTTGTACTCGGTGTCGCCGAGCTTCTTCCCGGCCTTCAGCTCATCGACGATGTCGGGATCGCCGGCGGCGGCCACGAGGGTCGGGAACCAGTCCAGCCCGGACATGATGCTGTTCTCGACCTTGCCGGCCGGCACCTTGCCTGGCCAATTCACGATGGCTGGTACACGAAAGCCGCCTTCCAGGGCCGTCCCTTTGCCTCCGGCGAACGGTGTCTGGCCGCCATCCGGCCAGGTGAAGTTTTCCGCCCCATTGTCCGTTGTGAAGGCGATGATGGTGTCGTCGCCGAGACCATTGTCCTTGACGTACTTCATTACCGAGCCGACGACATCGTCGAGTTGAGCCATACCGGCTTCCTGCTCGCTCCAGCCATTCTCAGAGTTGCGCATCGCTTCATACTTGTCGGAGAGGTGCGTCACCACGTGCATGCGCGTGGGGTTCAGCCAGAGGAAGAAGGGCTTGTTGTCGGCCCGAGCCTTGTCGACGAACTTGAGGGCATTGCCGAGGATCTCGTCGTCCACGGTCTTCATGCGCTCGGGATAGAGCGTGCCGGCGTCTTCGATCCGCTGCTTGCCGATCTTGCCCCAGCGCGGCTGCTCGGTGGGATCGTCGACATTCGTGGCCCAGCTGTGGACCATATTGCGAGGACCGACCGTCGCCAGCAGGTCCTGCGGGTAGTTGCGGTGCGCCGGGTCTTCCATGGCGTCGAGATGGTAGAGGTAGCCGAAGAACTCGTCGAAGCCATGCACGGTCGGTAGGAACTCATTCAGATCGCCGAGATGGTTCTTGCCGAACTGTCCGGTCGTATAGCCCATGGCCTTCAACGCCGTGGCGATGGTTGGCGCCTGCGCCGGCAGGCCGATCGGCGAGCCTGCTTGGCCAACCGTCGTCATGCCCGTCCTGACCGGCAGCTCGCCGGTGACGAAATTGGCGCGGCCGGCAGTGCAGCTCGCTTCAGCGTAATAGTCGGTGAAGCGCATTCCACCATTGGCGAGCTGGTCGAGGTTCGGGGTGCGGCCCGCCATGATGCCCTGGTTGTAGACACCGATGTTCGACCAGCCGATGTCGTCACCCATGATCATGATGATGTTCGGCTGCTTGTCGGCGGCGGTGGCAGGCGTGAGCATGCTGCTGGACAGCGCGGCTCCCAGCGCCAACAGACCAATAGATCGAAGCTTCATTGTTGTCCTCATTCGCTGGCGGACGCTTTGGCAGACTGCCAGAGCGAGAGGCGACCTCTAACCCCGCGCGGCCGCCGGATCACTTGTGTCCGAGCGTACAATGGTCCACCTATCGATCGGTTGATGGGCGTGGGGGACAGCCTCTTCATCAAGTAGCGCATGGATGACGCATTTTTGCCAGCCCTGCCGCGTAAGTTACGTGGAATTTCGGGGCGCGGTGTCCGGTCGACTGAGGCGGCGCGTGTCCCCAAAGGGCGAACACCTCCTCCGGCGCAGCAGGGTGCCTACGCCGGTCGCCGACTGTGTGCTTGGGGCATGGTCATGGCAACACTCAGCGAAGAACTCGTTAGTCCTCGACGCAACCTTACCCGATAGCGCGTCGGCGTTCGACGCCTTCTGTTAGTGCGGCTGGTTTCACGACCGTCCCATGGGTGTCTCGACTGGTTCCCAACCTTCGTGGCGGCTGCCGGCAACCCGAATATCGCTGACGAGCTTAAGGCCGGCCAAGCGGGTTGCTTGCGAGCTGTCGCAGGCTGAAAGGACTGAATCGAGTTCCGCGCATTTGGGCGTCGCCAAACTGGTCCGTGCGGTGATAACTGTGTTGAATAGACCGCCGGGTCATGAAACTTTATGAACATCGCGGACTGGCTTCTGGAGCTTGGCCTCCCGCAGTACGTCGCAGCGTTCCGCGACAACGACATCGACTTGCGGGTTCTTCCCGGCTTGACCGCCGATGATCTCCGTGAAATCGGTGTTGTTTCGGTGGGACACCGCCGCCTGATCCTGCAGGCGATCGCTGGCCCGTTGGCAACCTCGCCTGTTCTGGAAACCGCAACCCGGGCAAGACAGCCACCGGAGCCGCGGCCCTTCGCGGAGCGCCGCCGGCTGACAGTCATGTTTGTTGATCTCGTTGGCTCGACAACGTTCACGCAACGCTACGATCCGGAGGACGTGCGTGAGCTTCTAGGCCGCTTTCGGAACGCAGTGGCTGGTGAGATCAGCCGTGTAGGTGGCCATTTGGCGAAATTCATGGGCGATGGCGTGCTCGCATATTTCGGCTGGCCAAACGCGCATGAGGACGAGGCGGAGCGCTCGGTTCGCGCGGCGCTTGCGATAGCATCGGCTGTGGGCGGCTTGACCGCACTTGGCGGTGAGGTGCTTGCTTCGCGCATCGGTATTGCCACCGGTTCGGTCGTTGTGGGCGACCTTATCGGAGAGGGTGAAGCGCGCGAAGAATCGGTCGTCGGCGAGACACCAAACCTCGCCGCTCGCTTGCAGGCGCTGGCCCCGCCGGGCGGCATCATGCTGGCCAACTCCACAAGACAGCTCGTTGGCGACATCTTCGATCTCACCCCGATTCGCGACGTCGAGCTCAAGGGATTCGACAGCAAGCTAACGGTTTGGCTGGTCACCGGCGAAACGGCCTACCGCGGCCGATTCGAGGCTTTACACGGTGGCGACCTCGCCCCAATGATCGGACGCGACCAGGAACTGGCTCTGCTGCAACATCGATGGGCTGCGTCTGAGCAGGGTGAGGGTCAGGCCGTTCTGCTTGTCGGTGAGGCGGGCATCGGAAAGTCCCGTCTGTTGCGCGGCCTTGGTGATGCCATAGCCGGAGCGCTTCACACAGAAGTGCGATGGCAGGGATCGCCTTTTTACACCGACACGCCCTTGTGGCCGGTGATCCGGAACCTGGTAGATAGTCCGGAGGGCACCGTTCTAGCAACGCTCGAACGCAGGCTAGCCGAGTCCGGTATCGATTTGGCTACGGCCGTGCCGCTACTCGCGGCCCAGATCAACGTGGACCCGGGCGCGCGCTATCCACCTCTTGAGCTTGTCCCTGAGGCCCAGCGCCCGAAATTGATGCTGACGCTACTCGACCACCTGATGGGGCTTGCGGCCCAACGCCCTCTACTGGTCGTTCTTGAAGATGCGCATTGGGCCGACGCAACGACTTTGGAACTCACCCAAATGTTGCTCGACCGCATCTCAGCCGCACCGGTGTTCCTGGTCATTACCAGCCGACCAGAGGGTGTGCCGCCATTTTCCGCACACGCCCACCTGACCAGCTTGACGCTGAGCCGGTTGGGCCGTGCCGCCATTGCCGCGATCGTCGACCATCTGGTGCCTGACAAGAGTGCTTCGGCGCCGCTTCTCAACACAATCGTCCGGCGGACCGATGGCATCCCGTTGTTTGTCGAGGAACTGACCAAATCACTTGTTGAGCAAGGCAAAACCGGCGGTGGCTCATTGGGGGACCCCGAGGTGCCAGCGTCGCTACACGACACGCTAATGGCTCGCCTGGATCGCTTGGGAGAGGCGAAGGAGGTGGCACAGCTTGCCGCCTGCATCGGGCGTGAGGTCGAGTTCGATCTTCTTGCAGAGATCGCCGACCAGTCTGCGCCAGCGTTGCGCGGCAACCTCGATGAACTGTGTGCAGTTGAACTTCTGTTTCGGCGCGGCACGCCACCACACGACACTTATACTTTCAAACATGCGTTGGTTCGGGACGCAGCATATGAGAGTCTGCTGAAAACTCGTCGCCGCGAGATCCATGCGCGGCTACTGCAAGCCATCGAGCATGGCACAGGTCCGCCCGCGCCTGAACAGGCCGCCTATCATGCAGCCGGGGCCGAGCTCTGGGCAAAAGCGATGACCTACTACGGCGCCGCCGGAAAGGGGGCGTTCGACCGAGCAAACAACGCCGAGGGAATTGCTTTGGTCGCCAAAGCTCTGGATGCCGGAGCCCGCCTGTCCAAAGATACTGCCATTGAAGCTGCGATGATCGACCTTCGCAGGGCTCGCGGTTGGGCTTACCTTGCCGCCGGCGAAACGCAGCGTATGCTGGAGGAACTGGGCGACGCGGAAGAGCGCGCCGATGGCTTCGGCTTGGCAAAGCTGACCTGCCAACTTCGAACTCAGCGTACGCATGTCGAGAGCATATTCGGCGATAGCGCCGAGCGCGCAATTGACCACGGGCGCGGCGCAATACGACTCGCGACCTCGCTCGATGATCCTGAGCTGTTGTCTGCCGCTCGCTTCGTTCTCGGCCATTCGTTCTGGATCGCCGGAGACTATAGGGCGGCCGTCGCAGAGCTTTCGGTGGATGCCGACACTTACAGCGAGGGACTACGCATCGCGGGTGTTGGCAGCACCGGGTTGCTCGCAGTCGATGGTCTAGCAGTCTTGGGCGACTGCCTGGGCCAACTTGGTCATTGGGACGAGGCGTGTGCGCGTGGCGAGGAGGCGCGGACAATCGCCACTGAGGCCGGCAGCACATGGGATATGAACGTGGCCAACTACCACCGCATTCGTGCGCTGCTCGCGGGAGGTGATGCCGTATCGGCGCTGCCGCTGATCGAGTGGAACATAGAATTCGGTGAACGTCGCGGCTTGCGAATGGCTCTTCCTTGGCAACTGACTGTCTCGGGCAACGCTAGCCTACTGCTTAACCGCCCTGACGAGGCGATCGAAACACTGGATCGCGCAGTCGCCAGATCTACCGAACTTCGCTTGCAATACACCTGTGGACACGCGTTGCTGCTTCGGGGCGAGGCTTGTCTCGCGGCGGGCCGTCCAGACGCAGAGAAGGCGGTGACCCAAGCGCTGGAATTCGCCCGCAGCCACTTTTACCGCGCCTTTCAGGCAACGGCTCTGCGGCTTCTAGCTGCTGCGTCACCCGTCGGCCCCGAGTCGGGTCGTCGCCTAGCTGAGGCTCGAGCAATTGCCGAGGAGCTAGATATCAAACCAGAACTTGACGCGATCCGCAGGCTTGACGCTCAAATAAAGTAGTCAAGCAATCAGGTCGGGTGAGCGTCGGGACGGTCAGGGAATAATCGCATCGTCAGCATTGGAGTTGGCCGATTTGTTCAACCGCCACAAAGGGAGCTTCGGGTCAAATTCAACCTTCAAGAACGACTGCTTTGCGCCCAATGTCGACCGTAGAGTTGAGGTCTGGATCGACCTGGAAGCAGACATTGATATGCGCCACTAGCCGGTGTCGGGCCCTATCTCCCGAGGTGGGTCTGCCTGTAAGATCTCAAACAACACCAATGCCAGGGAGGAACAGAACATGCATCGCCGTCAATTGTTCGCAGTGGCAGGTTCGCTTGCGCTCGCCGGGACCATGCTGCTGCCGTCGTGGGCGGCCGAGAGCGCCGATGCTGTCGTCAAGGCCTATGTCGCGGCCTGGAACGCGCACGACTCGGCCAAGGCCGCCGGTTATTTCGCCGATGGGGTCGTCTATTTCGACGCCTCCGTCGGCAAGCCGATCGAGGGCAAGGATGCGGCCAAGACCGGCGTCATCGACAATTTCCTCAACGCGGCGCCTGACGCCAAATGGGAGATGAAAGGCGAGCCAGTCATCCAGGGCGACCGCGTCGCCTTCGAGTGGGAATTCTCGGGCACCAACACCGGCCCTTGGGGCGACGGCACGAAGGCGACAGGCAAGCACTTCGCCTTCACCGGCGCTTCGGTGTTCTCGGTAAAGGACGGCAAGATCGCAACGCAGAGCGACTACTACGATGCGCTTGGCTTCTACAAGCAGCTCGGATTGATGTGAGGGCGGCGTCGGGCCTCGTCAAGCTACCGACTGCGCGGCTTCCCTTTCGTCACCCAGACCACGGCATCGGCGCCGCCGATGGACGTCCAGCGGGGTCGATCGAGCGGCTGGCGCGCCTGTTCGTGCGAGCCGGGGAAGAGGTCGCGGACCTCATCCGGGAACACTGGAAAGGGCGGACCCCTTCGTCGCCTGGAATCATACTCGATAGTCACCAAGAGCATCGCCCCATCCGGCTCCAGCAACCGCTTAAGCCGCTCGGCGTAGAGCAGCCGGCACTGACTGGGCAGAGCGACGAGCCCGCCTCGATCGAGGACTGCCGCATAGGAGCCGCATAGGTCGAAGAAATCGCCCTGGAGGATGGTTACGCCGCCGCCCTTCCAGGCAAGGAAGGGGCCGTTCTTCACGCGTTGCACATCGAGGTGACGCTCGGAGAAAAACGTCTCGCAGGCAATGGGCGAGATCTCCACTCCGACAACGTCAAACCCTTCGCCCGCCAGCCATGCCATGTCAGGCGATTTTCCCGCCAAGGGCACCAGAACCTTGCCCCCCGCCGGAACGCCCAGGCTTGGCCAATGCGTCGCAACGAGGCGACCCCGTTCGCCTGCGGTGAACGCGCTCCCACCCTTTGCCCATTGGGCGTGCCAGAATTCGAGGCCGAAGTCAGAGTGGGAAATGACAGTTTTCCTTCGCGACGCACCGCCGTTGCTACGCTAGCATGGCCGACTCCTGTGGTCAGCTAGCCGTTCCCAAGGTGTTCATTGGAGGAGGCCAGATGAGCGTTCTTATCAGCCTGACCGAGGCGCAGCTGCCACCGTCGGAGCAGTTTCTAGAATTCTTGGTTTCCTGGATCACCGCCAGGGAATTCGACAGTTCGAACTGGGCCACTTTTGGGGAAGAACGACCGGAGCCCATCGGCCGCCCAATGTCGCTTGGTGCGTCGCAGGAACTGTGGCGGCGTGTTGCGGGCAGCGACGTAGGAGTGCGTCATCTTGGACGCGCGTACGAGCTCTTTGTGGCGCTACTTATTGGCGATGTCGACGCGATCAGGGCGGTGCAGCAACGATTCTGCTTCTTTCTGGTGATCGGGGCTCCTCGCTCTGGTGGCAAATATCTAACCAAGGAGTTATTTCGGGCACTAGGCCACGTTCCTAGCCGCATTCCAGCGGTCCTCGCGCATGACGGTTTTCCTGAGGCTGGACCGTGGCGGTTTTCCAAAGCGGGTACGACATGGATCGAAAGTCTGCACGGCATGGCTGAATATCTCGCCATGGTGGAGATCTTCTTCGCCGAAGCCGGCCGGCACAGGGGTCGTGTCATCGTCGCGAAGAAGGCGACCAAGGCCGTTCATGCGCCAGGCCTTTTCCAATCTGTTCTCGGTGAGGATGCGGAAGGCGTAGTAACAGTGCGCCATCCAGTCCCGGCCTGCATTTCAACGTATGAGGCTTCGGGAGGCCTTCCGGTCGGCGAACGATTTGCGCAGCGCGGAAACATCGAAAAGCTGTGGGCTCGCGACTTGCTCGCCGCAGGATGGAGCGAGGGAGATATTGCTAAGATGGACTATTTCGACGCCTATCTTCGCTATTGGGAAGACTATCATCTGCGCCTGGCCATGGGCGGTTCCAATCTCTCTCGGAACTACAGGATCGTGGCCTACGGCGCCGAAAGGTTCATGAGTGAGGCGCGGCGCAATGCCGAGCATTTCGGCGCCTCGACTTTCGACGCTGAGTCCTTTCACGTATTCGATCGCCGTCAGCGCCATCCGCGGTGGATCGCACGGGCTGAACCCTCCATACGGCGCGTTTCTGAACAATGGGCGCGAGTCGGCATGACGTTTCCGCGCGAAGAGATTGCGGAATGCTGGTGACGGATCACGCGGCAATCAGCTCGCAACCCGCAGGACTCGATGTTCGACCATGGTTGCGATAAGGCCGATCTTCTCCTCGTCGGTAAGTGCATCCGGGAGTTCGCGAACATAGAACGCACACGTGCGGGCAATGAACTCTAGCGCATCTCGCGCAATGTCGCTGACGACAACGTCAGCGCTCCCGTCGGGACCTTCGAGACAGGCCATGCCATCTACAACCGAGACAACCGAGCGCCCACAACTGGCGTTGATGACGCGGCGTGACAACGTCACCGAGAGGCTGTCCATCCACACATCAGGCAACGGCTGGCCGAAGAACGATTGATAGCGAGCGCGGAAGTCCTCGAAAGTCGTCTGCTTCAGGATGGGTCGCCCCGGCGCCGCCGGTGCGTTGCTCGGATTGTGATGAAGATATTGGCCGAAGTGCCGATGACAGAAATCGATATACTCTCCGGTGAACAGAACGAACTGATGCCATGCCTCGTCAACGCGGGCGGAATACATGTTCCACGACACATCTTCGTCAACAAAGGAGAGGATGAGGAACTTCTTCGCCTCAGAGAACAGAGCCTCTCCTTCCTCTTCAGTGTCGACGATCCGGTCCTTAACTAGCTTCTCGATGAGGTAGGGAGCCTCGAACTGGAGCACCGGCTCGTAGGTCGTCACCGATCCACGGTCGCTTGGAGCAACGAGGGACGGATCTCCGCTTCTCACGGTCCGACCACGACGGTACGCTGGGGCTGCGAACCATTGCAATCCGAGGTGCAACTTGGATGCGTTTCACAGCTTGAACAAGAACACGACGCACAGGTACTCATGACGCGCCGCCGCAGTTGAATGCTCAGACGGCCCTTTTTCACCTCGACAAGGCGGCTCGATTCGGTCGCACCGGCGGTGGTCTCGTTGTAGGCCTCCGCACGGCGAGGGCCGCGCGCCGCGACCGTGTTGACCCGGTCGCCGCGGCAGACGACATCGGCATCAGGTCTGACCCAGATGACTGTCCCTCCATGCGGCAGCAACGTTTCAGGGGCAGGAGCCGATGCGACGATATCACTCTTATCGATCTCGATGCAGAAGCCGAGGTCGCCAAGTGACGGATACAGCCTGACGCGTTTGCCATCCCTTTCAGGCCCGACATAGCCTCGGAAAGCCTTGACGTCGGTGCCGACCGCGAGGAGACGGCTGAGCAAGGGATGGGCACGTAGGTGGTGATCTTCCTGCTTCTGGCTGGGCATTTGTAAATCCTCTTATTCGCCGCTAGACGCCTTGGAAACTAGTTACTGCTCTACTAAGTTTTGCACCAACGTAGGATTGAGGGTAATTTAGTTCGAAAAGACTGTCCACGGAAAGACCGTTGCAGGGCGCTGGGTGGCAAGACGGCTTCGATAGCCGCTTTTCGTGGCGCCAGCAGCACCGCCATCAGTGACCATGCGACCGGTGCTCGGCTGGGCCAGGCCGGTTCAATTGGGCGCGATTGCGCGAAAGCCTGACCG
The DNA here is from genome assembly GCA_040510195.1 of Mesorhizobium sp. Classification (GTDB taxonomy): domain Bacteria; phylum Pseudomonadota; class Alphaproteobacteria; order Rhizobiales; family Rhizobiaceae; genus JBEVJK01. The sequence continues at coordinate 149,283 of JBEVJK010000136.1, read as the reverse complement.
ACGCGTTTGGAGTTGACTTCCTAGCCAGTCAGCGATCCTACGTTGCCAAGGCAACCTTGCTTCAATACGAGAAGTGCCAGACCGAGTGATCAGAGCCTGCTGCCTTATATAGTCAGCCAAATAGCGATTGAGCGCGTTCTGGAACTCTGCTTCGCGCCCAGACTGGGCGATCATTGGAAACGGCTGGCCGGTTGAGTTCTGGACATCAAGATCAAGGTTCGAGGTGACGTGGGTCATCGCTGAATCTCCCTTCCGAACTGCGTAGAAAGATGACCCGGCGGTTGACGTAAGTCTTTTAGGGCCTGCTAATAGTTCCGAATGGCGCTGAAAAGTTATAAAACGTCCTTATGTCGGGGCCGCAGCTTGTATTTGGACCGTTCATGCTCGACGCTCAGGCGGGCTCCCTGCACTGCCAAGGGGAACCTGTAGCGATAAGCTACCGAGCTGTTCGCCTATTGATTGCTCTCATTGAGCGTCCGGGCGAAGTGCTGAGCAAGTCGGAACTTATCGAGGCGGCGTGGCAGGGAGCCGCAGTTGAAGAAGGCAATCTCGCAGTCCAGATTTCGGCATTGAGGAAGCTACTCGGACACCTACCCGGTGGCAAAGACTGGATCGCGACGGTACCCCGTGTAGGCTATCGCTTCACAGGCCCCATCGAATGTTTGGCAACTCCCGTCTCCGACGCGATGCGAATTCAAGGTATCCAGGCCGACAGTCGGCCAACGATCGCTGTGCTCCCATTTTCCAATCTCAGTGATGATGCCGCTCAGGACTATTTCGCGGACGGGGTGGTGTCCGACATCATTACCGGCCTGTCGAGGATCAAGTGGCTCCTGGTGATCGCGCGCAACTCTAGCTTCATCTACAAGGACAAGTCCGTTGACGTTCGCCAGGTAGGGATCGAGTTAGGTGTCCGCTACGTGTTGGAAGGGGGGGTGCGAAGGGCCGGCAATCGACTAAGAATCAATGCCGAGCTTCTGGATGCCGCCACCGGTGCACACCTTTGGGCTGAACGCTTCGACGGCGACATCTTGGACGTATTCAAACTGCAGGACGACATCACCGAAAAGGTGGTTGCAGTCGTCGAGCCGAGTGTCCAAAAATCCGAGATAGAGCGGTCCCGGCGGAAGCATCCCGAAAGCCTCGATGCCTACGATCTCTATCTTCGAGCCGTGCCATACACCGCAGCGTCGCAGATGCCTGCTGACGCGCGAGTGGCGATACGGTTTCTGGAAAGCGCGCTCCGCATAGATCCCAACTTTGCTGCTGCTCATGCCCTGCTTTCATGGTGTTACGAATGGTGCTTCGCGCGGGGTGGTCTTGTCGAGACCGACAAGTTGGCGGCCATTCGGCATGCTCGTGCAGCGCTTGTCAGCAGCACCGATGACGCGACTGCGCTCGCAATCGCGGGTTTCGTCACCACCATGCTGAGTAAGGATCATTCGGCGGGCCTGACCGCGACCGAGCGCGCCCTTCAACAGAACCCCTCTTGCGCCACAGCCATGTATCTTGGATCACTCACAAACGCGTTCGCGGGTCGTCCGACTGTAGCGGTCGCTCTGGCGGAGCGGGCGCTACGGCTAAGCCCCTTCGACTTCCTTGCCTACCAGGCCCACTTTGCGCGGGGTGCGGCAGCAATTCAGTCTGAGCGGTATGCCGACGCTGCTGTGCATTTGCAAACAGCGCTGCAGCTGAATTCCAACTTGAGTTCGCTCTATTTTGTTACTGCCGCTGCGCTGGCTATGGCCGGACAGCTGTCCGATGCCAGGCCGTTGGCCAAAGTTGGTCTCCAGATGGAGGGGACGTTCCGCTACCGGATGTTTTCCGAGCTGATGGTCTCCCAACTTGCGGACAAGTTTGCAGAGGGCTGTCAAAGATTGGGTTTGCCCAAGTAGGCGATACCCCACCCTCGTAGGCCGGCGCCAACTACCGCCACAGCTGGATCGACTCAGTAAATTCAGCGGCGCTACAAGCCATCCCCTCACCGTGACGCTCGTTTTGACAGCATGAGCGCGCCGAATGGCGCCTTGCCATGTCCGCCTTGGGTCACTCGGAGACCTTGATCTTACTTCCTGTATGTCTGCCATTGCGTTCTGGACGCCATAAGCAGACGGTCGAGACGCCGTTGTCAGCGATCACCTTGTGGATCTTAAAGCCAGCCTTCTTTCCTACCAATCCAAGGTGGCTCCGGCGGTGCCAGTTTCACGAGGTTATGTTCTGGTGACTTCGTGGTTGGGATCTACGTCCGCTCCGGTGATCGGGTCGATGCTATTGGTTTGAAATGCGGAATTTTCGATCAGACGATAGGAGAGCTTAAGCAGCCGCCTTGGAACACCCCGTTCTTTGGGGGCTCGGGGGGAGCAGATCAAGAGCGCGTGTGTGCCAAAGATCGCTTTGTCAGCCGCATCAGATTCAATCTGACAGCTGAGGCCAGCCATCCGTTCGTCAACTTCATCGAGTTGACCTGTACGCCTATTGCCGGGGGAACTTCGAACACGTTGTGCATTCAGACCGGACAAGGATGCCCTGCTGCGGGGGCTTTCGTTCAGACATGCCCAACCGGCATGTCAGCAATCGGTATCGGGGGGCGCACCGGAACCTACGTCGACGCCCTTGGACTCGTTTGCGGACCGAAGCCGGCACCCATGTCACCGAGTGCTCAGGTATTCCGCCGAGAATCCCAGTAACCTTGGCAATGCCAGGTAAGGGCCCAATGAAGACAAGCAAGTCGTGTCTGTATCGGGCAGCGGCGATGATCGTGCTCGACCGAAACGAGGAAGCTCGCATGCTAATCCGAGCCGCAGACCTCGCAGCACCTTCGCAGCCTGCTGCAAGAAGCGGGTCTGCATCGATGTGGAGATCGCGCGCCAATAGCAGGATCCACATCGCGGCCCAACCGAACACTCAACTTGGCGTCTAGCCGTTTCTAGTTTTCGGCCCGTCCGAATTGCCTGCAGGACGATCTTCATCAAACTGGTCGGCCCAAGGCAAAGCCAAGAGCCATGGCTGACGGCGCTTTACCCACAGCTCATAGCCCGGGATGAGCCCGCTAGCCTCCTCAAGGGATCCAACCCGGATTTCGGCCTCATCGCCATCGCTCTCAGTGAAGACCCTTGCGCCGCATGCGGGGCAAAAGCAGCGGCCTTGAAAGGTCGTGACCTTGCCGCTGGAAGCAAATGCTGATGCCGGCCAAATGCCGAAGGTGGCAAACGCCGAACCTGACTCCTTCTGGCAGTCGAGACAGTGACAAAGGCCCACCCTAATCGGCTGCCCTGACACTTGGTATTTGACAGCCCCGCAAAGGCACTTTCCGCTTCTCGTCAACGCCATGGAGTCAATCCCATCAACAAAGCGACGCGGAGCATAACAGGATGAGTGCAGAATTGATCCGTCGGAGATACAGCAGGTCTCCTCGCTGCGGGTATAACTTTACCGGCTGGCATGACATCTGATCGGCGAATATCGTTTCCAATTCGGCCTGCGCGTCGGTCGAAAACCCACCCTCGTATGCGACGTTCCAAAGCCGTTCATGCTGCGGCTTGAGTGAGCCCAACGGCCCCCGCGCACGAAAAGGCGTGTGACAACGACAGTGCCCCCCACAGACAATGCCGGCTCGCTTCATCGCGAGCTGTGCAAATGCTAAGACCCAAGGAATGACCCCTGTGGAGAGACACCCCGGCCTCCTTGCTCGCTTTTCTCGCGACGTCAGGACGCACCTCAACTATGGATACTTGTCGATAAGGAAGCCGTCCTCGGTCCTCCTCGACGGGATCGTGGTTCCCCTGTCAGCGACCCCGCAGCTTCACGCCGTCCGGCGAAGAATCTATCGCGATAGCTATGAGACGCCCGAAAGGAAGGCCATCAAGCATCTCGTCAAACCCGATGATGTCGTGCTCGAGATCGGATCCGGCCTTGGGATCGTGTCCGCCGTGATCGCTTCGCGCCTGGCGGACAGCCAGCAGCTCACGACGGTGGAAGCAAATCCACAACTCGTTTCCTCCATCGAAGCAGTCGCGCGGGCGAACGGCTTCCGCTACTCGCCTATGGTTGGCGCCGTCGGCAAGCAGGATGGCGAAGTGACCTTCTTCGTCGATGATTCCTTCGAATCGTCCTCGGCCATCGATCGCGGTCGCGCCACGACAAAGGTCAGGGTCAAGCAACTGGCGTTCTCCCGGCTGATCGAAGACGTTCAGCCGACTGCTATAATCCTGGACGTCGAAGGGGCTGAGAAAGACCTTCTCGATGAAGCATTGCCCTTGAGGGTCCGGGTGCTCTGCATAGAGTTTCATCCGCACATCATCGGGGATGCGCCGGTCTCCTCCCTTCTCTCCGGCCTGCTCCGGCAAGGGTTCAATTTGCACTTGGACTACTCTTCGGAGCGCGTACTTGCTCTGTCGCGCGCATGAACGTATGCCCGATTCGCTCGGAGCGACATCCCGCCACGTTCGGTTTCATCGTGCAGATCGCCTGCGAACGTCTGGCTCGGCCCAAGAAGGAGGCGACCCGGCCGGCTGGCAGCCCGCTAGCGCCGGGCTCGCGGGCAATTGAAGGTCTCGCGCAGCCATTTTTCCACGGCCTGTCCCGTTTGCTTGGGAAAGTCGGCGGGGTCGAGCGCCTGCATGGCCTCGATGCGATCCATCAAGGCGTTGCTTTTCCATTCCTCCTGGAGGCGGGTGCAGTTCGGTTGATCGTTGAGGATCGTCACGGCGACGCCTTCGACGAAGCCGATGCAGAACCCGTGGCGGACCTGGTTCGCAGCCTTGTAGCCTCGGCACGAAATCTTCTGGAAGGATTCGAAGTTGGTCGTGTTCTCGGCCCCTGCCGGCGCCATGCACAAGGCCATCGCCACGGCAACGCCGGCTGCTGTCTGCGATGCTCGCATGTCCCCCTCCTGCGCCGCCGTCTCGCCAATATCCGTCGGGGGCGAAGAGCTGGCAAGGTCGCAGCCCCGTGCCGCCATTCGCCAACGTTGATTTTCCAACGATTTTCCACGACCATGGCAGCTCGGAACCCACCCTGGGACCGCAGCGAGGTTGACCTTGGCCGAGCCCTCGACTGGCAAGGCGGCAGATAACGCTGGCGTCGCGATACGGCCGCCGCTCGCATGGGGGCTTGCCGTCATTGCCGGCCTGGCGCTCGATCTCCTCTGGCCGTTGCCTTTCCTTCCCGCTCAGCCGGCTTCAGGCTGGTTCGGCGCCATGGTGTTCGTGTTGGCGCTGGCGCTCTTCGCGTGGTCCATTGCGACCATGACCAAAGCGGGGTCCAACGTGCCCACCAATCTTCCCACCATCGCCATCGTCGAAGCCGGACCGTATCGCTTCAGCCGCAATCCGATCTACCTGGCCATGGTCCTCGCGCTGCTCGGCCTTTCGATGGCGATGGACAACCTTTGGCTGCTGCTGGTTGCCGTGCCCTTCGCGCTTGTCATCCACTACGGCGTGGTGGCTCGCGAGGAGGCCTATCTGGAGCGCAAGTTCGGCGACGTCTACCTCGCCTACCGCTCGCGGGTCCGCCGCTGGCTATAAGGCTGGCAGCTGCTAGGTCGACGTCTTCTTGCGAGAGGCATGCCTGGGCCGGCGGATGGCTCTTACCGTGCCGCTGTCCCCGCCGCCGCAGAAGAAGCGGTCGGCGCCGTCCGATTCCAACCCCGAAACGCCGGCTCCGGCAGGCAGCTCCAGCCTTTCGAGCACCTTGCCCGATTGGGGATCGATCCGCCGCACATCGCTGTCTTCGCCTTCCCAGGTCCCGTGCCAGAGCTCGCCATCGACCCAGGTGACCCCGGTCACGAAGCGGGTGGTTTCGATGGTGCGAAGAATGGCTCCTGTCTCGGGATCGATCTCGTGGATCTTCCGGTCGCGGTATTGCCCCACCCACAACGACCCTTCGGCCCAGGCAAGGCCCGAGTCGGCACCCCGACCGGGTGCCCGGATCGTCGCCAGCACGCGGCCGGTCTCGGGATCGATCTTTTGGATGCGATCCTCGGCGATCTGATAGATGTAGCGGCCGTCGAAGGCGGTTCCCGCATGGGCGGCGACGTCGATCGAGCGCAGCGCCTTGCCGCTCGCCGGATCGACGGCGTTCAGCCGGTCCCCGGAGGCGAACCACACGTGCCTGCCGTCATAGGTGACGCCGTGTACCCTCTCGACCCCCGGAAAGGGCCCATACTCCCCGACGATCTCGGCGGCCGATCGTTTCATGCCCTTACCCTTCTTGCCTGTCCGGCTCATCCTAGCTGCCCGGCAGCGGCCCGGGGAGTAACAAGGCTGTCGGGAAACCCGGAACGGGCGGGGTCATCCACCGACGCGCCCGTCCGCGGCCGAGCGACTGCACCTTGTCCGCTCTCGCAAGTTGCTCCAGGGCTCGCTGGACGCTGCGCGAGCTGGTCCCGAGGGCGAGCGCCAACGCGGAGCTCGACCAGGCCTCGCCATCGGAGAGGAGCGCCAGCACCGCGGCGTGCTTTTCTTCGATGGGCCGCGCCAGCAAGACGACCTCGCGCGCCTGGCGCGGCACCAGCACGAAGCCGCGCTTCGTCGCCCTGACGTCGGCGAGCGGCTTCAGCGCCGCGCGGAGCCGCCCGATTTCCACCCGCAGCCGTGCCCGATGCGAATGATCGGCCTCCTTCGCCCCGAACACCTGCGCGAGGAGCGCGGTGCGCGAGACGTCTGCCGGCCAGCGCTGGGCAAGGCTGCGCGCAAGCGCGAACAGAACCGGCTGCGTCGCCAGCGTGACCACGCTGCTTCGCCGCCGCACCGCGTATCGGAAGCCGTCCACGACAAGCGCCTCGGAGGCCAGGAGACGTTCGACGTCATCGAGCAGCAGGTCGCACTCCTCCCCGCCCGCGGCCAGGCGCGCTGCAGGCATGTCCAGGACGCGGGTCGCGCGTTCCACCTCGGCGGTCAGTGACGGGATGCCCGCCTGCCCCGCAGCCAGAGCCGCGCCGGCGAGCGCCGCCCGCGCCGCCTTCGTCTGCAGGCGTCGAATGGCGATCCCGGCGGCCACCAGCTCATGGACCACCCTCGAAGCCGGCGGACGAGGAGCCGAGCCGACTGCGGCCAGCTCGCTCTCGGCCGCGTCGAGCCGCCCGATCAGGAGGAGGCGACGGGCCTCGATCTGACGCGCATGCAGCGCGTTCGTCCGGTCGCCATGCGTTTCGAGTGTCGCCCGCGCGGCGGCGAGCGTCTTGGCCGGCCAGCCAAGGTCGCGCGAGACGAGGGCGATCTCGGCCTCGGCGACCACACACCTTGCCCGGGCCACGGCCTCTCGCGGACCAAACGAGCGTGCCGCACGTTTGAGCAGGGCCTTCGCCCGGACGAAATCGCCGAGTTGCGCCATTGCGATGCCTCGCAGCGCAAGCCCCGGGGCGTCCTCGCGCAATGCGACGCGGTTCAACGCTCCCAGCGGATCGCCTGCTGAAAGCGCGCGGGCGGCGGCCGTGATCAGCGACTCCATCGCAATCCCGCCAAACTTGTTACTCCCACCTGTCGATTTCCGATGCCAACTCTATGTCACGACTGCGACGAGAGATCATCGGCGGATGGAACCGCACTTCGGCTTCGAGGCGCGGGAATTCGCTCAGAAACTAGGAGGATTCGAAAGCCATGACCACATCAGCTGACATCGGGCGGAAAACCGAGCGCTCTGCCATGCACACGCCGCCGGTCGTGTCCTCGAAGGCTTGGGAGCAGGCCCGCGAGAAACTCCTCGTGAAGGAAAAGGCCCAGACGCGTGCTCGCGACGCCCTAGCCGCCGAGCGCCGGCGAATGCCGTGGATGGCCGTCGAGAAGACCTATTCCTTCGAGGGTCCCAAGAGCAAGGCCAGCCTGCTCGACCTGTTCGACGGGCGCCGCCAGCTGATCGTCTACCGCGCCTTCTTCGAGCCGGGCGTGTTCGGATGGCCCGACCACGCATGCCGGGGTTGCTCCATGGTGGCGGACCAGGTCGCCAACCCGGCCCATCTCAACGCCCGCGACACGACGCTGGTCTTCGTGTCGCGCGCACCACAGGCCGACATCGCCCGGCTCAAGGCCCGCATGGGCTGGGACATCCCGTGGTTCACCATCACCGACGGCTTCGACGCCGATTTCGGCGTCGACGAGTGGCACGGCACCAACGTGTTCTATCGCGACGGCGACCACGTGTTCCGCACCTATTTCCTCAACAATCGCGGCGACGAGCAGATGGGAGGAACCTGGAACTACCTCGACATCACGCCGCTCGGCCGGCAGGAGGTCTGGGAGGACTCGCCCGAGGGCTATCCCCAGACCCCGACCTACAAATGGTGGAACTGGCACGACAGCTACGGCGCCGACGACACCGCGGCCGAGAAAAAATGGGACAAGGTATCGGAGGCGGGAGAAGCGGCTTTCCGCAACGATAAGGCGAACTAGACCCATGAGCGAGGCCTGTTCCGGCGGTTCGCAAAGCGGCGTGACCGGCCGGAACGCGGCTCTGACCGCAGCCCACGGCCTGGCCCTCGCGGCGACCCCGACCTTCGCGGTGATGGCGGCTGTGACCGCGCTCGACGGCGGCGCGGCCGGCATGGTCTGCTCGTCGGGGCCGACGTCGCCGCTGAGCGGAATGGCCACGATGTATGGTCTGATGGCCGCATTTCATGCCGCCCCGTGGCTGAAGCGCCTTCGTGAGGCCGGCAAGTCGGCTCGCGACCTCTAGCCGAGCGTCTCGCGCCGATCCGATTTGAGGGCCAGGCCCACGACCATCGCCACCATATGGGCCCTGAGAGTTCTCTGTCCGTCCGGTTTGAAGACATCGTCCCCGAAGATGCGTGAGAAGGTCGCGCGGTTGGAGACGTTGAAGAAGCTCAAGGCACTGATGTGCCAATGAAGCTCCAGCGGCGTGACGTCTTCGCGGAAAAGCCCCGTCTCGCGGCCACGGCGACAGATCGCCTCCAGTTTCTGGATGGCCCCCGCGTTGAGCAGTCGGATGAGCTCAGACTTCTCCATATACTCGCCATGATGGATATTTTCGATCATGACGATACGAATGAAGTCCGGGTGACGGCTGTGATGGTCGAATGTGAACTCTGCCAGCCGCTTGAGCGCTTCGACTGGAGGCAGATGATCGAGCTCGAGATCCTGTTCCCCGGCGCGCACCTGGCGGTATGCCTCCTCGAGCACACGGCCGTAGAGCCCCTCCTTGTCCCCGAAATAATAGTAGATCATGCGCTTGGAGGTGTTCGTTTTCGCGGCGATCTCGTCGATCCGCGCGCCTGAGAGGCCGTTGGCCGCGAATTCGGTCATCGCCACGGCCAGGATGTTCTTCCGCACGCCGGCGGGGTCCTGCTTCCAGCCGCTCCGACCGTTTGCCGGTTTTTCCGTCATGGACGCGCCCGATCCCTTCAGTCCGGAAATTGCCTTCCCCTGGACTGCTTAGCAAATTAACCGGTTCGTACAAAGTTGTTGACGCAATTAACCGGACAGTACAATGTTTCTCCTGGGAGGCTCGGCATATCGAACCGGCCCCCGGGGGAGGAAGGTATTGGCGCCGTTCTCGACCGCCGCATCTGAAGTCGGGGCACCGACCGTCCGTACGGGCGGGGTTCTGGCCGGTCTGGTCGGACGCGGCATCCAGCTGTCGCGCACCCCTGCCATGCACGAGGCGGAAGGTCGAGCCCAGGGGCTCAGCTACATCTATCGGCTACTCGACGCCGATCGCATGGCGGGCGGCGTCACCGCGCTCGCCGACATCGTCGGCTATGCCGAGCATTTCGGCTTCGATGGCCTCAACGTCACCTTTCCCTACAAGCAGGAGATCGTTCCGCTCCTGGCTGATCTCTCCGAGGCAGCGAGGATGCTCGGCTCGGTCAACACGGTCGTCCTGCGCGACGGGCGACGGGTCGGCCACAACACCGACAAATGGGGTTTCCAGGAGAGCTTCCTGGAGGAGATGGCCGACGTGCGGCGCGACACCGTTCTCCTGCTCGGCGCTGGCGGAGCCGGCGCGGCGGTGGCGCATGCCCTGCTCGACAGCGGAGTCCGCCACCTCCTGGTCGCCGACATCGCGCCTCGGAAGGCGGATGCTTTGGCCGCCCGGCTTGCGGCAGGGTTCACCGGCGCGACGGTCAGCTCGGCTCCGGACCTCGTGGAAGCCGCCTCGCGGGCGGACGGGCTGGTCAACGCGACGCCGGTTGGCATGGCCAAGCTGCCTGGCATCCCGCTCGACCCGGCTTTGATCCGGCCACGATGCTGGGTCGCCGACATCGTCTATTTCCCGCTGGAGACGCCGCTGCTGGCCGAGGCGCGGCGGCGCGGCTGCCGCACCATGGACGGTCAAGGGATGGCCGTCCACCAGGCGGCCCTGGCATTCGAGTTGTTCACCGGCCGGAAGGCGGACGTCGGTCGCATGCGAGTCGCGTTCGGCGAATCCGCTGAAGCCAGCCGGAAGCCGTCGGAAAACATGAAAGGGAGGAAGTCATGATGCTCAATGCAACCCGTCGCCAGTTCCTGGTCGGCACGGCCGTCGCCGCCACCGCCGCGGCCTTTCCGGCCATCGCCCAGGATCAGCCCAAGCTTCGGTTCTCGGCGGTCTTCTCCGAGCAGGACATCCGTGCCGAGATGATGAAAATGTTCGCGGATGCCGTCAAAGACGACTTCGTGTTCGAGGGCTACTATGGCGGCAACCTGTTCAAGCAAGGCACCGAGCTCGTCGCCCTGCAGCGCGGAAACCTGGAGATGGGCAACGTCGCCCCTCAGGACATTTCGAAGCAGATCCCGGCCTGGTCGATCGTCACCGCCGGCTATCTCTTCAGGGATGCCGCCCACATGCAGAAATTCTTCGCCAGCGACATGGGGGCTGAGCTGAAGAAGATGGCGGAAGACCAGCTCGGCATCCGGGTCCTCGGTCCGACCTATTTCGGCGTGCGGCAGGTCGGCCTGAAGCCGGACAAGGAGATCAAGACCCCGGCCGACCTGGCCGGCATCAAGCTGCGCATGCCGGGAGGCGATGCCTGGCAGTTCCTGGGCTCCGCGCTCGGCGCCAACCCGACCCCGATGGCCTATGCCGAGGTCTACACTGGCCTGCAGACCGGCGCCATAGACGGCCAGGACAACCCCCTCCCGAATGTCGAGAACATGAAGTTTTACGAGGTGATGTCGCAGATCGTCCTGACCTCGCATTTGGTGGGCTTCGATCTCCTGGTCGTGTCGAAGAAGGTCTGGGACGAGATGGGCGCCGAGAAGCAGGCCCGCTTCCAGGCGGCTGCGGACTCCGCAATCGCCTTCTCGACCGACAAGCACCTGGCAAGGGAGAAGGAACTGGTCGATCTGTTCAAGGGCAAGGGGCTGAAGCTCTACGAGCCGGATGTCGCCGCCTTCCGCAAGCATGTGCAGGAGCAGTATCTGGCTTCGGACCTCGCCAAGGAATGGCCGGCCGGCATGGTCGAGAAGATCAACGCCCTTTGACCGGCGCCGGGCCTCCGGTGGCCGCAAGGCCCGCTGGAGGCCGAACCGTCGCGTGAGCGGCAGAAAGTCGTGCTCGTGAAACTGCGTTCCCTGGCCCGCAGCCTCTATCGCGTCTCCGAGGCCATCTTGGCAGCGATGCTCGGCCTGATGTTCCTGGCCTTCCTCCTCCAGATCGCCTTTCGCTACCTGTTCAACCTTCCGATCGGGTGGACCAACGAGCTCAGCGCCATCCTGTGGATCTGGCTCGTGCTGTGGGGCGCGGCTTTCGTCGTGCGCGAAGAGGAGGAGATCCGCTTCGATCTCGTCTACGCGTCGGCGCGGCCAGGGGCCCGCAGGGTCATGTTCCTGATCTCGGCGGTGTCGCTGATCGTCCTCTACGCGATCTCCTTCCCTGCCGTCTTCGACTACGTCGCGTTCATGCGGGTCGAGAGCACCGCCTATCTCAAGATCCGCTTCGACTGGCTGTTCTCGATCTACCTCGTCTTTGTCGTTTCGGTGATCGTCCGCTATTTGTGGCTGGCCTGGCAGGCGGCCTTCGGCCGCGCTCCGCAGGAGTTCGATCCGACGAAGATGGGGTCCGGCGTATGAGCATCGCCAGTCCCTTCTCGGCCTCCATCGTCGCCATCACGGCATTGGCCTTTCTGGGCTTGCCGATCGGCCATGCCATGATTGCAGGCTCGATCCTCTACCTCCTGCTCGCGGGTCTCGACATGGGCACCGCGGCCGAGCAGCTGCTGAACGGCATGTACGCCAACTACATCATTCTCGCGGTGCCGCTGTTCATCCTCGCCGCCGAGCTGATGAACATCGGCTCCATGACCGATCGTCTCATGGCCTTCTGCAACGCCGTCGTGGGGCGTTTTCGCGGCGGGCTGGCATACGTCAACATCGTGCAGTCGATCATCTTCGCCGGCATGTCCGGGTCGGCGATCGCCGACGCCGCCGGCACCGGCAAGATGATGCAGCAGATGATGACCAGGGACGGCAAATACCCGGCAAGCTACGCCGCCGCTCTCACGGCCGTGACGGCCGTCATCGGTCCCGTCATACCACCCTCGATCCCGATGGTGATCTATGCGCTCGTCTCGGATGCGTCGATCGGCTACCTCTTCCTGGGCGGCGTGGTTCCAGGGCTGCTGATGGCCCTCTCGCAAATGGGCATCGTGGCATTCCAGGCACGCCGCCTGAACTTTCCCGTGGAGCCCCCGACCCCGCTTCGCAAGCTGCCGCGCATCGCCTGGAAGGCCTTGCCCTCGCTCATGATGCCCGTCGTGCTGCTCGGCGGCATCTACACCGGCGCCACCACGCCCACCGAGGCGGCGGCCGTCGCGGCCGCCTATGCCCTGGCGATCTCGGTGCTCCTCTATCGAAGCGTCAGCTTCGGCGATTTCTATCGCTCGATTCTCGCCAGCGCCCGCACCAGCGCCTCGATCGGCATGCTGATCGCCGGTGCTCTCGTCTTCAACTACGTCGTCACCGTGGAGAACATCCCACAGTCGCTGAGCCTGCTGCTCGCCGGCTGGCAGCTGTCGCCAACGGTGTTCCTCGTCCTCGTCAACGTCCTGCTCCTGCTGCTCGGCTGCGTGCTGGAAGGCACGACCATCCTGCTGGTGATCGTGCCGGTGCTGATTCCGACCGCCAGGGCCCTCGGCATCGACATGGTGCATTTCGGCGTGGTGGTTGTGGTCAACATCATGATCGGCCTCGTCACGCCTCCCTACGGGCTGCTGCTCTTCATCATGACCCGAATCGCGGAGGTCCCGCTGATGGACATCGTCCGCGACGTGCTGCCCTTCCTGTGGGCGATGATCGGGTCTCTCGTGCTGATCACGTACTTCCCCGAGCTCGTGCTCTGGCTTCCGCGCCTGCTCGGCTACCAGGGCTGATCCAAGGAGGCGACCATGAAACCCATTTTCGTGATCAACGGCCCCAACCTGAACCGTCTCGGCCGACGCGAGCCGGAAATCTACGGCACGACGACGCTCGCCGACATCGAGGCGATGTGCCGCGAGGCCGCCGGCGAACGGCCGCTCCGCTTCCACCAGTCCAATGCCGAGCACCAGATCGTCGACTGGATCCACGAAGCCATCGATGGCGGCGCCGGCATCCTCATCAACCCTGCGGGCCTCAGCTTCAGCTCCATTCCCGTCCTGGATGCCCTGAAGATGTTTCCCGGCCCGATCGTCGAGTTCCACATTTCCAATATCCACCGGCGCGAGGAAATCTACCGTCGTTCGCTGGTTTCGACCGTCGCAACCGCCGTCCTCGCCGGCCTCGGCGCCCCCGGCTACCCGATCGCGGTGCGAGCGCTGGCCGGCATGATCGGCGAGTCCGGCCGGTGAAGACCTCGATCGCCACCGTCTCCCTGAGCGGCGACCTCGGCGAGAAGCTGTCGGCGATTGCGGCGGCCGGGTTCGACGGCGTGGAGATCTTCGAGAACGATTTTCTCGCCTTCGACGGAACGCCGCGGGAGGTCGGCGGGATGGTGCGCGATCACGGCCTAGCGATCACTCTCTTCCAGCCCTTCCGCGATTTCGAAGGCCTGCCCGAGCCACAGCGATCGCGCGCCTTCGACCGCGCCGAGCGGAAATTCGACCTGATGCAGGAGCTCGGCACGGACCTGATGCTGATCTGCTCCAACGTCTCGCCGCTCGCCCTGGGCGGCATCGACCGCGCCGCCGCCGACTTCCGCGAGCTTGGCGAGCGCGCTGCGCGGCGTGGCCTGCGCGTGGGCTACGAGGCGCTGGCCTGGGGTCGCCACGTCAGCGACCACCGCGATGCCTGGGAAGTGGTGCGGCGGGCCGACCATCCCGGCGTCGGCCTGATCCTCGACTCCTTCCACACGCTGGCGAAACGGATCGACGTGGATACGATCCGCTCGATTCCCGGCGACCGCATCTTCATCGTTCAGCTCGCCGACGCGCCGCGCATCGACATGGACCTGCTCTACTGGAGCAGGCACTTCCGCAACATGCCCGGCGAGGGCGATCTGCCCGTTCTCGACTTCATGAGGGCGGTGGCGGCGACGGGCTACGACGGCCCGCTGTCGCTGGAGATCTTCAACGATCAGTTCCGTGGCGGCTCCCCGAAGTCGATCGCCGTCGATGGCCGGCGCTCGCTCGTCTATCTGATGGACCAGGTGCGGCGCGCCGAACCGGCGCTCGCCCTCGATGTTCCTGTCATGCCCGACCGGATCGCCGTCTCGGGCTTCGAATTCGTCGAGTTCGCCGCCAGCGACGAGGAGGCCGAGGCCCTGACGGCGCTCCTCTCCACGATGGGCTTCTCGCTTGCCGCACGCCACAAGCTCCGGGACGTGAGCGTCTGGAGGCAAGGCGGTGGCCGCGGCATCAACCTGGTGATCAACACCGGGCATGAGGGCTTCGCCCACTCCTCCTATGCCGTGCACGGCACGACGGCCTATGCGATCGGCCTCAGGGTCGCCGACGCGGCCTCGACGGTGGCCAGGGCGCGGGCCCTGGGCGCGGAAATCTTCACCGAACGCAGGGCGGCCGGCGAACTGTCGATCCCGGCGATCCGAGGCGTCGGCGGCGGCGTCATCTACTTCATCGACCCGACCCTGGCCGGCGTCTGGGACATCGAGTTCGACGGCATGGACCCACCCGCCTCTCATACGGACGCCGGCCTGTTGTCGATCGACCACACGGCGCAGACGATGAACTACGAAGAGATGCTGACCTGGCTGCTGTTCTACACTTCGATCTTCCGGGCGCGGAAGCTCCCGATGGTCGACGTGATCGATCCCGGTGGCCTGGTCCGCAGCCAGGTCGTGGAGAGCGACGACGGCGCCTTCCGGCTGACCCTGAACGGCGCCGAGAACCGCAAGACCTTCGCCGGCCGTTTCATCGCCGAAAGTTTCGGCTCGAGTGTCCAGCACCTTGCGTTCTCTTGCCGCGACATCTTCGACACCGCCGCCAGGCTCAGGTCGAACGGCTTCCAGGCGCTCGAGATCTCGCCCAACTACTACGGCGACCTCGAGGCCAGGCTTGGCTTGGAACCCGACCTCGTCGACCGTTTCAGGGCCGACAACATCCTCTACGACCGCGACGATGCGGGCGAGTTCTTCCAGCTCTACAGCCGGAGCTATGGCGAGGGCCTGTTTTTCGAGATCGTCGAGCGGCGCGCCGGCTACGGGGGCTACGGCGCGGTGAATGCGCCATTCCGCATCGCCGCGCAGAAGCGAGGCATGGCACCGGCCGGCATGCCTCGAAGCTGAGGCCGCCGCTCAATCAGCCGCGGCGCGAAATTCCGACTTGCCCCTCGAAGGGTGCCGGCAGTGGGACGACCGACGACGTTGTCGTCCTGACCAGGAACTTGCTCTCGAAGAAGCGGAACGACATCTCGGCCGCCACCAGCGTCACCGGATAGGCGATTGCCAGCGTCAGCAGACGCGTGCCGAGAGAGTGCTCTCCCGGGGTGATGCTCAGCAGCGATTCGAGCGCCGCCAGGACGACGAAGATCACCAGCGAATGGAACACATAGGCGCCATACGACACATACCCGATGCGCTGAAGCAGTGGCCTGCCGAGCAGCCACTCCAACAGCGGATCGCGGCAGGCGGCCATGGCCACCAGGCCGGCGCAGGCGGCGGCCAGGACCGAATAGACGAACACCTGCCGATATTGCCCCCACAGCACGCCCGAGATCACGTTGCGCAGCTGGTCGATGCCGGTCGCCCCGTCCATCCCGTTCACGCCCACATAAAAGAGCACGTAACAGAGGAGCGACATGGCGCCCATCAGCGCCAGCGGCCGTGCAAACGGACGGAGCTTGCCGTCGCGCATGGCGAAGGCCAGCAGCGCGCCCGCGGCGAAGCTGTCGGAATGCAGGAGCGAGCCGGAATAGATCGCGTAGGCGGGGTCTATGGACCAACCGAACCTGGTAAGCGCGTCGGACGCGGCCAGCCTCAGCAGCGGTGCGGCAAAGAGGGCGGCCACGAAAATGATCTTGGCCACGCGCTCCGAGGCGTAGACGAGGACGAGTCCGAAAACGAGGTAGAACTGCATCTCGATAGAAATCGTCCACAGGTGCCCGACCGGCCAACCGACGAATTCGCCTCGGCCGACCGCCATGGCCGTATTGCTGAAGAAGCCGAGAAGGGATGTGAAGGCGACGGGATCGAGGCGGTTGCCGGAAAGCACCACCACCACGGCGCCCACCAGCACATAGGCATAGTAGACCGGGATGATACGCCGCGCCCTCCGGCTCATGAAAGCGCCGAAGCGGCGCCCCGGCGCCACCTCTCGAGCGCCTTCCAGCGCCGACCCGGTGACCACGAAGCCGGAAATGACGAAAAACAGCCAGACGCCCATCCAGCCATAGGGGAACAGCCCGCAATGCTGCGCGACGACGGCCGTCATGGCACAGCAGCGCAAGGCGTCGACCGACCCCAGGCGAGCCTGGCGAGGTTCGCGGTTCCATGGGACGGTTTTGAAGTACGCCGAATTCAAGACATCAACCCAAGCGCCCTCAAGGGACGGAGGCCCTGTCACCTTGATCTGCAGCACACGCGACGACGAAAGGGGTTAAGACGCGAGACGATCATCCGCCGCCAAAGTGCCAAAATGAAACATATAACCCTCCTACCCGCACCTTATCTGTTCGACCTATCTTCCTACGACTTAGCCGCCTGACCGGAAGCGACCAGCGTGCATGCCATCTTGCCCGGCCTGCTTGCATCCGCCTTGTTTTCGACACGACCAGTGGTTACCAAAGCGCAGTGATCGGCCGCCACGGAGCGGCTCCTTCAGATGGAAGGTGGGGCTCTGCGCTGCAGGCGGATCACATTTGAGCCGATGACGGTGTGGTGACCACGAAGGTACCGGCACCTCGCAAGAGTCGCGGCGACGAAGGGAAGCGGGCTTTGGCCCGCTTTTTTTGCGGCCGGGAACCGCTGCTTCGTCCAGCGCCGGAAAACACGTCGCCAGCCGATACGCCGGTGTGAAAACCTGCTAGGGTGGCCTTCTCAGGGTTGCCATCCTGGCACGCCCGCAACAATGCGCCGCCGTCTTCCGGCCGCGCATGAATCGTCAGGACAAGGGATTGCAGGTTCTCGTACGCGACAACAATGTCGAGCAGGCTCTTCGCGTGCTCAAGAAGAAGATGCAGCGCGAAGGCGTGTTTCGCGAGATGAAGGCAAGGAGCTTCTACGAGAAGCCCTCGGAAAGAAAGACGCGCGAGAAGTCAGAAGCGATCCGCCGGGCCCGCAAGCTGGCGCGCAAGCAGGCGCAGCGCGAGGGCCTTCTGCCCAAGCCCAAGCGGCGGGCCGAAACTGCGCGGAGGCCACTGGCCGCGCCACGTCCATCAAGCCCATGAACCCTCCGGCCTCCAAACTTTTCGACCCGATCCAGCGGCAGGTTCCGAGCATCAGGTGAATGGAATGGCGAGGCGCTACGAGCTTAGGGCCGAGAAAGCGGACGGGACATTTCAGGTCGCCGATCGCTTTACCGGCCAGCCGGTCCACTACGAAGGCGTTCCGCAAACGGGGCTGGACCATGACGATGCCGAGGAGCTCGCCGACCTGCTCAACTATCTGGATGAGCGCCGGCGAGCCAAAGGGCTTCCTGAATGGGGACCGCTGAAACGGTGACGCGCTTGCGCCGTCGCCTTCCTCAATTTGACAACCCCGCTCTTCGCAGCCCATCCGACAAGATGGCGATATACTCCGGCCGGTGAAACAGCAGCCACTCGCCGAGATCGGCAAGCCGAAGCGTGGGGCTCAGCGAGAGCAGATCGTCCAGCGCACGGCGCGCTTCGGGCATCCGGCCAGCCAGCGCGTGGCTGGCGGCGAGCGTGCACACCACGATCAGGAAGCCCGGCAGGTCTCGCAATGCCTTCTCGGCCCAGGCGCAGGCCTCGTCGAAGCGCCCGGCGAACAGATGCGCCAGCGCCATGCCGCCCTGCATCCGATACATCTCCGAATCGAGCGGGCTCAGTCGCATGGCATGGGTGAGCCTTTCGATCGCCTCGTCCGGCTGGCCGTGCATGATTGTGACGAAGCCGCCCAGGAACCAGGCGGCGGCAAGGTTGGGATTGAGAAGCAAGGCGCGATCGATCAACGCGATCCCGCCATCGACGTCGCCTTCGAAATTGGCAATGGCATGACCGCCGCGAGCCAGCGCGACCGCGTCGTCCTTGCCCAGTTCGACGGCGTGACGGGCCAATCGTGCACCCTCTGAGATCGCCAGCGAGCGATCGTCGGCCCACCGGTTGAACTTGGTCCAGAAATGACAGGCGGAGGCCATGGCGTATGCAGAAGCATAGTCCGGGTCGAGCTCTATCGCCTTGGAGAACAGGCCGAGCGCCTCGTAGGTGCCGGCGCGATTGCCGAGATGGAAATTCGACATCCCGCGGAGATAGTAGTCGTAGGCGTCTAGCCTCTCGGTGGGCTTGCGCTTCGCGCGTCCGATCTCCGCCTGCTCGAGCTGCCGAGCGATCGCGCCGACCACGCTCGCGGCTATTTCGTCCTGCAGATCGAAAATGTCGTCAATGGTGCTTTCGAAGCGCTCCGCCCACAGGTGGGTCCCGCTCGTGGCATCGATGAGCTGGCCTGTGATCCTGATGCGGTGGCCGGCCTTGCGCAGGCTGCCTTCCAGCACGTAGCGGACGCCCAGCTCTTGTCCCACCCGCTTCACGTCCACCGCCCGGCCTTTGTAGGTGAAGCTGGAATTGCGTGCGATGACGAACAGCCAGCGCATCCGCGACAGCGCGCCGATGATGTCTTCTACCACCCCGTCGGCGAAATACTCCTGCTCCGGATCTCCGCTCAGGTTCAGGAACGGCAGCACGGCCAGGGAAGGCTTGTCGGGAAGCGCCAACGTGTCCGGCGTGGCGACTGCCTTGACGAGAATCTCTTCCAGGTGATCGGACGGCTCCCGAGGCGATTGCTCCCTGACATCGGCAACGAACCGGAAGCCCTTTCGCGGGATCGTCCTGATCACGCTCTGGGCTTCGCCGCTGTCGCCGAGCGCCTTCCGCACCGCGTTGATATGGCTGGTCAGGGTCGATTCCGAGACGAACCGCCCATTCCACACGACGTCGAGCAGTTCGTCCTTGCTCACGACACGCTCGCGATTGCTGATCAGGTGGATCAAAAGGTCGAACACCTGAGGCCCGATCGAAACTGCCTCCTCTCCACGGGAAAGCTCCCTGCGGTCGGGATCGAGCATGAAATCTCCGAACAAGAACTGCAATTCGGCGCCCCCGGCGGCGGCTCAATGGCACGATGTCCGCATGGACGGGATTCCAACATAGGCAAAAGGGAAATCCAAGCTCTCCACAAGGCTTTCCCTCACCGAGCCTGCGATGATCCGCTCATCGAAGGCTTTTGCTGACCTTGAAGGAGAGAGATCGTGAAAATCGTCGTCATTGGTGGCAGTGGACTCATTGGTTCGAATGTCGTGAACAGGCTGCGGCGCGCCGGCCACGAGGTCCTGGCGGCCTCGCCCAACAGCGGCGTCAATTCGGTCACGGGCGAAGGCCTGGCAGAGGCCATCGCGGGCGCCCAGGTCGTCGTCGACGTGGCGAACTCCCCGTCCTTCGAAGACAAGGCCGTGCTGGAGTTCTTCGAGACGTCCGGTCGCAATCTCCTTGCCGCGGAGAGGGCGGCGGGAGTCGGACACCACGTGGCGCTGTCCGTCGTCGGCGCCGACCGTCTGCCGGAGAGCGGCTATCTGCGCGCCAAGGTGGCTCAGGAAGCCCTGATCAAGTCGTCGGGGATCCCCTATTCGATCCTCCGCTCGACCCAGTTCTTCGAGTTCCTCGATTCCATCATCAATTCGGCCGCGGACGGCGACACGGTTCGCCTGTCGCCGGCGCTCCTGCAACCGGTGGCCGCCGACGACGTGTCCGCAGCGCTTGCCGATCTGGCGGTCTCCCCGCCCTTGAACGCGACCGTCGAGATCGCCGGGCCCGAGCCTTTTCCGCTCGATCAACTGGCGCGCCGTGCGCTGACGGCAAGGCACGACAAGCGCTCGGTCAAGGCCGACGTACACGCGCGATACTTCGGCACCGAACTGGACGATCGATCGCTGACGCCTGGCGACCACCCCCGCCTCGGTGCCACGCGCTTCGAGGATTGGTTCGAACGCTCTTCCCCATCCCGGTAGCCGATCTTTTTCTGCCGACAGTTGACAGTTTTCAATGCACCAAGATGGAGACGTAACGATGCTAGCGAGATTGCTCTTTGCGCTGACTCTGGCCTCCGTGCCGATGGTCACGGCCTCCGCCCATGACGAGGACAAGGTGACCGTGGTCTACGACCATCCGCTTCCCAACGTGCCCGGCAAGAGCATCAAGGGCGTTCTCGTCGAATACGGGCCGGGCGGCTCTTCGCCGGCCCATACGCACCCGGCCTCCGCGTTCATCTACGCGACCGTGCTGGAGGGCGCGATCAAGAGCCAGGTGAATGACGGCCCGGTGAAGACCTATCAGGCCGGCGAAAGCTTCTCCGAGTTTCCCGGCGACCGTCATGGCGTGAGCGAGAACGCCAGCACCACCGAGCCGGCGCGCCTGCTGGCGGTCTTTGTGGTAGATACGAGCGAACAGACGCTGACCACTCCGACGGAAAAGTGAGTTAGCCGCTCGGGCTCTGGCGCCGCCTCGCACACGGGAGACTACCATGCACGTCGGCAAGTCGTACAAGGCCTTCGAATTCTTTTCGTGGTCTCGCAGACGACTTCTCACGCTGCTTGCCATCAGCGCCGCGCCCGTTTGTCTCTACGCGATTGCCGGTCTCAAATGGGTCACGCTTCCGTGGGCTGTGGTGTTGCTGCTCGGAACGACCGTCACCCTGGTCGCGGCATTCAAGAACTCGCAGACATACAACCGAAACATCGAAGCCCAGCAGGCCTGGTCGGGCATATCCACCAGCAGCTGGGCTTGGGGCACGATGTGCTCGGCGCTCCTGCCGGCCGCTGCGGCGCAGAGGCTCGTCTATGGCCACATTGCCTGGTTGACGACCTTGCGATTCGCGCTGCGGACGCCGAGGGCATGGGAGACGGCACATCAGAAACCAAATGCAGAATACCGGAAGCGCTTTAGCGTGCTGGAGGAGGAAACCTCGCTGCGCGACGAACTCGCCAATGTCGCCGCTGCGGACGAGGCCGAAATCATCCTCGCCTCCTCGAACCCGCCCTCGCGCGCTCTGCAGCTGCAGAGCGCCCACATGAATGCCCTTTATGCGGAGGGCGCGTTGCCGGCGGCCGCCTACTTCGAAATGCTCAAGATCCTGCGCGAATTGCGCGACCAGCAATCGCGAAGCGAGCGCATCAAGAACTATCCCTACCCGCGCCAATACGCGGTCGTAAGCGCTCTTTTCGTTGCCATCTTCTGCATTCTTCTTCCGTTCGGAATGATCGATCAGTTCCGGCAGTTCGAGATCGAGGGCGAAGGTTTCATCAAGTCGAACATCGTCTGGCTGGCTGTCCCGTTCAGCGTCATCATAGGCTGGATGTATACGTCGCTGGATCAAGTCGGCGAGAGCACCTCCAACCCCTTCGAGGGCGGAGCGAACGACGTTCCCATCTCTCAGATCTGTCGCGCGATCGAAATCGATCTTCGCGAGATGCTTGGGGAAACGGACCTTCCTGCGCCGTTGGCGCCGAAAAACGGCATCGCGACCTGACGGCGCTCTTACCGACCTTTGTGCGACTTTAACCAGTTCCGAGGATATTCGAGCCGGCCCAGCGGTCTCTGACCTTTGGCCAAGGAGGAGCGCCCATGAAGCCCGAGGATCGGAAATCCCGCCATGTCGCGGCCCTTGCCGCGAGCGCGCCGCGCTTTTCGGGACCGACGGGGTCGATTGCACATCTCGACGCCGGCGATCTGCCGATCATGCGCCGCCTTTCCATGCGCCGCCTGCTGCTCGAGCCCAAGGGCCTCAGAGAGCCGCATTGGCACGCCAATGCGAACGAGCTCGGCTACTGCCTGGCAGGCCGGGCGCTGGTCACCATTGCCGGCAACCATGCCGAGCGTGAAATCTTCGTCGTCGAGGCCGGCGAGATGTTCTTCGTTCCGTCTGGCGCCATGCACGGCATCGAGAACGTCGGCGACGAAAAGGCGGAGTTCGTGCTCGGATTCTCGCACGAGATGCCGGAGGATTTCGGCATGAAGGCGGCCTTCGGGGTCATGTCCGACGCGGTCCTGGGCAACACCTACGACCTTCCCGCAGCCGCCTTCGCCAAGCTCGATCGCTCGCGAGCAGGCACCGGGATCGTCGAGCTGCCCGGCAAGTCGGCGGTCGAGGAGCAGGCCCGCCACGTCAATCCTTACAAGTACAGCCTGGAAGCGACGCCGGCGCAGATCGACTTTCCCGCCGGCACGGCCCGCGTCACCAAGGCCGCGCTATGGCCGGCTTTACAGGATATCGCGATGTTTTCGGTCACCATCATGCAGACCGGCATGCGCGAGCCGCATTGGCACCCGGAAACGGCCGAGATGGGCTATGTAGCCGCCGGCAAGGCTCGCATGACCATCCTCGACCCGGATGGCAGCGTCGACACCTACGTCGTCGGTCCGGGAGACGCCTACTTCATTCCCCGCGCCTATCCTCACGATATCGAGAACGTCGGTGATGGACCGGTTCACCTGTTGATCTTTTTCGACCAGGCCTCGCCCGGCGACATCGGATACCGTTCGCTGATCGACATGTTCCCCCGTTCAGTGCTGGCCGCCGTCTTCGGCGTGCCTGATGCCGATTTGCCGCGTTTTCCGTTCACCGAGGTTGATCCGCTGATCGTGCCGCGCACCAATCCGCTCGACCCTGTCGAGTGACGCCGGGTTGTCCCCCTCATCATGCCGGGTTTCGTTTGGCCATGCTTTTGAGTTATCTTCCTGCGCATTCGCAATCGGAACGATGCGATGAGTCATGAGACGCTGAATGTCCGCCGGGCCATCACAGGTGAGCGCCGGCAGATTAGCGCCCTGTTCTTCGACATCGTCGGCTCGACCCAGCTCCTGCAGATCCTCGATCCCGAAGACTATGCGGTCCTGCAAGGCAACTTTCACACCCAGGCCCTTGAATCCATACGCTTCTTCGGCGGCTATCTCGACAGCCTGCAGGGCGACGGCGGCTCGGCATTCTTCGGCTTCCCGCTGGCTTCGGAGGACCAGGCGCCATGCGCGGTCGCCTGCGCGCTCGACCTGCTGACGCGCTGCCGTTCGATCAACGAGGCCATGACGCTGCCGGTGACGCTGCAGATCCGGGTCGGCGTCGCGACCGGCGAGATGGTCATCATGGAGACCCAGGATTCCGGGATCCCCAAGCTCAAGGACGTCATCGGCATCACGCCGACGCTGGCCGCACGCATCCAGCAGGAGGCCGAGCCGGACACAGTCGTGGTCTCCGAGGACACCTACAGGCTGACCAGCGGCGCGTTCGACTACGAGCGCCTGGAGCGCCGGGCGCTGAAGGGGTTCGACAACCCCATCCCCCTGTGGCAGCCGAAGAGCCGCCGCCATCGATCGCGCCAGCGCCGCCCGCAGGCGCCGCTGACCGGGCGCGACTCGGAGCTTGCCGTCTGCCGCGCCTATTGGGACCGCGCGCAGGCCGGATCGGGCCAGGTCCTCCATATCTCCGGCGACCCCGGCATCGGCAAGTCGAGGCTGGTCGCCGACTTCGCTCGCGAGGTGGAGGCGAGATCCTGCGACGCGCATGTCTTCCAATGCGTGTCGCGCGGCAACACGCGGCCGCTCCATCCCTTTGTCGACGCGCTCCGCCAGGAGCTCGATCTCGAGGCCTCCGAGGGGGTCGCCCTGGAGCCCGACGAGGTTCGGCGTGCGCTGGTGGGGGTCGAGGCTCCGGCGACCGAGGAATCGGTCCAGATCCTGGCCTTCCTGTCGGGGCACGACAGCATTCGCTATGCGATCGACGGCACGAGCCTGATGGAGGCGGAGGAGCGCAAGCGCCAGGCGCTCGACACGGTGCTGGAGGTGCTGGTCGCCTGGGCCGAGCGTCGGCCGCAGCTCATCGTCATCGAGGACTTCCACTGGGCCGACACGCTGACGGAGGCCCTGGTGGCCGAAATGGCCGACCGCTTCCGCCACAAGAGCATCATGGTCATCGTGACGGAGCGGCAGGAACCGGCCAAGTCCGCCACCCGGCCTCGCAACGTGCATGCCTTGGCGCTGACCGGCTTGACCCAGGATTCGGTGCCGGCACTGGTCGAAGCCCTTTGGGGACAGGCGGCGCCCGAGCGGCTGGCCTCCTTTGTCTACGACAGGAGCGACGGCGTTCCTCTGTTCGTCGAAGAGCTGGTCACGCTGCTGAGGGAGCGCTTCCTCGGTATCGCCTCGAACGTGGCGGACTGGAGCGGGGCGCTCGCCGACAGCGGCATCGTCTCGCTGCGCGACCTGCTCGCCGCACGATTGCTTTCGCTCGGACCGGCGCGCGAGGTCGCGCAGATCTGCAGCGTGGTCGGGCGCGAGTTCAGCACCGACATCCTCGAAAGGCTGGTCGACGGCGGCGGCCGGTCCCTGCTCCCGGCGCTGGCGCAGCTGGAGCAGGCGCGCGTCATCCAGCGACGCGGCGAGGACGCCACGGCCATCTACCGCTTCCGCCACGTCCTGCTCCAGGAGGCCGCCTATGGCAGCCTGCTGAAGACCAACCGCCGGGCGATCCATGCCCGCATCGCCGACCTGGCGGCCTCCGGCGCGGTGTCGTCCATCGCCGACGAAATCCTCGCCTGGCACTGCGAGCAGGCCGGACGAGGCTTCGAGGCGGCCACCTATGCTGTGCGCGCGGCCGAGGCCTGCTCGCTGCGGTCGGCCGGGCCCGAAGCCGAGAGGCTGCTCGCAATGGCGGAGAGCTGCCTCGAGAGCTCGACCGATAGCACCGAGAGCGACCAGCTCATGTTGCAGCTGCTGGCCGTCCGCGGACCGGTCGCCATCGCGCTCTACGGCAAGGGTTCGCGCGAGGCCCGCGCCAACTACGAGAAGGCGATCGAAATCTGCCGCCGCTACAAGGTCGAGGATCGGGAGCGCTGGTTCCCGCTCTACTGGGGCTGGTGGTTCACCTCGCCGGATCGCCGCATCAAGCGGCTCCGATCCGAAGTGCTGATCAGGGACCTCGACCACGCCGTCGATGCGGAGGTCCGGCTCCAGGCGTGCCACTGCGCCTGGGCCGCCAACTTCCATGCCGGGCGCTACGCCGTGTGCCTGGAATGCATCGACAAGGGGCTCGCCCTCTACGAGCCCGAGCGGGGCCGCAAGAGCCGTTCGGTCTATGGCGGCCACGATGCCAAGGTCTGCGGCCTCGGCGAGCGCGCCCAGCTGCGCTGGCTCACCGGCGATCCGGCCGGCGCCGACGAGGACATGCGGCTCGCCCTGGCATGGGCCGGCGAAATCGACCATCTCGGCAGCCTCTGCCATGCACTGGACCACGCGATCCTGTTGGCGGCCTACAAGAACGACGTCGCCGAGGTGGCAAGGCTGGCCGACAGGCTCGCTTCGCTCGCCGCGACGAACAATCTGCCGGAGGTCGAGGCAAAGAGCCGCATCTTCGGCGGCTGGGCCATGGGCAGAAGCGGCAGCATCTCCGAGGGCCTGCAGGCTCTCGACGATGGTTTGGCGCTGCAGCGAAGCGTCGGCACCGACGAGGATACGCCCGTCTACCTGGGCTTGCGGGCCGGCCTGCTGCTGGACCTCGCCCGGCCCGACGAGGCGCTGGCGACGGTCGAGGCCGCAATCGAGGAAGCCGAGCGGGCCGGCAACGCCTTCTGGGTGCCCGAGCTCTATCGGCATCGCGGTTCGATCTCGGCCTTGACGTCTCCCCGTCGCGGCGCCTGGATCGGCGATCTCGACACGGCCATCAAATTGGCCTCGGCCAGCGGCGCCGCGACTCTCGCCAGGCGCGCCGAGGCAGACCTCGTCCGGCTCCGGGAACGCCGCTGAGAATGGCGGCAGAGCCGTCCGCTGCGACCGCCGCGCTGCGTGCCGCATTGGTCTGTCCCCCGGCAGGTCCGGCAAGCGAGCGCCAAGGCGAGCTGCGGGTCCGGGCCATCCTGGCAAAGCGTGCTCGCTTCGGAATCACCCGCGTCGGGTCGCTGACGCGACTTGATCGCGTGGGCGTCCCGATCGTGCAGGTGGCAAGGCCGGCATCGCTGTCCAACGCCGTCTCCCAAGGCAAAGGTCTGGACTGGGCGGTGTCCGTCGCATCCGGCCTGATGGAAAGCCTCGAAAGCTGGGCTGCCGAGAGCATCGGCCCGGATCGGCTGACGGTCGCCACGATCGCGGAGGCCGGCGACGAGACCCGCCGGCTCTTCCAGCCCTGGGTCGTCGACGGCGCTGCGGCCGGCTGGGATCGCATCCCCCTTTCCTGGATCGACGGCTTTGACCTGCTCGACCAGTCGGTCGCCCTTGTCCCGTTGACGCTGGTCGACACCGTCTACACCGTGCCGTCGCCGCATCCCGTCTTGTTTCCCCGCGTATCGACGGGTCTCGGCGCCGGCTGGAGCTTCGAGGAGGCGATCGTTCAGGCGGCGCTCGAGGTCGTCGAACGCCACTCGCTCGCGCTGGCCCTGGAAGACGCCGCCTTCTTCGAGACCCGGCAGACCGGCTTGCCGGACCGGCTGAGCCCGGCAGCGGAGTCCCTTCGGCAGCGCATTGCCGATGCCGGCCTGCTCTGCGGAGTCTGGGACGCGACCGGTGCGAGCGGACTGCCGGTCTACCATTGCCATCTGATGGAAAAGGGGCCGCCCGATGAAATCCTGCCCTTGCCGAGCGAGGGCACGGCGTGTCGCTTCACCCATGAAGCAGCCCTGGTCGCGGCGCTGCTCGAGGCCTGCCAGGCCCGGGCTGCAGCGCTCTCCGGCGCCCGCGAGGACATCACGCGGCTGCATTACCCGGCCGCCTTCGATCGTCCCCATCTGGCCGAATGGCGCAGCCTGATCGATCGCCGCACGGCCCCGTTGATCCCGGCGGAGCCGCCGCCCGCCCCCGAGGGGACCCGGCCTCAGGATCGGGTCGTCGCCGCCCTAAAGGCAGCCGGCGCGCGCCGGGCGGTCGCCGTACCCCTCTTTGCCGACCGCGAAACCGGCGTGCACGTGGTCAGGCTCGTCTGTCCGCCCCTCCATCTCCACCGAGGAGCCTAGCCGGATGTCGGACAGGACGATCGTGTTCCTCGGTCCCAGCCTGGACCTCGATCTTGCCGCCCGCCATCTGCCGGCAACCTATCGCCCGCCGGTCGAGCAGGGCGATGTCGTCGAGGCGCTCTCCTCCGGGCCTGTCGACACGCTGGTCGTCATCGACGGGTCGTTCGGCAAGGTCCCCGCCGTGCGCCACAAAGAGCTGCTCTGGGCCCTCTCGAAGGGCGTGCGCGTGTTCGGCGCCGCCAGCATGGGCGCGCTTCGCGCCGCCGAGCTGGCGCCATTCGGGATGATCGGCCACGGCTTCGTCTACCGCTGGTATCGCGCGACGCTGCTGGCCGACGACGACGAGGTCGCGGTTGCGATGACCCCCGTCGAGCTCGGGGCCAGGCCCCTGGGAGACGCCTTGATCAATATGCGCCTCACCTTGCGGCGCGCCGAGCGGGCGGCCGTCATCGGAACCGAGCTGCGCCGCGCCCTGATCGACGGCGCCCGTCGGCTCCACTTCTTGCGCCGCACCTATCGGGCCGTCTTCGACCAAGCGCGAAACGAGCTGCCGGCGAGCCTGGTCCCCGGCCTCGATCGCCTGGAGGCCTGGGTCGCCGACCATGCGATCGACGTCAAGCGCGACGACGCCATCTCGCTGCTTCGCCTGGTCGCCCAAAGTCCAGCCAAGAACGAACCGATGCAATCGAAGCCGTTTGATGTAACGGAAAGTTGGGCAATCGACCTTATGCAGTCGAACCTGTGGGAACGCGCCGGGCTTCAGCAATCCCGAAGCTAGACTCATCGTGGAGAGTATGAGACTTTGACTGACAACCAGGAAACGCATCAAGTGGATGCTTCCGAAGCACAATCAGTCGCCAGATCTGATGCGGTTGCTGACCTTGGCACGCGCTTTCTCGTCTATCCACAAGCGCCCTTCGTGCCGGGTTACGACCGTCCGGAGCTTGTCTGGATCCCGATTGCGCCGCATGCGATCTCCGCAGGCCCGTCGAGCGATGCGGCCTACGTCCTCTTTCCGGCGGCCCCCAAGGCGCCGTACCGAGCGCCCTATGCCCCGCCCTTCACGGACGAGTACCTGCCGCTCGCGGAGGCTGGCCCCGACGGCCATTTCGACCATCTGGTGCCAGGGACGCCGCAATTTCTGTCGGCTCACGCCTTTGCCTGCGTCCATCGCACGCTCGACATCTGCCAGAGCTATGTCGGCCGCTCCTGGCCGTGGTTCTTCAGCGACGAGTACGAGCGCCTGGAGGTGATCGCAAACCTGCCGTGGAACAACGCGCAGTCTGGCTTCGGCTTCCTGGAGCTCGGCGAGGACGACTCCCAAAATCCGCCCTTCCCTTATGCCCTGAATTTCGACGTCATCGCGCATGAAGTGGGTCATCTGGCGCTGTTCAGCATCCTCGGCTACCCGCAGGTCACCCGCCCGACTGCCGATTACTTCGCCTATCACGAGGCTGCGGCCGACTTTATCTCGCTGCTCGGGCTCTTGAGCTTCGACACTGCGCTCGACCGGATCTTGAGACGGACCCGCGGCAATCTTTACATCGCCAACGAGCTCGACCGCTTTGCCGAGCTGACGGAAGAGAAGCAGGTTCGCCGTTTCTCCAATTCGCTGCGGACCAGCGATGTCGGCGACGACGTCCATGACCGATCCATGCCCTTTGCCGGCGCCTTGTTCGACTGCCTCATCGAGATCTATCAGATCCTGCTGGCGGAGCGTGGGCTGAGCAACCTCGACCCGCGCGCCTTCGACGACCTGCGACAGGAACTGTCCGGGAGAGACCTCGACGACGAGCTTCGGATCTCGCAGGCACACTACGAGCCGCGGCACTTCGCGATGAAATCCGCCTTGGCCGAAGCGCGCGACATCGTCGGGACGGCACTTGCCCGGTCCTGGCTGCTGGTCGGCCCCGAGGAGTTGGACCTGCGTGAGGCTAAGGACGCTCTTGCCGAAACGGTCCGCATGGTCGCTGGCGACGAGCTCGGCGAGCGGATCGAAGCCAATTTCGCATGGAGAGGCTTCGATTAAGCATGATCGCAGAAAGTGACCCGAGCCTTTTGGAAAATGTCATGCTCGAACAATAAGATAGGCGTAGTCGAAAAACCCCGGTAAGAGCTTCGGTCGCACCTCGCGACGGACCCACGAGGAAGGTAAAATGTCGGACAGCGAATCCATTCCCCTGGCGCCAATCGGCGGGAACTTCACGGTCGGCGAGATCACCCTCTATGGGGTGAGTCTGGTTGACACGGCCAAGAAATCCCCAACTGGGAGGATCGTAGCGAAGGCAAACTTGGGTATCGCGCTCCAGCCTTTGGCAGCCGGTCTGGCGGTGATCGCCGCCTACGGTTACTCCTACGAAGGCCTTTGCTATCGCTTCGAGCCGTCCCGGGTACTCGTCTTCCCTACCGACGCCGTCGATGGCCTTGATTTGGCTCCCGGTTCGAACGCCTGCGGCTTCGAACCGCCTTACAAGGCCTGGATCGTGGCATCCGCCGACGAGCTCCTGGAGCTCGCTCCCACGTTCGGCACCGTCGACAAGCTTATCGTCGACCCTCGTCGGTCCGGCAAGCGCCCGCCGAACACCTACAGGTCCGAGATGCTGCTGGCCCACCGGGGCGGCGGCACACGCGACGCATAGGCCCGCCGCGCTGGTTCAGGTGGTGAACCAGTAGCGCGTGATGTGGAAGAAGAGCGGCGCCGCGAAGGTGAGCGAATCGACGCGGTCGAGAACGCCGCCATGGCCCTCGATGATGTGGCCCCAGTCCTTTGCCTTGAGGTCGCGCTTGATCGCCGACAGCACGAAGCCGCCGAAGAAGCCGGCAACTACGACGACGGCGCTGATCGCCGCCGCCTGCAGCGGCGAGAAGGGCGTCAGCGGGTAGAGCAGCGTGCCGACGAGAATGGCCGACAGGCCGCCGCCGACCAGCCCTTCCACCGTTTTCGACGGGCTGATGTTGGGCGAGAACCGGTGCTTTCCGATGAGCTTGCCCCACACATACTGAAGCACGTCGCTGATCTGGACGACGATGACCAGGTAGCTGATGAGCAGCGCGGACGGCACCCCGGCGTCAAGCATCAGCAGCGCCGGCGCGTGGCTGACCGAATAGACCGTGAGCATCAGGCCCCATTGAACCTTCGCGCTTCGCGCCAGGAAGTCGTCCGTCTCCCCGGTGATCGTGGCGACGGCCGGCAGCAAGAGGAACGCGTAGACCGGGATGAAGATGACGAACATCCCGTACCAGTCGATGGCGAGCAGGAAGTAGTGGTACGGGAGGACGACGAAGAACGACAGGAACAGCGCCAGGTGATCGCCGCGGCGCGACGGCGTGAGCGTCCAGAACTCGCGCAGCGCCAGGAACGACAACAGCGCGAACAGCACGATGGTCGTCGTGTCGCCCAGCGCCAGGGCGCCGCCGAGCACGATGACCATGACCCACCAGGAGCGGATTCGGGCATTGAGGTTTTGCACGGTCGCCGTCGCTCCGGGCTCGACGGCGCGCCGCGCCAGCACGGCACCGATCGCGGTCGCCAGCGCGAGCAGCGCCGCGATCCCTCCGAGCACGGTCAGAAACGTCTGGTTCACGGCGCGGCCCCTCCGCCCTCGGCAAGCGCGATGACCGCCGCCCGCGCGCGCTCCAGGAACGCCTCCTTGCTCTCCCCGGCCTCCACGTGGAGCGGCGTTCCGAACCGGGCGGTGCAGGTGATCGGCACGACGAGCAGGCTTCCCTTGGGCAGGATCCTTTGCAGATTGTCGAGATGAACCGGCACCAGCTCGACTTCGGGGAATCGGCTCCCCAGGCGGAAGATCCCGCTGCGGAACGGCGCAATCTGGTTTCCGTCGCCGCGCGTTCCTTCCGGGAAGATCAGGATCGACCGGCCCTCCTCAAGCAGGCGCTCGACAGGCGCCAGCGGCTCGCTGTTCGGCGGCGGCTTGCGGTCGATCAGCACCGCCTGGAGCAGCACCTCGGCGATGTAGCGGCGGCGTCCGTTGGCCCCCCAATAGTCGCGCGCCGCCACCGGATGGGTGAGGCGCCGCACGTGGCGCGGCAGCGCCGCCATCACCGCCACGGTGTCGAAATGGCTGCTGTGGTTGGCGAAATAGATGCGTCGGCGCGCGCTCGGCTGACAGCCCCGCCAGTCGCCGCGCGCGCTGACCAGGATGCGGACGAGGACGACGAGCAGCCCGCGCAGAACGTCGGTCATGCTCGCTCCAGCGCCCTGGCGGCCCTGACGGTCCGGGTGATGCAGGTGATCAGCGAGCCGGCGGCGATGACGGCGGCCGCGGCCAAGAGCGCCCAGCGGCTGCCGAGGAGCGGACCTTCGAGGCTCTGCGCGACCAGGCCGAGCGTCAGCGCCGCCATGCGCCGCTGCTTGGCCATCACGCCGCTGAAATCCTGGACGAGACCGAGCGCCCCGCCCAGCGTCCGGATGTAGGCCGTCAGCGCCGCCAGGAGCGCGCAGGCCCAGCCCAGCCAGGGAAGCCCTGCCGCGTAGCCGAGCGGCACCAGGAACAGCGTGTCGGCCAAGCGGTCCGGAAGCTCGTTGTAGAGCGGCCCGACCTTGGATTTTCGGCCGCCCTCGATGGCCACCATCCCGTCGAGGAGGTTGCACACCAGCCTCAGCTGTACGCAGGCCGCCGCCGCCAGCCACCCGATCGGCCGGTCGGTCGTCAGGATCAGGAACCCGCCGACGGCGGCGAACAGCACGGAAGCGACGGAGATGGCATTCGGCGTCGCGCCCCGGCGAACCAGGAAGGCGCTGAGCGAAATCGCCCACGCGGAGGACCGCGCCGCGATCGGACGTCGCGCAAGGCTTTGCTCTGGCGGAAGCATCGACCCAATCCCAACCCGCCGGGATGCTACACCGGAACGGGCATGTCAGGCCAGAGCGTCGGGCCTCCGTCCATGGGCTGTGCCGCTACCCTCGACGGGCGGTCTCTCTTCCAACTTGTCTAGTTGTCTATTCGATTAGACATTTGCCGCGCTAGAATTGCGCCTTCAGCAGGGCACTGAGCGACGACTGGCTGTCGTCGTCGCCATACCGGCCGGCAAAGCGCAGCCCGAGCTGTGCATGGTCGGACACGTCGACGCCGATCCCCGCGGCGACCACCAGCGCGTCCTCGGCGATCGGCGCTCCGAAGACGACGAACGGGTCCCCGCCCGTCAGCGCGACCTCCGCCGTCGGCGTCAGATCGCCGAAGGCGTGCTGCCACCCCGCCATGCCGTCGATCGTGGCCTTGAAGCCGCCGGCCTTCAGCTCCGTCGATGCCCGCAGCCCGAGCGTCGAGGCGAGCGTGTCGAAGGTGCTCGCCGCGCCGGCGAGCGCCGCCGCGCCGCCCTGTTCGGAGAAGGCGTGGGTGTTCGTATCGACCCAGCCCAGCCCGGCGAAGGGCTCCAGCGTGGCTCCCCCCGCCTCCAGGCGATAATTGGCCTCGCCGAACAGCTGGAAGGTGTCGGCGTCCTGGGCGCCGGTGACCGTGTCGGCGAACCCCGGAAAGGCCACCGACCGGTCGACGTCGATCGCGTGCCGCGAATAGGCGGCCCCTGCCTGCACGCCGAAGCGGTCCCAGCGCCCTGCCCCATAGAGCCCGGCGTGGACGCTCCTTATGTCGCCCGACGATCCGCGGTCGTCGATGTCGAACGTCGTCCGGTCGAAGCCGGCGAAGGCGCCGAGCCGCCACGCTTCGCCGACCGGTACGTCGAGGCCCAGCAGGAACCCCGCGGTCGACTGGTCGATGGCCGCCGCGTTCTGGTCGGAGTTGATGTCGCTGCGCACGCCGAAGACCGTGCCCCAGGCGGCGCGGTCGGCGCCCCCGGCCGCCGGGACAGGCTCGCCGTCGCCCGGCCCGTAGGCCAGCATCGGGAACGCCGACGCCGCCGCACCCTCGGAGACCGTGCGCAGGCGATCGCCGATTGCCTGCTGCAGGAGGAGGCTGTTGTTCTGCACCACGGTCTGGACCGATGCATAGGCCTCGCCGGAGGCCAGGTCGAAGGCGCCGCGAATGGTCGCCGGATCGGACAACGCCGCGACGGCGTCGTAAAAGCCGTTCCCGGCCCCGGTGCTTTCGATGCCTTCGGCGGCGGCGCACTCGTTGACCGTCCGCGCCACGACGCAGAAGTTGACGTCGTTTCTCAGCACGTCGAGATAGACGCTCCCGGCACCGTAGGAAAGCGCGAAGTCGACGAACGGCATGTCCTGGACGACGCCGTCGAAGCTCCCCGACCGCCCGCCATCGGCCGACAGCAGCGTCCACCGGCTGCCCGGCAGATAGAGGCCCTGCGCCGTCCTGAGCTGCACGGTACCCCCCGACAGCGCCGCCGTCCCCGTCGCGTGCACGAGGTCGGCCGTCGGCGCCGGTTGCACGTCCGCCTCGTAGACCGAGCCCGGCGCGAAGAACAGATCGCCGTCGACCGTCAGCGTCCCGATCCCGCCGAGCCCGGGCGCCAGCGTCGCACCGGCCCCGACCGATGTCGTGCCGACGGTTCCAGTGCCGCCGAGCCGAGCCCCCGCGCCGACGTCCACCGACGCGCCTCCGATCGAGCCGGTGGCGAGAAGCGTGCCTGCTTCGACCGCGATGGCGCCGCTGAACGGGCTCGCGCCGGTCAGCGTCAGCGTGCCGACGCCCCGTTTCGCGATCGTGCCGCTGCCGCCGATCGTCCCTCCATAGGTGACGTCGTCGCTGCGGTTGAAGGCGAGCGCGCCGTTGTCGACGATGTCGCCGGCGACGCTGCCGGTCGTCCCGCCATTGCCGAGCTGCAGCATCCCGGCGCTGATCGTCGTCGTGCCTGCATAGGCGTGGTCGCTGGTCAGCGTCAGCGTGCCGGCGCCTTGCTTGGCGAGAGTGCCGCTGCCGCTGACCAGGCCGCCATAGGTGACGTCGTCGCTGCGGTCGAAGACGAGTGCGGCATTATCGACGATGTCGCCGGTGAGGCTGCCGGCGGTGCCGCCATTGCCGACCTGCAGGGTCCCTGCCGAGATCGTCGTGCCGCCCGTATGGCTGTTGGCGCCGGTCAAGGTCAGCGTGCCGCTGCCGGCCTGGGTCAACGCGCCCGTGCCGCTGATCGTCCCGCCATAAAGGACCGCATCGCTGCGGTTGAAGACGAGGGCGGCGTTGTCGATTATGTCCCCCATGAGGCTGCCGCTGGTGCCGCCATCGCCGATCAGCAACGTGCCGGCATTGATCGTCGTGCCGCCCGTATAGGTGTTGGCGCCGGCCAGGACGAGCGTCCCGCCGCCGGTTTTCAGCAGGCTTTTGCCGGCGCCGCCGATCGGCGTCGCCAGTGTCGCGGCCAGCCCGCCATCCACCGTCAGCGTCCCGCTGGCAGGCCCGATCGCCAGGCCGCCGCCCGACAGCCGGTAGCCGTCGGTCGAGAACTGCAGCGTGTCGAAGGTCTGGTTGCCCTGGACGGTCACGGCGCCGCCGGCAGCGCCGGCGAACACACCGACCGAACCGCGCCACTGGTCGTTGATGCCCGCCTGCCCCGGCATTCCGGTCCAGTTCGTGGCGGCGGCCGACCAGGTGCCCGACCCCCCGTCGACCACGCCGTTCCCCGTCTGGTCGCCACCGTCCCAGAACTGCATCTGCTGGCCGGGGCCGAGCAGCGACAGGTTCACCTGTCCGCCGATATTGGTGAGCACGGTCGGCGTGAAGGCCCCTGTCCCGGTGACGCTTGAGAAGGCGCCGCCGAGCGCCCCTCCG
This sequence comes from Mesorhizobium sp., assembly GCA_040510195.1. Taxonomy (GTDB): domain Bacteria; phylum Pseudomonadota; class Alphaproteobacteria; order Rhizobiales; family Rhizobiaceae; genus JBEVJK01. Next base: position 114,060 of record JBEVJK010000136.1, on the reverse strand, counting down.
TAGTCGAACAGCCTGTAGTAGCCGGCCGCCGGCGCGCCGCCGACGCTCAAGGTGCCGTTGAGCGACAGGTCGCCCGTCACCTGCACCAGATCGTTGCCCCCCGGACCGTTCACCACGCCCGGCGTGTTGAGCTCGAATTGCGACGTGGAGCCTGCGCCGAGGATCAGCTGCCCGATGCTCAGGCTTCCCGGGCCGCCATGGCCTGGCGCCAGGCGCGCCCCGCTGGCGACGGTGGCGGTGCCGGCGATCGCTCCATCCCCTGCCAGGGCGGCGCCGGCCTGCACGTTCACCGCGCCGGCCAGGCTGCCGTCGACGGCGAGCGTGCCGGCGCTGATCGTCGTGGTGCCGGCATAGCTGTTGTCGCCGGTCAAGGTCAGCGTGCCGATCCCTTGCTTGGTCAGCGTGCCGGTGCCGCTGATCGTGCCGCCATAGGTGACGGCGTCGCTGCGGTTGAAGGTGAGCGCTGCATTGTCGACGATGTTGCCGACCAGGCTGCCGGTGGTGCCGCCATTGCCGATGACCAGCGTGCCGGCGCTGATCGTCGTGGTGCCCGTGTAGATGTTGTCGCCGGTCAAGGTCAGCGTGCCGGCGCCCTGCTTGGTGAGTGTGCCGCTGCCGCTGATCACCCCGCCATAGGTCACCGCATTGCTGCGGTTGAAGATAAGTGCCCCGTTGTCGACGATGTCGCCGATGACATTGCCGGTAGTGCCGCCATTGCCGATCTGCAGCGTCCCTGCGGCGATCGTCGTGCCGCCCGTATAGGTGTTGGCGCCGGTCAAGGTCAGCGTGCCGATGCCGGCCTTCGTGAGGCCGGCGGCCCCCGCCAGGACCGAGCCGATGGTGGCGGTGCCGGGCGAAACGTCGACCGTCGGCGCGGCGCCGGCCAGCGTCAGCGTGCTGCCGGTCACAGTATAGCCGCTCGTCGTGAACGACAGATTGTGGACCGTGATGGCGCCGCCGAGCGTGACGGTGCCCGCCGTCCCGCCGAACACGGCGTCGTCGAAGACTGCGTTGTTCCAGGCCTGGTAGGTGGCGCCGTTGAACCAGGTCAGCGACGAGGTGTTCCACGTGCCGCTGCCGCCTGACCCCCCGACGGGGCCGTTGGCATCCCATTGGAGCGAGGCTGCCAGTGCCGATGGCGCTGTCGAAGTGCTGAGCGCAACAAGCGCAATCCGGAAGAGCTTCTCTAGAGAATTCGCCAAGACGCCCAACCGAATTCTTTTGTCTTTTTCCCCAGTGTCTTCATGCAATTGGCGAATCGTTTTTGACGTGCCTGTTTCCAGCCCGCCTGTTCTTAGTTTGCCGGCGATTTTGTCAGAAGCGCCCGGAAGTTGAAATCGGCCGGAAAAACGCCACGTTGCAATTGAGCAACATCTTAAACTTCAGCTGGCAGATTCGCGTCAAGCTCGACAACTTTGTCGAGTATCGTTAACGAGTTTAGTTATAATACAGCTACTATATTTACTTAAGAAGCTGTATACTGTACATGCCAACGACTTGCACAGTAGAACGGCTTAGATAAATTTCTGGACGGATCGATAAGCAGTACAGACGCTGAGAAAGTGCCCGTTTCTGGACGACCAGCTGGTTCCTCATCGAACCGCTTCGCCGGTTTCAACGGCACCCAGGATCCGAAGCCCGCCGGAAATGGCGGCGGAGGTCAGCAGCGCATCTGCCCGATGCCGAGGCGCGGCAGGATGAGCTCGATCAGCTCCGCCTTGTCGGAGATGCCCATCGCCAGGTAGCCGAGCACCACCGCCGCCAGGGCTTCGCGCTCGGCGGGGCTGTCTCCGGGCATCGAGACGGCGTCGAGCACCTCCGAGACGAGGACGAGGTCGGCTGGTCTCAAGACTGTCATGATGCCCTCGCGGACGCGGCGGCGTGCTCGCGGGAAGCACGCCGCCGGCCCCAGCGGCGGGACGTCGCGAGACAAGCGCCGCCGCAAGCTTGCCCTTTGCGGCTCTGCGCTACGACGGCTTTGGCCTCGCAGTCTTGCTCCGAGGGGCCAAGCTTTTGCGATCGGCCGCCACGGGTCGCGGCATCGCGTGACGGTTGGCGCTTGTGGATTGGGGACGTCGATGGATAGTTTGGTGCCCTCTCGACGTGTCGAAGGGCCGAAGGACCTGGAAAAGATGCAGGACGACCTCTCGCAGCCCGCCACCTGCATAGGGGTGGCGGCGCGCGCAGCGGTGAGGCTGCTGGAGCAGCGGGGCGTCGATCCTGCCAGGATCCTGCGCCAGGCGGGGCTGACCTATGAGGCGGTGTTCGACGAGAACCGCATTTCCGCCTCCGATCAGGTCACGCTGCTCGAGCTCGCCGCGAACGAGCTCAAGGACGACTGGATCGGCCTCACCTTGGCGACCGAGGTCGACCTGCGCGAGACCGGGCTGCTCTACTACGTCTCGGCATCGGCGACGACGCTCGCCGAGGCCGTCCAGCGCCTCGACCGCTACCTCGCGGTGGCCAATGACGGCCTCGACCTCACCGTCGCCAAGGGCGAGGCGTATGGCGTGAGGATCGTCTACACCGGCATTCCGCGCCATCTCGATTTCCAGCAGGCCGAGCTGCTGGCGCTGTATTTCGTGCGGCTCTGCCGGCAGCTTCTCGGCCGCAGCGTGACCCCCTTGCGCGTCTCGTTCATGCACCATCGCGAGGGCGATCTGTCGCCTGCCAGAACCGCCTTCGGCTGCCTTCCCGAGTTCGGCGCACCGTTCGACGAGGTGTCCCTGCCCAACGCCCTCCTCGAGGAGAAGGTGGTGGTCGCCGACCCCTATCTGGGCGAGATCATGATCAAGGCCTGCGAGGAAGCGATGGCCGGCCGGCCGACCAATGTCAGTCGGCTGCGGACGCGGGTGGAGAACGCCATCGCGCCGCTGCTGCCGCACGCCGAAGCCAGGTCGGATCGCGTGGCGCGCCAGCTGGGGATCAGCCGCCGCACCCTGTCGCGGCGACTGAAGGAGGAAGGCACCACCTTCGACCAGATCCTCGACGGCCTCAGGCGGGACCTGGCGGTGCGCTACCTCGAGGACCCGCGCATGCCGATCAGCCGGATCGCCTGGCTGCTCGGCTTCCACCAGCCGAGCGCCTTCAGCCATGCCTGCCGCCGCTGGCTCAATCAATCGCCGATGGCGCATCGGCGCCAGATCCTCGAGCGCCGCGCAGTGCAGTAGGAGCGCGTGCCGCGCCGTCGGTCAGCGGCGCCGACCGGAGCTCGGGCGGGCCTGCGCCGCCTCGATCATCGCCGTTGTGAAGCGGTGGGCATGCAGCGCGATGGCGCCGCCATCCGTCCACAGGTCGCGCCAGATCGCCAGGTTGTAGGACAGGTTGGGCGCCACCACGGCCGAGGAGAACGACTCGAAGGTGATCGGGCCGCGGTAGCCGATGTCGTCGAGCGCATGGAAGAAGCCGGTGAAATCGATGTGGCCCGAGCCCAGCAGGCCGCGGTGGTTCTCCCCGATATGCACGTAGCCCAGCCGCGCCCCGACCTCGTGCAAGGGACGCACAAGGTCGTCCTCCTCGATGTTCATGTGGTAGGTGTCGAGGTGGATCATCACATTGTCCGCCCCGATGTCGTCGGCGAGCGCCAGGGCCTGGCGCGCGGTGTTGACGACATGCGTCTCGTAGCGGTTGCAGACCTCCAGGCCGAGCACGACCCCGAGCTTCTCCGCGTCGCCGGCGAGGTCGCGAAGCACCGCGACGGCATTGGCGCGCCCGCGCTCGCTCACCGGCCGGTCGTATTTGCCGAGCGCGCTGAAGAGCGCCCCCGTCAGCACCCGTCCGCCGAGCGCTGCCGTCACGTCGAGCGACGCCTTCAACAGCTTGGCGCCGCGCTCCACCACCGCCGTGTCCTCGCTGGACACGTCGGCGTCGAAGGCCAGCCCACGCGAGCAGGCGACCTTCAGGCCGGCATTGTCCAGCGTCGTCCGGGCATGGGCGACGTCGAGCGCGTCGAGGTCGTGCAGCGACAGCTCGAGCAGGTCGTAGCCGGTCTCGACCGTGCGGCCGACCGCGAGCTCGATCGACCGGGGCGACATGTCCCCGATCCACACGAGGGCGTGGATGCCCAACGGATTGCTGGTGGTGCTGGTCACGGCGGCGGTCCTCCCGGTTGTGGCGGCTTCAGGCAGCCGCCTCGCCAAAGGAGAGGATGGCTGCGGCCGTCTGTCAACGGCCGCCGGCCGCGGCCGCTTCCATGCGCGCACTCCGCCTTGTCGGGCGTATGGCCTGGCGAGGCAGGCGCTCCAGGATCACCAGCCGGCGCCGCGGCCGCCCCATGACGAGCGACAGCAGCCCGGCCAGGCTGCCCAGCCGGTGGTTGAGCCGCACCTTCACCGGCGCCGCACCGGCCTCGACAGGCTGGAAGCCCCAGCGCGCGAAGGTCGCAGCAAAGGCCTCGCTGGTGATCAACCAGACCGGCTCGTGCTCGGCCGCCAGCAGCGCTTCGATCAGCCGCCGGGCGATGCCGCGCCCGCGCGAGCCCTGGCTCACGACCAGCGACCCCAGCTCGCGCGAGCCGTCGGAGTGCTGGCGCATCTGCACCGCCCCGACGACCGCGTCGCCTTCCGCGGCCACGATGAAGTTCGGCCAATCGAGGTCCATCGGGTTGAGCCGCTCGCCGCGGACCAGCAGCCGGATGGCCTTCTCGTCGAGCTCGGTGGCGCGGCGAATTCTGATGATGGGCTCGCCCATGACATCCTCCAGTCGTCAGACGCGTTGACGGCCGGGCATGCTCGGCCCCCGATGTTTCCGGGGAATGTCGCGAAGGGCGCGCTTTTATTTCCAGATCCTTTCGATTGTTGCCAAATTCGTTTCGTTCTCGGCTCACCGCCCTTTGCGCCAGGCGATAGGCTTGCTGAACCCGTGCGTGAAGAGGATCGCTCCGGCGTCGTCCGCCGCTTCGGCGAGCACCACGTCCATGGCGGTATCGGTCACCCGCACGACGGCGAAGCCGCCGAGATAGGCGGCCTTGGGCTTGAACAGGTCGAGCCCGTCGCGCCGGTAGATCATCGGCGTCACGTGCTCGTGGCCGTGGAAGATGCCGATCAGGTTGTAGCCCGAGACGAGGTCGAGCAAGGCGCGCCGTTCGGCCGCGCTCCACCAGTGGGGGTTGCCGCGCCCGCGGTCGTCGAAGCGCCGGGCGGCGGGGTCCCAGCGCTCGATCGAGAAGGCGTCCCAGCCATAGTGCTGGAACAGGATCACCGGGCGCCCGTCTCCGGCGTTCTGCGACAGATCGTCGGCGAGCCATCGCAGGCTGCTCGGCGCACCTTTCTTGGTGTCGCCTGCGAAACGATGCGTCTGCACCAGGTGCAGCCCGCCCCAGTTCCAGGAATAGCAGTCAGAGCCGATGTCGTAGCTGTCGGCCGGCACCGGCGGCTTGAAGAACACGCTCTGCCGGTGGTTGAGCTCGACGTAGTCGCGGAGCTCGCGGCGATACCAGTCGACATGGCCGGTCGGCCCGTCCTGGTCGAGGTCGTGGTTGCCGAGCCCCGCATAGACCGGCATGGTCACGCTGTCCGGCGCCAGGCCGCGCTGGTAGCGCTGGCTGAACTGCTGCAGCTGCGTGCCTTCGCCCGGCAGCGCGGTCTGGCCGCCGCCATCGTCGGTCATGTCGCCGCCCACCACCAGGCCGAGCGGCGGGGCGATCGGCGTGCCGGCGCCGGCCAGGCCACTGGCCGCGCCCCCGATCCGCTCCGGCCAGACCTCCTGCGAGATGCGGTTGAGCGCCGCCACGTGACGCAAAAGGTGGGCGTCGGTCTTGCCTTCCTGCTGGCAGGACGGCGACAGGCCGCTGCCCATGCGGCAGGCATGGATGTCGTTGGTGAACAGGAAGGTCGCGTCGGTCGCCCCGCCCGCGGCGGCCGACGTGACGCGAAACGGCAGCATTTGGCCGCAGGCGGCCCCGGCGAGGCCGAGGAGCAGGCGGCGCCGGTCGAGGCGCTCGCCGGTCATGGACGCCTGGGTGGCGTTGGCAGCGGGGTCCATCTGCGGCATCCGACCGCCGACGCGCCTCGCTGTCAATCCGCCGCCGTCGCCCGCCTGGCCGCAGCGTGGCCGGCGGACGACCTGCTTCGTTGAAAGCATCCCGCGCGCCCGCCGGCTAGCCATGCGGCTCGTCTGTCGCGAAAAAGGCGAACCGCAGGCAGGCAGATCATGCGCCGATCGCCGCCCCGGCGGTATGAGCAAGACTGCCTATGCAGCCGCCCAAAAAGAACCCGGCGCGCACTGAGCGGGCCGGGTGGGAGGAGATCATCTACAGGATTGGTGACGAGCCCCAAACGCCCCACTTCGGATTTGGTTCCGGCCGCGGCCGACTACGCCATGCGCCCGCGCGCTGCGACCGGCAGGACGTCCACCACCGTCTCGCCCGAGATCAGGTGGACCACGTCGAACAGGTTGGACACCACGCAGGCATGATTGGGCAGCACCCGCACGCGGTCGCCGACCGCCAGCGCCTGGTCGGCCGGCAGCGTCACCCATCCGTGCTCTTCGCTGAGACCGGTCAGCCTGGCGCCATCGAGGCCGGCCAGCGCGCCGAAGTCGGGCTGGCCGCCGGTATCGCTGGAGAGGGCCTTGGAGCCCGCGTCGAGGATCGCCCGCGTTGCGGTCGGCCGGCTGACCACGGTGGAAAGCACCGTCAGCGCGCAGTCTGCCGGCGTTCCGACGCCGCGCGCCAGCTGGTCGCGGTCGAGGTAGATGTACGTGCCCGGCCGGTACTCGGTGGCCGGCGTGGCCTCTCCGGCCTGCCACAGGTCGGGGGTGCCGCCGCTGGAGATCCGGTCGCACGAAAGCCCGGCGGCGGCGAGCGCATCCCGCGACGCGGCGAGTCGGGCATTCGCCTCGGCCGCGCGGCCGGCCGGCGGGTAGGTCATCAGCCCACCGAAGGAGAGGCCCGGCGCCGCCGCGATCCGGCGTGCCAGGGCCACGGCTTCGGCTTCGTCCTGCACGCCGCAGCGACCCATGCCCGTGTCGCATTCGACGAGCACGGGAAGCCGGCGGCCGGTGTCGGCAAAGGCCTCCGCAAGCCCCGCCACCGTCGCCGCATTGTCCGCGGTGACCGAAAGGGTCGCCCGGCGGTGCAGCGTCGCCAGCCGCTCGAGCTTCTGCCGCCCGAGGATGTTGTAGGGCAGGAAGATGTCCGTGAGGCCGGCATCGGCCATCACCTCCGCCTCGCCGATCTTCTGGCAGGTGATGCCAACCGCGCCCGCCGCGACCTGCCGGCGGGCGAAGAAGGGCAGCTTGTGCGTCTTGATGTGCGGCCTGAGCGCGAGCCCGGCGGCATCGGCATAGGCCTGCGCGCGGCGGATGTTGGCCTCCGCTCGGTCGACGTCGACGAGCACGGCCGGCGTGTCGATCTCGTCGACCGTGCGCGGGTGGGGCATGCGCTGCTCCATCCTCATTCTGCGACGCGGATCTGCAGCTTGACGTCGGTCGGTCGCGCCTCGACCGCGCGGTCGAACGCCTCGACCGACAGCTCGAACGGGAAGGTCTCCGAGATCAGCGGCTTGAGGTCGACCCGGCCCGAGGCAAACAGCGCGATCGCCCGCTCGTACTGATGGGCGTAGCGGAACACCGTCTCGATCCGCGCTTCCTTGGTGGTGGCGGCCGAGACGTCGAGGGGGACCGGGCCTTGCGGCAGGCCGACCGCCACGATCGCCCCGCCCGGCCGGACGAGGTCGAGGACCGTTTCCCATGCCTTGCTGGCGCCGGAGCATTCGAACACCACGTCGGCGCCCCAGTCGTCCGTCAGCCGCCGCACCTCCTCCACCAGATTCGTCTCCCGGATGTTGACCGGCACGACGCCCTGGTATCGCGCGGCGATGTCGAGCTTGGGTTGCGCGAGGTCAGCCACGATGGCGCGGGCGCAGCCGCCGGCCAGCGCGGCGATCGCCACCATGATGCCGATCGGCCCGGCGCCCAGCACCACCGCCGTGTCGCCCGGCGCGATCCGCGCCTTGTGGGCGGCCTGCATGCCGACCGCGAAGGGCTCGACCATGGCGCCCTCGGCAAAGCTTACCTGGTCGGGCAATTTGTAGGTGTAGGCAGCCGGATGCACCACGAAGGGCGTCAGCACGCCATGCACTGGCGGCGTCGCCCAGAAGGTGACCGCCGGGTCGATGTTGTAGAGGCCGAGCCGGCTTGCCCGCGACTGGGGGTCGGGGACGCCCGGCTCCATGCACACACGCTCGCCCACCGACAGATGGCGGACGCCGGCGCCCACCTCGACAACGGTGCCGGCGGCCTCGTGGCCGAGCACCATCGGCCTCTCGACCACGAACGGCCCGATGCGGCCATGGGTGTAGTAATGGACGTCGGAGCCGCAGATACCCACCGTGTGGATCCGGATCTTGACCTCGTCCGGCCCGGGCACGAGCGGCAGGTCGATGTCGCGCAGCCGCAGCTCTTTTTGTCGTTCGAGGACAAGCGCTTTAGCCATGGGGAGCCTCCTTGCGCGGCACCTGCATCGCCGCCCGGCGCCGCTTCTTCAGCCGCATCTAATACGGCAGCGCCGGCCAGGGGAACAGATGTGCCGCTCGCCCGCGGCTACAAAATCAGGATCAGCCCGGTGACGATCAGCGCTCCCGTCCAGATCAGGTCGACATTGATCCAGCCGCGGCGCAGAAACGCCAGCCCAAACCACCGGTAGACCGCGACGGCGACGCACAGCGTCACCAGCAGCATGGCCAGCGTGTGCGTGCCGATTGCCGCGAGCGCCACCGGCAGCGAACCGGAGGCGGTGAGCGCGGCGCCGGGCGCACCGGCCAGGCACAGCGGGATCAGCACCGGCACCAGCATCAGGCCCGCGCCGTGCGCCGTCGCCATCAGGAACGACCAGGCGGCCAGCCCGGCCATTCCGGTGGTCATGCCGACGCGGACGCGCCGCCGGTGCCCGCGCAGCATATGCTGGAGCGCAAAACCGATCAGCGCCAGCCCGCAGGCGATCCGCAGCGGACGCTCCGGCACCACCAGCCCGGCCAGCACGACCGCCAGCGCCACGACGGCCACCGACACCATGTGGCCGGCGGCGATCGGCAGCACCGAAAGCACCGTGGTGCGCTCGGAGTTGCGGTGCAGTCCGAGCGCCACCGCGAACAGCCACCCCATGGCCGGGTTGAGGCCGTGGAACGCGCCGAGGCCGGCCAAAGCGAGCCAGGGCGACAGGCCGCTCATGCCCTCACGGGTAGCAGTAGGAATCCGACGAGCAGTCGCCGCCTTCCAGCCGCACCTGGTGCGGCCGGTGGCCCTTCGGCCAGTCGACGAAGAACTTGTCGTCGAAGGCGATGCCGCCATTCTCGCCGACGTCCAGCTTGACCATCCAGCCGTCCAGCCCTTCGGGGTAGAACTGCGGGTCGATCGGGCCGTAGAGCGAGTTGGTGAAATAGACGCGCCGCCCGTCACGGCTGATCTCCACCATCTGCGGGCCGCCGTTCAGCGCGCCGTTCTTGGCCCCCGGATGAGTGGCGCGCGACACGATGCCGCCGATCCTCACCCGCCCGGTCTCCTTCGGCTTGAACGGATCGGAGACGTCGTACTGGATCATGTCGCCGGTCCCCCAGCAGGAGACATAGAGGAAGCGGTCGTCCATCGACAGGTCGATGTCGGTGACCAGCGGCGGCACCGCCTTGAAGCCTTGCAGCAGCGGCGGCAGCACGTCCGCCTCGGCCGGTTCCGCCGGAATCTCGATTACCTTCTTGACCGCCCATTTCGAGCCGTCCCGGTACCAGGTCCAGATCGACGACGACAGGTCCTTGAGGCTGATGACGCAGCCGACGAAGCCGTAGGCCTTGGTGGGGTCGTGCGCCGGCCTGAGCTCGAACACCAGCTGGTGCTCCTCGCCCAGGTCGATCTCCTGCAGGTGCTTGCGCTTGTGGAGGTCCCAGAAATGCAGCCGCCGGCCGTATTTGCTGCCCAGGAGGACTTCCGGCACCAGGCCGTTCTCGAACGTGTCGGGCGTGCCCCACTCGCTGGTGATCATCGTGTCCTGGCCGAGATGCCACCAGAAATCGTAAGCCAGCTTCTGTGGCCCGCGGTCGATCTCCCACTGGCCGAGCACGTCGAAGCTTTCCGGATCGAGCAGGAAGATGCCGCCCGGCCCCTTGCCTTCGGCGTTGCCGAGCGCGTTCACATAGATGCCTTCCGGCCCGCAATGGGTGGTGTGGATGCGGCTGTAGCCGGCCTTCTCGGCGATCTCTTCGGGTTCGATCACGCGGACGATCTTCGGGCTCTTCGGATCCGGCTTGGTGTCGATGATGTGGATGCGCGAGGAGCGCAGCCCCGGCACCACCAGGTAGCGGCGCTCCATATGCGGGTGCGGCGCGTTCGGGCACAGGCAGGAGGAGCAGGCGTTCCAGCCGAAGTGGTGCAGCTCGTCGCCGGCATTCGGCATGTCCACCTGGCCGACGATCTTGGCGTAGGAGGCCGACTTTGGGTCGACGTCGACCACCGCGATCGCATCCGGCCGCTTGCGGTCGGGATCGAAGGCCGCCACATAGGCGAGGGTTTCCTTCGGCGCCTTTGCCGCCATGCGCGGCGAAGGATAGAATGACGGATCCGGTTGCCAGCTTGCCATGACGAGACTCCCCCTCGATCGAGTTCACGGAGGTTGATGGATGGTCATACGATGGACAATTCATCTTGCCGAGGACCGCACCGCCTGTCCAATCAAGTAATTTGAAGATCAGTCTTCCGGGCCAACTGTGCCAGCCACGAACGAGCTGGCACGATCGAAGGACTTCCTTTGGCGGAGTTGAGGTCGCGTGTTCGATAGGCTATAGCCGACGTTCACCGCGGGGGAGGAAATGCGCGAGAAGCTTGTAGCACTGGCAAAAAAGCTCAAGGACGAACAGCGGCAGTTGATCTATGCTGCGGCCGACTCGGCGGCCCTGCCGAGCCACAACACCATCCAGCGCGTGGCGCAGCTGGAACTCAACATCGCCGCCATCGAGAACACGCTGGCCGAGGAAAAAAACCGCAAGGGTTGATCCCAGCCTGCTCACGATTCGTCGGCAGTCGCACCCCCGACCTGCACGTCCCGAGTCGACGAGCCGCGCCGCCGCTCGCGGAACCGCGCTGGAAGGGCTAGTCTTCGCATCCTTGGGGGAAGCGAAGGACTGACACGTGAGCCAGCCTGAGGAGAGCGCGGCGCCACCGCCGGCAGCCGAAGACAGGTCCTGGAAGCGGCCGCTCCGCACGCTGCTCAGCGCCGCCATGATCGTCATGCTGCTCGCCGTGTCGGTGGCCCTGGTGGGCTACGACTACGTCCGCGCCCGCAATGCCGCCTATGACGACGCACGCGACGCCATGCGGGTCTTCTCCGAGCGGCTCGTCGACCGCATCGGCGTGCTGTCCGGCGACACCGTGACCCTGGTCGGCCTGCTCGCCACCATCCCCAACGCCTTCGGCGTGCCGCCGCCGCAGCGGGTCGACGACAAGGTCGCCTTCCTGCGCGAGGGCCTCGCCCGCTCGCCGCATCTCGACGGCGTCTATGCGGGTTACCCCGACGGCTCCTTTTTCCACATGGTCGACCTCGACAACACCGCCTGGCGCAAGGCGCTCGACGCCCCCGCCGAGGCGCGCGACGCGGTCCGCATGATCGTTCCCGACGGCGCCGGCGGGCGCCTCAACCGGGTCATGTTCCTCGATGCCGCAGGCAACCTCCTGGCCGAGCGCGAGACCGGCCCCGCCGCCTATGATCCGCGGCGCCGACCGTGGTACCAGGCCGCCCGCGGCGAGAACGACCCGATCTCGGTCGGCCCCTATGAGATGGCCACGTCGGGCGCCCTCGGCATGACCGTCGCCGAGGCCTTGTCCAGCAGGCCGGATGTCGTCATCGGCGCCGATGTCGTCCTCGACACGCTCACCGGCTTCCTCGCCGCCGAGCGCATGACCGGCGACACCGCCGCCTTCATCGTCGACCAGGCCGGCACGCCGATCATCCACTCCGACAAGGCGCTGATGCGCCGCATGCTGGCCGCCCACAAGGAGCGCGACGCGGGCGCAGCCGCCGTCGGCGACCCGCTGCTGCGCGCCATCCGCGCCACCGGCATGCCTGTCGGGACGCCCTTCTTCGTCGATGCCGACGGCCGCAGCTTCCTGGTCGCCGTGGCGCCGATCGACAGCGCGCTGATGTTCAACGGCCACCGCGTCGTGGTGGCCGCGCCGCTCGACGAGCTGATGGCCGACGCCAACCGGGCGCTGCTGCAGCGGCTGGCGATCTCCTCGCTGGTGGTTGCGCTGGGCATTTTGTGCGTCGTCATCATGGCGCGCCTGATCACCCGCTCCCTGCACCAGCTGACCGCCAGCGCCCGCCGCCTGCAGGACCTCGACTTCACGACGCCCATCCAGGTCCCCTCGCGGGTCACCGAGATCTCCACCCTCGGCGGCGCCATGAACCGCGCCCGCGACGCCATCTTCACCTTTGCCCTCTACGTGCCGCGCGAGCTGGTGCGCAAGGGCATCGAGGCCGGCCATTTCGGCGGCCGCGCCGCCTGGCGCCAGGAGGTCACGGCGCTGTTCACCGACATCTACGACTTCACCACCATCAGCGAGCAGAACGCGCCGGAGGACGTCGTCACCATGCTGGCGGATTATTTCGACATTTTCAGCGAAGTGGTCGACAGGCACAACGGCACCATCATCCAGTTCCTCGGCGACTCCGTGTTCGCCATGTGGAACGCCCCCGTCGCCGACCAGCGCCACGCCGAGCATGCCTGCCTTGCCGCGCTGGAGGTCGAGCGGCGCCTGTGCGACTTCAACCGCGCCCAGGCGGCGCGCGGCCAGCCCGAGTTCCGCACCCGCTACGGCATCCACAGCGGCGCCGCGGTCGTCGGCAGCGTCGGCGCCCGCGAGCGGCTGCAATACACCGCCATGGGCGACACGGTGAACGTCGCCTCCCGCTTGGAAGGCATGAACAAGGTCTTCGGCACCACCATCCTGGCCAGCCGTGCGGTCTACGAGGCGTGTGGCGATGCCATCCGCTTCCGGCCGCTCGGCGACGCTCACGCCAAGGGACGGGCGCAGGCCCTGGAGGTGTTCGAGGTGATCGGGGCTGCGAAGCCCTCAGCGTCGCTCATTCCGGGGCAGATTGCTGCGGCCGGTGAGCCACAGCCAACCTGAGTCCACACAAACCCCCATCATTCATTTTGACCTGCTATGATCGGCTTTCATTAACGATGCCGAGAAGTCATGTGTCCCACGATAAGACCTCGGAAACAGAATGGGCCATAGAACGTTGCACGGCAAAACGCCTGATTTCCTTTGGAAAACAAGCGGCTCGCCGGCGGAACGTTCGACATCAGTAGCGATTCTCATATTGGTCACATATGATTCAAAGACTGCCAGCTCAACCGCGCGACGCCATCCGCGGCATGCCCGGCCGACCGGCCGAACCGCTCGCAAGCCGCCTGGCGCGCTGGCCGGTTGCTGTCGTGCTGCTGGCCGTCGCGGGCTGCGGCACCGGCAGCGGCCTGCCGGAGACCACCGGCGCCGTGCAGGCGGTTGAGCCCCACACGGCCTTCGTCGTGCCGCCGCCCGGTGGCCCTGCCATCGTCGGCATCGTCGAGCAACGTTTCGTCAACGGCGTTTCCCAGGACATCGCGCTGTCGACGGCGTCGCGCGTGGCCGGGCAGAACGCCATCGCCGTGCGCCTCGTCGGGCCGGTGCGCTTCGGCGCCGGCGGCCAGTCCGCGCTGCCCGACCGGCCGATCTCGGCCGCCTCCATCGCCTCCGACATGCGCAAGGCCTTCCCGGGTGTGAACATGGGCCGCTCGCCCTTCTACGTGCAGAACCGCTACGGACCGTTCGGCTATGCCGCCGGCCGCGCCGCTTCCGGCGACGTCTGCATCTACGCCTGGCAGAGGATCCAGGCTGCCGGCCAGACCACCCTCATCCGCAACAGGGGCTCGATCTCCATCCGCCTCCGGCTCTGCGACTCGCGGCAGTCGGAAGAGCGGCTGCTGGCGGTGATGTACGGCCTCTCGGTCAATGCCTTCTTCAACGACCTGCAGTGGAACCCCTATGGCGCGCCGCCTGCGCCGTCGGCCACGCTGGGCGGGCTCGGCGCGCCGGTCTACCCGGCCGACGGTCGCGGCTTCCAGCCGGTGACCGGCCCGACGCCGGCCCCGGTGCGCCGCGTCGCCGCGCCACGCGCCGCGGCACCGCGCGCCGCACCCGTCCAGGAGCCGCTGCCCGAGCCGGTAGGCCCGCTGGTGCCGCCACCGCCCGGCAGCGGACCGGTGCGCACTCTGGCGCCGGCCGCGCGGCCGGCCGGGCCACCCGTCATCGTGCCGCCACCGCCTTGTCCCGAGGGGAGTGCGGTATGCTGATCGACTGGCAACGAAGCGCGGCCGCCATGCGTTGGGGGGCAGGCCGGGGGACGTGCATGGCTGCGGAGGCCGGACGGCATTGAATAAGATCGTGGCAGTGCTTCTGTGGGCCCTGATGTCGGCCGTCGTCATCCTGTTGATCACCCTGCCGATCAGCCTGCAGGCCCAGCTCATCGCCGGCTTCGTGGTGGTTCTCACCATGATGGTGCTGAAGCTGCTCAAGCCCGACGGCATCTGGCGGCTGATCTCGCTCGCCTTCGGCACCTCGATCGTGCTGCGCTACGTGTATTGGCGCACCACCAGCACGCTGCCGCCGATCAACCAGCCGGAAAACTTCATTCCCGGCTTCCTGCTCTATTCGGCCGAGATGTACAGCGTCATGATGCTGGCGCTCAGCCTGTTCGTGGTGGCCATGCCCTTGCCGCCGCGGCCCTCGCGCGCCAGCGAGGCCAAGGACGACGAACTGCCGACCGTCGACGTCTTCATCCCCACCTACAACGAGGAGGCCTACCTGCTCGCCAACACCATGGCGGCGGCCAGCGCCATGGACTATCCGCCCGAAAAGCTGGCGGTCTGGCTGCTCGACGACGGCGGCACCGTGCAGAAGCGCAACTCCGACAAGGTGGCCGACGCCATCGCCGCCGAGGAGCGCCACCAGGAGCTGCAGCGGCTCTGCGCCAGCCTTGGCGTGAACTACCTCACCCGCGAGCGCAACGAGCATGCCAAGGCCGGCAACCTCAACAACGGCATGGCGCACTCCACCGGCTCGCTGATCGCGGTGTTCGACGCCGACCACGCGCCGGCGCGCGACTTCCTGAAGGAGACGGTCGGCTTCTACGCGGAGAACCCCCGGCTGTTCCTCGTCCAGACCCCGCACTTCTTCCTCAATCCCGACCCGCTGGAGCGCAACCTCAGGACTTTCGAGCGCATGCCGTCGGAGAACGAGATGTTCTACGGCATCATCCAGCGCGGGCTGGACAAATGGAACGCCGCCTTCTTCTGCGGCTCGGCGGCGCTGCTCAACCGCAAGGCGCTCAACGAAACCGGCGGCTTCAGCGGCATCTCCATCACCGAGGACTGCGAGACCGCCGTGGAGCTGCATTCCCGCGGCTGGGACAGCATCTATGTCGACAAGCCGCTGATCGCCGGCCTCCAGCCGGCCACCTTCGCGTCCTTCATCGGCCAGCGCAGCCGCTGGGCGCAGGGCATGATGCAGATCCTTCGCTTCCGCATGCCGCTGTTCAAGCGCGGTCTCACCTTGCCGCAGCGGCTTTGCTACATGTCGTCGACGCTGTTCTGGCTGTTCCCGTTCCCGCGCGCCATCTTCCTGATCGCGCCGCTCTTCTACCTGTTCCTCGACCTGGAGATCTTCAACGCCTCGGGCGGCGAGTTCATGGCCTACACGCTGAGCTACATGCTCGTGAACCTGATGATGCAGAACTACCTCTACGGCGCCTTCCGCTGGCCGTGGATCTCCGAGCTCTACGAATATGTGCAGACCATCCACTTGCTGCCGGCCGTGGTGTCGGTGATCTTCAACCCGCGCAAGCCGACCTTCAAGGTCACCGCCAAGGACGAGTCGATCGGCGTCAGCCGCCTGTCGGAGATCAGCACGCCCTTCTTCGTCATCTTCGCGGTGCTTTTGGTGGGCGTCGCCATGACGGTCTACCGCGTCTACACCGAGCCCTTCACCTCCGACGTCACCATCGTCGTCGGCGGCTGGAACCTGCTCAACCTGGTGATGGCCGGTGCCGCTCTGGGCGTCGTCTCGGAACGCGGCGCCCGCACCGCGACCCGTCGCGTCAAGGTCAGCCGCCGCTGCGAGTTCCGCATCGGCGACAACTGGGTGGCCGGCACGATCATGGACGTCTCCGTCCACGGCGCCCGCATCCAGCTCGCCGCCAAGGATGCCGCGAAGCTCGCCGTCCAGCAGCACGCCTCCATCCGCTTCACGCCCTATGGCACGACCGAGAAGGGCGTCCTGCCGGTCGCCGTCCGCAACATGGAGCAGGATGGCCAGTCGATCTCCGTCGGCTGCAGCTACGAGGCCATCGAGGCCTCGCACCACCGCCTGGTCGCCGACCTGGTCTTCGCCAACTCCGCCCAGTGGACCCAGTTCCAGCTGTCGCGGCGCGGCAACCCCGGCCTGGTGAGGGGCACCGTCTGGTTCTTCGGCCTGGCGCTGTTCCAGACCTATCGCGGCCTCGTCTATCTGGTGCGCAGCCTGCGCGGCAGCCAGCGTCCCGCCGCCGACACGCGCCTGGCGCCGGCGCGATGATCGGGCGCCTCGCCATCGTCGCCCTGATGCTTGCGGGGCTGGCCGGCCCGGCATTGGCGCAGCCGGTGCCCTTCGACATGGCGCCCGAACGGCCGTCCGCGCCAGCGCCGCAAGCCGCCCCGAACGCGCCGCAGGCCACCCCGGCCCAGCCCCAGGCGACCACCCCTGCCGCGCCCCCCGCAGTTGCACCGGAGCCTCCTGCCGCACCCACGGAGACCCCAGCCGCGGCCCCTGCTCCGCCGCCGGCTGCAGCGCCCGCCGCACCCCAGGCGGCCGCAACCGCGGCGCCCGCCGCAAGGCCGCGCCGCTTTCTCATCCCCGCCGAGGAGTTCGTGCTCGGCGGCGAGGTGGCGGAGCGCTCCTGGGCGATCTACCTGACGCCCGAGCAGGCGGCCTCGCCCGCCAGCCTGTCGCTCGGCTACCAGAGCTCGATCTTCGTCGCGCCCGAGGCCTCGCGGCTGCGCGTCTCGATCAACGGGATTGAGGTGATGGCCGAGCGCTTGCGCTCGCCCGACGACGTCACCGAAGTGGGCGCCAAGGTGCCGGCCAACGTGCTTCGCCCCGGCATCAATTCGGTCACCATGGCGGCCAGCCAGCGACACCGCACGGACTGCACCATCCAGTCCACCTACGATTTGTGGACCGACATCGATCCGGCGCTCACCTTCCTGGCCTTCGACGATCCGGCCGCCGCCCGACCCACGCGGCTCGACGACCTCAGGGCGGTCGGCGTCGACTCCGAGGGGCGCACCGGCTTCAACCTCGTCGTTCCGGCGCTCGACGAGACCACCGGCACACCCCTTCTGGTCAAGCTGAGCGAGGGCCTGGCGCTGCTGGCGGGCACGCCCACGCAGGCCTTCCGCATCGACCGCGAGAGCGCCCCCAAGCCGGAGCCCGGCGTGCAGACGGTGGTGGTCGGAACCGCCGCGGAGCTGCGCGGCGTCATCGCCGAGATTCCCGAAGGCGCCGCCTCGTCGGCCATCGTCCAATTCGTCGACGATCCGCGCTTCGGCCCCGGCACGCTGGTCGTCGTCGGCCCCTCATGGCAGGCCCTGGAAGGCGCCGTCGAGAGCCTGGTGGCGCCGGTGGACCGCCCTGCCGACGTTCCGCGCTCGGTGCTGGCCACGCAATTCTGGCATGCGCCGGACACGCCGTTCCTGATCGACGGCGGCCACCTGACGCTCGGTCAGGTCGGTGTCGCCACGCAGGAGTTCGCCGGGCGCCGCTTCCGCACCGACTTCACGATCGGCGTGCCCTCCGACTTCTACGCCGCCGCCTATGGCGAGGCGACCCTTTTGCTCGATGCCGCCTATTCGAGCGCCGTGCTGCCGGGCAGCCATATCGACGTCTACGTCAACGACAACATCGCGGCAACCATGCCGATCACCACCGGCGGCGGCAGCATCCTGCGGCATCTGCCCATCGGGGTCACCATGCGGCACTTCCGTCCGGGCGTGAACGTGATTGCCGTCGAGGCTGTGCTGCTCACCCGCGAGGATGCCGCCTGCGCCGCCGGCGCCACCACCAGCGACACCGCCCGCTTCGCGCTGTTCGACACCTCCGAATTCTCGGTGCCGCGCTTTGCCAGGATCGGCCAGCGACCCAATCTATCGGCGTTCGCCGGCACCGGCTTCCCTTACAACCGGACCGCCACGGTGCCGCTGGTGGTCGGCAACGATGCCGATTCGCTGTCGGCGGCCACCACCTTGCTGGCCAAGCTGTCGATCGGTGCCGGCCGTCCGATCCCCATCGAGATGGTCGCCAATCCGGGCTCGATCGGCGAGCGCGACGCCCTCTTCGTCGGCCCCGTCGGGCAGATGCCGCAGGGCTTGCTCGGGCAGATCGGCGTCGACGAGACGAGCCGCACCGCCTGGGGCGAGGCGGTCGCCGAGCGCGACGCCATGCCTCGCCCCGACACGGAAGCCACCTTCGACCGCTGGCGCGACGAGCTGAAGGGACGCGGCTGGCGCGGCCAGGTCAGCGTGCTGGAGGATTGGCTGACCCGCAATTTCGACATTTCGCTGAGCTCTCTGCGCATCACGCCGAGCGACACGGCCGATTTCCTGCCCGGCGGCGAGGCCACCTTGCTGCTCGCGCAGGGCAGCAGCCCCGGCTTCGGCGGCACCTGGACGGTGCTGGCGGCGCCGAGCGCGACCGAGCTGTCGGCCTCGATGCGCGTCTTGGCCGGGCAGGAGCTGTGGCGACGGCTGGACGGGCGCATCGCCACCCTGGAAGGCGCTACCGGCGAAATCACCAACGTTCCGGTGTCGCGCGTCGCCTTTTTCGAGACGCAGCCCTTTTCGCTGGCCAACTACCGGATGATCGCCGCCAATTGGCTCTCCGCCAACATCCTGTCCTATTCCGCCTCGCTGTTTGCGCTGTGCACCATGCTCGGCGTCGCGACATCGGCGCTGCTGACCACGCTGGGGAGGCGCAATTGATGAGCCCGCGCACAGCCGTTTGCCGCCTTGCATGCACCGCGCTCGCCTTGCTGTTTCTGTTCGCGCCCGCCAAGGCTGCAGGCATGATCCGCGCTGCCGACTGGGACGCCTACAAGGCCAAGTTCGTCGATCCGAGCGGCCGCGTGGTCGACGACGGCAATGGCGGCATCAGCCACAGCGAAGGCCAGGGCTACGGTTTGCTGCTCGCTTTTCTGGCCGACAACCGCGCCGATTTCGAGCAGATCTGGTCGTTCACCCGCACCGAGCTGTTGCTGCGCGACGACGGGCTCGCGGCCTGGAAATGGGACCCCAACGCCCAGCCGCGCGTTACCGACCTCAACAACGCCAGCGACGGCGACATTTTGATCGCCTATGCGCTTGCCCGCGCCGGCACCGCCTGGGACCGCGACGACCTGACCCAGGCCGCCTCGACCATCGCCGATGCGGTGGGCAAGGAGGCCGTCGCCGAGCAGCAGGGCCGCAAGCTCTTGATGCCCGCCGCCGCCGGCTTTGGTCCCGGCGACCGCAAGGACGGCCCGGTGGTGAACCTGTCCTACTTGGTCTTCGAGGCCTTTCCGGAGCTCGCCCGCGTCGCCCCGGATACCGATTGGAAGCGTATCGCCGACGACGGCCGTGCGCTCATCGAGCGGGCGCGCTTCTCGCCGCGCAAGCTGCCGCCGGACTGGCTTTCGCTCAAGACGCGGCCGCGCCCTGCCGACGGCTTCGCGGAGGAGTTCGGCTACAACGCGTTGCGCATCCCGCTCTACCTGGTGCGCGCCGGCACCGAGGATCCTGCTTTGCTGACCGCGCTCGCCGCCGGCATGCAGGGCAGCGACGGCAACGTCCACATCGTCGACCTCGACACCGGGGCCGACAAGGCGGCGCTTGCCGAGGCCGGCTACCGCGCCATCCCGGCGCTCATCGCCTGCGTGGTCGACGGCAAGAAGATGCCGGCCGACCTTGCCGCCTTCCAGCCCAGCGTCTACTACCCTTCGACGCTGCATCTTCTGGCCCTGGCCTTCGCTGCCGAGAAGCATCCGGAGTGCCTATGAGGCTCCCGACCCTCCTCCTCGCGGGCGCCACCGCGATCACCGCCGGCTTCCTCGGCTACAAGCAGTTCGTGGAGCCGCGCCACCAGCCGGCCGACGGGCTCTTGTCCACCGCCCCGACGCTGCGCGCCCCGGAGGTGGTTCAGGCGCCGGCACCCGCGCCGGCCCAGACGAGCCCCGACGCCGGCAAGCCGGCCGCCGCCCGCCCGGCCCGCCCCGACGTCGACGAATCGGCCCTTCGCTACTTCGCCCGCCAGGGCGACAAGCGCCGCCTCGAGATCGAGATCGCCCGCCTGAGGGCGCTGTACCCCGGCTGGGAGCCGCCGGCGAACCCGCTCGAAGGGACGTCGGCGGGCGATCCCCAGCTCGACCGCATGTGGTCGCTCTACGCCGAGGGCAAGCTGGCCGAGGTTCGCAAGGCCATCGCCGACCGCCAGGCCGCCGAGCCTGCCTGGGTGGTGCCTGAGGACCTCCTGCAGCGGCTGGCGCTGGCCGAGTCCCGCGAGCAGCTGGTCAACGCGTCGAACCTCAAGCAGTACGAAACCGTCATCCGTGTCGGCTCGGCCAATCCGAGCCTGTTGACCTGCAGCGAGGTCGACGTGCTCTGGCGGGTGGCCGACGCCTTCGCGCGCACCGACCGCCAGCAGCGCGCCGTCGACGCCTACCGCTACGTGCTGGCCAATTGCGACAACCCGGCCGAACGGCTGGCCAGCATGCAGAAGGCCCTGGACGTGCTGCCGCGCCCGGCGTTGGATGCGCTGATCAAGGAAGAGCGCAAGGCGCCGGACGGCGCCGGCGAGTTCGCGCCGGTCCGCGACGAGATGGCGCGCCGCGCCGTGGCGGCGGGCGACAAGGACGCCGAGCTGACCGTGGCGCCGGCCGACGTCGCCACCGTCGAGCGCCTGGCCGATGCGGAGAACAAGGCCTCCGACGCCCTGCTGCTCGGCTGGTACCACCTCTTGCGCAACAACATCCCCGAGGCCGAGAAATGGTTCCGCCGGGCGCGCGGCATCGAGGAATCGGCCAGCGCCTCGCAGGGCCTCGGGCTGACGTTGATCGCGCAGAACAAGCCGGCCGACGCCGAGGCGATCCTCTACAAGTGGAAGGACGGCTCGGACGAGCAGCGCGCCACCTATCTGGCGGCGGCGGCCAACCTGCTCGCCATCGACCCGCCGGTCGACATCGCCCCCGACGTCCTGCAGCGCATCGTGCCGACCGTGGTGGCCGCCAAGGACGCCGCAAGCGCCCAGCAGCTCGGCTGGTACGCCTATCTGCTCAACCAGTTCGACACCGCCGCCCGCTGGTTCCGCCAGGCGCTCGAATGGAAACCCGACGACGAGCCCTCGGCCTACGGCCTGGCGATCACCGCCGAGCGGCTGGGCGACCGCGCCACCGTAGCGGCCATCCAGCGCCGCTGGGCTGGCAAGTCGACCCGCATCGCCATCCTCGGCGAGACGCGCGAGGAACGGGCCCGCCGCGTGCCGCGCCGCCAGGCCCAGCGCCCGGCCCCGCTGTTGCCCGAGGCCCTGCAGGAGGAAGAGGGCGGCGGCACGCCGATCGAGCGCAATGTCCTGCAGCCCACCGCGGAGCGGTTCGACCTCGAACCGAGCGGCCCGACGACCCAGGCCCTGCCCTATGCCACCGAGCCGTTGCCGCAGCCCGCCGGCGCGGCAGTCGAGCGGGCGGTCCGCCCGTTGCCGGAGGAGCCGTCGAGGCTCGCCGAGGCGGCCGAGCCGCGGAGCTTTGCCGAGCCGGCCCCCGTCGCCGAGCCGGCCCCCGTCGGCGAAGCGCCGCGCCAGCGGGCCGCCGGTCGCGGCTCGACCCGCGGCTGCACGGCCACCTTGAACGCCGACAACCTGGCGCCGCGCGCCGCGCTCAACCGCGGCTGGTGCCTGATGGACCTCAACCGGCCGCTCGAGGCGATCGCTTCCTTCGAGTCGGCGCTGCGGAGCGGCTCGGCCGCGGTGCGCACCGATGCCGCCTACGGCCAGAGCCTCGCTTATCTGCGCGCCGGGCTGACCGACCAGGCCGCCGTGGCTGCCGCCAAAGCGCCGCTGACGCGACCGAAGAGCGTCGAGCTGGAGGTGTCGATCATGGAGAGCCGCGCCACCAACGCCTTCGAGGCCGGCCGCTACGTCGAGGCGCTGCTGGCCCTCGACCAGCGCGACTCGGTGGCGCCGCAGCGCGTCGACCTCATGGTTTTGCGCGGCTACGCCTACCTCAATCTGTCGCGCTGGGGCGAGGCCGAGCAGGTGTTCCGCGCCGTCGCCGCCACCGGCAGCAAGGAAGGGCCGCGCGGTCTCGCCAATCTGCGCGTGGCGCGCCACCCGCGCACCGTCAACAACTGAGCCGGCAGCGTACCGGACGGTACGCCCAGCTGGCGTACCGTTCAGTACGGCTCCCGCCCGGCCTCAGAACACCGTGTCGACCGGCTGCCCGAGCGCCAGCGAGCCCGCATAGCGGGTCTGCGGCCCCTGCTGCAGCGGATGGAAGCGCACGCCCTGAATGTCGCGGAAGCGCCGCTCCAGGCCGTTGACCCGGTAGAAGCCAGCTCCGCCGGCCAGCTCGAGCGCCAGCTCCACCGCCTTCAGCGCGTTCTCCGCCACCAGCGCGCGGCCGATCATCGTCTCGTTGATCGTCTCCGCCGAGAAGCCGTCTCCCTCGGCCACCTCGATCATGCGCCGATGGGCGAGCTGGGCGGCCCTGAGCGCGGTGTCCATGCGCCCGGCGAGCGACACGGCATAGTCGTTCACCGGCTTCTTGCGAGCCAGCCCGACCGCGATCTCGCGGGCGCTTTCGGCGACGCCCACATACGCCGCATAGACCAGCGGGAAGGCGATCGACGCGATCACCTGGAACACCGGATGCCATTCGCCCGCCTTGCGCCGGAAGGAGACGCCGGCATCCGGAATGAACAGGCCGTCGATGACCACGTCGTTGGAGCCGGTGCCGCGCATGCCGAGCACCCGCCAATTGTCCAGCACCTTGACCTCGGGCGCCTTCATCGGCGCCGCAAAATGGATGACGGTCGGCGTGCCGTCCTCGCCCTCGGTGATGGCGCCAGTCATCAGCAGGTCGCCGGCCGCCGCTCCGGAGGTGAACACCTTGCGGGCCTGGATGCGGTAGCCGCCCTCGACCTTGGTCGCCTGGCCGGAGCCGCCAAGCCAGTCGGAGCCGCCGCTGGACAGCAGCAGGAGCCGCTCCGCCGCGATCCGCTTGAGCAGCGGCTCGACCGCCGCCACCTTCTGGTGCCGCCACCGCCAGGCAGGAATGGCCACCTGGTGGGTGTGCATCGAGAACGCCAGCGCCGTCGAGCTGCAGGCATGAGCCATCTCGCGCAGCATCTCGGCAAGCGCGCGCACCTCGGCGCCGCGCCCCCCGAGCTCCTGCGGCACGCCGGCCTCGACCAGCCCCGACTGCTTGAGCAGGGCGAAGTTGTCGGCCACGAAGCTGTCGCTCTCGTCGGCGGCCGCCGCACCCTCGGCAAACCTGGGAAAGAGCCGCCGGGCCGTCTCGACGATCTGCTCCGGTTCTTCCTCCCGCGGATCGCGGGCGGACGCAAAAGTAGAAAGACCAACCATTTTTTTCTCCTCGGCAGGATTTCCCGCCTATGCAGGGAGAATGACCCCGACACGACGATGATTCCAGTTCAGGAACTGTACCGCCGCTTGTTTCCCCGGCCGCCGCTTTGAACTATCATTCTTCTCTATCGCTCCTGACGGTTGGGCCGACTATGGAAGAAGTTCGAGGATATGGGCAATTCTGCCCGGTTGCCATGGCGTCCGAGATCTTGTGCTCGCGCTGGACCGTGCTGGTCGTGCGCGAGCTCTTGATGGGCACGACGCGCTTCAACGATCTGCGCCGCGGCGTCCCGCGCATGTCGCCGGCACTGCTGTCCAA
Source organism: Mesorhizobium sp. (assembly GCA_040510195.1). Classification (GTDB taxonomy): domain Bacteria; phylum Pseudomonadota; class Alphaproteobacteria; order Rhizobiales; family Rhizobiaceae; genus JBEVJK01. The sequence continues at coordinate 90,071 of JBEVJK010000136.1, read as the reverse complement.
GCGGCTCAAGGAGCTGGAGCGCGCCGGCGTCGTCACCGCCTGGAAGGGCCGCGGCGGGACCGTGGAGTACCGCCTGACCGAAGCCGGCGAGGACCTGCGCGGCATCGTCATGGGCCTCGGCCTGTGGGGTCAGCGCTGGGTCGAGTCGCAGCTGTCGCTGCGCAACCTCGATCCTTCCCTTCTGATGTGGGACATGCGGCGCAACCTCAATCCGGACCCGCTGCCCAGACCACGCTGCACGATACAGTTTCTGTACCCCGAGATTCCCGGCCCCAAGCAGAAGTGGTGGCTGGTGGTCGACGGCGCCACCGTCGACCTTTGCGGCTTCGACCCCGGCTACGAGATCGATCTTCTGGTGACCAGCTCGCTGCGCAGCATGACGGCCATCTGGATGGGCCTCAGCATCGTTCAGCGCGAGATCGAGGCCGGCAACCTCGCTCTCGACGGCGATCCGCAGGTGGCCGGCGCCATGCAGCGCTGGCTGGGGCTCAGCACCTTCGCCTCGGCGCCGCGTCAGGTGGCCTGACGCCGCGCTACTTGGCGTGCGTCTGGACGACCTTCTTGCAGTCGGGCGACAGCTTGTCGAGCTGCTTCTCCAGGCATGCCAGAACCCGTCCACCGCCCGGCATGGTGCCGGCGCAGTACTTCTGAAAGTCGGCCTTGCAGGCCTCTTCCTCGGCGGCGGTCTGGGCCAGCGCATGGCTCGCCAGCGCCATGCCGAAAAGCAGGGAAAGCGTTGGAATGATGCGCATTTCTGGGGTTCCCTCCGGTCGGAGCCTGTACTTCACCGGCCGCATCCTATAGCGTCAAGTAAATCCTTTTGTCCGCAACGGGACGACTGAGGGAAGCCGTGATCAGTGTTCGTGCAAGCCTGCCGGCTTCCTGGGGCGTCGCGGCGACTGTCGCCCTCCTGCTGGCCGGCTGCGGCGAACAGAACGCCTATGTTCCGCCGCCGCCACCCAAGGTCGATGTCGCCCTTCCGCTCAAGCAGGAGGTGACGCCCTACATCCAGGAGACCGGCAGCGCGGCGGCCGTCAACAACACCACCCTGGTGGCCCGGGTGGAGGGTTTCCTCGAGTCCATCGAATACAAGGACGGCGACGCGGTGAAGAAGGGCGACAAGCTCTTCGTCATCGAGCAGGAGCCCTACAAGCTGGCTCTCGATCAGGCGCAGGCCGAGAAGTCCTCGGCCGACGCCTCGATAAAGGACTCGCAAGCCGACATGGAGCGGGCCGACATCCTGGTCAAGAAGGGCGTCGGCACCCAGCAGGACTCCGACAAGGCCACGGCGCAGCGCGACGCCGACCAGGCCAAGCAGAGGCAGGCCGAGGCAGACATCGAGCAGGCGCAGCTGAACCTCAGCTACACCGAGGTGAAGGCCCCCTTCGACGGCATCGTCACCGCCCGCCAGGTGTCGCCGGGGGCGCTGGTCGGCATGGGCGGCCCCACCACGCTGGCCACCATCGTCCAGCTCGACCCGATCTGGGTCAACTTCACCGTCAGCGAGCCGGACGTCCAGCGCATTCGCCAGGACATGGTCAAGCGCGGCATCACCATTGCGGACCTGAAGAAGATCCCGGTCGAAGTCGGCCTGCAGACCGAGAAGGGCTATCCGCACAGCGGCACGCTCGACTACGCCGCGCCCAACGTCGATCCCTCCACCGGCACGCTCGCCGTGCGGGCGATCCTGCCCAACCCGAAGCGGGCCCTGCTGCCCGGCTATTTCGTGCGCGTGCGCGTGCCCTTCGGCGCCCAGCCGGACATGCTGCTGGTGCCCGACCGAGCCATCGGCTCCGACCAGTCGGGCCGCTACGTGCTCGTCGCCGGCGCGGGCGACGTCGTGGAACAGAAGACCGTCGAGATCGGCCAGCAGGTGGGCGACATGCGCGTCATCCTGTCGGGCATCGGGCCTGAGGACCGCGTCATCATCTCGGGCATGCTGACGGCCGTTCCCGGGCAGAAGATCGAGCCCAACCTGAAGACGCTGCCGCCGACGCCCCCCGACGGCGACACGCAATGATCTCCAAGTTCTTCATCGAGCGTCCGGTCCTGGCGAACGTCATCGCCATCCTGATGGTGGTGATCGGCATCGTCTCGCTGATCCGCCTGCCGGTCGCGCAATATCCCAATGTGGTGCCGCCGACCGTCCAGGTCACCACCCGCTACCCGGGCGCCAGCGCCCGCACCGTCATCGACACCGTGGCCCTGCCCATCGAGCAGCAGGTGAACGGCGTCGAGAATATGATCTACATGCAGTCCTTCGCCGCCGCCGACGGCAGCTACACGCTGACCGTCACCTTCGCCATCGGCAGCGACCTCGACGAATCCCAGGTGCTGGTGCAGAACCGGGTTGCGGCGGCCACGGCGGCGCTGCCGCAGGCGGTCCAGGTGCAGGGCGTCACCGTCCAGAAGAAGTCGACCGCGATCCTGGAGATCGTCACCCTGACCTCGCCCGACGACCGCTTCGACAGCCTCTATCTCAGCAACTACGCCACCATCAGACTGAAGGACGAGATTGCCCGCCTGCCCGGCGTCGGCAGCGTGACGGTGTTCGGCGCCGGCCAGTATTCGATGCGCATCTGGCTCGACCCCGAGAAGATGCAGGCCCGCGGCCTCGATGCGCAGGACGTCATCAATGCGCTCCAGCAGCAGAGCGAGCAGGTGACGGCCGGCCAGGTCGGCATGCCGCCGGTGGCGGGCACGACCTCCTTCCAGTACACGCTCGAGGTGCAGAGCCGGCTCGACGATCCCGACCAGTTCGGCGCCGTCATCGTCAAGTCGGGCGCCGAAGGCGGCTTGACGCGGGTGCGCGACATCGGCCGCGTCGAGCTCGGCGCCCAGACCTACGGCCAGGTATTCACGCTCGACGGCCGGCCGGCCGCCGGCATGGCGATTTTCCAGTCGCCGGCCGCCAACGCGCTCGACGTGGCCGGCGTGGTCAAGGCGCGCATGGCCGAGCTGGCGCGCGAGTTCCCCCAAGGGGTGACCTATGAAATCCCGTTCGACACCACCGTCTTCGTCAGCCAGGCGATCAACGAGGTCTACAAGACGCTGATCGAGGCAGCGTTGCTGGTGCTGGTGGTGATCCTGCTCTTCCTGCAGGACTGGCGCGCCATGCTGGTTCCGGCCACCACGGTGCCGGTGACCATCATCGGCGCCTTCGCCGCGATGGACGCGATGGGTTTCTCGGTCAACATGTCGACGCTGTTCGCCATCGTGCTGGCGATCGGCATCGTGGTCGACGACGCCATCGTCGTCGTCGAAGGCGCCTCGCACAACATCGAGCAGGGCATGTCGGGCCACGACGCGGCGATCGCCGCCATGAACGCGCTGTTCGGGCCGATCGTCGGCATCACGCTGGTGCTGATGGCCGTGTTCCTGCCTGCCTCCTTCCTGCCTGGCCTGACCGGTCAGATGTATGCGCAGTTCGCCCTGGTCATCGCGGCCACGGCGCTGATCAGCGCCGTCAACGCCGCGACGCTGAAGCCGACCCAATGCGCGCTGTGGCTCAAGCGGCCGGTCCCGCCGGAAAGGCGCAATTTCGTCTACCGCGGCTTCAACGCCCTCTACCAGCGGGCCGAGAACGGCTATCTCCGGCTCGTCGACCGCATGGTGCACTGGAGCGGCGTCATGGTGGTGGTGGCGCTCGCCATCGTCGCGCTCGCCGGCTACGGCATGTCGCGCGTGCCGACGGGCTTCATCCCGATCGAGGACCAGGGCTACCTGCTGGCGGCGGTGCAGCTGCCCGACGGGGCTTCGCTCGGGCGGACCGAGAAGGCGCTGGAGGAGGTCGACCGCATAGCCCACCAGACGCCGGGCGTCGACAGGGTGATCACCATCGCCGGCATCTCGGCGCTCGACAACAACTCCACGCTGTCCAGCGCCGGGCTGGCCTACATCATCCTGAAGGACTGGAGCCTGCGCGGCAGGGGCGAGGACCTCCCCACGCTCTTCGCCTCGCTCAACAAGAGCATGCTCGGCATCGAGGACGGCCGCGTGCTGGTGCTGCCGCCGCCGCCGATCCAGGGCATCGGCAATGCCGGCGGCTTCACCATGCAGATCGAGCTGCGCGACGGCAGCTTCGACCTGGCCAAGCTGCAGGGCGCCGTCAACGCCGTGGTCAAGACCGCCGAGACGCAGTCCGGCATCCAGCGGATCTCGGCGCCGTTCCGCTCCGCCGTGCCGCAATATCGCATCGAGATCGACCGCGAGAAGGTGCAGGCGCTCGGCCTCACCACCGACCAGGTATTCTCCACGCTGGCCAGCTATCTCGGCTCCAGCTATGTCGATCAGTTCAACAAGTTCGGCCGCGTCTTCCAGATCTATGTGCAGGGCGACGCGAAATTCCGCCTGTCGCCGGACTCGATCGGCGCGCTGACGGTGCGCAACAACGACGGCAACATGATCCCGATCGGCACGGTGCTGACGGTAACGCCGAGCGTCGGGCCTTCGCTCATCAGCCTCTATAACCTGTATCCCTCGGGGTCGATCGTCGGCGTGCCGGCGCCGAGCTTCTCGTCGGGCCAGGCCATGCACTTGATGGAGGAGATCGCCAACGACCAGCTGCCGCGCGGCACCGGCTACGACTGGACCGCGCTCTCCTACCAGGAGAGGCTGGTCGGCAACCAGCTCTATATCGTTCTCGGCCTGGCGATGCTGCTCGTCTACCTGGTGCTCGCCGGCCAGTACGAAAGCTGGCTGACGCCGCTCGCGGTGCTGCTCGCCATCCCGCTGTCCCTGATCGGCCCCGTGTCGGTGATGATTGGCCTCAACGTCGTCAACAACCTCTACGTCCAGATCGGTCTCGTCCTGCTGGTCGCCCTGTCGGCCAAGAACGCCATCCTGATCGTCGAGGTGGCGCGCGAAACGCGCGCCGCCGGCAAGCCGATCATGGAGGCCGCGCTCGAAGGCGCGCGGGCGCGGTTCCGCCCGATCCTGATGACCTCCTTCGCCTTCATCCTCGGCGTGCTGCCGCTGGTCTTCGCCACCGGCGCAGGCGCCAGCGCCAGAAGGTCGATCGGCGTCACCGTTTCGAGCGGCATGCTCGCTTCGACCTGCCTGGCGGTGCTGTTCGTGCCGTCCTTGTTCGTCGTCGTCCAGCGCTTCGAAGAGTGGCTGTCCGACCGCAAGCGGCCCGTCGACGCCTCGACCGGCGCCGGCTCCTGACGGCGGCCGAGCCGGGGCGGGTACCTCGAAGGGAGGTGCGGCCTCTCACAAGGGCTTATGCACGTTCGATAAAATTGCAATCACCGCGTTCACCATCGCGGACCGACCCGATGGTAGAGTGGCTCCGACGGCCGACCCGCCGGGCCATCGAGACCGCCGCATGCCCAAGGAAATCGAACAGATCTCGCTCAAGATCGCCTCCAGCCGGTCCTTCGACGGCTATTCCACCTGGCGCATCCTGAAGACCATCGACCGCGAGATCGAGACGCTCGGCAGCGACAACCGGCCGGTGCCGATCGAGTTGGCGCGGCTGCGCTCCATCATCGCCCGCGCCCGCGAGCTGCGGCGCCGCCGCCACGTCCCCGTCCAGGCTGCATCGGCGCCCGGTGAGGCGGCCGAGCAGCCGGTCCCGGCGGGCCGCATGGACATTTTCGACGTCGTCGAGCGCTATCGCGCCCTCGGCGGCCGGCGCCTCGCCGTCGACCTCGGGCAGGCCGTCGAGATCCGCCAGTGGGATCGCGACACGCCGGAGGCGTCCGAGCTGTGGAACGCCGTCTGGTCGGCCGCTTCGCATTCCGAGCGCGAGGCGTTGGCCAGCGCCTTGCTGATCCGCGGCCGCTTCTGAGGCGACCCGATCAGGCTCGTCGCCTCTCAGCCACCAGGAGAGCCGCCAGGACGCCGCACAGCAGGCCGAGGGAAGATGGCAGGCCCTGATGTCCGACCAGCTGCATCGCCAGCCCTGTCGCCGGCGAGCCCACGATGCCGCCCACCCCCCATACGAACGCGAAGGCCGCATTGCCGGCGATCAGCGCCTGGCCGGTGAAGCGCTCGCCGAGCTGGATCAGCGCCATGGTGTAGATGCCGAAGGAGGCGCCGCCCCAGACGAAGACGACCGGCCAGATGAGCCACGAATGGAACAGCGCCGGCAAGAGCAGGCAGCCGGCCAGCGAGACCAGGGCACAGGACAGCATGGTCGGCCGCGAGCCGAGCCTTTCGGCGGCGCGCCCGAGCAGGATCTGCAATGCGGCATTGCCGACGATGAAGCAGGCGATGAGCGACGCGATGCGCTCCTCGGCGCTGCCGAGCGCTGCGCCATAGACCGCGAACAGGGACAGTGGGACCTGCTCGAAGGCGGCCGCGGCGAACACGGCGAACAGGAGCAGCGGCGCCTGGGCGAAGAAGCCGCCCACCGAGATCGCCTCGCCTCCTTGCGGCATCTTCGGCAGCCGCGGCACCACCGCCAGCACGGTCAGCCCGCAGACGAGGAACGCCGCGATGCCGATCGCGAAGGGCGGCCAGCCTTGCGTGCCGACCAGGCCCAGCGACAGCGGGCCGATGGCGAAGCCGCCCGAGACGATCGACGAATAGAGGCCCATGATGCGCCCCCGGCGCGGCGCCGGCGCGATCGTGATCAGCCAGGTCTCGCTGATCACGTAGAGCGGGTTGGCGAAGAAGCCGAGCAGGAAGCGCAGCGGCATCCACGCCCGAACATCCTGGAACAGGGCGATGGCGACCAGGGTGAGCGCGGCCATGATCGAGCAGAGGACGGTGAGCCGCCCCGCCCCTGCGCGCCGCGCCAGCGCCGGAATGAATGGCGCCGATGCGATGAAGCCGAGCGGCGTCATCGCCGCCGACAGGCCGATCAGGCCGGGCGTCGTGCCCTGCCGCTCCAAAATGAAGCTGAGCAGCGGATAGGTCAGCCCCTGCGCCACGGCGAACACGGTGACGGTGGCGATGATGCCCGCCATCGCGGGCCATGGGATTCGGTCCTGTCGCGGCGATGTCGTGCAGCCGGCGGTCATGCCGCTCGCAGCGTCGCCGGGCTCGGGAGAGGGAAATCGTTCATGGCAACCTCCTGTCGTTCGCGGCGCAGGCGGTCCGGACCTGCAGCGGGACGAGTTTGCAGGGTGCAAGCCGCCGCGTCATTAAGCGCTCCCTAAGAGTTCCAAAAACTTCCAAACGGGCTATAGATCGCCGCATGCAGGGATCGCGCTTCGCTTTTGGTCCTTTCGTGCTCGACCCGGCTGCCGGAACGCTGCTTCGGGACGACGTTCCCGTGGCCATCGGTCACCGCGGGCAGAGGCTGCTTGCCGCGCTCGTCGGGCGGCCCGGCGAGATCCTCGGCAAGGCCGAGCTGATGGACGCCGCTTGGCCGGACACGGCCGTCGAGGAAGGCAACCTTACCGTCCAGATCGCCCAGCTGCGCAAGCTGCTCGGCCCGGCTGCCGACGGCAGCGACTGGATCGCCACGGTTCCGCGCGTCGGTTACCGCTTCACCGGGGCCATCGAGCGGCTCGGCGGCGCCAGGCGAAAGCCTCTGCCGCTGCCCGCCAAGCCGTCGGTCGCCGTGCTGCCCTTCGTCAATCTCGGCAACGATCCCGAGCAGGACTCCTTCGCGGACGGCTTGACCGAAGACCTGATCACCGACCTGTCCAGGACCGCTGGGCTGTTCGTCATCGCCCGGAACTCGGTCTTCGCCTACAAGGGCAAGCCGATGGACGTGCGGCGGATCGCCCAGGATCTCGGCGTGCGTTACCTCTTGGAGGGCAGCGCAAGGCGTGCCGCCGGACGCGTCCGCATCAACGCTCAGCTGGTCGACGCGGTCGGCGGCGAGCATCTGTGGGCGGAGCGCTTCGACCGCAGCCTGGAGGATGTCTTTGCCGTCCAGGACGAGGTCGCCCGCAAGATCGTGGAGGCACTGCTCGGCCGGCTCGCCGCACCGCCGCCCCGCAACCGGCCCAGGAACCTCGAAGCCTACGATCTCTGCGTGCGGGCCCGCAAGCTGATCGACGATTCGCCGCAGACGGCGCGCGAAGCGCATCTGATGCTCACGCGCGCGATTGCGCTCGATCCGGGCTACGCCGAGGCCCACCGCTGGCTTGCCATGAACCACTGGATGGGATGGGTGCATTGGGGCGAGCCGGTCGAACCTGCCCGCAGCGTTTCCCTGGCGCTGGCCCGCAAGGCCGTGGCGATCGATCCGAACGACGCCGGCTGCCGCTGGGTTCTGGCCAATCTGCTGGCCTATGAACGCAGTTTCGCCGAGGCGGAAGCCGAGTTCGCCAAGGCGATCGAGCTCGACCCGAACGAAGCCGACACCTGGGCCACGAGGTCCGACCTCGCGGTCCTGGCCGGGCGCGTCGAGGAGGGCCTGGAGCACATTCGCAAGGCATTCCGGCTGAACCCGTTTCCGGCAAGCTGGTACTACCTGACCCTCGGCCAGGCGCAATATGCGGCCGGCGACTACGACGCCGCCGTCGAGACCCTGCGCCGCGACGAGACCTATCGGACGAGCTCGCGCCGTTTCCTGGCGGCCAGCCTCGCCCAGCTCGGCCGGCTCGACGAGGCGCGCGCCGAGGTCGAGCTGTTCCTCGTCGGCAACACGCACTTCACGATCCGCCATTGGGCTGCGACGGAGCCGTTCCGCGACGCCGCGACGCTCGAGCACTTCCTCGACGGCTTCCGCAAGGCCGGCCTCCCCGCTTGACGCGCCGGGCATAGACGCAACCCGCCTCGCGGCCCCCGTGCGTTTTGGCACCCCTGGCGAGCATTTTGGCACACTCTGCGAGTGACGATCCGGCCCGCCCCACGCATTGTGCCTCCTGCCGAGCCTGGCCCGCCGCCGAAGCCGCGGCATCACCATAGGCGGCTCGACGTGGAGATGGATCGCCCCCGATGACCGCTGTGACTGCAAGCACCCCCACAAGCATGACGAGCGCGCTTCGCGGCGCCTTCTGGTTTGCCGCCTGCTCGGCCTGGGCCGTGTTCGGATGGTTGCTGATGGCGCCCCAGCCGGGACGGCTGGCGGCGGGACCGGTCGACGGCTATCTCTACGATTATCAGAGCCCTGGTTTCGCGCTGGCCGTCGTTGCCGGCGGCCTGGGCCTGCTGGCAGCCACGCTCCTATACGTGCTCCGCAATATCGACTGGTTCGCGGAGACGACGCTCGGCGAGGACTATCGGCCGGATGCCGACCTCTTCGCCCGCAGCTACGCGATCTTCGGCACGGTGATGACGCTTTTGCTGCTGAGCTTCGCCATCGACGCCGGCCTCGCCTCCCTCGCCTGATGCGTCCAGCGGCGGGCGGACCTCGCCGCTGTCTCGCTTCGCCGCGACATCCCGAGCGAATTGCCGCGGCAATCTGCGCAGTCCGTTAACCGACCTCCAATGCCTCGTTTGCCGGAAAACCCGCGGCATGAGACAATTCGGCAGTTGTGTCGAGGTTGGGTATGGGCCGGTTCGGGCTACGTGCCTCTTGTGTATGGGTTGCGTTCTCGACGCCCCTTCCGGCGGCGATCGCCGAGCCTATCGCCACGATGGGCGATGTCGGCGCCGCAATCTTCTCCTGCTGGAGCGCGCCCGAAGGGACGGACAAGTCGGCCGTCACGCTGCGCTTCTCCTTCAAGCGCGACGGCTCGCTGATCGGGCCCCCCAAGCCGACCGCGGTCGACATCGAGGGCGACGCCGAGCTGCGCCGACGCTTCATCGAGGCTGCCGTCGACGCCGTCGAGCGCTGCACGCCGGTGTCGCTCGCCCCCGCTCTGGCGCAAGGGATCGGCGGCCGTGTCTTCACCATGCGCTTCTCTTCGCCCGACTACGCGCCCAGCCGGCAGGTCGCCGCCCCGCAATAGTCAGCCAGCCTTGCGCCAGCCTTCCTGGATATGCCGGAAGCCGTCGCGATACACCGCCTCCGGGCTCTCGGCGAAGTCGCGCCAAACCCTGGTCGCCGCAGCGAGATCGGGAAGGCCCCGCCCGAAGGCCTCGATGGTCAGCCAGCGGTCATAGCCGCTGCCGCGGATCGCCTTGAAGGTGGCGTCCCAGGGCACGTGGCCGCGCCCCGGCACGCCGCGGTCGTTCTCGGAAACGTGGATGTGCACCACGCTGCCTGCATGCCGCGTATAGGCGGCGATCGGGTCCGTCTCCTCGATATTGGCGTGGAAGGTGTCGTACATCGCCTTGATGTTGGGATGGCCGATGGCCTCGATATGCTCGGCAAGGTCGGCCATCGTGTTCAGCAGATAGCACTCGAACCGGTTCAGCGCTTCGAGCCCGATCGTCACGCCCTGCGCTTCGGCATGGCTGCCGATGGCGCGCTGCGACTCGACCGAGCGCGCCTTCTCCGCCTCCGTCGGGCTGCTCCCGGAAAAAGCGCCGAGCGTCGAATGCAGCGGCCCCGACAGCGTGTCCGCCCCGAGCGCGGCGGCACAGTCGATCGTCCGCTTCATATAGTCGATGCCGGCCTGCCGGACCGTCGCCTCCGGCGCAATCAGGTTCATCGCCGGGTCTCCCATCGCCGAGATCGCGGTTCGCTCAAGCCCGATCCGGTCGAGCAGTCGGCCGAGCGCCCGGTAATGCGCCGGGTCGCCCTCGAAGATCGGGATCTCGACGCCGTCATAGCCGGTCGCTTTGATGTCTTCGAGGAGCTTCGCATGCGCCTCCGTCACATGCGTCGTCCACAACAACATGCAAAAGCCGAACTTCATCCTGGCCCCTCCCTCATCTGGTCGGACCAGTTTTGCAGTGCCGGCCGTTTCAGCGCAAGTGGCGGCTTGTGTCTAGCCGTGCGCCACCATGACGTGGCGAACCGCCGTGTAGTCCTCGAGCGCATAGAGCGACATGTCCTTGCCGTAGCCGGACTGCTTGAGGCCGCCATGCGGCATCTCGTTGACCAGCATGAAGTGCGTGTTGATCCAGGTGCAGCCATATTGCAGCCGCGCCGCGGTGGCCATCGCCCGCGAGACGTCGCGGGTCCACACCGAGGAGGCCAGCCCGTAATCGCTGTCATTGGCCCAGGCGACCGCCTCGTTCACGTCGGAGAAGCGGGTCACCGAGACGACCGGCCCGAACACCTCCTTGCGCACGATCTCGTCCTCCTGGCGCGCGCCGGCCACCACGGTCGGCTGGTAGAAGAAACCGTCGCCGTCGCGCGGCTTGCCACCCGTGGTGATCTCGATGTGCTTCAGCTCGGACGCCCGCTCGACGAAGGAAGCGACCCTGTCTCGCTGGCGCTTGGAGATCAGCGGCCCGATCTCGTTCTGCGTGTCGTCCGCCTGCGCATAGCGGATGCCCGACACCGCCGAGGTGAGGTCGGCCACCAGCTTCTCGTAGACGCGATCCCCCGCATAGATGCGGCAGGCCGCCGTGCAGTCCTGCCCGGCATTGTAGTAGCCGAAGGCGCGCAGCCCGCTCACCACGGCCTCCAGGTCGGCATCGTCGAAGACGATCACCGGCGCCTTGCCGCCGAGCTCGAGGTGGGTGCGCTTCACCGACTTGGCCGCCGCCTGCAGAACCTTCTTGCCTGTCGCCACATCGCCGGTGATGGAGATCATCCGCACCCCGGCATGGTTGATCAGCGCATTGCCGACGCTCTCGCCGCGCCCGAGCACGACGTTGACCACGCCCTCAGGCAGCACCTCGGCCAGGATCCGGGCCAGCTTGAGCGCGGTGAGTGGCGTCTGCTCGGAGGGCTTGAAGACCACCGTGTTGCCGCCGCCGATCGCCGGCGCCAGCTTCCACGCCATCATCATCAGCGGATAGTTCCACGGCGCGATCGATGCCACGACGCCGATCGGGTCGCGCCGGATCATCGACGTGTGCCCCGGCAGATATTCGCCCGCGACGACTCCCGGCATCGACCGCACGGCGCCGGCAAAGAAGCGATAGCAGTCGACGATCGCCGGGATCTCGTCGTTGAGCACGGCGTTGATCGGCTTGCCGCAGTTCAGCGCCTCCAGCTTGGCGAACTCTTCCGCCTCCGCTTCGATGCGGTCGGCGATCTTGAGCAGATAAGCCGAGCGTTGCCCCGGCGTCGTCCGCGACCAGGTGGCGAAGGCCTGCTCGGCAGCCGCGACGGCCGCGTCGATCTGCGCCGGCGAGGCTTCCGGGAGGTTGAGGATGGTGGCACCCGTCTTGGGGTTGAGGATCGCTTCCTCGGTCTCCTTGCCCTTCTGCAGGGCGGCGCCGATCAGCATCTCTTGGTCCATGGGGGATCTCCCTTTCGTTCTTTTTCGTTCTACTTGCCCGATCCGGCCACCTGGTCGCCGTCGCGGGTGAGGAAATAGGCAGCCAGGATCGGCAGCAGCGTGACCAGCACGACGACCATGGCGACCACGTTGGTCACCGGGCGCTGGCGCGGCCGCACGAGCTCTTCCAGCATCCAGATCGGCAAGGTCTGCTGCTGGCCGGCGGTGAAGGTGGTGACGATGACCTCATCGAAGGACAGCGCGAAGGCCAGCATGCCGCCGGCCATCAGCGCCGTGCCGATGTTGGGCAGGATGACATGACGGAAGGTCTGGAAGCCGTCGGCGCCGAGATCCATCGAGGCCTCGATCAGCGAGCCGGACGTGCGGCGGAAGCGTGCCACCGCATTGTTGTAGACCACCACCACGCAGAAGGTCGCGTGGCCGAGCACGATCGTCCAGAACGAGAATGGGATGTCGGCCAGGCTGAACGCCGAGCGCAGCGCGATGCCGGTGATGATGCCGGGCAGCGCGATCGGCAGGATGATGAGCAGCGAGATCGTCTCCCGGCCGAAGAAACGGCTGCCGCTGACGGCCGCCGCCGCCAGCGTGCCCAGCACCAGCGCGATCGAGGTCGACACCGCCGCGACCCGGACGGAAAGCGCCAGCGCCTGCCAGACGTCCGGCCGGCTCCAGGCGACCCCGAGCCACGCCGTGGTGAAGCCGGGCGGCGGCCATTGATAGGATTTCTCTTCGGTCGTGAAGGCATAGACGAAGATCAGCAGGATCGGCAGGTGCAGGAAGGCGAGCCCGGCCGCCGCCGCGAGCTTGATGCCGAGCGGTGCCCTCTCTGGGCTGTCAGAGCGCATCGAACGCCCCCAGTCGCTTCGCACCCCAAAGATAGAACGCCATGATGACCACCGGCACCACGGTGAAGGCGGCGGCGAGCGGGATGTTGCCGGCCGTGCCCTGATGGGCATAGACGGCCTGCCCGATGAACAGCCGCGATGTGCCGACGATCTGCGGGATGATGTAGTCGCCGAGCGTCAGCGAGAAGGTGAAGATCGAGCCGGCGACGATCCCCGGCAGCGCCAGCGGAAGCAGCACGGTCCGGAAGGTCTGCGCCGGCGACGCGCCGAGATCGGCCGATGCCTCGACCAGGTTGAAGGGAACCCGCTCCAGCGCCGCCTGGATCGGCAGGATCATGAAGGGCAGCCACACATAGACGAACACGATGAAGGTGCCGGTGAAGGACACCGAGAGCGAGTTGCCGCCGACCACCGGCAGCGACAGCCAGGCGTCCAGGAGCCAGGACAGATGCAGCTTGGCGAACAGCCAGGTGAGGATGCCTTCCTTGGCGAGGATCAGCTTCCAGGCATAGATCTTGACCAGGTAGCTGGACCACAGCGGCAGCATGATGCCGAGATAGAACAACGCCTTCCAGGTTCCCCGGGCGTAGCGCGCCGCGAAATAGGCGATCGGGAAGGCCACGACGGCGGACGCCAGCGTGACCACCGCTGCCATCACCACCGTGCGCAGGATGATGTCGAGATTGGACGGGAGAAGCAGCTCTCCATAGGTCTTGAGCGTGAACTCGCGGTTGATCAGCCCGGAGAACTCGTCGATCGAGAAGAAGCTCTGCAGGAGCAGCGCGAACAGCGATCCCAGATAGACGATGCCGAGCCACAGGACCGGCGGCAGCAGCATCAACAGGAGAAGCAGGCCCGGCCGCCGCCAGAACAGGTCGGAGAGACGCCCCAGCAGGCCGCCGCGGCGCGGCAGGATCGCCTGCGAAGCGCCGTCGGCGGCCAGGTCGAGCGCGGCGGGGGCGCCCGTCACGCCCCGTCCTCCATCAGGTGAAGCTGGTCGCGGTTGAAGGTGAGCACGACCTCTTCTCCGGCCTCGGGCAGCCGCGCGCCCGAAGGCACCGTCGCGTGCAGGCGGAGCCCCTCGGCGTCGAGCGAAAGGCGCGTGGTCGCGCCCAGATAGCTCGCCGAGACCAGGCGCGCCGGCACGCCGTCGCCGCCGGTGCTGAACCCGACGCGGATCGCCTCCGGCCGCAGGCTGCCCCAGCGGTGTTGCCCGGAATAGCGCTGGACGAAATCCGGCGGCAATACGTTGGAGGAACCGACGAAATCGGCCACGAAGCGCGTCTGCGGCTTCTGGTAGATCTCCTCCGGCGTCCCAACCTGCATGATCCGCCCGTCGTTGAACACCGCCACGCGGTCCGACATCGACAGCGCTTCGCCCTGGTCGTGGGTGACGAAGACGAAGGTGATGCCGAGCGACCGCTGCAGCGCTTTCAGCTCCTCTTGCATCTGCTCGCGCAGCTTGAGGTCGAGCGCGCCGAGCGGCTCGTCGAGCAGCAGCACCTTGGGCCGGTTCACCAGCGCCCTCGCCAGCGCGACCCGCTGCCGCTGCCCCCCCGACAGCTGGCTCGGGCGCCGCGCCCCGTAGCCGGGAAGCTTGACGAGCGCCAGGGCCTCTTCCGCTGCCCGTCGCCGCTCCGCCTTGGCGACGCCCTTCACCATCAGGCCGTAGGCGACGTTGTCGACCACGTCGAGGTGCGGGAAGAGCGCATAGTCCTGGAACACCGTGTTGACGTTCCGCCGGTAGGGCGGCACGCCGTCCGCCTTCTCGCCGAAAATTCTGATGGCGCCTGCCGTCGGCTGCTCGAAGCCGGCGATCAGCCTCAGGCAGGTCGTCTTGCCCGAGCCCGACGGCCCGAGCAGGGCGAAGAACTCGCCGGCCACGATGTCGAGGTCGACGCCGTCCACCGCGCGGACGGCGCCGAAATGGCGCGACACCCCTTGAAAGGAGACGGCCGGAGTCATCCAGGCACCCGTCGACCTGCGAAGAGGCGCCGGTTCACCGCCCGCCGATCACCCCGATATAGTCCGACACCCAGCGATAATAGGGCACGCACTGATCGTTCTGGCTGGCGCATTTGGTGACCGGCGTCTTCCAGAACTTGATCTTCTCGAAGTCCTCGAAGCCGTTGGTCTTGCAGCCCTCGTCGGTGAGCAGCGCGTTGCCCTTGCACGCGGCCGGCACGGCCGGGTTCGAGCCGAACCAGGCCGCGAGGTCGCCTTGCACCTTGGGCGACAGGGAATGCTCTATCCACATATAGGCGCAGTTGGGATTGGCCGCGTCGACATGCATCATGGTCGTGTCGGCCCAGCCCGTCGCACCCTCCTCGGGCACCGTCGAGGCCACCGGCTGCTTGTCGGCCGCCAGCAGGTTCACCTGGAACGGCCAGGAGCCCGACGCCACCACGCCCTCGTTCTTGAAGTCGTCGATCTGGATCATCGCGTCGTGCCAGTAGCGGCCGACCAGCGTGCGCTGCTGGCGCAGCAGGTCGAGCGCCGCTTTGTACTGGTCCTCGTTCAGCTCGTAGGGGTTCTTGATGCCGAGCTCCGGCTTGTGCGCCATCAGATAGTTGGCGGCGTCCGCCACGTGGATGGGGCCGTCATAGGCCTGCACGCGGCCCTTGTTGGACTTGCCGTCCGGCAGCTCCATCTCCTCGAAGACGACGTTCCAGCTCTTCGGCGCCTCCTTGAATACGTCGGAGTTGTACATCAGCACGTTCGGCCCCCACTGATAGGGCACGCCGTAATGCACGCCGTCCACGGTGAACCACGGGGCGTCCTTCAGTCGATCGTCGACAGTCGACCAGCTCTTGACGAGCTCGACGTTGACCGGCTGGACGCGCTTGCCGGCGATCAGCCTGAGCGAGGCGTCGCCCGAAGCGGTGACCAGGTCGAAGCCGCCTTCGTTCATCAGGGCGACCATCTCGTCCGACGTCGCGGCGGTCTTGACGTTGACCTTGCAGCCGGTCGCCTTCTCGAACTCGGTCACCCAGTCGTAGTTCTTGTCGGTCTCGCCGCGCTCGATATAACCCGCCCAGGCGATGATGTTGACCTGGCCTTCCCCGGTCCCGACCTCCTTCAGCATGTCCTGGGCGAGCGCCTGCCCGCCGAAGCTCGCCGCAAGCGTCAGCGCCGTGCATGACTTCAGGATCGATTTCATGATCGCTACATCTCCCATCTGCGGCCGCACTCGGAGCGGCGGCCTTGTTCCCTCCGGCAAGGTGAGCCCAAACGGAGATCTTCGCAAATTCATTTCTCAGAAAGGCGGTATCGGTTTTTCCGATAGCAACTAGGAGCGCTGCCTGGCGGTGCGCTGCGCCTGCGCCATTCCAATGAAATCACGGGCCGCAGGCGGCAGGCCGGAGCCGCGCCGCCAGACCATGCCGACCTGCACCACGGGCAGCGAGCCGGAGATATCGCGCGATTCGATACGGTCGCCTTCGAGCGACCAAGGCCGGTAGACGAGGTCGGGCAGGAGCGCCACGCCCGCCCCGGTGGCGACCAGGCTGCGCACCGCCTCCACCGAGCGGGTTCGAAAGGCGATCTGCGGTCTTGCGCCGATGGCGCTGAGCAGCTTCCCCGTGTTCTCCTCGATCTCGTCCACCGACAGCATGATCAGCGGCTCGCCCGCGATATCGCCGACGCCGATGATCTCCGCCGACGCCAGCGGGTGACCGAGCGGCAGCCACAGCCGGTAGGCCGAGACCTCGATGATCTCCGATTGCAGCGCCATGCGGTCGCGCAGGTTGGACGTGACCATCACCGCGACGTCCAGCTTGCCGCCCACCAGAAGATGCTCGAGATAGTCGCCATTGTCCTCGATCGCCGTGATCTCGACGGCCGGATGAGCGCGGCGGAAGCGCGCCAGAAGGTCGGACAGCACGTAGCCGGCGACCAGCGAGGTGACGCCGAGCTGCAGCCGGCCGGTGGTGGCCGGCGGGTCGCCGAAGAAGGCGCGCCTGGCATCCGACACCTCGGCCAGGATCTTGGTCGCATGGCGCAGGAACTGGTGACCCCGGTGGGTGATCGTCAAGCCGCGCGGATGGCGCTCGAAGAGCGCGACGCCGAGGTCGGATTCCAGCTCCTTGATCGCCTCGGTCACCGAGGATTGCGAGATCGACAGGTTCTGCGCCGCCCGCGAGACGGTTCCCTGCTCGGCCACGGCGACGAAGTATTGCAGCTGCCTGATGGTGAACGCCATGGCGCCAGTTAAGACGAGCGCCCGGCCGCTGGGAAGGGCCGCTCAGCCCGGCGCGTCCGCCGCGGTCTCCTCGCCGACGACCGTCAGCCTGGTGCCGGCCGCGGCGAGCGCGGCGGCGATGTCGGCCGGTGGCGCCCTGTCGGTCACCATCTCCTTGACGCCGCCGAAGCCGCACACCTGGACGAGCCCGTGGCGGCCGAACTTGGTGTGGTCGGTCACCACCACCGTGCGTGCCGCTCGCGACAGCACCATGCGGGCGAACTCCGCCTCCTCGAGGTTGTAGTCCATCAGCCCGCCGGCCGCGTCGACGGCGCCGATCGAGATCACCGCATGGTCGACGGTGAAGCGGGACACGAACTCGATCGCCGAGACGCCGAAGGCGGCGCCGTTGTCGGAGCGCAGCTCGCCGCCGGCCATGTAGACCTTGTTGCCATTGACCGTCGCCAGCGTGCGGGCGATGTCGGATGAGTTGGTGACCACCGTGAGGCGACGGTGGCCGAGCATCTCGCGGGCCAGGAAGCTCGTCGTGGTGCCGGTGTCGATCATCACCGATTCGCCGTCCTGGATCGTCGCGGCCACCCGGCGGGCGATCTGCCGCTTGGCCTGGCTCTCCTCGCGCATGCGGCGCTCCCACGGCGCCTCGCCGATATGCGCCGGCAGGCCGATCGCGCCATGCATCTTGAGGATCGATCCGTCGCCCGCCAGCGGCTTCACGTCGCGCCGGATCGTCTCCAGCGACACGCCGAGCCGCTCGGCCAGATTGGCGATGGTGATGGTTCCTTCCTCGCTGAGGAGCCGCAGAATCTCGCCGTGGCGCTTGGAATGAGTCATGCCGCACTCTTGCAGGGTTCTCGGGCGCACTCAACCGACGGTCGGGCAAATTGGCCCGGCAAACTCACTACCAACCGGTCAGAAAGGCACAATTTACCACATCTTTGCATTGACAGGCAGGGGGCGTGCGCGCGAATTGAAAGCGCCGCGCCCGTGGGCGCCG
Source organism: Mesorhizobium sp. (assembly GCA_040510195.1). GTDB lineage: Bacteria > Pseudomonadota > Alphaproteobacteria > Rhizobiales > Rhizobiaceae > JBEVJK01. Next base: position 71,882 of record JBEVJK010000136.1, on the reverse strand, counting down.
GGAGGAAGGCTTCGTTGACCACCGTGGAAGAGCGTATCGCCGCGCTGCCGTGCTGGAAGGGCGCGATCGCGATCTCCGTCCTTTCCGGCGGCCTGAGCAACGAGAATTTCCTCGTCGAGGACGGTGCCGGCCGTCATGTCGTGCGGTTCGGCCGCGACTTTCCCTTCCACCAGGTCTTCCGCGACCGCGAGGTGATGACGGCGCGGGCCGCCGCCGCTGCCGGGCTCGGCCCCGACGTGCTGTTCGCCACCGACGGCGTGATGGTGACGCGCTACCTCGGTGCACGCACCTGCGAGGCGGCCGATGTCCGGCGCGAGCCGGAGCGGGTGGCGCGGCTCATCCGCCGCTTTCACGAGGAGATGCCGCGCCACGTGTCCGGCCCCGGCTTCATGTTCTGGGTGTTCCACGTCATCCGCGACTATGCCCGGACGCTGTCGGCCGGCCATAGCCGCATGATCTCCGAGCTGCCCGCCTATCTGGCGCTCGCCGACGAGCTGGAGGCCGCTCAGGTTCCGCTGCCCATCGTCTTCGGCCACAACGACCTCCTGCCCGCCAACATCCTCGACGACGGCGAGCGCCTGTGGTTGATCGACTTCGAATATGCAGGCTTCTCGACCGCGCTCTTCGACCTCGCCGGCGCCGCCTCCAATTCCGGCATGACGGCCGCCGAGGCGGACGCGCTGCTCGGCGCCTATTTCGGCGCGCCGCCCGCCCCGGCGCTGCGCCGCGCCTACGCGGCCATGCAATGCGCCTCGCTGCTGCGCGAGGCGATGTGGAGCATGGTCTCGGAGCTTCATCTCGACGCCCCTGGCGCCGACTACGTCGCCTATACGGCGGACAATCTCGCCCGGCTGGAGACGGCGCTCGACGCCTATCGCCGTCACTTCGGAAAGACTGCTCCATGACCTTGCCTTCCCACGCCGCCATCGTGGTCGTCGGCGGCGGCATCATCGGCTGCTCGACGGCCTACCACCTGGCGCGCGACCATAAGGCCGACGTGGTCCTGCTTGAGCAGGGCCGCCTTACCTCCGGTTCCACCTGGCACGCCGCTGGACTGGTCGGCCAGCTGCGCTCCTCGGCGTCCATCACCCGGCTGCTGAAATATTCGGTCGAGCTCTACCGCGGCCTGGAGGCCGAGACGGGCCTGGCGACCGGCTGGAAGATGACCGGGTGCCTGCGCCTCGCCACGACGCCGGACCGCTGGACGGAGTTCCGCCGCCTCGCCACCACCGCGCGCAGCTTTGGCATGGACATGCATCTTCTATCGCCCGAGGAGACGAAGCGCCTCTGGCCGCTGATGGAGACCGGCGACCTCGTCGGCGCCTCCTGGCTGCCGAGCGACGGCCAGGCGAGCCCCTCCGACATCACCCAGTCGCTGGCCAAGGGCGCCCGCATGCACGGCGCGCGCTTGTTCGAGAACGTCCGCGTCACCGGCTTTTCGATGCAGGGCAGCCGCATAACCGGGGTGGTGACCGACCGGGGCGAGATCGCATGCGAGACGGTCGTCAACTGCGCCGGGCAATGGGCGCGGCAGCTCGGTGCCATGGCCGGCATCAACGTCCCGCTGCAGCCCGTTCGCCACCAGTACATCGTCACCGAGGCCATCGACGGCCTTTCGCCTGACGCCCCGACCGTGCGCGACCCCGACCGGCGCACTTACTTCAAGGAGGAGGTCGGCGGTCTCGTGATGGGCGGCTACGAACCCGATCCCAAGGCCTGGGAGACCGGGCTGCCCGGCGGCGACGTCCCCGCCGACTGGGAGTTCCGTCTGTTCGAGGACGATTACGAGCATTTCGAGCAGCACATGGTCGAGGCGGTGGCCAGGGTGCCGGCGCTCGAGCGCGTCGGCGTCAAGCAGATGATCAACGGGCCGGAAAGCTTCACGCCCGACGGCAATTTCATCCTCGGCGTGGCGCCGGAATGCGACAACATGTTCGTCGGCGCCGGCTTCAACGCCTTCGGCATCGCTTCGGCCGGCGGTGCCGGCTGGGCGCTGGCCGAGTGGGTGGCCAAGGGCGAGGCGCCGCTCGACCTCTGGGTGGTCGACCTCCGACGCTTCTCGGACCTCCACCGCGACCGCGCCTGGGTCCGCGCACGCACGCTGGAGGCCTATGGCAAGCACTACACGGTGGCCTTCCCGCACGAGGAGTACGAAAGCGGCAGGCCGCGCATCCTGTCGCCGCTCTACGGCCGGCTGAAGGCGCACCGCGCCGTGTTTGGCTCGAAGCTCGGCTGGGAGCGCCCCAACTGGTTCGCCCCGCCCGGCTGCGAGCCCGCCGACCTCTATTCCATGGGCCGCCAGAACTGGTTCGGGCCGGTCGGCGCCGAGCACCGCCAGGTGCGCGAGAAAGTCGGCATCTTCGATCAGTCCTCCTTCGCCAAATACGAGCTCGCCGGCCGCGACGCCTTGGCCGCGCTCGACCTGATCTGCGCCAACGACGTCGACCGGCCGGCGGGTCGGCTCACCTACACCCAGCTCCTCAACTCGCGCGGCGGCATCGAGGCCGACCTGACGGTGGCCCGGCTTGCCGAGGACCGCTTCTACATCGTCACCGGCACCGGCTTCCGCACCCATGATCTCGGCTGGATCGCCGACCACGTCAAAGCGGGTGCGGACGCACGGCTGACCGACGTGACCGAAGCCTACGGCACGCTCTCGCTGATGGGGCCGCTGTCGCGCCAGGTGCTCGCCGCCGTGGCCGAGGCCGACGTTGCCGACGCCGCGTTTCCCTTCGGCCATGTGCGGGAGATCGGCATCGCCGGCCACCGCGTGCGGGCCATGCGGGTGACCTATGTCGGCGAGCTCGGCTGGGAGCTGCACGTGCCGATCGCCGCCACCGGCGACGTCTTCGACGCCCTGATGGCCGCCGGGCGCCGCCATGGCATCGCGCCGGTCGGCTACCGCGCTTTGGAATCTCTGCGGCTGGAAAAGGGATACCGCGCCTGGAGCACGGACATCACGCCCAACGACACGCCCTTCGAGGCCGGTCTCGGCTGGGCCGTCAAGCTGCGGACGAAAAAGCCGTTCATCGGCCGCGCCGTGCTCGAGCAACAGGCCGACCGGCCGCTCGTCAAGCGCCTCGCCACCTTCGTCACCGACGACGAGGACGTCGTGCTGCTCGGCCGGGAGACAATTTTGCGCAACGGGGTGCCGGTCGGCTACCTGTCCTCTGGCGGCTACGGCTACACGATCGGCCGGCCGATCGGCCTTGGCTATGTGCGCCACGCCGAAGGCGTCACCGACGACTTCCTCAACTCCGGCGACTACGAACTGGTGGTCGCCACCGAGCCCCGCAAAGCGCGGTTGACGCTGAAGCCGCTCTACGATCCCGCGGGAGACCGCGTCCGCGGATGAGCGGAAAGTCGGAATTTGTACCAATCGGCACATGCCCGTATGCATCTAGAAGTAGCATCGTCTCCGCAACGACAACCAGACGGGAGACGGAAGAATGCCAATCACCCCAGGCTCGGGCCGCGTTTCAGGCCACAAGACAATTCGCCGGACAGATGCCACGCCGAAACTCCCGCGGCTCAGGCAGGTCCCGCCACGACCGGGCACCACGAAGGACATCGAAAACGCCATGCAGCCCGGCGCTGGCCTGGGCGGCGGCAAAGGGATCGAGGCGGTCCGTGATGCCGATGTCTGGTCCCTACTGAAAAACGAGCCCCGCCCGGAGCCCGCGTTGATGAAGCAGGCGGTGATGACGCTTTTTGCCGAGGGCGGGGCGTTCGCCAGCAGCTCGGTGCCGAATGCGGGCAAGATCGCGGAATACCTCCGCCACAGGTTTGACGAGCTCGACGACCTGGATCTGATCCTTGCCGGAACATTGTACGACGATAGGAATAGAGCCCTCGGGCAACTGCTCTGTCTGGCCCACTTAGAGTTGGAAGGTTCTGGCGAGTTCCCGTCGGGAAAATCTGCCGAAGGGAAAGAGTTTCCAGAGCTACCACCGGCCATGACCGATCTGATTGCGTCGCTGATCAATAGCGACGCGATCGACCGCGACACCATCGAATCGCTGATCGCCGACCGAGACCCCCCACTCGATGACGACGAGCCGGCTTCGTTCAGAGATTCTTTCTCCGCGCTCGAGCAGATCGAGATAGAGGCGCTCATCACCGCGGCGCTGGACCGGCCTCAAAGGGAAAGGCCAGCCAGCGAGGCCTCCAAAGTCAACGATGAACCCGGGCGCGAGATCAGCCGAGGAAGGCTGACGACTCCACGGCCGGCGCAAAAGTCGAAGAAAACCGTCGATGAGTCGCCGGGGCCAAGACGCGTCGATGCATCGCCGGGGCAAAGGCGCGTCGATGCGTCACCCGGGCCGAAAACCCTCGTTGCGGCGCCGAAGCTGAAACCCACCTGGCAAGATGACCCGTTCTATGTCCCATTTGTGGCGCTGGTAAGTGAATACCAACAAATGCCCGATCACGAGAGCAAGTGTATTTTCCTTTATCGCCATTTCGCTAACGACACTTTCCACGGACTATTTTTAAGTAGCGCCAACACTGGAAAGGATAATCTTCCAAAGTTGATTGCAAAGCTCAATCGTGAAATCGGCATATGTCTTCACGCACATAAGGATTACAGAAACGCCAGCGAGGATCCTGATCCCCGGCGGTCAACCGGCCTTTGGCTAAAGCTTAAAAACAAGCAGAGGAAACTCATCGAACGTTTCGACAAGCTTGTCTCTAAGGCCTTCGTGCCCCTGAAAAAGTCCTACTGAGCCCGTGCCGCCACCGAGGGAGACCGCGTACGCGGATGAGCGGAAAGTCGGAATTTGTACCAATCGGCACATGCCCGTATGCATCTATAAGTAGCATCGTCTCCGCAACGACAACCGGACGGGAGACGGAAGAATGCCAATCACCCCAGGCTCGGGCCGCGTTTCAGGCCACAAGACAATTCGCCGGCCAGATGCCACGCCGAAACTCCCGCGGCTCAGGCAGGTCCCGCTACGACCGGGCACCACGAAGGACATCGAAAACGCCATGCAGCCCGGCGCTGGCCTTGGCGGCGGCAAAGGGATCGAGACGGTCGACGATGCCGATGTCTGGTCCCTTCTGAAAAACGAACCATATCCGGGACCCGCGTTGATGAAGCAGGCGGTGATGGCGCTTTTTGCCGAGGGTGGGGCGTTCGCCAACAGTTCGGTGCCGAATGCGGGCAAGATCGCGGAATACCTCCGCCGCAGGTTTGACAAGCTCGACGAGTTGGAACTGACCCTTGTAGCAACAATGCGCGACGATAAAAAAAGAACTCCCGCGGAACTGCTTCATTTGGCCCACTCCGAGTTGGAAGGTTCTGGCGACTTCCCATCGGAATCATCCGCAGTTCGGAATGAGTTCCCGGCGCTGCCCCCGGCAATGGCCAATCTGATCGGGGCGCTCGTCGACAGCGATGTAGTCGACCCCAAGCAAATCAGATCGCTCATCGACCGCGGACACCCCCGCTCGACGACGACGAGCCGGCTTCGTTCAGAGATTCCTTCACCGCGCTCGAGCAGCTTGAGATAGAGGAGCTCATCGCGGCGCTCGACCGCCCCCAAAAGGACAAGCCAGCCAGCGAGGCCTCGAAACCCACTGGGCAACCAAGGCGGGAAATCGGGCGCGGAAGGCCACCAACGCCACCGCAGGCGCGAAAGTCGACGAAACCCATCGGTGCGTCGCAGAGGCCGTTGCCCCCCATTCCGACACAGAGGCCGTTATCCCTCGTTGCATCGCCGAAGCCGAAACCCACCTGGCAAGCAGATCCGTTCTATGTCACGTTTTGTGGTCTGGTAAATGAATACGAGCAACTTCCAGATAGCGAGAATAAGTGTCTTTTCCTTTATCGCGAGTTCGTAGAAGGGAGTATCCAAGATCTCTTCATGAATAGTCGCCATATTGGAAGTATTAGACTTCCAAATTTGATTAAAAAGCTAAACAAAGAAATCATCAAATGTCTCATAGTAGACAACGAATACAGACGCGCCGAACGTCATGATCATGAAGGCCCCAAAAGGCTGCAAGAACGCTGGCAGCGTCTTTTGGGACGGCGGATTAAACTTACAAATTGTTTCGAGGAAATCATACGTAAGCTATACGCGCCCCTGAGAAAGTCCCTCTGAACTCGTCCCCTTTGTGCCGGCGGCTGACCACCGCCGGCCGGCCAGGTCGCGAGAGCCGGCCGCCAAACCAGAGAGACGCTGTCCTGATCGGCACAATTGGAATGCACTTTCCGATAGATGATCGTCTTCTCTACAACCGACAATTGTCGACGGACGACAATCAACAGGGAGACGGAGCATGCCACTAAACCCACCCATACGCGGCACGAGCCACACGTCGGTTCAGCAAACCTCGGCCCCTCAAAAGTCCGCTCTACGAAGAACGCCGCCACCCAGCCCTCGGCCCACCGACCGGGGGTTCGAGCAAGCAATGACACCCGGCACTGTCCCGCCCGGTGGCGGGGATATCCGGCCGGTCGGAGACGTCGAACTCTGGCGCTCGATCCAAGAAAACGAATACCCCACACCGGCGCTCGTGAGACAGGGGCTGATGTCTCTCTTCGACGGAACGTTCGGCGGAGTACAGACTAGGATTATCTATGCTGACGAGGTTTCGGAATACGTCAAGAGCGGGCTCGATGAGCTTGATGAACTGTCCATGCTCCGTCTGACGAAGCTGCGCGACCCACGGGGCGAATCTTTATCCAAAGCGATGTCTCTGGCCCATTCCGAGCGGAGCCGACCGCTCGGAATGCCTTTCCAGCCGCCTGTCTCGACGCAGCAGTTTCCGCAGCTGACGCCGGCCATGGACAACCTGATCACCACGCTCGTCTGGGCCGGCGTGCTGGACGGCGAGGACATGACATCGTTGATCAAGTCCGGACGCACCTCTCCCGCCGCGAACCGGCCAGACGAGGGGGAGAGTTCCGGTTCCGACCGCGATCGGGTCAGGCATGCCGACGAGGAAGCGCACATCCTATACGGGCTCAGTCTCGACACCGAGGCCAAAGGCAACAGTTCGGAGGTCACCGGGGCGCCTAGGGGCAAGATCGGCAGGGGGGAGGGAGCTTTACTCGCGGTCAGGACCCAGGAGAGACCGCAGCGTTCGACGCAAATTCGGACAAGTTCGCCAAGACTCGGCGCCACATCGACAGGTGTGATCGCAGGAACGTCCCCTTCGAGCGACATCGACTTGGGTTTTCGACCCTTCCAGACCTTGGTGGAACGCTATGGACAATGCTCCGAGCAGACCGAGAAGTGCCTATTTCTCATAAAGAACGTCGATAGCGCCATGCTCCAGGATCTCAAGAGATTGAGCTCTTCCTTGGGGGATCTGAACGTTGCGAAGCCGCTAAGGAAATTCAAGGAAACTCTTGAAAGCTACAAGAAAAATCACAAGAGTTATTCGAAACATCTGACCAAGCTAAAGCAAAAAGAGATCGAAAAATTCAAAGAAAAATACGAAAAGAGGCAGAGAGTCCTGCTGGAACGCTTCGATTCTTTTGCCGCCTCACTAAACGCAGCAAAGTTCTTGTTCGAAGCCAGGCAAAAATAGATCTAACGACGGCTGACCCTGTGCCGGCGGCTGACGGCCGCCGGTCGTCCGGGCAGCGAGAGCCGGGTCTCCCGCCGCTCGCGCTCGGCCACCACCTGCCCGCGGGCGATCACGCAGAGCCGCTCGGCCCTCAGCCGGATGGCCTCGATGGGATCGCCCGCGTCGAGCACCACCAGGCTCGCCCGCTTGCCCACCGCGAGCCCGAGATGGTCGAGCCCCATGATCTCGGCATTGACCCTGGTCACCATGTCGAAGCAGTGCCGCAAGTCGGCGGGGCTCGACATCTGGGCGACATGCAGGCCCATGAAAGCGACGTCCAGCATATCGGCCGTGCCGAGCGAGTACCACGGGTCGAGCACGCAGTCCTGGCCCCAGCCGACGCGGATGCCGTGGCGGAGCATCTCCGGCACGCGGGTCATCCCGCGCCGCTTGGGATAGCTGTCGTGGCGGCCTTGCAGCATGATGTTGATGAGCGGGTTGGGGATCGCCGCCACTTGCGCCTCGGCGATCAGCGGCAGGAGCTTTGAGACGTAGTAGTTGTCCATCGAATGCATCGAGGTCAGGTGCGATCCGGCGACCCGTCCCCCGAGCCCGAGCCGGGTGGTCTCGTAGGCCAGCTGCTCGATGTGGCGAGAAAGCGGATCGTCGGTCTCGTCGCAATGCATGTCCACCATCAGCCCCCGCGCTGCGGCGATCTCGCAAAGCTCCGTCACCGAGCGGGTGCCGTCGGCCATCGTCCGCTCGAAATGCGGGATGCCGCCGACCACGTCGACGCCCAGCTCGAGCGCGCGCAGCGTGTTGTCGCGCGCGCTCGGCGAGCGGTAGAGCCCGTCCTGCGGGAAGGCGACGAGCTGCAGGTCGATCGCCGGCGCCACGTCCTGCTTGACCTGAAGCAGCGCTTCGACCGCCAGCAGCCGGTCGTCGCAGACGTCGACATGGGTGCGGATGGCGAGCAGGCCCATCGACACCGCCCAGTCGCAATAGGCGAGCGCCCGCTCCTTCACCGCCTCGTGCGTGAGCAGCGGTTTCAACTCGCCCCACAGCGCAATGCCTTCGAGCAACGTGCCCGAGGCGTTGATGCGCGGCAGCCCGTAGGAAAGCGTCGCATCCATGTGGAAGTGCGGGTCGACGAAGGGCGGCGACACCAGGCAGCCGGCAGCGTCGACGACCCGGCCCGCCTCGGCGTCGAGCCGCGGCGCGATCGCCGCGATCGTCTCGCCGGAGACGCCGATGTCGGCAACGGTGCCGTCGGGCAGCGTGCCGCCCTTGACGATCAGGTCGAAGCTCATCTTTCGCCTTTCTGGTAGGGGATCATCAGCGCCTTGGGATAGGTGGCGCGGCGGGCCACCAGCACCAGCGCCAGGATCGACAGCACATAGGGCATCATCAGGAACACCTGATAGGGCACGACGCCGCCGGAAAGCTGCTGCAGGCGCACCTGGAAGGCATCGAAGGCGGCGAACAGGATGGCGCCGAGCAGCGCCTTGCCGGGTCGCCACGAGCCGAACACCACCAGCGCGATGGCGATCCAGCCGCGGCCGTTGATCATTTCGAAGAAGAAGGAGTTGAAGGCCGACATGGTCAGGAAGGCGCCGCCCACCGCCATCAGCGCGCTGCCGGCGATCACCGCGCCCATGCGGATGCCGGTCACGCTGATGCCCTGGGCCTCGACCGCCGCCGGGTTCTCGCCGGCCGCGCCGATGGCCAGCCCGAGCGGCGTTCGGTTGAGCACCCAGGCGACGACGGCGACCGCCAGGAAGGCGAGATAGGTGAGCGGCGTCTGGTTGAACAGCGCCTCGCCGACCACCGGAATCGCCGACAGGCCGGGTATGGGCCAGGGCTGGAAGGGCGCGATCTTGGGCGGCGACGTCACCTCGGGCAAAAGCAGGCGATAGGTGAAATAGGTGAGGCTGGTGGCGAGCAGTGTCACCCCGATGCCCACCACGTGCTGCGACAGGCCGAGCGGTACGGTGAGGGCGGCGTGCAGCAGCCCGAACATCGCCCCGGCCAGCGCCGCCACGACGACGCCCGTCCACAGGTCGCCGCCGGCATAGACTGTGAACCAGCCGGCGAAGGCGCCAGCCGTCATGATGCCCTCGATGCCGAGGTTGAGCACCCCTGCGCGCTCGCAGATCAGCTCCCCCATGGTGGCGAAGATGAGCGGCGAGGCGATGCGGATCGCCGCCGCCCAGAACGTCGCCGTGAAAAGGATCTCCAGCGCGTCCATCAGCGCCACCGCACCCGGTAGCGCGCGAAGAGCAGCGCCGTGACCATCGACAGCAGCGCGGTCGCCACCATGACGTCGGCGATGTAGCTCGGCACGCCGGCCGACCGGCTCATCGCGTCGGCGCCGACGAAGATCCCGGCCACGAAGATCGCCGACAGCACCACGCCGAGCGGGTTGAGCATGGCGAGCATCGCGACCACGATGCCCGAGTAGCCGAAGCCGGGCGACAGATCGAGTGTCAGGTTGCCCTTCAGCCCCGCCACCTCCGAGAAGCCGGCGAGCGCCGCCAGCCCGCCCGACAGGAACGCCGTCTTCATCAGCACGCGGTTGACGGGAATGCCGGCGAAGCGCGCCGCTTCGGGGCTGTGGCCGACTGCCCGCATCTCGTAGCCGAGCGCTGTCTTCTTCATCAGCACCCAGCAGACGGCCGCCGCGACGAGCGCCAGCACGAATCCCAGATGCAGCCGCTTGCCCTGGATCAGACGCGGCAGCTGCGCCTCGGCGATGACCTTCTGCGATTGCGGCCAGCCGAGACCCATCGGGTCCTTGAGCGGTCCCTCCAGCAGCATGGAGACGAACAGCAGCACGATGAAGTTCAAGAGCAGCGTGGTGACCACCTCGTCGACCCCGAAGCGCGTCTTCAGGAAGGCGGGGCCGGCGAGCAGCAGCGCGCCGGCGAGCATCGCCGCGGCCATGATGACGGGCACGAGCACCACCGCGGGAAGCGGCAGCGCCCCGGTGCCGAGCACCACCGTCACCACCGCGCCGATATAGAGCTGCGCCTCGGCGCCGATGTTCCAAAGCCGCGCGCGGAACGCGACGGCCACGGCGAGCCCGGTGAAGATCAGCGGCGTCGCCCGCGTCAGCGTCTCCAGCAGCGCGAACTGCGACCCCGCCGCGCCCCGCGCCACCAGCTCGAACACCGACAGCGGCGAGGCGCCGGCCGCCAGCACCAGGAGCGCGGCGAAGCCCATCGTCGCCGCGATCGCCGCCAGGGGATAGATCAGGGCGGCGACGAGCGAGGGCTGGGGCTTCGGCTCAAGCCGCATCGACGCCCTCCGGCTCGCCGGCATGGCCCGCCATCAGCGCGCCGAGGTCGCGGATCGAGCGTTCGCCGCGCAGCGAGGGCCTGGACAGGGCACCCCCCGAGATCACCAGGATCCGGTCCGAGAGCGCCATGATCTCGTCGAGGTCCTCCGAGATGAGCAGCACTGCGGCACCCCGGTCTCGCGCCGCCACCAGGCGCTTGTGGACATAGGCGACGGCGCCGACGTCGAGGCCGCGCGCCGGCTGGTTCGCCAGGATGACGGACGGGTTGCCGTCGAGCGCCCGCCCGAGGATCAGCTTCTGCATGTTGCCGCCCGACAGGAGACGGATGCGCGTGTCGGGCGACGGGCAGCGCACGTCGTAGTCGCGGATCAGCGTCTCCGCGAAGGCCCGCGCGGCGGCCCAGTCGAGCAGGCCCGACCGGCTGAAGCGGGGCGAGCGGTAGCGCTCGGAGATGACGTTCTCCGTCACGCTCATGTCGGCGATGGAGCCGACGGCGTGCCGGTCCTCGGGGATGCGGCCGATGCCCGCCGCGATCGCCGCCCGCGGCGACCAGCCGCGCATCGCCTGGCCGGCGACGCTGACGACCCCTGCGGTCGGCGTCTCCATGCCTGAAATCACTCCCGCCAGCGCGGCCTGGCCGTTGCCGGAGACGCCGGCAAGGCCGGTGATCTCGCCTGCGTGAAGCGTCAATGTGAGGCCGCGAAGCGCCACGCCCGTGCCGCGTCGCGCCGTCGAGACGCCCTCCAGCGCCAGCGCCGGCGGCCCCGGCGGCCGCGCCGCGACGCGCGGCGCCTCCACCTCTTGCCCGACCATCAGCGCCGCCAGCTCCTGGCGGCTCGCCCCCTTCGTCGGCCGCTCGCCGACCAGCCGGCCGCCGCGCAGCACCAGCACCCGGTCGGCCACCGCCAGCACCTCGTTGAGCTTGTGCGAGATGAAGATGATCGACAGGCCGGTCGCCGTGAGCTTGCGCAGCGTGGCGAACAGCGCATCGGTCTCGGCCGGCGTCAGCACCGCCGTCGGCTCGTCGAGGATCAGGATGCGTGCCTCGCGGTAGAGCGCCTTCAGGATCTCCACGCGTTGCCGTTCGCCGACCGATAGCACGCCGACCATCGCGTCGGGTGCCACGGCCAGTCCGAAATCGGCCGACAGCCGGGCAATCCTCTGCCGGGCGCCGGACCGGTCGAGCGTCGGCCGCCACAGGCTTTCCGTGCCGAGCGCGATGTTCTCCAGCGCCGTCATGTTGTCGGCCAGCGTGAAATGCTGGTGCACCATGCCGATGCCGGCGGCGAGCGCCGCCCGCGGGTCGCCCGGCGGCAGCAGCCGGCCGAACGCCTCGACGCTGCCTTCGTCGGCCACGTAATGGCCGAACAGGATGTTCATCAAAGTCGTCTTGCCGGCCCCGTTCTCGCCGAGCAGGGCCACCACCTCGCCGCGCGCCAGCGCCAGCGAGATTCCGTCGTTGGCCGTCAGCGCTCCGAACCGCTTGGTGATGCCGGAAAGGCGGAGCACCGTCTCCGCCTCCGGCCGCGCCCCCGGCTGCATCAGCCGGACTTCGGCTCGCCGTCGTTGATCTCGACCGTGAACGAGCCGTCCTTGATCGCCTTCTCCTTCTCGGCGACCTTGGCCATCGCCTCGGCAGGAACCTTGCCTTCGAACGTGCCGAGCGGCGCCAGCGAGCTGCCGCCTTCCTTCATGAAGGAGTAGACGCCGTAGTCCGCGGCCTTGAAGGTCCCGGCCTTCACCTCGGCAATCGCCTTGTCGAGCGTCGGCTCGAAATGCCACAGCGCCGAAGCGACCACCGTCTCGGGGTAGTCGGCCTGCGTGTCGATGACGTTGCCGACCGCCAGCACGCCCTTCTCCTTGGCCGCGTCGGAGACCCCGAAGCGCTCGGCATAGAGCAGGTCGGCACCGCCGTCGATCTGCGCAAAGGCGGTCTCCTTGGCCTTTGGCGGGTCGAACCACGAGCCGATGAAGGCGATCTGGAACTTGCTGTCCGGCGCCGTCTCCTTGACCCCGGCCATGAAGGCGTTCATCAGCCGGTTCACTTCGGGGATGGGGTAGCCGCCGACCATGCCGATGTTCTTCGACTTGGTCATCGCGCCGGCGATGATGCCGCTGAGGTACGACGCGTCCTGGATATAGTTGTCGAACACGGCGAAGTTCGGCACCGCCGGGTCGGGCTTGAAGCTGGAGCCCATCAGGAAGGCGACATCCGGATAATCCTTGGCGACGGCGCGGGCGGCGTCCTCCACGCCGAACACCTCGCCGACGATCAGCTTGTGGCCGGCTTCGCAATATTCGCGCATGACCCGCTCATAGTCGTTGTTCGACGTGTTCTCCGAGAACACATATTCGATGTCGCCGCGCTCCTTGGCGGCATTCGCCGCCTTGTGGATGCGGCTCACCCATTGCTGCTCGACCGGCACCGTATAGATGGCCGCCACCTTGATCGGGTCGGCGGCAAGCAGGCGGCCCGGCAGCGCGCCGGTTGCGACGAGCGCGGTCCCGGCGCCGGCCGCCTTGAGCAGGCTGCGGCGCGAAAGCTTCTCTCTGAAAGACATGGGAAGACCTCTGGCTGGTTTTTTTGGGGGCCGGCTGGATCCGGCTTTTTATCGTTTGGTCGACGCTAGTCGAAAAGCCGAAGCCGGGCAATCGACCGGCCCCGTCCATTAGCAGCCCATAAAATAGGCTGCGCGACAATTCGCTTAAAAATTAATCAGACGCCGCCACAAATCTGCGCGGCGCCGCCGGCCAGCAAGCCGACCCAACCAAGCCAATGACCGAACGCCGCCGATAAGGCGCTGAATTCGCTGCGATTCGTCCACAGCCATCGATCGGCTGCCGAACTGGCATGGCCGTTGCTTGGTTTTTTTGCGGTGCAACAAACGGTTTGGAGAAGACCGACATGACAGGGAAACTGGCGGCATTAGCGAAACTCATCTCGGCGAGCGCCCTTGCGGCGGGCATCTTCGTGTCCGTGCCGGCGAAGGCCGAGGAAGACACGATCAAGATCGGCGTCCTGCATTCGCTCTCGGGCACGATGGCGATCTCGGAGACCACCCTCAAGGACACCATGCTCTTCCTGATCGACGAGCAGAACAAGAAGGGCGGCGTGCTCGGCAAGAAGCTCGAGGCAGTCGTGGTCGATCCGGCCTCCGACTGGCCGCTCTTTGCGGAGAAGGCCCGCGAGCTGATCGAGAAGGACAAGGTGGCGGCAGTGTTCGGCTGCTGGACCTCGGTGTCGCGCAAGTCGGTCCTGCCGGTCTTCGACGAGCTCAACTCGCTGCTCTTCTACCCCGTGCAGTACGAGGGCGAGGAAAGCCAGCGCAACGTCTTCTACACGGGCGCTGCGCCCAACCAGCAGGCGATCCCCGCCGTCGACTACCTGATGAACGACGAAGGCGTGGAGCGCTGGGTGCTCGCCGGCACCGACTATGTCTATCCCCAGACCACCAACAAGATCCTCCAGGCCTACCTGGAATCGAAGGGCGTGGCCAAGGAAGACATCATGATCAACTACACGCCCTTCGGCCATTCCGACTGGCAGACGATCGTCACCGATATCAAGAACTTCGGCTCCGCCGGCAAGAAGACGGCCGTCGTCTCCACCATCAACGGCGATGCCAACGTGCCCTTCTACAAGGAGCTCGCCAACCAGGGCGTCAAGGCCGAAGACATCCCCGTCGTCGCCTTCTCCGTCGGTGAGGAGGAGCTCGCCGGCCTCGACACCGCGCCGCTCGTCGGCCATCTCGCCGCCTGGAACTACTTCCAGTCGGTGGACACGCCGGAGAACGCCGACTTCATCGCCAAGTGGCGGGACTACACCAAGAACCCGAAGCGGGTGACCAACGACCCGATGGAAGCGCATGTCATCGGCTTCAACATGTGGGTGAAGGCAGTCGAGAAGGCCGGCACCACCGACCCCGACGAGGTCATCGACGCGATCGTCGGCGTGTCGGTCCCCAATTTGTCGGGCGGAGCCTCGACCATGATGCCGAACCACCACATCACCAAGCCCGTGCTGATCGGCGAGATCCAGGCCGACGGCCAGTTCGAGACCGTCTGGCAGACGCCGGGCCTGGTGGTCGGCGACGAATGGTCGGACTACCTGCCGGACTCGAAGGACCTGATCGCCGACTGGCGAGCCCCGCTTGCCTGCGGCAACTTCAATGTGGCCAGCGGCAAATGCGGTGGCAAGGGCATCAACTGAGCGTGCCATCCGCATGACGCCTGCGGGCGGGCTCCCTGCCTCACCCGCCCGCAGGCCGCACCCCATCCCCCGAGCGAACGATCATGCCGGCAGCAGCCATTCCCTTCCCCGCAGCACCCGCAAGGCGCCTCCTCGCCCTGGCCTTTCTGGCCCTTGTCGCCGCCTTCGCGGCGCGGCCGGTCAAGGCCGACGAAGCGGAGCTGCGCGCCGCCGTCGCCGGGTTCGCAACGGCCGGCAACTTCGCCGCCACGCAGGAGATCGTGCGCCGGCTCGCCAGCACCGGCGACCCCGCCGTCGAGCCCGTGCTGTCCGCCCTGGCCGAGGGCAATCTGTCGGTCCGCAAGAGCGACCGGGCCGTCTTCATCGTTTCCGAAGCTGGCGGGACGATCCGCCTGCTCGACCCGCTGACGGCCGCACCGGTCGGCGAGGCGTCGCGCTCCGAGCTGACCAAGGTCAAGGTCAACAACGCTCTTCGACGCGTCGTGCGCGACATGCTGGGCTCCTTGACGCTGGCCTCGCCTGACCCCGCCGCCCGCGCCGCCGCCGCCGACACCATGTTCAGGAGCCCCGATCCCCAATCGCTCGACGCCCTCGCAGCCGCTCTCGGCCGCGAGAGCGTGCCGTCGGTCAGGCTGCGCCTGGAGGCGGCGCACGCCGCCGCCGTGCTCGCCGCCGACCGGCCCGAGGCCGAGAAGCTCGACGCCATTTCCGTCATCGCCGCGCGCGGCGACCGCGATGCGCTGTCCGCGCTCACCGCCTTTGCGGCGCGCGCCGAGGGCCCCCTCAAGGACAAGGCGGCCGGGGCCGTGTCCGGCATCACGGCCTCGCGCGCCGCCTGGAGTGTCGCCCAGAACGTCTGGTACGGCATCTCGCTCGGCTCGGTCCTCCTGCTGGCCGCGATCGGGCTTGCGATCACCTTCGGCGTCATGGGCGTCATCAACATGGCGCATGGCGAGATGGTCATGCTGGGCGCCTACACGACCTTCGTCGTGCAGAACGGCATCCGCGCCGCCGCCCCCCAGCTGTCCGACTGGTCGCTGGCCGTCGCGCTGCCGGCGGCGTTCCTGGTGGCAGGCGGCGTCGGCCTGCTGATCGAGCGCGGCATCATCCGTTTCCTCTACGGCCGGCCGCTGGAGACGCTGCTCGCCACCTGGGGCGTCTCGCTGATCCTGCAGCAGGCGGTGCGGACCATCTTCGGCCCGACCAACCGCGAGGTCGGCAACCCCTCCTGGATGTCGGGCGGCTTCGAGCTCGGCCAACTCGCCATCACCTGGAATCGGCTGTGGATCGTGGCGTTCTCGCTCGCCGTGTTCTTCGTCCTGCTCTACGTCATGAAGCGGACGCCCTTCGGCCTGGAGATGCGGGCCGTCACCCAGAATCGGCGCATGGCCGCCTCGATGGGCATCCGCACCCCATGGGTCGACGCGCTCACCTTCGCGCTGGGATCGGGCATCGCCGGCATCGCCGGCGTGGCGCTGAGCCAGATCGACAACGTCTCGCCCAATCTCGGCCAGGGCTACATCATCGACAGCTTCATGGTCGTCGTCTTCGGCGGCGTCGGCAACCTCTGGGGCACGCTGGTCGGCGCCTTCACCCTCGGCATCGTCAACAAGCTCCTCGAGCCCTATGCGGGTGCCGTGCTCGGCAAGATCATCGTGCTGGTGCTGATCATCCTGTTCATCCAGAAGCGACCGCGCGGCCTGTTCGCGCTCAAGGGAAGGGCCGTCGAAGCATGATCAGCGCCCGCCTCTTCGACGGTCGGGACGGCCGCCGCATCCTGGTCGCCATGGCCTTGCTGGCCGGCGCCGCCTTCCTCGTTCCCATCCTCCACCTCGCCGTGCCTCCCGACAACCCGCTGCACATGCCGGCCTACATGGTCGCGCTGCTCGGCAAGTATCTCTGCTTCGCCCTCCTGGCACTGTCGCTCGACCTGGTGTGGGGCTATTGCGGCATCCTCTCGCTCGGCCACGGCGCCTTCTTCGCGCTCGGCGGCTATGCCATGGGCATGTACCTGATGCGCCAGATCGGCGCGCGCGGCGTCTACGGCAATCCCCAGCTGCCCGACTTCATGGTGTTCCTGAACTGGCAGTCGCTCCCCTGGTACTGGCACGGCTTCGACCGCTTCTGGTTCGCGGCGCTGATGGTGATGCTGGTGCCCGGCCTGCTCGCCTTCGTCTTCGGCTGGTTCGCCTTCCGCTCGCGGGTGACCGGCGTCTACCTGTCGATCATCACGCAGGCCATGACCTATGCGTTGCTGCTCGCCTTCTTCCGCAACGACATGGGCTTCGGCGGCAACAATGGCCTCACCGACTTCAAGGATATCCTCGGCTACGACGTGCAGGCCGGCGGCACCCGCGCGGCGCTGTTCGCCGCCAGCGCCCTGGCGCTGGCGCTCGGCGTCCTGCTCACCTGGGCGATCGTCTCTTCCAAGTTCGGCAAGCTTTTGGTCGCCGTGCGCGACGCCGAGAGCCGCACCCGCTTCCTCGGCTGGCGCGCCGAGAACGTGAAGCTCTTCGCCTTCACGGTCTCGGCCGTCATGGCAGGCATCGCCGGCGCGCTCTACGTGCCGCAGGTCGGCATCATCAACCCCGGCGAGTTCGAGCCGGGCAACTCGATCGAAGTGGTGATCTGGACGGCCGTCGGCGGCCGCGGGACCATCGTCGGTCCGATCCTCGGGGCGCTGCTCGTCAACGCCGGAAAGAGCTGGTTCACCGGGGCCCTGCCCGAGCTGTGGCTGTTCGCGCTCGGCGGCCTGTTCGTGCTGGTGACCCTGTTCCTGCCCCGAGGCGTGGTCGGCCTTTGGGACTCGCTCGCCTCGCGCCTTCGGACCGGCCGCGTCGCGCCACGCTCGGCCGACGGTGCCGCGGCCGAGCCCCAGCCGGCGGAGTGACAGCATGAGCCGCGGCCATACCATCCTCTATCTCGACGGCGTCTCGGTGTCCTTCGACGGCTTCCGCGCCATCGACGACCTGTCGCTGGTGCTCGACCGGGGCGAGATGCGGGCCATCATCGGACCCAACGGCGCCGGCAAGACGACCATGATGGACATCGTGACGGGCAAGACGCGGCCGGATGCCGGCCAGGTCTTCTTCGACGGCGTCATCGACCTCACCCGCCATGACGAGGCCGAGATCGCCATGATGGGGATCGGCCGCAAGTTCCAGAAGCCGACGGTCTTCGAGAGCCACACGGTGGAGGACAACCTTTTGCTGTCGCTCAACGGGCCGCGCTCGATCTTCCCCGCTCTGTTCCACCGCCGCTCGCCGGCCGAACTGCGGCGCGTCGACGAGATCCTCGGCATCGTACGCCTGGGCGACCGGCGCGCGATGCCGGCTGGCGGCCTGTCGCATGGCCAGAAGCAATGGCTGGAGATCGGCATGCTGCTCGCCCAGGACCCCAAGCTCCTGCTGGTCGACGAACCGGTGGCCGGCATGACCGATGCCGAGACGGAGGAAACGGCCCGCCTGCTCAGGGACATCGCCCGCGAGCACTCGGTGATCGTCGTCGAGCACGATATGCATTTCGTGCGCGAGCTCGACGTCAAGGTCACCTGCCTGCACGAGGGCTCGGTGCTTTCGGAAGGAACGCTGGATTTCGTTTCGGCCGACAGCCGGGTCGTCGAGGTCTATCTGGGACGATGAAACCGATGCTCGATGTCACCGACGCCACGCTCCACTACGGCGCCGCTCAGGCCCTGCGCGGCGTCTCGCTGCAGGCCGCGGCGGGCCGGATCACCTGCGTGCTCGGCCGCAACGGCGTCGGCAAGACCAGCCTCATGCGGGCGATCGTCGGCCACCACCGGCTGAGCTCGGGACGCATCGCCTTCGAGGGCAAGACGCTCGACCGAAGCGCAGCCTACGACCGCGCCCGGTCGGGCATCGCCTACGTGCCGCAGGGTCGCGAGATCTTCCCGTTGCTCAGCGTCCGCGAGAACCTGGAGTCGGGCTTCGCGCCGCTGAAACGGGCCGAGCGCCATGTTCCGCCACACATCTTCGAGCTGTTCCCGGTGCTGAGCGACATGCTGGCGCGGCGCGGCGGCGACCTTTCGGGCGGCCAGCAGCAGCAGCTTGCGATCGGCCGCGCGCTCGTCCTGCGGCCGAAGCTCTTGGTGTTGGACGAGCCGACCGAGGGCATCCAGCCCTCCATCATCAAGGATATCGGCCGCGCCATCCGCTATTTGCGCGACCAGGCGGGGATTGCCGTGCTGCTGGTCGAGCAGTACCTGGATTTCTGCCGCGAGCTGGCCGACGAGGTCAACGTCATGGACCGCGGCCAGATCGTCCATCGCGGCCCCGCAGCCGACCTCGAACGCGTGGACGTGCGCAAACTCCTCACCGTCTGAGCGCGCAAAAGAAAACCCGCCGAAGCCGGCGGGTTCTAGAGCCTTGCCCTTCGCGGGCCGATTATGCAGTCGCGGCTCACGCGGAACGGGCGATCTGCTCGATATTGCCGCGGGCGATGCCGAGGTCGTTGAGCTCGCGGTTGGATAGCCGGTTGAGCTCGTTCAGCGTGTCGCGGTAGCGGCGCCACTTGCGGTAGTTCTGGTAGACGTTCATCTCATCCTCACAGGGTTTGAATTCGATGACGCTCAGATGGGGATGGTCCGAGCCAAGTTGAACGCACGCGGCTGCATGCCTGCCTTGCGCCGGCTGCAATGCGCGCCTCGCGCGGCGTTCGACATCATTTGACGATGACGATCGAGGTGTTCGCCGGCCCAAAAGCCTCCACCAGCGCGTAGAAGTCGGACGCCGCGTCGGGGTGCAGGCGGATGCAGCCGTGGGACGCCGGACGACCGAGCCGCTTCACATAGGGCGTGGCATGCACGGCGTAGCCGCCATGAAAGAACACCGAATGGGGCATCGGCGCGTTGTCGTACTTCTTGGAGTACCACATCTCGTGAAGCCGCGTCGGCTTGAAGGCGCCGACCGGCGTCACATAGCCCTTGCCGGCCGTCGAGACCTTCCAGTTGAAGGTGGGACGGCCGTCGACCAGCACGACCATCCGCTGCTCGGAAATGTCCACCTCGGCGACGATCTGGTTGGCGGCCCGCGCCGTCGTGGCGCCGACCACGATGCTGGCGCCGACAGCCGTCGCCGCGACGATGTTGATGAGCCTTTCCAAGAAGAAACCGCGCATGATGCCCTCCGCAAATGCTTTTGTTTGGTTGACACCTTTTTGACGCGTTTCGGTTTCGCTTTAATTTCGCTGGAGGCGCAGTCTTGTTTCGAACCGATTTCCGTTGCGGAAATGAAATTTCGGCCGAGCTTCGCTTCACGCAACGTCATGTTCCATGGGGTGATGGACGCCGCAAATGCCCGATTTTGCAAGTGTTTCCGTGCCTGCGCTTCACATTCGGGCATTCCCCGAAAGGTTCCGGGCACCAAAGCAACAAAATCGGTCGCTCTGTAACAGAAATCCGGCGCGGCGGCATCGTTTCGATACAAAGCGCTCGCATGGTGCGCTCAGCGGAAACGAAAACCAGCGGCGCGCCGTGGCGCAGCCCGTAGGGGATCAGCCCCCGGCCAGTCCCGGCATCGCTTCGGCGAAGTCGGCTGGGGGCAACTGGGTGACCCACGCTGCTGACCGGATGCGCTGCCGGTTTTCGTTTCCGCAACCGGAACCGCAAGAGTTCCAAGCCGGAGGAGTGGACGATGCGTTCGAACAAGGCAGCCGCAGTGATGTCGGTTCTCATCTACAGCCAGGCGCTGCTCGGCTTCGCGGCCGTGGTCGCCGTGTTGATGAAAGCGCCGGCCGCCGACCGGAGCTCGAAGGCATCGACCGCGATCTCGTCGGTTGAGACCACCCACAAGTCGGCGCGCACGGCAGGTTGAATGGCTGAAAGCATGGGGCCCAAGGGCGAGGAGGCTAAGCCGACTCGTCGATGACAAGTGGCCGAGCAGATCGTTGTCATGATCCGGGACGGCAAACCGGCCCTCGGGAAAGATGGATTCGCCGGGCACTCGGGCCTCCGCCCGGCCTAGCTCTGCCGGTCTCCCGGCGGATCGAACCGGTACCCGGAGCCGCGGATGGTCGCGATGCTCTCGGTGTCGAGCTTCCGCCTCAGCCGCACGATCCGCGAGTCGATCGAGCGGTCGAATGCGTCGGAACTTTCGGCTGGCGCCGCGGCGATGATGTCGTCGCGCGTCAGGACTTTGCGTGGGCTGGCGACGAACAGCTTGAGCAGGGCGATCTGGCCGGGGGAGAGCTGCTCCTCGTGGCCGGATTTGTGCATGACCAGGGCCGCCTTGAGGTCCACGGTCGAATTCTCCAGGACGATCAGGTCCGGAACCGCCTTGCCGGCGCGCGTCAGCAGGCCGGCGACGCGCGCGGCCAACTCGCGCAGGTTGACCGGTTGTTCCACAACGTCCGCCGCGCCGAGTTCGAGCGCCAGCACCTTCCCGATCAGCTCGTTGCCGGGCGCGATCATGACAAAGGCCGGCCCCTTTTGGCCGTAGCGCCTAAGAAGCTCCATCCCCGGACCGCCGCCGCTGTCGAGCGCGGCGATCGCAACGTCCACGCCGCCGGCCGACAGAAGGGCGTCGGCCTCCCATTCTTCCGCGGCACGGCTGACCACATGGCCGCGCCGCTCGAGGTAATCGCCGATCAGGAGGGCGGCGTCCTCCGAAAGGCATAGCAGCGCAGCAACTGGTCTCCCAACCATGATTTGGGCCCATACAGAAAGCTAAGAACGACAGACTGGACAACATGTTTATACCCAATTTACTTTCCGCCGATAGCGGAGGCGAGACACCACTGCGTGCGCGGATTGCCATTGTCGAGGACGAGCCCGACCTCAGGGAGGCCGTCGCGGAGTATCTCGGCGCCAATGGCTTCGACGTCGCGGCTGCCGCCGATGCCGCCGAGATGCGCGCGCTGGTTGCCGAGCAGAGCTTCCACCTGGCCATCCTGGACATCGCCATGCCGGGCGAGGACGGTCTGTCGCTGGCCCGCTGGCTGCGCGGGCAGATGCCGATCGGCCTGATCTTCGCCACCGCCGCCGGCACCGCCATCGACCGCATCGTCGGTTTGGAGCTAGGCGCCGACGACTATGTGGTCAAGCCCTACGAGCTGCGCGAGCTGCTGGCGCGGGTGCGCAGCGTCCTGCGCCGCGTTCCGGCCCCCAGCGAGCGCGGCGAAAAACCGACCGCCGCGGCCAAGCCGGAACATGCAGCGCGCCGCGTCTTTTCCTTCGGCGGCTACCAGGCCGACCTCGACGGCCGCATGATCACCGGCCCCGATGGCGACGTCATCGACCTGGCCAAGAGCGAGTTCGACATGCTGGAGGTGTTCCTGACCCGCTCCAACCGACTGCTGACGCGCGCCGCGCTGTCCGAGGCGGTCGGTTTCGCCGAGGACCCGGAATCTTCGCGCGCCGTCGACATCCGCATCATGCGGCTGCGCAAGAAAATCGAGGAGGATCCGGCCAATCCGCGCTTCCTGAGGACGGTTCGCGGAGAAGGGTATATATTCGCCCTGCCGACCGCGGGCGACGGCAGCTGATCGTTTCGGCTGGCGCACGTGGGCGGCGTGCGCCGGAGCCGCCTGCATGAACGACGCCCATCCCGTCAACCTCGATCCCGGTGCATCCGACGCCGGCCTGCCGGTGATGACGGCGCGCATCCTGAGGCGCCTGCGCCACGCCGCCGACTGGCAGGCCGAGGTGGCCGGAATCCTCGAAGACCTGGCGCATGGGCTGAACATCCACCGGGCGATCCTGTTCAGGTTGCGGGAGGTACCCGGCAAGGGCTTCGCCCAGTCGATCGTCGCCTTCTGGGTCGACGACACGATCTCCGGCATGGCCAACCCGCCCACCGTCATCGTCCAGTCGATCGTCGACGACGACCCGCTGCTCCTTCGCCTCTCCGAAGAGGTGCGGCAGGGCAAGATTTTCGCCGGCCACACGCGCGAGATCGACGGCTTCTTGAGGCAAGACTTCGAGCGCCAGCTGATCAAGTCGTTTCTTTCGGTGGCCGTCTTCGCCCACGGCCACGTTTGGGGCACGCTCGCCGTCAACGACTGCATGAACGAACGCGACTGGACCGATGACGAGAAGGCGGCGATGGACATCGTCGCCCTGGCGCTCGGCGACGCCATAGAGCGCTCGCTGTCCGACGCCCATGTCAGCGAGATCATCCGCCGCACCATGCTGCAGGCCTCGCTCGACGGCATCGTGGTGCTCGACGAAACCGGCAACATCATCGAATTCAACCCCGCCGCCGAGCGCATGTTCGGCTGGCAGCGCGCCGAGATCATCGGCAAGGACGCTCTGGACACGCTGATCCCCGAATACTACCGGGTCGGCTACTCCAACGGGGCGGAGTACATGGCCGGGCGCGGCGCGCCGATGGTCGGCCAGCGCCTGGAAACGATCACCCAGAACGCCGCCGGCGAGATCTTCCCGATCGAGCTCACCGTCACCGAGATGAAGGTCGCCGACCGTCGGCTGTTCTTCGGCTCGGTGCGCGACCTGCGCGACAAGCGGCGTGCCGAGGAAGAGATCAACCGCCAGCGCGACCGGCTGCACCAGAACGAGAAGATGGCGGCGATGGGCTCCTTGCTCGCCGGCGTCTCCCACGAGCTGAACAACCCTCTGGCAGTGGTCGTCGCCCAGTCGACCTTGCTGCACGAGTTCGCCGCCGACCCGCAGACCAAGTCGCGCGCCGAGAAAGTGCGCGCCGCCGCCGAGCGTTGCGGGCGCATCGTCAAGAGCTTCCTCGGCATGGTTCGGCTGCACCCGACCAGCCAATCCGAGACCGACCTCAACCAGGTCGTGCGCTCGGCGCTCGAGGTCACCGCCTACGGCGCCCGCAGCAGCGGCATCGGCATCGAGACCGACTTCGCGCCCGGCGCGGTGCGGGTGATGGCCGACGCCGACCACATCACCCAGGTCGTCGCCAACTTCCTCGTCAACAGCCAGCATGCGCTGGCCGCCAATACGGGAGAGCGGCGCATCAAGGTGCGCACCTATCGCCTGGCGAACGGCCCCTGCGCCTTCTCGGTCGAGGACAACGGGCCGGGCGTGCCGGACGAGATCCGCGAGCGCATCTTCGAATCCTATTTCACCACCAAGCCCGTCGGCGTCGGCACCGGCATCGGCCTGTCGATCTCGCGCTCCATCGTCGAGCGCCATGGCGGGCGCATCTGGTTCGAGCCAGTCGAGCCGTCCGGCGCCCGCTTTTCGGTCGAGCTGCCCGGCATGGACCGCGACGTCGTCGCCACGGCCGCCGGCCGGCCAACAATGCCCGGACTGGCGCAGGCGCTGATCATCGACGACGAGCCCGACGTGGCCGCCTCGCTCGCCGACATTCTGGAGCTGATGGGCGTCAAGTCCAAACTGGTCAGCGCCTGGACCTCGGCCGGGGAGGAACTGCGCGCCTTCGAGCCCGACATCGTGTTCAGCGACCTCAGGATGCCCGGCACCAACGGCATGACCATTTATCGCGAGCTCCTCGACCTGCGCGCCGCGCTGGCGCGGCGGTTCGTGCTGGTCACCGGCGACATGATCGGCGCGCGCGCCGAGATCGAGGAGCTGCCGGCCCCTCTCCGGCCGCAGATCCTGGAAAAGCCCTTCAGCACGCTCGACGTGCGCGGCGTACTCGCGGCCATCACCGACCAGGTCAATCTCGGCCGCTGAAGGGCAGGCGCCGGCGCGTTTGCATTGGGGACCGTAGTTGCTAAAAGTGCCGGGTTCCCGGAAACCTCGTCGTTGAAGAAGCTGTTCCCCTTTGCCGTCTTCCTTTCGGTCGCCCTGGCCAGCCTGGTGATGGCCGCGTTCGCCTATCGTGCGAGCGAGGAGGCGGGCCGCATCAAGTTCGAGGCGTTGGCCGAGGATGCGCTGTCCCGTATCGAGGCGCGCATCGACCTCCATCTGGCCCTGCTGCGCGCCGCTCATGCCTACATGAAGGTCGAGCACGGCCGTGTTTCGTCCGCCGCCTTTTCCGATTTCGTCAACACCCTGCAGATCGACCGGGCCTTCACCGGCCTTCGCGGCATCGGCTTCCTGCGGCTCGCGCGGCCGGAGAATGCCGCCGCCACTGACGCCTTCCTGGCCGAGCAATACGGGTCGCGGCGAGGCATCTGGCCAGCGAGCGGCGAGCCCGTGCGCCTGCCGGTCGTCCTCTTTGCGCCGCTCCAAGACAATCGCGGGATGGGCTTCGACATGTACAGCGACCCCCACCGGCGCGCCGCCCTGGATGCCGCTCTCGGCGACGATCGGCTGCACGCCACAGGCATGGTCGAGCTCGGTCAGGTGGTCGGCGCCCAGGCCTATGCGGGCTTCCTCGTCTTTCTGCGCTTGCGCGACCCGGCGTCGGCGGGCGTGGAAGGCGCCGTCGACGGGCTGCTCTACGCCGCGTTTCGTGCCAACGAGCTGTTCGGTGCCGCGCTTGGCCAGACGCCGCTCCTGCCGGTCAATGTCGAGATCTACGAGGGCACCGCGGCGAGCGACGCCACCTTGCTGTTCCGATCGCAGGCGAAGCCCAATGCCAGCCTGGCGCAGTCCCACCTGGTCAAGCGCGAGCTGAACGTCGCCGACCAGACCTGGACTGTCCTTTTTCGACCCACCGAAGGCTTCCTCTTGCCCTCCTCGCCGATCATCCCGGTGGCGCTCGGCCTCGTCGGCCTGATGCTGGCGGCGGCGATCGCGCTCCTGTCGCGCTGGCAGGACCGCGCCTACTCGGCGGTGGAGAAGCTGCAGAGCACGACCGAGAAGAGCCTGGTCGAGCGCGAGCTGATGCTCCAGGAGATGAAGCACCGCATCAAGAACTCGATCGCCCGCGTGCTGGCGATCGCCCGACAGACGGCCGCTCATTCTTCCTCGATGGACGAGTTTTCAGCCAGCTTCTCGGCCCGTCTGCAGGCCATGGCCGCCTCGCAAGACATGCTGACCCGGTCGCGCTGGCAGAAGGCCGACCTTCACGCGCTGCTGCGCACGGAACTGGAGCAGGTCTTCGGCAAGAACCTGGAGCCGGAGACCCTCGTCGGTCCCGGCGTCGAGCTCGACGAGACGGCGACGCAGGCGCTCGGCCTCACCTTCCACGAGCTGGCGACCAATGCCCTGAAATACGGCGATGCCGGCCGCGGCCGCGGCGGTTTGCGCGTCGAATGGGCGGTCGGCAAAGGTAGCGAGGGCGACGTGCTCACCCTGGCCTGGCACGAGGCCAGCGTCGAGCCGCTCGCCGATCCGGACGAGACGAGCTTCGGCACCAAGCTCATCGACATGAGCATCAAGAGCGAGCTCGGGGGCCGCATCGCCCGCCGGTTCCACCAGCGGGGATTGACGGTGACGATCGAGGTGCCGATGGCGGCCGCCAGGATACGCGAAGGCCCGGCGACCTGAGCCGCCGGGCCTCGCTTGCAAACTGTCGACAGCTGACAGAGCGTCAGCAGCGCGCCGTATAGACCCGACCGTACTGGTCGCGATAACGGCAATAGCCGGGGCGCTCTGCCACCCGGCCCAGGAGGTAGCCGCCCACCGCACCTGCCGCAGCGCCGATCGCCGCGCCTTCGAGGTTGCCGCCTGCGATGCCGCCGATCGCCGCGCCACCGAGTGCGCCGACGGTCGCCGTCTTCTCTGGCGTCGTGCATCCCGCCAGAGCCCCTGCCGCGGCAAGCGCGATAATCATCTTCCTCATAATTTTGCTCTCCTCAATGGTGGATATGTCCCTACCGCCAGTCATCATGCCGGAAGGCATTTGCTCCGATCAAGCAAATTACTGTTGCGATTCGTGACCGTTCTCCGTCGCCTCCGGGCTTTCCGCCACCATCACGTCGGGTGTGCCGATCGAGGCGACGAGGGTCCCGTCAGGCGTGACGTCCCAGGTGAGTTCGGCGTCCTCCTCTTCCATCGCGGGGTCCACCGCGATGCAGCGAGCTACCACACGCGGGTGCTTGCCGGCAAACGTCCTCAGCCCGACCGCCAATTCGTCCTCGCACTCCTCGAACGCCTCGAAGACGGGGACGGGGGCGGGAAGCTCCACGCAGCTCGAAAGGTCGTTCGAGCACCCTACGATGAGCAACAATGCGGCGATGTGTTCCATGAGATGAAATCCTTCGCCCCCAAACGGATGAATCGCCGATCCGGTTCCGTTTCCGCGCCGGTCGAACGAATTCGCAGGTCCGGCGTTTTTTTCCGAAGCGAAGGGAACCAATCGGCGGCCAAGGCGTTTCGGCTTCATAATCGGAAGCCGCCGCCCAACCCCCACCCCACCCCATGCGGCTCCCGGCGGATGACGACGAGACGTCCCCTCCGTCTTCGACATCCGCAACAAGCCGGCCGCAAGGCCGGCTTTCTTTTTCACCCTGTCGGTGACTCTCTCAGTCGATGGCGAAATTGCCGTGCGGGACGAGCAGCGTGTAGCTGATCTTGTCCCGTCCCACCCGGAATTGGCCCTTGCCGTTGAGCGCAGCCGGCACGACCCGCTCCAGGGCGACGCTGCCGAACCGCTTCTCCGGCGAAATGTCCGGCTGCGGCTCGATCGACTCCGACCAGTCGAGGACCAATCCCGCCGGCGGCGCATCGGGCGTCTGCAGGGAGGCCGAGATATCGACGACGCCGTCCGGCTTCGATAGCGCCCCAAACGTCATCGAATTGATCGCCAGCTCATGCAGCGCCAAGCCGATATGCAAGGCCGCGTTGGGGTTCAGATAAGGATTGGCGCCCGAAATCCGGACCGCCCGTCCCGGGTCGGCCGAGTAGCGGCCGACTTGTCCCATGACCAGCTCACGCAGGTCGGCGCCACGCCAATTGGACATCGTCACCAAGTCTTGCGACGAAGCGAGCGACTGGAGTCGGCCACGGAAACGCTCGAGAAAGCCATCCAGCGTGTCCGTGTAGCGCCCCGTTTGCGTCGCCACGCTCTGGATGATCGCGAGCAGGTTCTTCGACCTATGGCTCACCTCGCGCAACAGGGCCCGCAACGTCTGCTCGCGCCGCTTCTGCTCCGTCGTCTCGACGGCGGTGGTGATAAGGCCCCTGGTGCCGTCCCCGTCGCTGCCGCGATCGGCGTCGATCCAGACGTCGAACCAGCGCACGCCATCCTGGGCCGATACGCGGATCTCCAACGTTTGCTTGCGACCCGAAGACAGCACTGTGAGCTTGGCGGCTGCCATCCGCTCGGCGGCCTCGCGCGGCAGGAAATCCGCATCGGTGAGGCCGGCGACATCCTCGCCCGACCAGGCGGCGGGAAGGTTGTGGGCCCAGACGACCTTCAAGTCGGAATCCTGGTAGAGCACGGTGACGCCCGTGTGGCGCAGGGCCTTGAGAAGGCTGTACCCCGCATCTCCATCCATGGCGGCAACGTGAACGGTCATCTCGGCACCTTCTCCGCTGGTTCCTTTCGGGTCGTTAGGGGTTTTCAAAGGCGTCCCCAGAGCATGTCTGACGGGTCGCTACCTGGGCGAGGCAGCTCGCGAAGCGAACGGGCCTTTAAGAAGTTCCGCCGGACACGTGTCGTTTCGAACACGGCCCGGCGGAGGCTGAAAACCGCTTGAGGGGATCGGTTTTCAGGGTCGTTGGTCAGGCCGTCAGCGGGCCCGCCTGAACAGTCCTGCGAGCAGCGAGATCACGAGGAACGCCAGGAAGATGAAGAACAGGATCTGAGCGATGCCGGCCGACGTACCGGCGATGCCGCCGAACCCGAGCGCGCCCGCAATGATCGCAACGACGAGGAACACGAGAGCCCAGTAAAGCATGGCCTAACTCCTTTAATGGCTTGATCAAAAAACGTTGGACCCCGAACTTGGTTCCGTTGCCCGAGCACGTCCTGCGGACGGCCCGGGGGAAAATCTCAGGCGGCCGCCTTGGCCTGCCGGTCGAAGAACAGCGCCTGGCTGATCAGCGCCTTGACCATGTCGGGGTTGAAAGGCTTCGTCACCAGGAAGGCGGGCTCCGGCCGCTCGCCGGTCAGCAGCCGCTCCGGGAAGGCCGTGATGAAGATCACCGGCACCGGGGTCGAGGCGAGAATCTCGTTGACGGCGTCGATGCCGGAGCTGCCGTCGGCGAGTTGGATGTCGGCCAGCACCATTTTGGGGCTGTGCTTGGCGAACAGCGCCGTCGCCTCTTCATGGGTGCGCGCCGTGCCGACCACGCGATGACCGAGGCTTTCGACCATCTCCTCTATGTCCATGGCGATCAGCGGCTCGTCCTCGATGATGAGGATGTCGGTCGCCACCTGGCGCGAGATCTCGTTGCTGGCCTGACGGAGCAGGGTCGCGAACTCGTCCTCGCTCACGTCGAGGATTTCGGCTGCGTCCTCTTCCGTAAACCCCTCCACGGCGACCAGCAGGAAGGCCTGTCGCGGACGCGGCGCCAGCGAGGAGAGGTTTGCCGCGGCCCGTTGCTCCCAGGCCGAGGTGGGAGCCTCCTGCGGCACCCTGATGGAGATGGACGTGAACAGCTTGGCAAAGATCCTATAAAGCGCGATGCGCTCGTTGGACGCTTCGGGAAAGATGCTGACATCCTCGATGATCGCCTCGAGCATGGCGGCAACGAGCGCGTCGCCGCTGGCTTGCGAGCCGGACACGGCGCGGGCGAAGCGGCGCAGGAACGGCAGATGGGGGGCGATTTTTGCGGACAGACTCATATTGGGCGTCTCCCTCGGTGACGTCGTGAACTGGGACCGGGAACGCACACGCGAAGAAAAAGTTCCGTTCCGGCCGGAACGTTTCCCGAGATGCGGCGTTTTGGCCGGACGTTCGGGTGACTGTGCTGCCCGTCCGCCCTTGAATGCACCCTAACGAAAGCGCAGATGTCTTCTGGAGACAGTCAGGGCGAATGTACAGGATGATCAAGGACACCCCCGGCGCCCCCGGCGCCAAACCCAGGCCGACCTCTTCTGCGGAGCTCCTGGGGGCGAACAGCGAGATCGGACGCAAGCTGAAGCAGTATTATGACGAATTGGTGTCGGACGAGGTGCCGGACCGCTTCGAGCAGTTGCTGAGCCAGCTAGAGCAGACCAAGAAGGACTGATCGCCGATGACGAGTTCTCCGGGGTTCAAGACGGACCTCCTGGGGGCGATCCCCAGCCTTCGCGCCTTCGCGGTGTCGCTCGCCCAGAACGCCGACAAGGCCGACGACCTCGTGCAGGAGACGCTGGTCAAGGCCTGGGACAAGCAGTCCAGCTTTCAGCCCGGCACCAATCTCAAGGCGTGGTTGTTCACCATCCTTCGCAACGAGTTCTATTCGCAGATGCGAAAAAGGGGCCGCGAGGTGCAGGATTCCGACGGCGTCATGACCGCCCGCCTCGCAGTGCACCCCAGCCAGCACGGCCTGCTCGACCTCGAGGACTTCCGGGCAGCGCTGGAGCAGTTGCCGGAGGATCAGCGCGAGGCGATCATTTTGATCGGCGCCTCGGGCTTCTCCTACGAGGAAGCCGCAGAGATCTGCCAGTGTGCCGTCGGCACCATCAAGAGCCGCGTCAGCCGCGCCCGCACCCGTTTGCAGGAAATCCTCAAGATCTCTGGGGAAGCGGATTTCGGTCCCGACGCCATCGCCACCCAGGTCATGGGCTCGGCGGTCGCCTGACGTCTAACCAATCCGTCTGTCCCGACCGCCCGGCCGCCAGCGCGACCGCCGCGATGAGGTCGTCGCCGGCATATGGCTTGCCGATCAGCGACACCTCGGGAAAGGCGCGCCGGATTTCCTCGCTGTCCGTATAGCCTGAAGCGAACACGAAGGGCGTTCCTCGATCCTGCAACTCCCGCGCGAAGTCGAGTGTGGGCGTGCCGTCGAGCATTACGTCCACGATGGCGACGTCGAACCCCCCATCGACCGGCGGCTGATAGTCCTCGAGCCTGCGCAGGATGATCACGTCGGCAGCGCCGTTGTCGCGGCACAGTTGCTCGACATCCATGGCGATCAGGAATTCGTCCTCCAGAATGAGGACGCGTAGGCCGGCGAGCGGCTGGGACACGAGCATCTCCGAGTGGAACGAAGCGAGACAATCGCCGACATCCTGCGCCATGTCATCCGCGGACCGCCACTGTCATTTAAAAAAGACATCGCTCTTGGAGCCGTGAATGTTTCTCGCACACGTCCGCGGCTTGTTCTATCGTTTTGCCAACGAAGAAAGAGGGAAACGTTTGACCGAACGAGACGGCCAGCGCACGACGCGCCGCTACCCCTGCCAGATATGCCCGTTGCGGCCGCTCGATGCCTTCCGGCCGTTCGAGCCGGAGGAACTGGCCTTCGTCAGCACGTTCAAACGTGGCGAGGTTGAGGTGGAACGCGGCGAGACCATTCTATCCGAGGGCTCGCTCAATCCGCATCTCTACACGGTGCTGTTCGGCCTCGGCTTCCGCTACAAGCTGCTGACCGACGGCCGCCGCCAGATCCTCAACTACATCTTCCCCGGCGACCTGGTGGGGCTGCAGGCCAGCCTCATGGGCGAGATCGCACACTCGGTCGAGGCGCTTTCGGCGATGCTGCTTTGCACCTTCGAGCGCAGCCGCCTGCCCGACCTCTATCGCAATTATCCCGGGCTCGCCTTCGACATCACCTGGCTGGCGGCGCGCGAAGAGCAGATGCTGGACGAAAACCTGTTGAGCGTCGGCCGCCGCACGGCACTCGAGCGCGCCGCCTATCTCATCGCCTTCCTGGCCGCCCGCGCCATGTCGGTAGGGCTCGGCGAGAAGGATGCGGTCGAGCTGCCGATCACCCAGATGCACATCGCCGACACGCTGGGCCTGTCGCTCGTCCACACCAACAAGACGATCCGCAAGCTGGTCGAGCGACGGCTCGTGCGCTGGCTCGAACGCGGCTGCAGCGTCACCGACTTCGACGGGCTGCTTGCGCTGTCTGGCTGGGAGGGTCTCGCGGAAGGCCAGCGGCCGCTGGTCTAGATTGAGGCGGCCGGCGATTCCGCTTGATCTCCAGGCGGCGGCAGCGTCAGATTGCCGTGGAACCGGGGGTCCCCGTCGCACGTTTTTCCCAGTCGCCACGTTTCCCGATCGAACGAATGAGGAGTTCCCAGCCATGGCCACTGCGCCGATCAAGACTGCCACGCCCGAAAACGGCGTCCGCGACACGACCCGCGATCTGGAAGCCGACGTCCAGCAGCTGAAGGACGACATCGCCAAGCTGGCGAAACAGCTTACCTCGACCGGCGAACACTCCTACGGCGCGGCGCGCCGGGCCGCCATGGAAGGCGCCGACCGCCTGCGTGCGGAAGGCGAGGCGACGCTCGAGGCGATGCGCGCCAATGCCCGCGACATCGAGCAGCAGGTGATGGAAAGCGTGCGCGAGAAGCCGATGACGGCTCTGGCCATCGCTGCCGGGGTCGGGTTCCTGTTTGCCCTCCTGATGCGCCGCTAGGCCCCGGCCTATGCTCGCATCGCTGCTCGCCGCCTTCGCATCCGGTGAGACGCTCTACGCCGTCCGCCGCATGCGCCGGGCCGCGGTGGCCTATGGCGTGGCTGCAGTGTTTGCGCTGGTCGGTATCGGCTTTCTCGTCGGCGCCGGCTACATCGCCGCTGCGGACGCCTGGGGGCCGATCGTCGCCGCGCTCGTCTTTGCCGGCGCCTTCATCCTGGTCGCGGTGATCGTCGTGATCGCCCATCGGGTCGGTGAGGCCAGCCGTCTTCGCGAGCTGGAACGCAAGCGCTCCACCGAGATGACCACCATCGGCACTGCCGCGGCGCTGGCCGTGCTCCCCTCGGTCCTGCGCGGCAAGGCCGGCGCGGCGGCCGTCGTCGCGCCGGCGATCGCCGTCGGCGCCTATGCGCTCTACCGCTTCCTGAGGCGCGGTCCGCCGCCGGATCTGCCGCGTCGCCGCCGCTGAGCGGAACCGCGGTCCGGGGGCGCGCATTCTCCCTCCAGAGCCCGCGCCGGGCTCGCGACCCGGAGTGAGACGATGCCGAAGCAGATCAGCCAGCAGGATGCCAAGCAGGGGCGATCGGGCAAGCATGTGCTCTACATCCTGGTCGCCGCGCTCATCCTTGCAGCAGTCGCCTGGGTGATCGCCGAAGGGTTCGGCGAGGCCACCGAGCCGACCAACCCCGGCCAGCCCGAGCAGACGCAGCCGGCGCCCGAGCGCCCCGCCGGGTGAGTGGCCTAGCTTTTGGGGACCAGCACGTTGAGCGCTTTCGGATGGATGATCACCGTGGTCTGCCGGTCGAGCGGCAGCAGTTCGCCGTCGATGACGCAGCGCCGCCGCCTTTTGGGTGACAGGACGGTCAGCACGACCTTCTCTGCCTCGTGGATCTCGACCTGATCGTTTTCTTGCCAGCGACCCCGCGCCAGCTGCCAGAAATAGCGCACGAGCTCCCGCGGCTGCCTGGCCACGGTCACGTAGATTCCCAGCGTCCCCGCGTCAGGGTGGTCCGCATAGGGCAGGTGACCCTCGCCGAACAAATTGTTGCTTACGCCGATGCCTGTTGTGCGCGCGAGCACCTCTGTCGCGCCGATTTTGAGCTCCACCTTCATCGTGGTGGGGTTGCGCAGCGTCATGTAGGCGGCACGGAGGGTCGCGCGGATCTTGCCCCAGCGCGTGCCGAACTCCATCCGCTCTCGCAGATGCACCATCTTGGCGTGCATGCCCACCGAGAACTGATGGACGAACGGCCGGTCGTTGGCGCTGGCCATGTCGACCTTGCGGATTTTTCCTTCGGCGAAGGCGGCGACGGCGGTATCGAGCGACAGCGGGATCCCGAGGCCGCGGGCGAACAGGTTCATGGTGCCGGCCGGCAGCACGGCGAGCGCCTTCTTCTTGCCCTTGAGGCAGGCCGCGGCGGCGGAGATCGTGCCGTCGCCGCCACCGGCGAGCACCACGTCCGCCTTTCGCGAGGCCGCCGCCTTTTCCAGGGCAGGCAGGACGCCTTCGCCTTCGACCACGTGCACGTCGAGGCTGTGCCCGGCATCCTCCAGGGTCTTGCGCATCCGCTGGGCGAGTGCGTCCAAGTCGGTGCTCTTCAGCGTACCGCCATCCCGGTTCAGCACCGCCACGAAATGCATTCGACAACCTCCCGTCCCCTCGGCCCAACGCACCGGAGCGAGAGGAAGTTCCCGAATAAAATCAGTAACCTCGCGGACGACGGCAATTTTGGCGAGAAGCAAAAAACGGAACCCTGAAGGGGCCACCACGTTGTCGGGTTGTGAGTGCCGCGCCTCGCCAGTCCTGCGACGGTCGAAGCGAGACGCGGCGTGCACACGAGTTCAATGCACAAGGAGATCTAACATGATCCGCAAACTTTTGGCCACATCTGCCATCGCTGCCGTGATTGCCACGGGCGCCTTTGCGCAGTCCACGACCACTCAGCCGGCTCCGGCCGATCCCAATGCGACCACCGATACGATGACCCCGGCGCCGGCCGCCACCGGCGACCAGGCAGCGGCCGTCAAGCCCGCCGAAGGCGCGCTTGTCACCAACATCATCGGCGAGACCGTCTACAACGGCACCGGTGACGATGCCGAGAACATCGGCGACGTCAACGATCTGGTGCTCGACGACAAGGGCATGGTGAAATCGGTCGTGGTGGGTGTCGGCGGCTTCCTTGGCGTCGGCGAGAAGAATGTCGAGATGTCCTACGACAAGATCGACTGGGCCGAGAAGGATGGCGATCGCTGGATCGTCGTAGCGGCCACGAAGGACGAGCTGGACCAGCTCCCGGCCTTCGATCGCCGCGCCTACGACCCCGCGCCGTCGGCCATGTCGACCAGCTCGACCACCGAGCCGGCCCCGGCTGCGACGACCACCGAGCCCGCGCCGGCCGTCAAGACCGAGCCCGCTCCGGCTCAGTAGCCGTCAGCGCCTGGAAGGAATGCGAAGGGCCCGTTCGCGGGCCCTTTTGCTTGGGGTGCGTCAGGCGGCGGATCGCTTCTTCGCCGGAGAAGCCGCGGCCTTCTTGCGCGACTTGGACTTGGCGGGCGGCTTGACGCCCTCCTTTTCCAGGCTCTTCCGGAGCACGTCGGCGAGATTGACCACGTTTTCGCGCGGCGCTGCCACCGGCTTCGGCGGCTTCTTGCCCTGCTGCTTGGCCTTGATCAGCTCGAACAGCGCGTTCTCATACTTGTCCTCGAAGCTGGTCGGGTCGAAATGCCCGGCCTTCTTCTCGATGATCATGGAGGCGATCTCGGCCATTTCCGGGTCGACCTTCACCTTGCCGAGATCGGAAAACACCTCTTTCGCGTCGACCACCCAGTTGGCGTAGCGGAGCGTCGTCATCAAGAGGCCTTTGCCCAGCGGCTCGACGACCACCGGCCGCTCTCTCTGGTAAAGGACGATTGCCGCGACGCCGGC
This sequence comes from Mesorhizobium sp., assembly GCA_040510195.1. GTDB lineage: Bacteria > Pseudomonadota > Alphaproteobacteria > Rhizobiales > Rhizobiaceae > JBEVJK01. Next base: position 36,619 of record JBEVJK010000136.1, on the reverse strand, counting down.
GAGCTTGCGGCGCTCCATCGCCTCGCGCATCACCGCAAAGGCCTCGCTGGAGACCTTGTCGGCCGGATAGAGCAGATATGGCTTCTCCCGAAACAGCGACGGAACCGTCTCGAAATCCACGAAACGGTCGAGCTCGACCGTATGCTCCGCCTTCACCTTCAGCGCCGCGATCTCCTCCGGCTCGATGACCAGGAACTCCTGGCCCTCGAGCTCGTAGCCCTTGACCTGGTCGTCCCGCTCGACGGCGTCGCCCCTCTCCTCGTCGACATAGACGGACTTCACCGGCATGCGGCTGCGGCGGTTGAGCGTGCGGAAATGCAGCTTTCCGGCTTCGGTGGTGGCGCCCGTCAGCTTTACCGAGCAGGCGACGTTGGCGAGCTTTAGAAAGCCTTTCCAGACGGCACGTGGTGCCATGGGAGAACTCCTGGAGGACAGCCCCGCCCCTCGGGGCTATGCTGCAACGCAGACGACCCGCCTGTCGTTCCGGACCGGCGGCGGCTGCCCTGGAATGCTGAACGATGAACGACCGTCTGTCTACAGCCTGTGAACGAACCTTCGCCGAACCGGCCCCTGGCGAGCGGCCCGCGTCGCACCGACATTTGACGCCGAAAGCGGCCTCGTGCCGCACTGCAAACGGGACTTCCCCAGGAAAGGGCTGACCATGCTCGACCAGATCAAGGGCCTCCACCACGTGACCTCGATGGCCAAGGACGCCGTCGTCAACAACGACTTCTTCACCCACACGCTCGGTCTGCGGCGCGTCAAGAAGACGGTCAATTTCGACGCGCCGGACGTCTACCACCTCTATTACGGCGACGAAGTGGGCACGCCAGGCTCCGTGATGACCTACTTTCCGTTTCCCGACATCGGCCCCGGCCGGCGCGGCACCGGCGAGGTCGGCACCACGGTTTTCGCCGCTCCCGAGGGCAGCCTGCCCTTCTGGCGGGAGCGCCTTGCGGAGAAGGGCGTGAAGGGCCTTGCCGACGAGGAAAGCTTCGGTGCGCCGCGGCTGCGCTTCGAGGGCCCTGACGGCGACGGCTTCGCCCTGACGGTAGAGAAGGACGATGCGCGTTCGCCCTGGGAAGACGGCGGCGTGCCGGCCGACGCGGCGATCCGCGGCTTTCATTCCGTCTCGATGCGGCTGCGCGATGCCGGCCGTACCAAGGAGCTGCTGACCTTCATGGGCTACCAGGAGGCCGAGACGAGGAACGGCGTGACGCGGATGACCCTCGACCACGGCAACGGAGCCGCGGTGGTGGATCTGGAGACACTGCCGGGAACCCCCTTTGCCGACCTGGGCGCCGGCTCGGTGCATCATGTGGCCTTCGCCGTCGCAAACCGGCAGAAGCAGCTGGAGGTGCGCAAGGCGCTGCTGGACACCGGCTACCAGGTCACGCCGGTCATCGACCGCGACTATTTCTGGTCGGTCTATTTTCGCACCCCCGGCGGCGTGCTCTTCGAGGTGGCGACCAACGAGCCGGGTTTCGATCGCGACGAGGACACCGCGCATCTGGGCGAGGCGCTCAAGCTGCCGAAGCAGCATGCGCACCTGCGCGCCTTCCTGGAACAGCACCTGCAGCCGCTCGAAGGCTGAAAAGAGGTTGGAATGTCTATACAACTATACAAATATGAGTCGCGCGCGGGCACGCCGGGCGGGCCGCTCGTCTTCGTCTTTCACGGCACCGGCGGCGACGAAAGCCAGCTCGTCCCGCTGGCCGCCCAGCTGGTCCCGTCGGCGACCGTGATTTCGCCCCGCGGCGACGTGTCGGAGGCCGGCGCCCTGCGCTTCTTCCGGCGCACCGGCGAGGGGGTCTACGACATGGCCGACCTGGCGCAGCGCACCGAGGCGATGGGCCGGTTCGTCGCCGCCCATGCCGAGCGCCATGCGGCCCGGCCGGTGATCGGCATCGGCTATTCCAACGGTGCCAACATCCTCGCCTCGCTGATCTTCCGGCAGCCCGAGCTCTTCGATGCGGCCGTGCTCATGCATCCGCTGATCCCGTTCCGGCCGCAGATCGATGGCTCGCTCGGCAAGGCGCGCCTGCTGATCACCGCGGGGCGCCGCGACCCGATTTGCCCGCCGCCGCTGACCGAGGCTTTGGCGAAGGCCTTCCAGGCGGCTGGTGCAAAGGTCGAGCTGGCATGGCACGATGGCGGTCACGAGCTCCGCCCGTCGGAGGTCGACGCTGCGGCGGCCTTCCTGGCCGCCCTCGCAAAGTCGCGCACCCAGGAGGCATGACGCATCATGGACGAAGGCCGGGAGCCGCCGATCGAACGGCACGATACCGACAGCAAGGGCCGCTACGTGCTGAAGGGGCCGGGCGGCGAGGTGGCCGAGCTGTCCTTCACCAAGGTCGGCGCCCACCAGATCATCATCGACCACACCGACGTGCCCGACGTGTTCCGCGGCCAGGGCGCCGGCCTGAAGCTGGTGGCGCGCGCCGTGGCCGATGCCCGTGCCGACGGCAAGACGGTGATTCCGCTCTGTCCGTTTGCCAACGCCCAGTTCCGCCGCCACCCCGAATGGGCTGACGTCCTAAAGCGATAGGAGGCCGCCGTCGTGAGCGAAGAGGGCGACGCAATCCGCCTCGAGCGGCGCGGGCATCGCGGCCGCTATGTGATGCCGCTGCCGGACGGCGATTCGGCCGAGCTGACCTTCGTCGAAAGCGGGCCTGGCCATATCATCGCCGACCATAGCTGGGTGCCGCCCCGCCACCGCGGCCGCGGGCTTGCCGCGCGGCTCGTCGCCCGCATGGTGGACGACGCCCGCCAGGAAGGCCTCAAGGTCACCCCGCTTTGCCGCTACGTCGCCATGGAGTTCCGCCGCCACCCCGGCTATTGCGACGTTCTGAAGGCCTGACCGCCCGTCGCCCTGGCCGAACGACCTGCCACCGCAAGGCCTTGCCGCTGCAGCGAAAGGCTCTAGGGTGTGCCTTTCCTCGAGGCCGGAGACCAAGACATGCCCGACAACCACCTTCGTTTCTACATCGACGGCCAGTGGGTCGACCCGGTCGTGCCGGCGACGCTCGAGGTGATCGACCCGTCGACGGAGGAGGCCTACACGGCGATCTCGCTCGGCTCGGCAGCCGACGTCGACCGCGCCGTCGCCGCCGCCAAGGCGGCGTTCCCGGCCTTCTCGCAGGTATCCAAGGCGGACCGGCTCGCCCTGCTGCGCCGCATCCTCGACGCCTACAACGCCCGCTACGAGGACATCGCGCAGGCGGTCTCGCAGGAGATGGGGGCGCCGATCGGCTGGGCGCGCGACGCCCAGGCATGGGCCGGGCGCGCCCACATGGAGGCCGCGATCAAGGCACTGGAGGACTACTCCTTCGAGGAGCTGCGCGGCGGCACCATGGTGTTCAAGGAGCCTATCGGCGTCGCCGCCCTGATCACCCCGTGGAACTGGCCGCTCAACCAGATCGTCTGCAAGGTGGCACCGGCGCTCGCCGCCGGCTGCACCATGGTGCTGAAGCCGAGCGAGATCGCGCCGATCAGCGGCATCATCTTCGCCGAGGTGGTGCACGCCGCCGGCGCCCCCAAGGGCGTGTTCAACCTCGTCAACGGCACCGGCCCCGATGTCGGCCAGGTCATGGCCGGGCATCCGGACGTCGACATGGTGTCGTTCACCGGCTCGACACGCGCCGGCATCATCGTCGCCAGGACGGCCGCCGACACGGTCAAGCGCGTCGCCCAGGAGCTCGGTGGCAAGTCGCCCAACATCATCCTGCCCGACGCGGACTTCGCGACCGCCGTCCGCAAGGGCGTGGAGGGCTGCTTTGGCAACAGCGGCCAGTCCTGCGACGCCCCGACCCGCATGCTGGTTCCGGCCGACCGCCACGACGAGGCGCTCGACATCGCCAAGCGCGCCGCCGAGGGCTTCAAGGTGGGCAATCCGCGCTCCGAGGAGACCCAGCTGGGACCGGTGGTGAGCCGCATCCAATACGACAAGGTGCAGCGCCTGATCGAATCGGGCATCGCCGAGGGCGCCACGCTGGTCACTGGCGGGCCTGGCCGGCCGGAGGGCCTGAACCGCGGCTATTTCATCCGCCCGACCGTCTTCGGCCATGTCGACCCCTCGATGACCATTGCCCGCGAGGAGATCTTCGGGCCCGTCCTGTCGGTGCTGTCCTATGCCGACGAAGAAGACGCCGTGCGGATCGCCAACGACACGGTCTATGGTCTCGCCGGCTACGTCCAGTCGGCCGACCTCGCCCATGCCCGCCGGGTCGCGGCAAGGCTGCGCGCCGGCCAAGTGAGCATCAACTATCCGGACTGGGACACCTTCGCCCCCTTCGGCGGCTACAAGCAGTCGGGCAACGGCCGCGAATATGCCGACTGGGCGATCCACGACTTCCTGGAGATCAAGGGCATCATCGGCTACGCCGCCTGACCTGAAAGGTCCCCGGTCGCACGCATCTCCCCCTCGCCCAGCCTCCGGGTGAGGGGTCGAGCCGGGGGCGGGAGCACCCCTCTTCCCTACCTCTTTCGAGGTAGCTGGCCCCCAACTCGGCCAGCTTGGCGGTTTGTTGCTTGCATATGCCCGATTTTGACTGTTTAGTTTGTTTCATGACCGTTACAGAAAGAAAAGTTCGTAACATCGGGCAGAAACAAAGCCACCCTAGTGTCCGGACAACGAGAACACGAGGGTTAAGACCATGTCCGGGAGAGACACCGATTTCGATACCCACTTCCAGCCGCGCGAGCGGATTGGCCGCTTTCCGCGCGTGGCGCTTCGCCAGCGCAGCAGCGACCATCCCATGGTGATGTTCGCCATGCTCGTGTCGGCGGGATTCGTGTCGATGGCCCTGATGATGCCGGCGTCGAGCGCCGGGCTTCCGGTGCCGGGCGCTCCGGCCAAGATTGCCGTTGCCCAAGACGCGGGCAAGGCGGACCGGCTCGTGCGCAGCTCGGACGTCGACCAGAATTGCGACGGCCAGGCATGGGGCGCCGAAAGCGAGGCTTGCCTGGCGGCGATCGCCAAGGCGAACGGCCGCACGGACAAGCCGATCCGCATGGTGGCGGCAGACGATTTGGTGAAGACGACCCCCAACGTCTTCTGACCCGCGAGACCTGTGCGATCTTCGCACATGCTCCAGCCCTCCTCGGTAAGGCCCCTTCCGAGGAGGGTTTTTTCATGGCGCCGCGGCCTGGTCCTCGACCGAGAATTCCATGCGGTCCCATCGGTTGACCATGACGTATTCGTTTTGCGCGGCCGCGGTGCCCGACGGGTTGCGGAAGACGGCGCCGCAGACGGTGAGCGTCTTGGCGGAGGCCTTGCACATGAAGTTCTCCTGCACCCACACCGTCACGTCCTCGCCGGGCTTCCCGTCGACAACGCCGTCCGCGGCGATCGTCAGCCGAAACGGCTCGACCTTCGGCCGCACCATTTGCCCGCTCAACGACTTTCCGAACAGGTCGGACTGAATCTCGGCGCCGGTCAGCCGATCGGCCTCGTCCAAGCCGAGGTCGGCCGGCAGGTCGGGCACGCCCGCCTTGCTCAACCCGCCAAGCATGCGTTCGATGTCGGCATTCTGCTTGAAGACGAAGAATTGCTGGGTGATCAGCTTGTTCGGCGGCTCTGACCCGCGCTCGGCGAGAATCTTGCCGAACATCGCCTTGTAGCTTGCCGCGCGCTCGGCGTTGCCGAGCTGGCCATGAGCCGCGATCAGCACCTGAACGGCATAGAATTTCGCCCACGGGTCGGGCGATTCCAGGTCGATCTTCTCGAGTACGGCGATCGCCTCCTCGAACCGACCCTCGGTGAAGAGGGAGAGGCCGACCTGGTAGAGGCGGAAACCTTCCCAACCGGGATCGGGATCGACCCGCAGCGCCGCATCGAGATACTCCCGGGCCTCTCGCGGCTGTCCGTTGAAGTTCAAGGCATGGGCCAGCCCGACATAATTCCACGGATCGCTCGGGTTGATCGCGATCGCCTTGGGAAGCAGGGCAATGGATTCGTCGGATCGGTGCTCCCTGAGAAGGAGGTCGGACTTGAGCTGGTAGTAGGGGGTCGAGGGATTGCGCGCGGCGCTTTCCAGGGCTGCGGCGAACCCGGTGGAAGTGGCATCCTCCGACAGGCCGAGTGCCTTCGACCGCGGGGCGTCGAGGTCCCAGTAGGCCCAGGCGAGGTAGGCTGCGGCACGGCCGAAATTCGGGTCCACCCGCAGCGCGTCCTGGAACATTCGGAACGCCTGGGCGAACTCCTCCGGCGTGTTGGGCCGGTTGTAGATCTCCAACCCCTTCAGCAGGACCTCGTAGGCCTTTGTGTTGTTGGTGCCCCCGTCCACGAGCGGATTGCCCGCGTCTCCGACGAGGCGCAGCTCGAGCGTATCCGCGATGCTGCCGACCACCTTGTCCTGCAAGGTGAAGATCTCCGACCAGCGGCCGTCGAAACGGTCCGCCCAGACGTGGCCCGCGGTCGAGCCGTCGATGAGCTGGGCGTTGATGCGCATGTCGTCGCCGACGCGCCTGAACGACCCTTCGAGCAAGAAGCGGACGCCGAGCTCCGAGGCGATCGCCGTCGGCGGCGTCTCCTTTCCCTTATACGCGAAGGCGGCGTTGCGAGACACGACGAAGAGGCCGGGAATGCGCGCCAGCTCGGTCGTGAGGTCTTCGGTGAACCCGTCTGCCAGGTAACCTTGGGCCTTGTCGTCGCTGAGGTTGTCGAACGGCAACACGACCAGCGACGGGCGCGCATCGCCCGCCGCGAGGGCGGCTGGTGGCGATCGCCCGCCCCCGCCCCACCACCAGGCCGCGCCGAGCCCAAGCGCCACAAGCACGAGAAGGGCCGCAGCGGCAGCAGTGCGCCGGCCCGCAAGACCCCTGCGGCCGCCGACCCGGGCCAGCCCGGCGCCCTTGGGAGCCAGCACGACGCGATAGGCTTCGACTGGCTGCGCCAGGTTCTTCACGCGCTGTTCGCCGAGCGACTCGAAGCCGAAGGCCAGCGTCTTCTCGACCTCCCTCGCCACCTTGGCCGAGACGCAGATGCCGCCCGGCTCCGCCAGCTGCTCGAGCCGGGCCGCTACGTTGACGCCTTCGCCGTAGCGGTCGTCGCCGTCGACGATCACCTCGCCGAGGTTGATGCCGATCCTGAGCTCGAGCCTCGCATTCTGGGGAACGCCGGCGTTCCGCTCGCCCAGGCCACGCTGCAGTGCAACAGCGCATTCGACCGCGTCAACGACGCTGCCGAACTCGGCGAGCAGCCCGTCGCCCATCAGCTTGAAAATCCGGCCATGATGCCGCTCGACCTCCGGCTCGATCAGCCGCTTTCGCTCGGCGACCAGGGTCTCGAACGTGCCCGTCTCGTCGCGTTCCATCAGGGCCGAGTAGCCTACGACGTCGGCGGCGAGGATGGCGGATAGCTTGCGGTCCATGAGATGCCTGCCCCCTGCAAAGTATATGCCCGCGGGGTGGGAAAGAAAACGCAGCGCCCCCGCGGGACGTCGGAGCGCTTTTTTTCGGCGCTCGGAAAAAATCGATGACACCGCCACGCCGGCATGCCAATGTCGAGAAGGGAGGACAGTCCGACATGACCGCGGGTTTCCGGCACGACGATTTGCGTCGGCGCAACCGGGCCATGCTCATCGCGGCGGTGCGGCGGGCCGGGTCGGTCTCGCGCACCGATCTGGTCGCGGCGACCGGGCTCAGCCATTCGACGATCTCGGCCATCTCGGCCGACCTGATCTCCGAGGGCGTGCTGGCCGAGACACGTGCCGGCGACCTGCCGACCGCCCGCCGTGGACGTCCGCAGGTCGGCCTCGGCCTTGACCCGCAGGCCGCGACGGTGGTGACCGTCGCCTTGACGCTGAACCATCTGACGGCGGCGCTCGTCGACTATGCAGGCGAGGTCAAGCAGGAAGATCACCGGCGGCTGCCGACCAAGACCATGCCGACGGCGGAGCTGGTCGAGGCCATGGTTGCCATGGTCGGCCGGCTCGTGGAGCTCCGGCCGGCGGAAGCCGGTCCGGTCGCCCGCATCGTCGTCGCCGTCCAGGGCACCACCGACGCGGCGGCCCGCCGCTTGCTCTGGTCGCCGATCGCCAGCCAAGCCGACATCCCCTTCGCGAGCATCCTGGAGGACGCCTTCGGGGTGCCCACGACGGTCGAGAACGACTGCAGCATGATCGCGATCGCCTTGCGCTGGAAGCAGCCGGAGCGCTACCGCGAGGACTTCATCGCCATCCTGCTGTCGCACGGCATCGGCATGGGCCTCGTGCTGAAGGGAGAGCTCTTCGGCGGCACCCAGTCGTCCGGCTGCGAGTTCGGCCACATGGTGCATCGGCCGGACGGAGCGCTCTGCCGCTGCGGGCGGCGCGGCTGCGTCGAGGCCTATGCGGGCAGCTACGCGATCTGGCGCAGCGCCGGGCTGCTGCCCGACGACGCGGAGCCTGCGGCCGACATCGGCGACGACGAGATGGCGGCGCTGGCGGCGCGCGCCCGCACCGCCGACGGCCCCGAGCGCGCCGCCTTCCGCCGCGCCGGCGAAGCGCTCGGCTTCGGCCTGGGCAGTCTGTTCGCGCTGGTCGACCCGGCGCCGGTGGCGCTTGTCGGCCGCGGCGCCCTCGCCTTCGACCTCATCGAGCCGGCGCTCGCCGCGGCGATCGCCCGCACCGCAGGCGGCGAGCACTCGGGGGCGCTGTCCTTTGCGGTCGAGCCCGACGAGATGCCGCTGATCCGCGATGGCGCGGCGATGCGCGCACTGACCTATGTCGACGACGAAGTGCTGGCACCGGGCGCTGCTTCGGGCCTGCCGTCTTGAGGCGCTAGGCCTCGCGGATGGCGTAGCCGGCGCCGCGAATGGTGCGGATGACGTCGGGCATCTTGCCGTTGTTGACGGCCTTGCGCAGCCGCCCGACATGCACGTCGACGGTTCGCTCGTCGATGTAGATCGTCTCGCCCCACACATTGTCGAGCAGCTGGCTGCGCGAGAACACACGGCCAGGATGCTGCATCATGAATTCGAGCAGGCGGAACTCGGTTGGCCCGAGGCGGATCTCGCTCTTCCTCCGGTAGACGCGATGCGCTTCGCGGTCGAGGACGACGTCGCCCACCTTGAGCACGCTGGACAGCACCTCCGGCTTGGCACGCCGCAGGAGCGCCCGTACCCGGGCGATGAATTCGGGCGTCGAGAAGGGCTTCACCAGATAGTCGTCAGCCCCCGTCGCCAGGCCGCGCACGCGGTCGCTTTCCTCGCCGCGGGCGGTGAGCATGATGATCGGCAGCCGCTCGGTCTCCGGCCGCATCCGCAGCCGGCGGCAAAGCTCGATGCCGGAAACTGCCGGCACCATCCAGTCGAGCACCAGAAGGTCGGGGACGTTTTCCTGCAGCCGCACTTCCGCTTCGTCGCCACGCCCCACGACCTCCACCTGGTAGCCTTCGGCCTCCAGGTTGTAGCGCAGGAGCACGGACAGCGGCTCCTCGTCCTCCACGACCATGATCTTGGGTGCGATCATCGAACCTTCCTATTCGGCCAGCGCGGTAATCGCCGTCTCGTCGAGCTTCGGCCGGTGTTGCGGCAGCTGCGTTCCGGTCATCACATAATAGGCGTTTTCGGCGATGTTGGTCACGTGGTCGCCGATGCGCTCCAGGTTCTTGGCACAGAACAGAAGGTGCGTGCAGGCGGTGATGTTGCGCGGGTCCTCCATCATGTAGGTGAGCAGCTCGCGGAACGCGGCAGTGTATTGGATGTCGATCTGCTCGTCTTCGGCGCGCAGCTTCTTCAGTCCTTCCGCGTCGTGACCGACGGTGTGGTCGACCACCCCCTTGACTTGCGTCAGCACCAGGGCCGCCATGGTCTCGATCGAATGCGAAAGGTTGCGCGGCGTCGACGGCTGCCCGACCGCCCCCACTCGCTTGGCGATGTTCTTGGCCAGGTCGCCGATGCGCTCCAGGTCTGCCGCCATGCGGATAGAGCCGAGCACGGCCCGCAGGTCCTGCGCCATCGGCTGGCGCTTGGCGATCAGCGTGATCGCCCGGTCGTCCAGCTCGCGCTGCCGGGCGTCCATCAGCGTGTCGTCGGAGATCACCCGCTGGGCCAGCGCATTGTCGGCCTGGGTGAGCGACCGCGTGGCCGCCTGCACCATGCTGCCTGCCAGGTCGCCCATCTCGCGGATCAGCCGATCCAGGTGATCGAGGTCCTCGTCGAAGGACGCAACGGTGTGCTCGCGCATCGCTCTCTCCTCGTCTCGTTTGCCGGAGCGCCGTGGACGGCCTCAGCCGAAGCGGCCCGTGATGTAATCCTGGGTGCGCTTGTCGTCGGGACTGGTGAACATCTTCTCCGTCGCCCCCTCCTCGACCAGATAGCCGAGATGGAACATCGCCGTGCGTTGCGACACCCGCGCTGCCTGCTGCATGGAATGGGTGACGATGACGATGGTGTAATTCTGCCGGAGCTCGTCGATCAGCTCCTCCACCTTGGCGGTGGCGATCGGGTCGAGCGCCGAGCAGGGCTCGTCCATCAGGATCACCTCCGGGCTGACGGCGATGGCGCGGGCGATGCACAGCCGCTGCTGCTGCCCGCCGGAAAGGCCGGTTCCCGGCTCGTGCAGCCGGTCCTTGACCTCGTTCCACAGTGCGGCCTTCTTCAGGCTCGATTCGACGATGCCATCCATGTCGGCCTTGCCGCCGGCCAGCCCGTGGATGCGCGGCCCGTAGGCGACGTTCTCGTAGATCGACTTGGGGAAGGGGTTGGGCTTCTGGAACACCATGCCGACGCGGGCGCGCAATTCGACCACGTCGATGGACTTGTCGTAGATGTCGCCGCCGTCCAGCGTGATTTTGCCGGCGACGCGGGCGATGTCGATTGTGTCGTTCATCCGGTTGAGGCAGCGCAGGAAGGTCGACTTGCCGCAGCCGGAGGGCCCGATCAGCGCCGTCACCTGGTTCTCGCGAACGTCCAGGTTGATGTCGTAGAGCGCCTGCTTCTCGCCGTAGTGGACGGTGACGTCCTGGCCGCGCATCTTCACGGAGTGGTCCGTGCTGTCCTGCTTCAGCGCCTTCTCCACGGCAAGCTCCGTCAGCATGTTCATGTCCTTTTCGTCCCTCTACCAGCGGCGCTCGAAACGCTTGCGCACGATGACGGCCACGGCGTTCATCAGAATGAGGAACGCCAGCAGGATGAGAATCGCCGCCGAGGTCTTCTGCTGGAAACCCGCCTCGGGGAAGTCGGCCCACATGAAGATCTGCACCGGTAGGATGGTGGCCGGGTCGGTGAAGCCGCCCGGGACGTCGACGATGAAGGCCACCATGCCGATCATCAGCAGCGGCGCCGTCTCGCCCAGCGCATGCGCCATGCCGAGGATGGTGCCGGTCATGATGCCGGGCATCGCCAGCGGCAGCACGTGATGGAACACGGTCTGCACCTTGGAGGCGCCGATTCCCAGCGCCGCCTCGCGGATCGACGGCGGCACCGCCCGCAGCGCGGCACGCGAGGCGATGATGATGATGGGCAGCGTCATCAGCGACAGCACCATGCCGCCGACCAGCGGCGCCGAGCGCGGCAGGCCGAAGAAGTTGAGGAACACCGCCAGCCCGAGCAGGCCGAACACGATCGAAGGCACCGCCGCCAGGTTGTTGATGTTGACCTCGATGAAGTTGGTCCAACGGTTCTTCTTGGCGAACTCCTCCAGGTAGAGCGCCGCTGCGACGCCGATCGGGAAGGAGAGCGACAGCGTCACGATCATCGTCAGGAAGGAGCCGACCACGGCGCCCCAGACGCCGGCGAGCTCCGGCTCGCGGCTGGCGCCGGTGAAGAAGAAGATCGAGTTGAGCCGGCTTTCCACCAGCCCGTCGGCCTTGAGCCGGTCGAGCCAGACGATTTCCTTGTCGGAGAGCTTGCGCGACCCTTCGGGGGTATCGATCACCCTGAGCGTCGCCGCCCCGGCCGCCGCCGGCTGAGTGCCGTCCAGCGGCTGCAGCACGGTGCCCTTGGCGATCGCCCCGGTGCCGTCCGGCGCCACCTCGGCGAGCTTGACCACGCCGCCGTCGAGGCCGACCAGCAGCGAGGCCGCGCCGCTGGTAAGGGTGACCGCACCGTTCTCGCCGCTCGTCGCGCCGCTGCCGCTGGCGATCGTCAGCACGCTGTCGTCGCTGAAGCGAAGCTCGACGTCGCCGGTCGCGGCCGACGGCGCCACCGTGCCGGGGATCGGCGCGACGGAGCCCTTCGCGGCGATCTGGCCCTTGATGTAGAGGTCGGCGAAGTCGTCGAGCGGCACGGCAAAGTCGACGGTTCCGCCCGGCGTCACCCCGCCCTTCATGACCTCGCCACGCAGCAGCGTGCCGGAGCCGGTGGAGATCAGCCCACGCGCCAGCCGCCGCTCCTGCCGGCTCTTCGCTTCGGGAAACTTCTGCAGCAGCGCTTCCTGGACGATGGTGTCCCAGGCCGAGGAGGCGGGGTCCGCCGGATCGACCTTCGCCGCCGAGAGGTCCACCGGCAGCGTCAGCGTGCTCATGGTGAAGGCCGGCAACGCCTCGCGCACGATGGTCGACAGCAGGACCACCAGGAAGAGCGCCGACACCGCGACGGCGCCGGCGCCGAACCACTTGAACCGCCGTTCGGCCGCGTAGCGGGCCCTGAGCCGGCGCTTCGCCGCCTCGCCGGTGTGCAGATTGTTGGCGCCCGCCGGCGCCGCAACGCGGCTCGACACGATGTCAGTCATACTGTTCCCGGTACTTCTTCACCACGCGAAGCGCGATGATGTTGAGCGTGAGCGTGATGACGAAGAGCACGAGCCCCAGCGCGAAGGCCGCCAGCGTCTTGGCGCTGTCGAACTCCTGGTCGCCGACCAGCAGGGTCACGATCTGCACGGTGACGGTGGTGACCGCCTCCAGCGGGTTGATGGTGAGGTTGGCCGCCAGACCGGCCGCCATGACCACGATCATCGTTTCCCCGATGGCCCGGCTGACCGCCAAGAGCAGCGCCGAGACGATGCCCGGCAGGGCCGCCGGCAGCACCACCTTGCGGATGGTCTCCGACTTGGTTGCGCCGAGCCCGGCGGAGCCGTCGCGCAGCGCTTGCGGCACCGCATTGATGACGTCGTCCGACAGCGAAGAGACGAACGGGATGATCATGATGCCCATGACGATGCCCGCCGCCAGCGCCGATTCCGAGGCCACGCCGAGGCCCAGGCTCTCGCCGATGCCGCGGAAGAACGGGGCCACCGTCAGCGCCGCGAAGAAGCCGTACACCACGGTCGGAATGCCGGCGAGGATCTCGAGCACCGGCTTGGCGACGGCGCGCACCCTGGGCGAGGCGTAGTCGGACAGGTAGATCGCCGACAACAGCCCGAGCGGCGCCGCCACCAGCATGGCGATCAGCGTGATCAGCAGCGTGCCGGCAAACAGCGGCACGGCCCCGAAGATGTCGGGGTTGACCTCGCCGGGGGCGGCTCCGGCGCCGGTGAAGGCGCTCTGGGGGCTCCAATGGAGGCCGAACAGGAACTTGTAGATCGGCACGTGGGCGAAGAAGCGCAGCGATTCGAAGATCAGCGACAGCACGATGCCGGCCGTCGTCAGGATGGCCACCGCCGAGCAGGCGATCAGGAACACCGTCAGGATGCGCTCGACCACGTGCCGGGCCCTGAAGGGCGGCGCGATGCGGCGGTAACCGGCCGCCGCCCCCGTCGCCACGAGCGCGGCCACGATCAGCACGACGACCCAGGCGCTGGTGGCGTGCAGCGAGCGGTAGAGCGCAGCGGCGGCCTCCTTGGAGGCATCGGCGAAGCCGACGACGCCGCCGAAGGCGATTGCGCGGGCGTCGCGGACGAAGGCCTGGACCTGCGGTCCCTGGAGCTGGGAGAGCTCCGTCGCGAAGCTGCTCTGGACGATGCCGTTCTCGACCATCGGCGTGACGATGCCCCAGATCAGCACGGCCAGCAGCGCCGGCAGCGTGGCGACGAGCGCCAGGTACATGCCGTGCTGGCCGGGGAGCGAATGCAGGCGGGACGTCTGGCCGCCCACCACCGCGCGCGCCCGCGACCGGCCGAGCGCATAGGCGGCGACGAAGATCACGGCAAGCGCAAGGAGGAGATAGCCGACCAAGGAACGCTCCGCGAAACAGAGGATGCGTGCCCGGGCGCTAGATCGCCCGGGCACGCGTCACGATGACTCTCGGCTCAGGAGCCCATGCCCTTGAGGGCCTTGGCGCTCTCTGCAGACTTGGCACGCTCGTCGTCCGGCAGCGGGATCAGGCCTTTGTCGGCCAGGTAACCCTCGGGGCCCCAGGCGCCGTCGGAGGTGTACTCGGCGATGAACTCCTCCATGCCCGGGATCACCCCGACATGCTCCTTCTTGGCGTAGATGAACAGCGAGCGGGACACCTTGTAATCGCCCGAGGCGATGTTCTCGAAGGTCGGCTCGACGCCGTCGACCTTGTGGCCCTGCAGCTTGTCGGCGTTTTGGTCGAGGAAGGAGAAACCGAAGATGCCGAAGGCAGTCGGGTTGGCTTCCAGCTTCTGCACGATCAGATTGTCGTTCTCGCCGGCCTCGACATAGGCGCCGTCCTCGCGGATTTCGGCACAGGCCTTCTCGTTGGCCGCCTTCACCTCTTCCGGGCAGGCCTCGACCATCACGAGCTCGACGAAGGCGTCGCGCGTGCCGGAGGTCGGCGGGGGACCGAGCACCTCGATCTTGGAGCTGGGCAGCGAGGCGTCGACGTCGGACCAGTTGACATAGGGATTGGGCACGACCTTGCCGTCGACGACGACGTTCTTGGCCAGCGCCTTGAAGATCTCTTCCTTCGTCAGGTCGGCCTGCGCGCCGGCCTTGGAGTTGGCGAGCACGATGCCGTCGAAGCCGATCTTGATCTCGACCGGGGTCACGCCGGCGGCCTTGCAGGTCTCCAGCTCGCTGTCCTTGATCGGACGCGAGGCGTTGGCGAAGTCGGGCGTGCCCTCGCCGACGCCGCCGCAGAACAGCTTGATGCCCCCGCCGGTGCCCGTCGACTCCACGACCGGCGCCTTGAATTGGCCGCCCTGGCCGAGCTTCTCGGCCACCGCCGTGGTGAAGGGGAACACCGTCGACGAACCGACGATCTGGATCTGGTCGCGGGCGGCGGCGGCGCCGGCCGATACGGCCAGCGCGACGGCCGCGGCCGACGACGCGAGGAGAATTCGTTTCATATGGCCTGCTCCTGTGCGGATGTGGTCACGACGCCTTTTTTCCAGCGCCCGCGAGAGGCCATAAAGGGCGAATGTAACAGCTGGATGACAGATTTGTGTCGAGCCCGTTAAGCTTTTGGCAGGATGCCGCCGGCCGGGTCGTCCGTGGTCCCGAGCCGACTAAGCATGCAGGCCGGACTCCGCCTGGGGTCGCGGCTTTGCGCCATCCGATCAGGCGCGGTTCGCCTCGCTTGCGGCCGATTCCATCCAGCGCTCGATTTTTTCGGTCAGCGCCCGCGGGCTGATGGGCTTGGGCAGATAATCGTCCATGCCGGCCGCCAGGCATCGCTCCCGGTCGCCCTTGAGCGCATGCGCCGTCACCCCGACGATCGGCACCCGCCGGCCGGAACCCGCCTCGGCCGCTCGGATGGCGGCCGCCGCCTCCAGGCCGCTCATCTCGGGCATCGAGACGTCCATCAGGATCAGCCTCGGCCGCCGTGCCGCGAAGGCTTCCACCGCCAGCCGCCCGTTGGCGACGATCTCGAATCGCAGCCCCGTCTCGCCGAGGATCTGCCGGAAGACCAGCTGGTTCACCTCGTTGTCCTCCGCCACCAGAACATCGATGGCCGTCGAGGCTGCTCCGGCGGCACGCGCCGTGTCGGGCGGCGGCTGGGCCGGCCGTTCGGTCCGTGTCGCCGCGGGACGCGCTGCCTGAGCCGCGCCCGGTGCGGCCGCGCGGCGCTTCTGGATGGCGGCGACCAGCGCCTCCAGAAGCACGGCAGAGCGTGCCGGCTTGATCAGGTGCGCCTCGACGGCCACCGCGGCCGCATTCGATTGCGACAGCGACTGGTCGACCGAGGTGAGCATGACGATGGGGGTCTCGGCGATGCCGGCCTCGGCACGGATCGCCCGTGCCACGTCGGCCCCGTTCATCTCGGGCATCTGGTAGTCGAGCACCACCGCGTCGACGGGAATGCCGAAGCGCGCCGCCGCCCGCAGCACGGCGAGGCCTTCGCGGCCGCTCGCCGTGGCGCAGGAATCGAAGCGCCAGGCGGCCATCTGCTCGGCCAGGATGGACCGGTTGACCTTGTTGTCGTCGATCACCAGCACCCGGGCGCCGGTCACGTCGAGCGGCGCCGTCCGCCGCCTGGCTCGTTCGTCCGCATGCTGCAGCTCGACGCTGAACGTGAAGGTCGCGCCGCGTCCTTCGACGCTCTCGGCCTTGATCTCGCCGCCCATCAGGGCCACCAGCCTGGCGGTGATCGCCAGCCCGAGCCCGGTGCCCTCATGGCGGCGGGTCGACGAGGCGTCGATCTGGCTGAACTTCTCGAACACCTGGTCCAGCTTGTCGGCCGGGATGCCGATGCCGGTGTCCTTGACCACGATGGTCAGCCGCGTGTGGCCCTCACCGCTGACGCCGCTGACGTCGACCAGCACATGGCCGGTGTCGGTGAACTTGACCGCGTTGCCGAGCAGGTTGGTGATGATCTGCCGAATGCGACCGACGTCCCCCACATAGTCCTCGGCGAGCGTCGGTGCCACGCGCACGATCAGCTCCAGGTCCTTCTCCTTGGCCCTGGCGGAGATCAGCGTCGCCACGTCCTCGATCGCCTCAGGCAGGTTGAACGGCGCCGGGTCGAGCACCAGCTGGCCCGCATCGATCTTCGAAAAGTCGAGGATGTCGTTGATGATGGTGAGCAGCGCGTTGCCCGACTTGACGATGATGTCGGTGAAGGCCCGCTGCTTGGGGTCGAGCTCCGACTTGGCAAGCAGCTCGGCCATGCCGAGCACGCCATTCATCGGCGTGCGGATCTCGTGGCTCATATTGGCCAGGAACTCCGACTTGGCCCGGTCGGCCAGCTCCGCCCGCTGCTGCGCCTCCCTGAGCTCCTGCTCGCGCGCCTTGAGCTCGGTGATGTCGGTGCTGGAGCCGAACAGATGCACCGAGCCGTCGATCGCCATCAGCCGGCCCTTGCGTGTCATCAGCTGGCGCCGGCTGCCATCGCGGTGGGTGACCGCCTCCTCGGTCTCCAGCCCGAGGCCGGTCCTGCCGACGGTCCGGTCGGCTTCGGTGAAACCTGCCGCCTCGGCGCCCCCGAACAGGGCCGCGTCGGTCTGTCCGACCGCTTCGTCCTTGGCGATGCCGGTCATCGCCGACCAGGTCTTGTTCACATATTCGAGCTTGAGCTCCTCGTCCTTGATGTGGATCGCCACCGGGAGCTCGTCGAGCACGTGCCGGTAGAGGTCGATCTGCTGCATCGACCGGCGCAGCGCCCGCTCCCGGTCCTTGAGGTCGGTGATGTCGACCCGCACGCCGATCCAGGTGCCGTCGGCCGCCCGCGTGTCATAGGCGCGGAACCAGCGCCCGTCCGGATTGCGCCGCTCGTAGGTGGCATGGCGCAGCGCATGCCGCCTGAGATAGGCCTCGAGCCAGGTATCGGGGTCGTCGTCGTAGAGCGCGTCGACGGTGGTGTCGCCGCTGTTCCTGAAATAGCCGTGGGCGCGCCCGAGCTCGACCGCCTCGCGAAACGTCGCGCCGGGTCGGTAGGCGGGCGCCAGCGCCGGAAGCGAATCCTTGAGCCGCCTGTTGGCGAGCACGAACCGGTCGTCGCGGTCGTAGATGATGACGCCTGCCGGCAGCGATTCCAGCACGTCCGCCAGCCGCCGGTGCTCGGCCTCGTCCGCCCGCCGCTGGCGCCGTGTGGCCGCGTCGCTCCCCTTGGCCTTCCCTTCGGCCCCGCCGTCTTCGTCTTGCGTCATGCTTGGAACCCCCGCTTGCGCCTCCGAACCGGCGCCCGCGAAGCCGCAGCATCGCAGGGCTTTCTTAAGGATCAGCTAACCTTAACGAAGCGTTGCCGATGCCGGACGGCGGGAACCATCCCCGCCGCATCGCATTAAATAAGGGCTGGGCGTCCGATCCTCGCCGATCGCGACCCTACCCGGCCGGAGCCCGTCGTTGGACCTCCACGACGGGCTTTCCCTTTGGTCCGACCGGGTTGATGATGTCCCTTCGCAAGCGGAGGAACGGCCATGGCAGGCAATGCAGCGCGTCACGACGCATGGCAGGCGGGTGACAGCTACGACCTCTACATGGGACGGTGGAGCCGGCGGATCGCCCCGCTCTTCCTCGACTGGCTGAAGCCCGCGCGCGGCCTGGACTGGCTGGACGTCGGCTGCGGCACCGGTTCGCTTTCGCAAACCATCCTGGCCCGTACCAACCCGCGGAGCGTTGTCGGCGTCGATCCGTCCGCGACCTTCGTGGCCAAGGCGCGCGGTGCGATCTCCGACAATCGCGCAGACTTCAAGGTCGGCAGCGCCGACGCCCTTCCCTTGCCCGACGCAAGCCGACATGTCGCGGCGTCGTCCCTGGTCCTCAATTTCGTTCCGGACCGCGCGAAGGCGCTTGCCGAGATGAAGCGGGTGACCCGCCGAGGCGGCACGCTGGCCTTTTACGTCTGGGACTATCCGGGCGGCGGCGTCAGCTTCATCCGCGCCTTCTGGAACGCCGCGAAGGACCTCGATCCCAGCGCCGCGGACCTCGCCGAGGACCGTCGCTTTCCGTTCTGCACGCCGGATGGCCTGCTCGATCTCGTCCGCGAGGCGGGTCTGGGGGACGCCAGCTGCACGCGTCTGGAGACGACCGCCGTCTTCCGGGACTTCGACGACCTCTGGCGACCTTTCACGCTCGGGGCGGGTCCGGCACCGGGCTATTGCGCCGGCCTCTCTCCTGAGGCGCAGGCGCGCTTGCGTGCCCAGCTGTTCGAATCCGTGCCGCGACAGCCCGACGGGACGATCACCATGCCCCTCACCGCCTGGGCGGTGTCGGTGCCCGCCTGAACAGCACGGCAACCCCACGCTGGTATCCTCTTAGATGCTCTTGCTGGTTTTGGAGTGAACGCGATGCCCGTCAAGGCGCCGAGAGAGCCGAAGAAACCCGCGGCCAAGGCCGCCGAGCCGAAGCTGTTGTCAGGCGGCAACCCGCAAATCGCCAAGGGTTATGGCGAGGCTCCGGTTCAGGCCTATATCGCGGCCATGCCGGGTTGGAAACGCGATGTCGGGCGGCGTCTCGACGAGATCATCGTGCGCACCGTGCCCGGGGTTTCCAAGGCGGTGAAATGGAACTCGCCGTTTTACGGGCTCGCGGGCCAGGGCTGGTTCCTCAGCTTCCATTGCTTCACGAAATACGTGAAGGTGGCATTCTTCCGCGGTGGGTCGCTCCGACCTGTTCCGCCGGGCCCGTCCAAGAGCAAGGACACGCGCTACCTCGACATCCACGAGCTCGACCGCCTGGACGAGGCCCAGCTGGCCGCTTGGGTGAAGCAGGCGAGCGAGCTGCCCGGCGAGAAAATGTGAGCGGCGCCGCCTTGTGCAATGACCTCGAAGGAGATGCATGTCCATGAAGCAGAACAGCGACGGCCCGAGCCAAGACCAGGCAGGAGGCTCTCCCTCGCGCCTGATCGACGCGCGGATCAAGGAACTCGGCGACTGGCGCGGCGAGACGCTGGCGCAGATCCGCAAACTCATCAGGCAGGCCGACCCGGACGTCGTCGAGGAGTGGAAATGGAGAGGGGTTCCGGTCTGGTCGCATGACGGGATCATCTGCACCGGCGAGACCTACAAGACGACCGTGAAGATGACCTTCGCCAAGGGCGCCTCCCTGGACGACCCCTCGGGGCTCTTCAACTCGAGCCTCGAGGGCAGCACGCGCCGCGCCATCGATCTCCACGAAGGCCAGCCGGTCGACGAGGCGGCGCTGAAGGCGCTGGTCCGCGCGGCGGTGACGCTGAACGCGGCGACGAAGGCTGCCCGCACGCGAAAGAAGAAGCACGCCTGATCGCCGGCACCGGAAAAGGCGCCTCGGCTAGCCGGGTGCCCTTTGCTTGGCTTGCGATGCGGGTCAGCCGCGCGGCGAGGCGGGCCGCTCCAGCGCCTTCCTGGCCCGCCGCGCGCAGGCCGGACCCGGCCCGCGCATATAATGCCGCTCGGGATGGTAGCTAGGCAGGACGAATTCGCGCACACCCGAGCCCGCTTTCGCCAGCGAAGCGCCTAAGCGCGCTATCTCGTGAGTGACCGACATGACATCCTCCTGGCCGCTTTTGCCGCCTTTTGAGGCTTTCACTATCGATCATGTGTGTTTCTGCCCGATTGCGTGGCATTCGCTGTTGTGTTTCGACGGCAGAAACAATCGCCCGCCGAACCTGCCGAGCGGCGCGCCAGGACGGGCGCAGCGACCCGCAAGAGCAACGCCGAGCAACCACCGACAGGCGGCCAGGCTCTGCGTTCCTTACTGCAGGATCCGGTTCTTCATGACCCATTTCGCGGAGCGGGGCCAGGCATGGTTGGCGCCCATGCGAAGGTCGGTGAACCCCATGGCGACAGGCTGGCCGGTGTCGACGTCGAGGATGCGGATGAACAGCGTGTGCTCAGTCCGGTTGATGCGCGTCACCACGCCGAGCAAGGCCAGCGACGCCCCATGATCCTTGGCGATCTTGCCTTCGCAGCCTCCGCAATTGCGAAGTCCGTGCGGCGCCACCGGTTGACTGTCGACAGTCGGCACTTCGACGAGCGAATAGCGCCCTGACTGGGCGAGCATGTCCTTCGTGACCTGCGCGGCCTCGGACAGATAGCGCTTGTCGTAGTCGTCCGGCTCTATGATCCCGGCGCCCGCGCTCTTGTCCTCCAGTTCGAAGGGGAACACCTCGATGGCCATCGGCTTGGCGCTCTCGGCGTAGGCCGACGAGCAGAGACCGACGAAGAGCACCGCCAGGACAGCTTGCCGCATGAGAGCCCTCCCTTGCCGAGCAACGGCGCCTCGCTCGCCGCCGTCAGGAGGCGACCATAGCACAAACGCAGGGAGAAGGAATCTGGTACGCCCACGGGGAATCGAACCCCGGTTTGCGCCGTGAGAGGGCGCCGTCCTGACCGCTAGACGATGGGCGCGTAGCATCGGCGATATAGGGCAGGCTTTTGCAAAACGCAACCGCCTTTACCGGCTCGGCTGGATGAGGTCCCAGACGTTTCCGCAAAGGTCGAGGAACACCGCCACCGTGCCGTAGGCTTCGCGGCGCGGCGCCTCGCGAAATTCCACGCCGGCCGCCAGCATCGCCCCGTGATCGCGCGAAAAGTCGTCCGTTTCCAGGAAGAGGAAGACGCGGCCGCCCGCCTGGTTGCCGACGGCCCGACGTTGCGCAGGGGTGTCGGCGCGGGCGAGCAGCAGCCGGGCTCCGCGGCCGCCCGCTGGCGCCACGACCACCCAGCGCTTGCCGCCGCCGAGATCGGCATCCTCGACCAGCTCGAAGCCGAGCTTGTCCGTGAACCAGGCGGCGGCCTCGTCATAGTCGGCGACCAGCAGCGCGACGGTGGCGAGCGCCCTTCCCTGCCCGCGCGCCGCGCTCATTCGGCCTTCACCGCGAAGCGGCCGACGATCCGGCGCTCGCCGATGTCGTAGAGGAAGAGGGCCCGGCTGCCGTCGGCGAGCTCGGCGTCGAGTGCGATGCGGTTGCCCGACAGGCTCTGCGAGACCAGTCGCGCCCCCGCCGGCAGCAGGATGTCGCCTGCGATCGGCGCCGCTGCAGGCGCCGTTGCCGCCGCATCTGGGGCCGGCGCCTCCCGGCCGGTCTTGTAGACAAGGGCGGCCAGCACCGCCATAAGGGCGGCGGCGAGCAGGCCGAGATTTATTGCCACGAAGCGCACCAGCCGCTTGCGCACTCGCTCGACGGCGGGGTCGAGAGGCCGGTCTTCGCTGTCCTCGTCTGCCTTCGTTGGCATGCCTGTTGCCTGGACCTGGTGAACGCGATGAGCGCCCCTGATATCGAAGCCGCTGCCGGAATGAAAGTGCTGGACGCCGGCCCCGAAGCGGCGGGGAAGCGGCTCGACCAGTGGCTCGTGGCCGCCCTCGGCCCGGACTTTTCGCGGAACCGGGTCCAGACGCTCATCGCGGAGGGCCTGGTTTCGGTCGACGGCACGCCTGCCCGCGAGGCCAGGCGCAAGCTGGCAGGCGGCGAACGTGTCGAGCTCGCGATCCCTGCGCCGCAGCCCGCGGCGCCCCAGGCCGAAGCGATCCCCCTGGACATCCTCTACGAGGACGCCGAACTGATCGTCGTCAACAAGCCCGCCGGGCTGGTCGTCCACCCCGGCGCGGGAAACTGGACCGGCACGCTGGTCAATGCGCTGCTCAATCATTGCGGTGACAGCCTGTCCGGCATCGGCGGCGTGCGCCGCCCAGGCATCGTCCATCGCCTCGACAAGGACACCAGCGGCGTCATGGTCGTCGCCAAGACGGACAGGGTGCACCGCTCCCTTTCGGAGGCCTTTGCCGATCACGGCCGCAACGGCCCGCTGGAGCGCAGCTACCAGGCGCTGGTCTGGGGCAGCCCGCAACGGCCGATAGGGACGATAGACGCGCCGCTTGGCCGCGCCGGCGACCGGGTGCGGCGGGCGGTCGTCCGCGACGGACGCGACGACGCTCGCCATGCGGTGACCCACTACAGGCTTCTGGAGCGGTACGGCCCGGATGCCGCCAGCCGAGCCGCGGTCGCGGCGCTGGTGGAATGCCGCCTCGAGACGGGGCGTACCCATCAGATCCGCGTCCACATGGCGCATATCGGCCATCCGCTGGTCGGCGACCCGGACTACGGCACCGCCTTCCGCAGCAAGGCCAACCGGCTGCCCGAGCCCCTCGCCGCGACCGTCAGGGCCTTTCCAAGGCAGGCGCTGCATGCCGGGCATCTTGCATTCCTGCATCCGGCTACCCATATGATGATGGCGTTCGAAGCGCCGATCCCCGGGGATATGCAGGGGTTGATCGACGGCTTTCGCAAAGCTTTGAATGCTCCTTGAATAATGTTGACTGGCATCGTTCACTATGGCGTGACAGGCTGTTCACCCCGGGCAATTTCCCTGTATTTTCCCGGTTTGTTCCTATATACGCATGTTGCGCGGTCGAGTGTGAGAAGCTGGCCGCGCGTCTCGTGCCCGCCTCCTAGAGGGGGCACATTCTCAGGAAGGGAGGGCGCTTTATGGCCCAGACACTACCCAGCATCGTTTCCGGAGAGGGCGGCCTTGCCCGCTACCTCGAAGAGATTCGTCGCTTCCCCATGCTTCAGCCGCAGGAAGAGTACATGCTCGCCAAGCGGTACCAGGAGCATCAGGACACCAATGCGGCGCACAAGCTGGTGACCAGCCATCTGCGGCTCGTGGCCAAGATCGCCATGGGCTATCGCGGCTACGGCCTGCCGATCGGCGAGGTCATATCGGAAGGCAATGTCGGCCTGATGCAGGCCGTCAAGAAATTCGAGCCGGAGCGCGGCTTTCGTCTCGCCACCTATGCCATGTGGTGGATCAAGGCTTCCATCCAGGAGTACATCCTGAGGTCGTGGAGCCTGGTGAAAATGGGCACCACGGCAAACCAGAAGCGGCTTTTCTTCAACCTGCGCAAGGTGAAGGGAAAGATCCAGGCGCTCGACGATGGCGACCTGAAGCCCGAGCAGGTGGCCGAGATCGCAACGCGGCTGAATGTCAGCGAGGAGGAGGTCGTCTCCATGAACCGCCGCCTGTCGGGCGACGCCTCGTTGAACGCTCCGATCCGCGCCACCGAAGGCGAGTCCGGCGAGTGGCAGGACTGGCTCGTCGACGATCATGACAGCCAGGAAGAGATGCTCATCGAGCAGGACGAACTGGAGAACCGGCGCACCATGCTGGCCGGCGCCATGTCCGTCCTCAACCCGCGCGAGCGCCGCATCTTCGAGGCGCGGCGGCTTTCCGAGGAGCCCATGACGCTCGAAGAGCTGTCGGCCGAGTTCGATATCAGTCGCGAACGCGTCCGGCAGATCGAGGTGCGCGCCTTTGAGAAGGTCCAGCAAGCGGTGAAGGAAGCCGCCAAGCGGCAGGCTCAGGCGCTACGCACCATCGAGGCCCAGCCGACGGCCTGAACGGCCCGGCCGATCCGGAAACGAAAAGACCGCCGCGGCGACGCGGCGGTCTTTTTTTCGTTCCGGCCTCGCGCGAACGGAAGGCCGTCCTTGGCGCGACTACCCGGCGGAACCGGCCGCCTTGGCCTGCCAGGCCTTGATCGTCTCTTCGAACACCTTCTCGCCGGGCACGCCCTTCTCCATGGTGATCAGGGCCCGCCGGCCCGATTTGTAGACCAGCGGAACGTCGATCCACTGGTCGCGGTTGAGCAGCGCCAAATTGGCGTCGATCTCCGCCTTGGAATCGTTGAGCGCGACGAGGAAGAAGCCATCGGCGATCTTTGCCGGAATGCCGATCAGGGGATTGCCGGCCGACTGCTCCGAATCCTTCAGCGAGACGCGCAGGATGTTCTCGATGCCGCCTCCTTCGAAGCCTTCGGGCGTCAGGAAGATCATTTCGATGATATGGCTGGCCGGCAGCGTCGGATCGCCGTTGCGACGGATGGTCATTCGCAGCTGAAGGTCCTTGCCCGGAATGGTCGCCTCGGCGCGGATCGCCGGCTCCGGAGGCTGGTCGCCGCCCGGCGATTCCTGAACCACCGACCAGACGATCGAGCCCATGTCGGCCGACCCTTGGGCAAGATTGGTCCGCTCCTCGTAGAAGATGGCCTTCTGGCTGACCGGCACCGTGCCCGGCGCCTGCGCCTCGCCCGGCGCAGCGGCCGGTGCCGGTGCCGTCGCGGCAGTCGCATCGGCGGGCGGCACCGCAGCGCCGCCGGCAGATCCCGTGGTCTCCGGCGCCGACACGGGCGGCGGGACGGCCTCCGGGGAAGCGGCAGCGGGCGGCATGGCGGGCGGCTGCGTCACCGCAGCGATGGAGGTTCCCTCGCCAAGCGTTCCAACGCCTCCGGCGGGACCTTCCTCGCTTTCGGACCCGTCGGCATTGAGGCGCTGGGTGAGCTTCTCCGGCCCGGCCGGTTGCGCCGGAGGCGGCGTCTCGGCAGCTGCTTCCGCCGGCTCGTCGGTCGCCGGGGCGGCCGGCTCGGGCTTGGCCTCCTTGGGAGCCTCGTTCACCGCACCGGCGGTGCCGGCCGCGGGTTCCTGGTTTTTCGCGGGCGGTGGCGAGCTCTCGGGCATGATTTCGGCGAGCTTGCCGGATAGATCGAAGCCGAGCATCGCCGACAGCTCGTCACGGTTGAGCCACGCCGCATAGGCACCGCCGCCAATGGCGGCAAGCAGGAGCACCGCGGCGATCAGTCCGCCAAGGCCCCGCCTGCGCCGCTCAGGCTCGACCTCGTCGACATAGTCGTCCTCATAGGTGCCGGATGCCGGAAGGGGCGTGGCGAGCGGATCGTCGTCGGCGAGATCGGCGATCGGCGGCGCCGGTTGAGGGCGCGGCGCGTGCGAGGCGACAGGCGGCCGGGCAGGCTGGGGCTGATGCGGCGCATGCGACGCCGGCCTCGCCTCGTGGCTGCCGGCCGGCGGGCGCGCCGCGCTCGTCTCCATGGCCCGCGAAGCATTGAGCGAGGCGAAGACGTCCTCCAGCTCGTCGATGGGGTCGTGCGCCCTGGTCGTCGCCGGTGGCGGCTCCGAGTACTCGGCCTCGACCTGGCGGATCGCGTCTTCCAGCGACTTCCGCTGCCGCTCCACGACGGCCGCCGACGGCGGCGGGTTGATCGCCGACAGCTTCGCCGTGACCGTGGCGCGCGCCTTGTCGTAGACGCGCTCGCGCATGGCTGGCGTCGGCTCGGCCAGTCCGTCGATCGTTTTCTTCAGAACCGCAACGAAGTCTGCCATCCGTGTTTTGCTTTCCGGTCCCCGCTCAGTTGCGGAGAATCACATCATGCGGCGTAGCCTCGAGGGCTGCGACCGTATCTGATCTCACTGAATCATGGTCTAATCTTGAAAAGGGTCGGTCACAAGTATCGTGTCCTCGCGTTCGGGGCTCGTCGAGAGCATGGCAACCGGGGCGCCGATCAGCTCCTCGATGTAGCGAACATACTTGACCGCCTGGGCCGGCAGGTCGTTCCAGCTGCGCGCTCCGGCCGTCGTACCTTGCCAGCCTTCCAGCGTTTCGTAGACCGGCTCGACCCGTGCCTGTGCGCCCTGGCTGGCCGGCAGATAGTCGATCACCTCGCCGTCGAGCCGGTAGCCGGTGCACACCTTGATGGTCTCCAGCCCGTCCAGCACGTCGAGCTTGGTAAGCGCGATCCCGTTGATGCCGTTCACCGCCACGGCCTGACGCACCAGCACGGCGTCGAACCAGCCGCACCGGCGCTTGCGGCCGGTCACCACGCCGAACTCGTGTCCACGTGTTCCGAGGAACTCGCCGACCTCGTTGGTCTGCTCGGTCGGGAATGGCCCCTCCCCGACGCGCGTGGTGTAGGCCTTGGTGATGCCCAGGACATAGCCGATGGCGCCCGGGCCCAGGCCGGACCCGGTCGCCGCCTGCCCGGCGACGGTGTTGGACGAGGTCACATAGGGATAGGTGCCGTGGTCGATGTCGAGGAGCGTGCCCTGCGCCCCTTCGAACAGGATGCGGGAGCCGGCGCGCCGCTCGTCGTCGAGCACCTTCCAGACGCGATCCATGAAGGGCAGGATCCGGTCGGCAACGCTGGTGAGCTCGGTCATGATCGCCTCCCGCGACACCTCGGGATGGCCGAGGCCGCGGCGGAGCGCGTTGTGATGCGTCAGCAGCCGGTCGACCTTCTGCGGCAGCGTGTCGAGGCTGGCGAGGTCCATGACCCGCACCGCTCGCCGCCCGACCTTGTCCTCGTAGGCCGGGCCGATGCCGCGCCGCGTGGTGCCGATCTTGGTGCCGGCGGCGGACGCGGCATCCTCGCGAAACCCGTCGAGCTCGCGATGCAGCGACAGGATCAGCGCCGTGTTCTCGGCGATCTTCAGCCGCTCCGGACCCACCTCGACGCCTTGGGCTACGAGCTTCTCGACTTCGGCCACGAAGGCGTGCGGGTCGAACACCACGCCATTGCCGATGATCGACAGCTTGCCAGGCCTGACGACCCCGGAGGGCAGCAGCGACAGCTTGTAGACGACACCGTCGACGACCAGCGTATGACCGGCATTGTGCCCGCCCTGGAAGCGGACGACCACGTCGGCCCGTTCCGACAGCCAGTCGACGATCTTGCCCTTGCCCTCGTCGCCCCATTGCGAGCCGACGACCACCACATTCGCCATAAGACCATCCCTTCCCGCGGCCGAAGCGAAGCCTCTATACCGTCAAGGCGGCCCGAACGCGACCCTTGATCGGCCTTGCCTTGCGTCCGAGGCATAACAAATACCGTGGCGGTGGCCTTTGCCCGGTCGCCGCCCCACCCGGACCATCCGGTCTCGCCCATGCCCGTCTCTCCGCCCTTGCCCTCCGATGCAGCATCGAAAAGCCTACCTCCTCTTGCTCGCGACCACGCTCTTCTGGGGCGGCAACGCCGTTGCCGGCAAGATCGCGGTGGGCCATGTGTCGCCGATGCTCCTCACCGGCGCGCGCTGGGGATTGGCGCTGGTCATCCTGCTGGCGATCGGCTGGCGGCATCTCGTTGAAGACTGGCCGGCCGTTCGCGCCCATTTGCTGCTTTTCCTTGCGCTCGGCACGCTTGGCTTCTCGGTGTTCAACATCGCGCTCTATTCGGCGCTCATGTACACCACCGCCATCAATGTGAGCATCGAGCAGGCGGGCATTCCGATGCTCATCTTCCTCGCCAACTTCCTGCTGTTCCGCACTCCGGTGGCCATTCTGCAGATCGCCGGCTTCGTCATGTCGCTGATCGGCATCGCCCTCACCGCCAGCCATGGCGACCCGGCGCGCCTGCTGGCGCTCGACGTCAATTTCGGCGACGCCCTGATGCTCCTGGCCGTGCTGCTCTACAGCGCCTACACGGTGGCGCTTCGCTTCCGCCCGGCCGTCCACTGGCAGACCACGATGATCGTGCTGTGCGCGGTCGCCCTCCTCACCACGCTCCCTTTCGTGGCCGCCGAGTTCGCGCTCGGATCGGGAATCCTGCCCGACGGCATCGGCTGGGCCGTCATCGCCTATACGGTGGTGTTCCCGTCGCTGCTGGCGCAGATCTTCTACATCGCCGGCGTCGCCCTGATCGGCGCCAACCGCGCCGGGCTCTTCATCAACCTGGTGCCGATCTTCGGCACGCTGCTGTCGATCCTGGTGCTCGGCGAGGCTCTCCACCTCTACCATGCGCTCGCCATGGTGCTGGTGCTCGGCGGCATCTGGCTGGCCGAGCACAGCGGGCGGAAGATGGCGACCTGACGCCGCATCAGGCCCCTGCCACGTCGAAATGCAGCGGCTTGGCGGAGCGGATCGCCTTGTGGGCCCTGACCTGCGCCAGGACCTCCTCGGGGAACGGCGCGTCGAGGTAGAGCAGCGCGATGGCGTCGCCGCCCGGCCGGTTGCGGCCGAGCTGGAAGTTGGCGATGTTCACGCCATTGTCGCCGCAGACCGTGCCGAGCAGGCCGATGATGCCCGGCGCGTCCGCATTCGTCGTATAGAGCATGTGCTGGCCCACTTCGGCGTCGAGGTTGATCCCCTTGATCTGGATGAAGCGCGGCTTGTGATCGGAAAAGCACGTGCCGGCGATCGATCGCGTCTGCTTCTCGGTCTTCACCGTCAGCTTGACATAGCCGTCGAAGACGCCCGATTTGTCGCGCTTCACCTCGGCGACGATGATGCCGCGCTCCTTGACCATGATCGGCGCCGAGACCATGTTGACGTCGGCCACCTGGGGCCGGATCAGCCCGGCCAGCGCGGCGCTGATCAGGGCGCGCGTGTTCATGCCGGCGGTCGAGCCGTCGAACAGGATCTCGACCTCCTTGATCGGCTCCTCCGTCACCTGTCCGACGAAGGCTCCGAGCACCTCCGCCAGCTTGACGAACGGCTTCAGCCGCGGCGCTTCCTCGGCGGTGATGGAGGGCATGTTGATCGCATTCGACACCGCGCCCTTGGTGAGGTAGTCGGCCATCTGCTCGGCGATCTGCAGCGCCACGTTCTCCTGCGCCTCGCTGGTGGAGGCGCCGAGATGCGGCGTGCACACCACGTTGTCCATGCCGAAGAGCGGACTGTCGGTGGCCGGCTCCGCCGCGAACACGTCGATCCCGGCACCCGCCACCTTGCCGCTCTTCAGGGCGGCGACCAGGTCCTCCTCGACCACCAGGCCGCCCCGCGCGCAGTTGATGATGCGCACGCCGTCCTTCATCCTGGCGAGCGACTGCGCATTGATCACGTCGCGCGTCTTGTCGGTGAGCGGCGTGTGGAGTGTGATGAAATCGGCCCGGGCCAACAGCTCGTCGAGCTCGACCTTCTCGATGCCGAGCTCCACCGCGCGGTCTTCCGAAAGGAACGGGTCGAACGCCGTCACATGCATCTTCAGCCCGACGGCGCGCTGCGCGACGATGGAGCCGATATTGCCGCAGCCGATGACGCCGAGCGTCTTGCCGGTGATCTCCACGCCCATGAAGCGGTTCTTCTCCCACTTGCCCGCATGGGTCGACTGGTTGGCGGCCGGCAGCTCGCGCGCCACCGCGAACATCAGCGCGATCGCATGCTCGGCCGTGGTGATCGAATTGCCGAAGGGGGTGTTCATGACGATGATGCCGCGCCGCGACGCGGCCGGGATGTCGACATTGTCGACGCCGATTCCGGCGCGGCCGACCACCTTCAGCGCGCCCGCCGCCTTGATCAGCTTCTCGGTCACCTTGGTGGCCGAGCGGATCGCCAGCCCGTCATAGCGGTCGATGACGGCCAACAGACCGTCCTTGTCCTTGCCCAGGTCGGGCAGATAGTCCACCTCGACGCCGCGATCCTTGAAGATTTGCACGGCGGTGGGTGACAGTTTGTCGGAAACGAGAACGCGCGGCGCCATCGTGGCCTCCTTGTACCGGATTGGGTGACGGGCGGGCCTCGGGCCGCCGCGAGAGGGCTCAGGCGGCCGCCTTGAGCGCCGCTTGCTGGCTTTCGAAGGCCCAGTCGAGCCACGGCATGAGAGCCTCGAGATCGGCCGCCTCGACGGTCGCTCCAGCCCAGATGCGCAGGCCCGGCGGCGCGTCGCGATAGGCGCCGATGTCGTAGGCCACGCCTTCCTTCTCGAGCGCCTCCGCCATGCCCTTGGCGAAGGTGGCCTGCTCCTTGCCGTCCATGGTGCGGAAGCCGTCCTCCACGATCGACAGGCAGACCGAGGTGTTGGACCGCGTCGCCGGGTCGGCCGCCAGATGGGCGGCCCAGCCCGACCGCGCCACGAACCGGTCGATGACGGCGAAGTTGCGGTCGGCCCGCGCGATCAGCGCGTCGAGCCCGCCTATCGACTGCGCCCAGCGCAGCGCGTCGAGATAGTCTTCGACCGCGAGCATGGAGGGCGTGTTGATCGTCTCGCCCTCGAAGATGCCCTCGATCAGCCGCCCGTTGGCGGTGAGTCGGAAGATCTTCGGCAGCGGCCAGGCCGGCCGGTGGCTCTCCAGCCGCTCGGCCGCGCGCGGCGACAGGATGAGCATGCCGTGTGCCGCCTCGCCGCCCAGCACCTTCTGCCAGGAGAAGGTGACCACGTCGAGCTTGTCGAAGTCGAGCCGCTGGGCGAACGCCGCCGAGGTGGTGTCGCAGATCGTCAGTCCGCCCCGATCCGCAGGGATGAAGCCGGCATCCGGCACCCTGACGCCCGACGTCGTCCCGTTCCAGGTGAAGACCACGTCGCGATCGAAGTCGAGCGCAGCGAGATCGGGCAGCGCGCCGTAGCCGGCCTCGAAGCGGCGGACATCCGGCAGCTTAAGCTCCTTGACGACGTCTCCGACCCAGCCGGCGCCGAAGGACTCCCACGCCACCATGTCGACACCGCGCGCGCCGAGCAACGACCACAGGGCCATTTCGACCGCTCCGGTATCGGAGGCCGGCACGATGCCGATCCGGTGACCCGCCGGCACCTCGAGGACCTGACGCGTCAGCGCGATGGCCTCGGCGAGCTTGGCTTTGCCGACCTTGGCGCGGTGCGACCGGCCGAGCGACGCACCGGCGAGCGCCTCGAGCGACCAGCCTGGGCGCTTGGCGCATGGACCTGAGGAGAATTGGGGGTTTGCCGGACGCAGTCCGGGCTTGGCGATGCTCGTCATCGTGGTTCTATCCTTCCAGATAGCAAGCCCCTCGTTGGGGAGGGGTGGCCCACGGACGGCGATACTGTCTTGCCCGGCCGGCGTCAAGAGGATTGTCCTTGTCGCATCCGGAACAGGCTCGGCGAAAAGGCGAAGGGCGGGCACCATGGCCCGCCCATTGGATAAGCGGTTTGCGACGTCTCACCAAAGGTCGTAGCGGAAGCCGACCTTGATCTGGTGGTAGTCGA
This sequence comes from Mesorhizobium sp., assembly GCA_040510195.1. Classification (GTDB taxonomy): domain Bacteria; phylum Pseudomonadota; class Alphaproteobacteria; order Rhizobiales; family Rhizobiaceae; genus JBEVJK01. The sequence continues at coordinate 5,269 of JBEVJK010000136.1, read as the reverse complement.
GTCCTTCGTCCGGCTCGAAGCTCGACGGATCCGCGAATTCGGTGCCCGGCGAGGATACGAACTGGTAGCCGACGTCGATCGAGGAATTGGTGCCTACCTTGTAGCTGACGCCCGCCATCAGCGCATAGGCGAACTCCGATTGCGTGTCGGTGACCTCGTCGATGAAGCCGAAACCGGTCAGTTCGCTCGTGTTGCGCGAATACATGATGCCCAGGCCGGCGCCGAGATAGGGCGTCAGGCCGGAATAGGTGCCGAGATCGACATAGGCGTTGGCCATGCCGGTCCACACCTGGTTTTCCAGCCGTGCATCGAAGACGTCCGACTCGAACCTGGCCTCGTCGCTCGACAGGAAGTTCAAGGTCACGTCGCCGCGCACCATGTCGGTGAAGTGATAACCGACGCCGACGCCGCCGCCGAAGCGCACATGGTCGACGTCGAATCCGATGTCGCCGAAAGCCTCGAACGGGCTTTCGTTGAAGGAGTAGGTGACGTCGCCGCGCAGATACCAGCCGGACCCGACCTCGACGGGAACGAATTCCGGCGCCTGGTCGACCACGATCGGCGGCTCATAGTCGGCCGCCCAGCCGAGCGCCGGTGCGCCAAGCAGGCATGCCGAACAGAGGAAGAAGATACGCAGGTTTGATTTCATGACCCCAAACTCCAGCAGGTTCTGCCTTTGCCGATTCCCACACGTCTCAGTGAGGCCAATCATTAACCATGGTGGTTAAGTTGAGGTTAAGGATAACGAAGCGTTACTGATGAATTCCTGCATTAACGAAAAGAGCCGCCCGCATGCGGACGGCTCTGGGAAAAATTCGACTTCAGCGATGCTATTTGTAGACTGCAGGCACCGGCTCGGGCTGGTAGGCCACGACGGGCGCCGCGCAGTTGGTGGCGCCGCCGAACTGGTAGCGCAGGCCGCCGCGCACCTCGTGGACGTTGAAGCCATCGTCGAAGCCGGGTCCCGCGCCGAATTCTGCGCCAACCGCTCCGTATTCGAACATCCGGCCACCCTCGATGTTGGTGTAGCGATAACCGGCGTCGATCAAGAGGTTGCTGGTCAGGCAGTAGGAGGCGCCGGCCATGAGAGACCATGCGAAACGCCATTCGTCATTGCCCGGATGCTCGGTGACGATGCCGTCGATCGAGTTGCGCAGCGTATCCCAGCTGACCTTGGCACCGCCGATACCGGCGCCGACATAGGGCGTGAAGCCCGCATAGGTGCCGAGATCCACATAGGCGTTGGCCATCAGCACGAAGGCGGAATAGCTGGAGCTGTCTTCGGAAGAACAGGGCACGCCGTCGCAGACGCCGAAGGTCGAGCCGGAGAAATCGGCCGCGGCCCAGTAGTCGGCCGTGAGGTCGGTTCGGAACCACTGGGTGACCTGGTAGCCGACGCCGCCGCCGACCGACCAGGCGCCATCGAGCTCGGTGGTGTCGAATGTTCCGGTGGCGCCGTTGGGGACAGAGTAGACGATGTAGTCCGCGCCATCCATGTCCGACCAGTGGTAATCGACGTCGCCGCGGATGTACCAACCGCCAAAGGCAGGTGCCTAGTAGACCGGCGGCGCTTCGACCACCGGCGGCGGTTCGGCAATGTCGGCTGCCAGCGCCGGCGCCGCCAATGCGGCCAGCGTGGAAGCCAAGAGAACGCGTGTCGTGTGCTTGAACATCCTTGTCACCCCTGCGAATCCGGCGGGCGGGCCGTCGGCACCTCTCGCATGGACAATGAAGGGCAAAGGTTAAGGCGCGCTTAACCCTGTTTCTTAACCATGCCTGCGCGCGCAAAAAAGGCCCGCCGGAGCGGGCCCTTGCGAGGCCGTAGAATGGATTGGCAGTCTGCCTTCAGGCGGCGGACTTGGTCTCGGAGATGACGTCGACGATGCCGTTGACGATCTTTTCGACCAGGGTCGAATCGTCGGCTTCCGCCATGACGCGAATGAGCGGCTCGGTCCCGGAGGGGCGGATCACCAGGCGGCCGTTCTTGCCGAGCTGGCTGCGGGCGTCCTCGATGGCCGCCTTGACCGAGGCGCTTTCCAGCGGCTTGCCGCCTGAGAAGCGGACGTTCTTCAGCAACTGCGGGACCGCCTCGAACTTCTTGCAGACCTCGCTGACCGGCTTGCCCTCGCGCTTCACGCAGGCCAGCACCTGGAGCGCGGAAACGAGCCCGTCCCCGGTGGTGGAAAAGTCGGACAGCACGATATGGCCCGATTGCTCGCCGCCCACATTGAGGCCGTGCGCTCGCATGTGCTCGACCACGTAGCGGTCGCCCACCCGGGTCCGGTGCAATTGCAGGCCGATGCCGCCAAGATACCGCTCCAGCCCGAGATTGGACATCACGGTGGCGACGATGCCGCCGCCGGCCAGCCGGCCGTTCTGGTTCCAGGACTCGGCGATCAGCGCCATCACCTGGTCGCCGTCCACCAGCGTGCCGTTCTCGTCGACGATGACCATCCGGTCCGCGTCGCCGTCGAGCGCGATGCCGATGTCGGCGCGCACCTCGTGCACCTTCCTGGCCACCGACATCGGGTGGGTGGAGCCGCATTCCTGGTTGATGTTGAAGCCGTCGGGCTCGTTGTGGATGGTGATGACCTCGGCGCCCAGCTCCCAGAGCGCGGCGGGCGCCACCTTGTAGCCGGCGCCGTTGGCGCAGTCGACAACGACCCTCAGGCCCGCCAACGACATGGAGCGCGGCAGCGTCCGCTTGGCGAACTCGATATAGCGGTCATGCACGCCGTCGATGCGCTTGGCTCGGCCGAGCCCATCCTGGTCGGCGAGCGCCACCTCCACCTCGCCGTCGAGCATCGCTTCGATGCGCCCCTCGATCTCGTCGGACAGCTTGTAGCCGTCCGGGCCGAACAGCTTGATGCCGTTGTCGTGGTAGGGATTGTGCGAGGCCGAAATCATCACGCCGATGTCCGCCCGCAGCGAGCGCGCGAGCATCGCCACCGCCGGCGTCGGGATCGGCCCCAGCAGGAAGACATCCATACCGGCTGCGCAGAAACCCGCCACCATCGCGTTTTCGAGCATATAGCCGGACAACCGCGTGTCCTTGCCGACCACGACGCGATGCCGATGATTGCCGCGCTGGAACGACCTGCCCGCCGCCATGCCGACCCTCATGGCCATCTCGGCGGTCATCGGGAACCTGTTGGCCTGACCGCGTATGCCGTCAGTTCCGAAATAGCGTCCCGACATTCCCGTGTACTCCGAAGTTGTCCCGGCGGAGCATTGCCACAGCGGCGACCGCGCCGAACATCAATTTGTATGAGTATTTGTTACCATTGTTAGAAAACCGTTTCCGCTGTGCCCATTCGGCAACAGGACGTACATCCCCTGGCCCTCCGGTGGGTGCGGCCCGCGCCCGGCATGGACGAAAATGCCCGGCGTCAGCCGGGCATTGCGATAGCGATCGGGCATGGCCAAGCGCGCTTAACCTTGCGGCTGCGGCTCCAGGCCGCCTTCGGGCTCGCCGCCTTTCTTCTTGCCTTCCTTGCGCTGGCCGGCCTTGGGGACCGCCGAGCCGCGCGATGGCGGCGTGTCGTCGCCGAGGTCGCGCGCCGGCTTCTGACCGGCGATGAGCTGCTTGATTTCCTCGCCGGTCAGCGTCTCGTATTCGAGCAGCCCCTCGGCGAGCGCGATCCACTCCTTCTTCTTCTTGGTCAGGATGGAGCGGGCCGTGGTGTAGGCCTCTTCGATGAGCCGGCGGACCTCGGCGTCGATGATCTGCGCCGTCTCCTCCGACACGTTCTGCTGCCTGGCGACCGAATGGCCGAGGAAGACCTCTTCCTGGTTCTCGCCATACGCCACCTGCCCGAGCTTGTCGGAGAAGCCCCAGCGGGTCACCATGGCACGCGCCAGCTTGGTCGCCTGGTCGATGTCGGAGGAGGCACCGGAGGTGATGTTCTCCTTGCCGAACTTGAGCTCCTCGGCGACGCGGCCACCCATCATGATCGCCAGCCGGGAGATCATGTACTTGTAGCTCATCGAATAACGATCGCCTTCGGGAAGCTGCATCACCATGCCCAGCGCCCGGCCGCGCGGGATGATCGTCGCCTTGTGGAGCGGGTCGGCCGACGGCACGTTGAGCGCCATGATGGCGTGACCCGCCTCGTGATAGGCGGTCAGTTCCTTTTCGGCCAGGGTCATGGCGGTCGAGCGGCGCTCGGCGCCCATCATCACCTTGTCCTTGGCGTCCTCGAACTCCTGCATCGTCACCAGCCGCTTGTTGCGACGCGCCGCCATCAGCGCGGCCTCGTTGACGAGGTTGGCGAGATCGGCTCCCGAGAAGCCGGGGGTGCCGCGGGCGATGACCTTCAGGTCGACGTTCGGCGCCAGCGGAACGTTGCGGATATGCACCTTGAGGATCTTCTCGCGCCCGTTGATGTCCGGGTTGGGCACCACGACCTGACGGTCGAAGCGGCCGGGCCTGAGCAGCGCCGGGTCGAGCACGTCCGGCCGGTTGGTCGCAGCGATGAGGATGATGCCCTCATTGGCCTCGAAGCCGTCCATCTCGACGAGCAGCTGGTTGAGCGTCTGCTCGCGCTCGTCATTGCCGCCGCCGAGGCCGGCGCCGCGGTGGCGGCCCACCGCATCGATCTCGTCGATGAAGATGATGCACGGCGCGTTCTTCTTGGCCTGCTCGAACATGTCGCGCACGCGGCTGGCGCCGACGCCGACGAACATCTCGACGAAATCGGAGCCGGAGATGGTGAAGAACGGCACGTTGGCCTCGCCCGCCACCGAGCGCGCCAGCAGCGTCTTGCCGGTTCCGGGCGGGCCGACGAGCAGCACGCCGCGCGGGATCTTGCCGCCCAGCCGCTGGAATTTCTGCGGGTCGCGTAGGAACTCGACGATCTCCTCGAGATCTTCCTTGGCCTCATCGACGCCGGCCACGTCCTGGAAGGTGACGCGGCCATGCGCCTCCGTCAGGAGCTTGGCCTTGGACTTGCCGAAGCCCATGGCGCGGCCGGAGCCCGACTGCATCTGGCGCATGAAGAATATCCAGACGCCGAGGATCAGGATCATCGGCAGCCACGAGATCAGGTAGCCGAACAGCGAATTGGAGCCGTCGGTCTCGGGCCGCGCGTTGATGGTGACGGTCTTGTCCTGCAGCCGCGAGACCAGCTGGGGATCGCCGGGCGAATAGGTCTGGAAGCCGGTGGAATTGTCGGTGTAGGTGCTGGTGATGCGGGCGCCCGCAATGGTCACCGTCTTGACCCGGCCGGCCGCGACATCCTGCAGGAACTGCGAATAAGGCACATCGCTC
>JBEVJK010000135.1:0-22237 GCA_040510195.1 Mesorhizobium sp. | reverse complement strand
CGGCGGTGAAGCTGGTGGTCGCATCTGGCGGCTCACCTTGTCCCAACTGCGCGAACCCATGCTTGCCGCGGGGCGCATGACGGCAGCCGAGATCGACGAGGTGATGGCGCTGTGCGACGACCAGCGCCTGAGCACGCTGGCGCCGATCGTAATGGCGGCCTGGGGCCGGCGGGATCACCCAACCGGTGTCAGCCGGCGATCCAACCATTAAGCTGTTGATTTCACTGGCACGCCCAACGGGACTCGAACCCGTGTTTCCGCCGTGAAAGGGCGGCGTCCTAGACCGCTAGACGATGGGCGCGCGACGAAGCGGCTTATAGTGAGGAAGTTCGTGGGCGGCAACCCACCGCAGCTGATGCGGGCAGCCATTTTTTCAGCGAGGCGACAGGGCTGGCGGGAAAGGCGCCTTCCGCGAGCAGGAAACTAGGATTGCCGACGGCGGCAGCGCCAGTTCCAGTCCCGCTCGGGTCCGACGTCCACATGCACCGAATTGGTATGGCAGTAGGTCCCGACGCCGCCGCGGCCGGGCATCGCCCTGACGAAGCTCGCCAGTTCCCACTTGCTGACGCCCTGCACCTGAATGTCGGCGGCGGCACAGAACATGTGGAGCGAGTTTTTGGCGCCGCGGGCACGCCGGTTGTGCGCCGGGCTGCGATAGCCCGACGTCACCACGATCTTGTGACCATAGCGCTGTTCGATGGTCTTCAGCACCCGCACGAGCGACGGCTTGAGACATGCCACGTCGACGCTTTCTGTCTGCGTCAGGAGCCCGTTGGGGGCCAGCCGCGCCATGCCGGCGGCGTAAGCGAGTTCGACCGGACCGCCATCCTCTTCCTCGTGCAGGTCGACGTCGCTGTCGTCGTCGAGCCCGGATTTGCGCTTGATCTCGAACAGCGCCGTCTGGCGCACGCCGGGCAGCGCGTCGAACTGGCCGGTCACCGAGGCTCGGACGGCCAGCGACTTCGCTTCCTCGCCCGAAGCGGAGGCGAGCTGAACCAGGCGCTCCTGCTTCTGGGCGGTGTCTGCCGGCGGTTCGCTCCTGATCGCGCTCGGCTTGGCCTTGATGATGGCCGGCTCGGCCCGCGACGACCCGGACTGCGCCTTCGGGCTGGCGGCGATCTGCGCGAAAGGCGAGGCATTCTCGCCGCGACCGGCGGCAGCGGCAGGGGTGGTGCTGAAGAAGGCCGAGAGGAAGCCGCGCTTCTTGGGTTCGATCGGTGCGGCAACCTGGTCGGGATCCGTCGCGGTGACGATCGTCTGGCCCGGCTGCGGCGCCGCCGCGGCATCTGCCTTGGCCTCGCCGCCTGGCTTGGCTGGCTCGGCAGGCGCCACGGCCGCCGTTTTTAGCGCGTCCGCCGCGGGGGCTTCGGCGGCGACGCTGGTTACCGCCGGCGTTTCGGGTTTGGTGGCGGCCGCACCGGCCGCCGCCGCTTCGGTCGCCTCTGCAGGCGCGGTTGCCGCAGCGACGGCGGGAGCCGCCGGGTTGGCGGCGGGCACTGCCGCCACCGTTGCCGGCAATGCGGCGGTCGCGGCATCGGGGCTCTCCGCCGCGCCTGTCGCCTCGGGTCCGTTCATGTTGAAGCCCGGCGACGTCATCTGCATGGTCGCGTCGTCGGTCGTGCAGGAAGCCAGCAACAAGGCGGTCAGTGCCGCCAGAACGGCACGGTGATGGCGGCTCGCCTTTGGCGCTCGCTCAGCTCTCAAAAACCGATCCCCCTCTCACGCTCCAGGCCGCACGCGCGTCAGTCGACAACCAGAACACTGAACCAAGCACGAGTTACCGCAGCCGGAAACCTGACCTGATCTGTTCTACGAGCTCTCCGCGATGCTGTCCCATGGAGAGAATAAGGCGGCTTGATGTTCGCCGGTCGCGATTTGGCCTGGAATGTACCAGGGCGTCAATTCACCGCAAATTACAAATTGTTACACGCGCACCTTCACATAGCTGCCCGGCGCATCTTCAAGTATTGGCGTTTGCGCGCCAGGTTTTCGCGCCTGCACAGTCGCGGGGTCGCGCGCTGCCACCCAGCGCTGCCAGTGGGGCCACCACGAACCCGGGTTTTCCTTAGCCTTTTCAACCCATTGTTCAAACTCGCCGAGGGCAGGGCCGTTCGTCCAGTGCTGATACTTGCCGGCCGCCGGTGGGTTGATCACGCCGGCAATATGGCCCGATCCGGCCATGACATACTCGACTTCCCCGCCGAAATACTTGCAGCCGAGAAACACCGACTTTGCGGGTGCAATATGATCCTCTTTAGCGGCAAGGTTGTAGACAGGTATCTTGATGTCCGACAAGGACACGACGCGCCCGGCGAGCAGCATTTTGCCCAGCGACAAATTGTTCTCCAGATAGCAGTTGCGCAGGTAGAAGGAGTGGTTGGCCGCCGCCATGCGGGTCGAATCGGCATTCCAGTAGAGCAGGTCGAAGGGGGTCGGCGCCTTCCCGCGCATGTAGTTGTTGACGACGTACGGCCAGATCAGGTCGCCCGACCTCAGCATATTGAAGGCGGTGGCCATCCTGGTTCCCTCGAGATAGCCTTTTTCGCCCATCGCCCGTTCGAGGGCGGCGATCTGCTCCTCGTCGACGAACACCTTGAGATCGCCGGCATAGGTGAAGTCGACCTGCGTCGTGAACAAGGTCGCGGAGCGGATGCGCTTGTCGCCCTCCTGCGCGAGCAGTCCCAGTGCGGCAGCCAGCAGGGTGCCGCCGACGCAGTAGCCGATTGCGTTGACCTCGGCTTCGCCCGTCGCCGTCTCGATGGTGTCGAGCCCGAACTGCAGACCCTCGCGGATATAGGCTTCCCAGCCCTTGGTGCCGTGCCGCTCATCGGGGTTGATCCACGAGATGACGAACACCGTGTGGCCCTGGCCCACCGCCCAGCGGATGAAGGATTTCTCGGGGTTGAGGTCGAGGATATAGAACTTGTTGATCCATGGCGGGCAGATCAGCAGCGGCCGCTTGAGCACGGTCTCAGTCGACGGCTCGTATTGCAGGATCTCCGCCACGTCGCTGCGCGCCACGACCTTCCCTGGCGTGACGGCAATGTTCTTGCCGATCTCGAAGCGCGAATAGTCGGCCTGACGCAACTTGAGGTCACCCTTGCCGGCGGCGATGTCCTCGGCCAGCATGCGCATGCCGCGCACCAGGTTCTCGCCGCTCGACGCGACGGTCTCGCGAAACAGCTCGGGGTTGGTGAGGATGAAATTGGAAGGCGAGATCGCATTGGCGATCTGCTTGACGTAGAAGCCCGCCTTGTGGCGCGTATGCTCGTCCAGTCCCTCCGCATGCTCGACCAGCTCGCCCGCCCAGTGCGAGGTCACCAGATAGGCCTGCTTCAGGAAATCGAAGAACGCGTTCTTGCCCCATTCGGGGTCCTGGAACCGGCGGTCGCCGCGGTCCGGCTTTACCGTGTCCCCCACCTCGGGCTCGCCGCTCGCCCGGCGGATCGAGTTGGCCCACACCCCCATATATCCTGAGAAAAGCCGCGTCTGGGCCTCGAGCGCCCGTTGCGGATCCGCCAGCCAGTATTCGGTCAGCTTGGAGAAGGTCTTGACCATGTCGACCACCGGCTCGGCGACGCTGTCTCGAACCTCCCCCTTTTCGCGCGGTGTCACCCAGGCGGACGCCGCCTTGCCGGCCTCCTCGACCATGCGGGCGAGGTTGATGGCGAAGCGCTCGGGGTCCTTGACCAGATATTGCTCGACGTTCGACCCATGCTCGTTGCCGGCCGCATTGTCTTCCGTCTCGCTTCGCCTGGCCGTGTCGGATGCCTTCGCCATGGTTGCGCTTGCCTCCCGCAGGCGTTTTGTTGACAGTGTAGCACGGGACGTCCAATGGGGTCCAATCGAGCCGGCTGCTCGCTTACCGGGGGAACACAATGACCTATCGCCTTGGCGGCCCTCTCTTTTCTGGCCTCGCGCTGAGCCTCGTGCTGGGCCTCGTGGCGGCCGGCTGCTCCTCGCGGGAGCCGGCCGCCCTCGGCCAGGCGGGGGCACGCAACACCGGGACTTTTCCCAATCTCAACATTCCGCCCAGAACGGCTGCCGAGCAGCTGTCGACCGAGCAGACGACCGCCGACACTGCCTCCCTCAAGGCGGCGGGTGAGGCCAACGCCGCCGAGGCGACGGTGCCGTCCGGCCAGACCGACCCCGCCACGCTCAGGAAGCTTGGCGCGACGCATGCCGAGGAGACGCTTAAGGCGATCGAGCAATAGCGGCGATCCGCCGCCGTTCGCCTCCAGCCAACTCACGACTGCAGCGCGTCGAGCCGCATCGAGTGTCGCGATCGCCGAGCGCCTTCCACCCTGGCAGGTTGAGAGTGGATAGCGTTTGCGCAAAACAATGGACCGCCTGTTTAGGAATTGGCCACCCAAGGACCACGAGCTAGTGAGGGCCCGTCGAAGATGAAGCAACCTGCACGGAGCTGGATTTGGGGAGGGGCGGTGGCCACGATGGTCGCCGGGTGCACGATGCCGCCCGCCGAATATGCGTCTACTCTCTCGGACCAAGACCCAAAATGGCTGTCGTCACAGTGCGAACAGATCCGCGGGGCCGCTCGAGACTACAAGGAGAGGAAGCTCAGCTGGGCGACTGGCCTTTTGATTGGGCCGTATGGACTTGCGATCGTTGCGGCCGGCAAGGAGCATCAAGAGAAGCAGCGAAAACTGTTGGCCCGCGAAATGCATACTCGATGCTCAAGTCTACCTCTGCCGAAGAACCTGCAAATCAATCAGGCGCCTATGCAAGGCATCAAATCAACCTAGGTTAGGCTCGCCGCTGGGCGACATCAGTACGCGGACGGCACTTCCTCAATCCTTTCAGCTTGGACCAGCGATCAGCACCTCTGGGCACCATGGGCAAGCAGATGCGGGAAGGGTTGCAAGCCATCGGCATGCCGACGATGCGCTACGGCGAGCTTCCAGGAGTTCTTCTCCTCGCACGGGCTGCGCAAGCCGCTGACTTCGGCGACTGCTGAAGCCGGTGGTTCGACTTCGACGGCGACCGAGCAGCCAGCGGAGGTGCTGCCGATCAAAAGAACAAAAAGGGAGCATTTGAAGAAGTCGGTCGAGAATGCCTCTGTTCGTTTGAGAATTTCTGGACTAAGCCACTGAAACGCCACGAATGCCTAGACTGGAACGAAGATGGAAGAGTTTCACAAGGTCCGCCGGCTGCCCCCCTACGTGTTCGAGCAGGTCAACCGCCTGAAGGCGACGGCGCGGTCCAACGGCGCCGACATCATCGACCTCGGCATGGGCAACCCGGACCTGCCGACGCCCAGCTCGATCGTCGACAAACTGTGCGAGGTGGTGCGCGACCCGCGCACACATCGCTATTCGTCGTCGCGCGGCATCCCCGGGCTTCGCCGTGCCCAGGCGAGCTACTATGCCCGCCGCTTCGGCGTGAAGCTCGACCCCGAGACCCAGGTGGTCGCCACGCTGGGCTCGAAGGAGGGCTTCGCCAACATGGCGCAGGCGATCACCGCACCCGGCGACGTCGTGCTGTGCCCCAACCCGACCTATCCGATCCACGCTTTCGGGTTCATCATGTCGGGCGGCGTCGTTCGCTCGCTCCAGGTCCAGCCCGACGAGCATTTCATCCCGGCGCTTGAGCGCGGCGTGCGCCATTCGATCCCGAAGCCGCTGGCGCTGATCCTCAACTACCCGTCCAACCCGACGGCGCTCGTCGCTTCGCTGGATTTCTACAAGGACGTCGTCGCCTTCGCCCGCAAGAACGACATCATCATCCTCTCCGACCTCGCCTATTCGGAGATCTATTTCGACGGTGAGCCGCCGCCTTCGGTGCTCCAGGTCCCGGGAGCGATGGACGTGACCGTCGAGTTCACGTCCATGTCGAAGACGTTTTCCATGCCCGGCTGGCGCATGGGCTTTGCGGTGGGCAACGAGCGGCTGATCTCGGCGCTGACGCGGGTGAAGTCCTATCTGGACTACGGCGCCTTCACCCCCATCCAGGTCGCGGCCACGGCCGCCCTCAACGGCGACGGCGCCGACATCGCAGAGGTGCGGGCGGTCTACCGCCGCCGCCGCGACGTCATGGTCGACAGCTTCGCCCGGGCCGGCTGGGCTATTCCCGCGCCGGCAGCCTCGATGTTCGCCTGGGCGCCGATCCCCGAGCCTTTCCGCCAGCTGGGTTCGCTGGAGTTCTCCAAGCTGTTGATCGAGCACGCCGACGTGGCGGTGGCGCCCGGCGTCGGCTTCGGCGAGCATGGCGACGACAGTGTGCGCATCGCGCTGGTCGAGAACGAGCACCGCATCCGCCAGGCCGCCCGCAACATCAAGCGCTTCCTCTCGATGAGCGCGCGCGAGCCCAACAACGTCGTGCCGCTGTCCATCCGGCGCTGACGATCCTTTTCAATGTCGAACGTTCGAGGGGTGCCGTCCTGATGGCCGAAGCTTTGCGGGTGGGGATTGCCGGGCTTGGCACCGTCGGAGCCTCCGTGGTGCGCGTGCTTTCCGAGAAGGCGGCGGAGCTCAAGCGGCAATGCGGCCGCGACCTCGTCGTGTCGGCCGTGTCGGCCCGCGACCGAGCGAAGGAGCGCGGGATCGACCTGTCCGGTGCCCGCTGGATGGACGATCCGGTGGCGCTTGCCCGCTCGGGGGACATCGATCTCCTGGTCGAGCTGATCGGCGGCGAGGAGGGCGCTGCGCTCGACTGCGTCAAGGCGGCGCTCGAAAGCGGCCGCCACGTCGTCACCGCCAACAAGGCGCTGCTTGCCCGTCACGGCGTGGCGCTGGCCGAGATCGCAGAGGCGCAGGGGGTTCTCCTCAACTACGAGGCGGCGGTGGCGGGCGGCATCCCTGTCATCAAGACGATGCGCGAGGCCATGGCGGGCAACAGCGTGTCGCGCGTCTTCGGCATCCTCAACGGCACCTGCAACTACATCCTGACGCGGATGGAGGCCGAAGGACTGTCCTTCGACGCCTGCTTGAAGGACGCCCAGCGCTTGGGCTATGCGGAGGCCGATCCCACCTTCGACATCGAGGGTCACGACACCGCGCACAAGCTGTCCATCCTGACCAGCCTGGCCTTCGGCACGCGCATCGCCGCCGGCGACATCTATATGGAAGGCATCAGCAACATCAGCCAGGCCGACATCCGCGCCGCCGGCGAGCTAGGCTATCGCATCAAGCTGCTCGGCGTCGCCCAGCGCACCGACAGCGGCATCGAGCAGCGCGTCCACCCGACCATGGTGCCGACCGCCTCGGTCATCGCGCAGGTGCATGGCGTGACCAACGCGGTGGCGATCGAGACGGACATTTTGGGCGAGCTGCTGCTCTCCGGCCCTGGCGCCGGCGGCAACGCTACGGCATCGGCGGTGGTCGGCGACATCGCCGACATCGCCAAGAGCCGGCCCGGCTTCCAGCACGGGCCGGTATTTGGCCGTCCCGCCCGCGAGCTCAGGCCATACCGCAAGGCGCAGATGCGCGCCCACGCGGGAGGCTATTTCATCCGGCTCACCGTGCACGACCGCGTCGGCGTGTTCGCAGCTGTCGCCCGCCGGATGGCCGAGAACGAGATCTCGCTGGAATCGATCGTCCAGCATGCCGCCGGCCCGGAGGCCGACGACCAGAAGACCGTCATCCTGGTGACCCACGAGACCACCGAGGCGGCGGTGCGGAAGGCCGTCGACGGGATCACCCGCGACGGTCATCTCACCGACAAGCCGCAGGTCATCCGCATCGAGCGGGCCGGCTGACCCCGGCGTCCGAATCGAAGCTCGACCGGTTTTCGGTTAGGCTGGGGCGACTCGATTCCTTGGGAGCTGCTGGCTGAAATGAGCGCGCAGAAGCGCTTTTTCCTCGACGTGAGGCGCTCGGCGACCGGCTTGGCGTGGGAGCACCGTCTCGACGAGCGCCAGGAGCGCGCCGCGCTCGCCATCGCCCAGGGCCACGGCGTGTCCGACCTCGTCGCCCGCGTTCTCGCCGGCCGCGGCGTGGCCGCCGAGGAGGCGGGGCGTTTCCTCGACCCGACGATCCGCGCGCTGCTCCCGGACCCGGTCACCCTGACCGACATGCAGCCCGCCGCTGAACGGCTCGCACAGGCCGTGCTGAAGCGCGAGCGGGTGGCGATCTTCGGCGACTACGACGTCGACGGCGCCGCCTCCTCCGCGCTCCTCAAGCGCTTCCTGGCGCATTTCGGGCTTGGTTCGGAGATCTACATCCCCGACCGCCTCTTCGAGGGCTACGGCCCCAATCCCGAGGCGATGCGCGAGCTGGTGTCGCGCGGTGCCGAGCTGATCGTCACCGTCGACTGCGGCACCAACAGCGGCCCGTCGATCGCCGCGGCACGCGCGGCGGGCGCCGACGTTATCGTGCTCGACCATCACCAGGTCGGCGCCGCGCTTCCGGAAGGCGTGCCGGTGGTCAACCCCAACCGCGACGACGATCTCTCGGGCCAGGGCCACCTTTGCGCCGCCGGCGTCGTCTTCCTCACCTTGGTTCAGGTGGCGCGCATCTTGCGTGAGCGCGACGGCATCGCCGGCCCCGACCTTTTGGCGACGCTCGACTTGGTGGCGCTTGCCACCGTCTGCGACGTCGTCCCGCTGACCGGCGTCAACCGCGCATTCGTCATCAAGGGGCTTCAGATACTGCGCCGGCAGGAAAATCCCGGGCTGGCCGCGCTGGCGCGCGTGGCGCGCATCGGCGAACCCCTCAACACGTTTCATTTGGCGTTCCTGTTGGGCCCGCGCATCAACGCCGGCGGCCGCATCGGCGATGCGGGCCTGGGCAGCCGGCTGCTCGCCACAGACGACCCCGGCGAGGCCGAGCGCATTGCCGAAACCCTCGACAGGCTGAACCAGGAACGGCAACTGATGGAACAGGAGATGCTGGCCGAAGCGCGCGCCGAGGCCGACGGCGAGCTGATGGGCGGCGCCGGGCCTGCCGTTGTGGTGACGGCCAGCGAGACATGGCATCCCGGCATCGTCGGCCTGCTGGCGGCGCGTCTCAAGGAGCATGCCCGGCGCCCGGCATTTGCGGTCGCCTTCAACGCCGACGGAACCGGGACCGGGTCCGGCCGCTCCGTCACCGGCTTCGACCTCGGCCGCCTGGTACGGGAAGCCGCCGAGAAGGGGCTGATCGTCAAGGGCGGCGGCCATGCCATGGCGGCCGGCATCACCGTCGACCGCGCCAACCTGGGAGCGCTGCGCGCCTTCTTCGAGGAGCGGGCAGCCGCCGACGTGTTCCGTCTGAGGAGCGAGGAGAGCCTGCAGGTGGACGCCGCGCTGGCGGCCGAAGGCGCCACCCAGGACATGCTCGACGCGCTGGAGAAGGCTGGACCGTTCGGGCAGGGCTACCCCCAGCCTGTGCTGGTGATGCCCCACCATCAACTCGTAGACGTCAGGGCCGTCGGGGCAGGCCACGTGCGGGCCGACCTGCGCAGCGCGGTCGGCGGCCGCGTCCAGGCGATCGCCTTCCGGGCCGCCGAGAGCCCGCTCGGCGACTTCCTCTTCAAGGCTCGGGGAACCAGCATCCATGTCGCTGGCGCGCTGAGCGGCAACTACTGGAACGGGGCGAGAAGCGTGCAATTCCGCATCGTCGACGCGGCCGCCGCCTAGGGTCGGTTCAAGTCAGAACCGTCTGCATCCGGTGAAGTTCGCCGATCTGCGCCTTGGTCGCCTCGTAGCCGATGGCGATCGCCTCGTCGGCGCGGTGGAACTCCGAAAGGCCGATATGGCCGAGCTTCGGCTGCAGCGACAGGTCCGGCGGGTCGCCCGCCAGCCTGGCCCGCGAGATGCGGTCCTGGATGATGTTGAAAGCCTCGACCATGACGCCGGTGATGCCGAGCCGCGTGTCGCGCACCGCATGCGCGTCGTGGCGCTTGCCGAGCTCGGCCTCCACCACGAGCTCGCCGGCGCTGTGCTTGATCACAGCGGCGCGGCCGAACAGGTCGTAGTGGAGGTTGACGGCGACCACGAGAGGCTGCTCGTGCGCCCGAAGCACCGACACGGGGACCGGGTTGACCAGGGCGCCGTCGACCAGCACGCGGCCGTTGCAGGTGACGGGTTCGAACACGCCGGGCAGGGCGTAGGACGCCCGCATGGCGGTGATCAGCGAGCCTGACGACAGCCAGATCTCGTGGCCGGTGCGGATTTCGGCGGCGACGCAGACGAACGGCTTCGGCAGGTCCTCGAAGCGGGCACCGCTCATATGCTCCTGCATGCGCTGATTGAGCTTCATGCCGCCGAACAGGCCGCTTCCGCCGAGATGGATGTCGAGCAGCCCGAAGATGCGCTTGCGGGTCAGGCCGCGCGCGAATTCCTCCAGCTGGTCCAGCTTGCCGGCCAGGTAGCAACCGCCGACCAGCGCGCCGATCGAGGTTCCGGCGATCATCGAGATCTCGATGCCGGCTTCTTCCAGCGCCCTGATCACGCCGATATGCGCCCAGCCGCGCGCAGCACCGCCGCCGAGCGCCAGCGAAATGCCCTGCCTCTTCTGCGGCTTGGCGCTGGGCGCGCCGTCCGCGGCGAAATCCTTGATCTCCCGCACTTCAGGCCTGCCACGCATGGACGCCCACTCGAGCATCACTCAACTCCTGTCGCCCTTCTTCCCTTCTACGGGCGCCGACGTATCAAATCTGTGAATTCATTCGCACGCCACTGCGAATTGGTTCAGTCACCCGGTCAATAGACCTTCTATCGGTCAACGGATGTGCCAGCCCCATCCTCTTGAAGGCTGAACCCGGCATCTCCCTTTGCCACCTTTCTGTAGAAGCAGGAACGTCGTCCGGTGTGACAAGTTTCCTTTCGGCCGTCGACCTCGACGCGCAGCCAGACGGCATCCTGGTCGCAATCGGTGCGAACTTCGACGACGCGCTGGAGGTTTCCCGACGTCGCCCCCTTCTTCCACAGCGCTCCGCGCGAACGCGACCAATAGTGTGCAATTCCGGTATCGAGCGTCAGCGCCAACGCCTCGGCGTTCATGTGCGCGACCATCAGGAGCGTCCCGTCGACGGCATCGCTGACCACCGCCGTCACCAGCCCGGCGGCGTCGAAGCGCGGCGTAAATGCGCGCCCTTCCTCCAGCTCATGCTTGTCCGTCGGAGCGGGCCGGAAGCCGGCATGCGGCGGGACGGCCGGATTCATCCTCGGCTGCCGTCGCGCACCATGGTGACGAACCGCACCTGCTCCTCGGGATTGTCGCGGAATATTCCTGTGAAGGTGGAGGTCAGCGTCGTCGAGCCCTGCTTGCGGATGCCGCGCATGGCCATGCACATGTGCTCGGCCTCGATCATGACCGCGACGCCGCGCGGGTTGAGCACGTCCTGGATGACCGCGGCGATCTGCGCCGTCAGCGCCTCTTGCGTCTGCAGACGGTGGGCGAAGATGTCGACCACGCGGGCGATCTTCGATAGCCCGAGCACCCGCCCGTCGGGCAGGTAGGCGACATGCGCCTTGCCGATGATCGGCACCATGTGGTGCTCGCAGTGCGAATGGAAGCTGATGTCCTTGACGAGCACGAGGTCGTCGTAGCCCGCGACCTCCTCGAAAGTTCGCCCCAGCTCTTGCGCGGGGTCCTGGCCGTAACCGCCGAACATCTCGCGATAGGCCTTGGCGACCCGGCGAGGGGTGTCTTTGAGTCCCTCGCGGTCGGGATCGTCGCCGGTCCACAGGATAAGGGTACGAACGGCAGCCTCGGCCTCCGCCTGCGTGGGACGACGGATGTCGACCCCCTTCGCATCGCTCTGCCCGGCAGCGCCGTCCGCGCGCGGAAAATTCTTGATGACGGCATCCATCCAAGGCGTCTCCCGTGGTCCCGCACACGGCGGGAGGTTGATGGTGGACCACGGCCTGTCGCGGGTGCCGATCGAACAGTCCGGTCCTGGCCCGGAGGGGCTAGGTATCGACCCGCCGGCGAACTGGCTCTATCGGGTTGCCTTGTCGCCGCCGGATCGCCCGCATTATATATGGTCTCGAACGGCGAATGAAAGATGCCTGCGGCATCGGCTTGGCGCCGAGCGACGGCAGGGCGGGAAATGATGATCGACGACGTCTACAATGCCAAGATCCTCGGCTTTGCCGGCAACATCGGCCGCATTGGACGGCTTGCGGACCCGGGCGCCACGGCGCGAGCACACTCGAAGCTGTGCGGCTCGACGGTCACCGTGGACCTGTCGATGGCCGACGGCGTCGTCACCGACTTCGCCCACGACGTGAAGGCCTGCGCGCTCGGTCAGGCCTCCTCCTCGATCATGGCCGCCCATGTGGTGGGCGCCTCGGCGTCCGAGCTGAGAGCGGTGCGCGAGGCCATGCTCAAGATGCTCAAGGAGAATGGCCCGCCGCCGGAAGGCCGTTTCGCCGACCTCCGATATCTGGAGCCCGTGCGCGACTACAAGGCAAGGCACGCCTCGACCATGCTCACCTTCGACGCCGTCGTCGACGCCATCGAGCAGATCGAGCGGAAGGCGGACGGCGTCGCCGCCTAGGTCAGCGCGTCGGTTCCAGGTTCCAGCGCCTCGGCATCTTTTGAAGTTCGGCGCGCAGCCAGTCGGCGAAAGCCTTCGCCGCGGGATCGAGCCCTTCGAAGTCCGGCGCGACCAGAAAATAGGATCCGTAAGGCACCTCGACCTCGAACAGGCTGACCAGGCGGCCGGCGGCGAGGTCGTCTCCATCGAGCAAGAGGTCCCCCAGCGCGACGCCGTGCCCGAGCACGGCGGCCTGCAGGGCGTGTGCGGCGTCGCGGAAGATCGGTCCATGTCGCGCGTCGAAATCTTCGAGCCCCGCCGCGCTGAACCAGCGCGACCACATATCGCGGCTCTCGTCGTGGAGCAGCGTGTAGCCCGCCAAATCACCTGGGACCGACAGCGGCGGCCCGGTCTCCAGCAGGCGCGGCGACAGCACGGGTCGCGCCTGGATGTCGAAGACGCGCTCCGCTTGGACGCGAGGCCACTCCGCGGTCGTCGCCGAGTAGCGGACGGCCAAGGCGATGTCGGATCCGCGGAATTCAGCCAGGGCCATGTCCACATCGACGAACACGTCGATGTGCGGCTGCTCGGTCCGGAAGCGGGCCAGCCGCGGCACCAGCCAAGAAGTGGCGAAGGCCGGCTCGACGCTGATCCGCAGCACGGTTTCGGTCGGCGCCGAGCCGATCTCGGCGAGTTGCCGGTCGATTTCGTCGAAGCTCTTGGTTAGCTGCTTTAGCAAGGTCAGCCCCGGCTCCGTCAGGCGGACCTTGCGGTGCTGACGCTCGAACAGCGCCTTGCCGACCAGCGACTCGAGCTCCCGGATCTGCCGGCTGACGGCGGCCTGGGTCACGAAAAGCTCCTCGGCTGCGCGGGTGAAGCTCAGATGACGGCCCGCGGCCTCGAAGCTCCGCAGCGCCGTTAATGGCAGTCGGCCGCGCTTCATCGTGCATAACTCCAAGTTATTCGAAGCCACCAATAAACTCGTTTGAGGCCATTGGCGAGCCGAGGTTCAATGGCGTCGAAGGAGTCGAACCAATGAACCCGTATTTCGAAGTCTTGAACGAAGTGCTGAAGATCCTGACGTTTCAGGACACCCGCGAGCGGACCACCCGCCGGCCCTTGCCCACCGATCGCGAATTCGACCCGATGTCGCGCCGGCTGGACGCAGCGCGCGGTGCCGGGGCCGACTCGCACCGCTGAAACGACAGCCCGTTGAAGCGGCGCCATGGAAAGCGCATCTATGCGCGATGGACCGACCGACCGGCACCTTCAGGGGCCGCAATTTTGCCGGCCCCTGGCCGAAGACCCCCGGGCGCCTGCTGGGGACCGGGCTGGTGCGTAGCTACCAGCTGACCCTCTCCGGCTTCGTCGGCAACCATTGCCGCCATCTGCCGACCTGCTCGGAGTATGCCTATGAGGCCATCGCCCGCCACGGCCTCTGGGCCGGCGGCTGGCTCGCGCTCTTCAGGGTGGCGCGCTGCGGCCCTGGAGGCACCCACGGCATCGACAACGTGCCCGAGGCGCTGGACCGGCGCTTCGCCTGGTTCGCCCCCTGGCGATACTGGAAGGTCGGCCGGCGGCGCGGCCAGGGATAGACGGCATTTCGAGGCTTTACGGCTCGCTTCGCGCCCGCTAAAGCGGCGTCTTTCACCACCCGCGCTCGTTTGCGGGACTGGATAGGAGATGCCGCATGCCTGCCGTTTCCCTCACATTTCCCGACGGTTCCGTCCGCGACTACGACGCCGCCACAACAGGCGCCGCGCTTGCCGAATCGATCTCCAAGTCGTTGGCCAAGAAGGCGGTCGCCTATTCCCTCGACGGCGTGCTGCGAGACCTTTCCGACCCGCTCGCCGGCTCGGGCATGGTGGAGATCGTCACCCGCGACGACCCGCGGGCGCTCGAGCTGATCCGCCATGACGCCGCGCACGTGCTGGCCGAGGCGGTGCAGGAGCTCTGGCCGGGAACGCAGGTCACCATCGGCCCCGTCATCGAGAACGGCTTCTATTACGATTTTGCCCGCAACGAGCCGTTCACGCCCGATGATTTCCCGGTCATCGAAAAGAAGATGCGCGAGATCATCGCCCGGAACCGGCCGTTCACCAAGGAAGTCTGGACGCGCGATAAGGCCCGCCAGGTGTTCCGCGACAAGGGTGAGCGCTACAAGGTCGAGCTGGTCGACGCCATCCCGGAGGGTGAGGATCTCAAGATCTATCGCCAGGGCGATTGGTTCGACCTCTGCCGCGGCCCTCACATGGCCTCGACCGGCCAGGTCGGCAGCGCGTTCAAGCTGATGAAGGTGGCCGGCGCCTACTGGCGGGGCGATTCCAACAACCCGATGCTGACCCGCATCTACGGCACCGCCTGGGCCGACCAGGCCGAGCTCGACGCCTATCTGCATCTGCTCGAGGAGGCCGAGAAGCGCGACCATCGTCGGTTGGGCCGCGAGATGGACCTGTTCCACTTCCAGGAGGAGGGGCCGGGCGTGGTGTTCTGGCATGCCAAGGGCTGGAAGATGTTCCAGAACCTGGTGAGCTATATGCGTCGTCGCCTCGACGAGCATGACTACCAGGAGGTCAACGCCCCCCAGGTGCTGGACAAATCGCTGTGGGAGACCTCCGGCCACTGGGGCTGGTACAAGGAAAACATGTTCAAGGTGCAGGTCGCCGCCGAAGACAGCGACGACGACCGCGTGTTCGCGCTGAAGCCGATGAACTGCCCCGGCCACGTCCAGATCTTCAAGCACGGCCTGAAGTCATACCGCGATCTGCCCATCAAGCTTGCAGAATTCGGCGCGGTTCACCGCTACGAGCCATCGGGCGCGCTGCATGGGCTGATGCGGGTACGCGGTTTCACCCAGGACGACGCCCACATCTTCTGCACCGAGGAGCAGCTGGCCGAGGAGTGCCTGAAGATCAACGATCTGATCCTCACCACCTATTCGGATTTCGGCTTCGACGAGATCACCGTCAAGCTGGCGACGCGTCCCGACAAGCGCGTCGGCACCGACGCCATGTGGGATCATGCCGAGGACGTTCTCACCCGCATCCTGGCCCAGATCGCTGCCCAGTCCGGCAACCGCATCAAGACCGGCGTGAACCCGGGCGAGGGGACCTTCTATGGCCCCAAGTTCGAATATGTGCTGCGCGATGCCATCGGCCGCGAGTGGCAATGCGGCACGACGCAGGTCGACTTCAACCTGCCCGAGCGGTTCGGCGCCTTCTATATCGGCTCGGACTCGGAGAAGAAGCAGCCCGTCATGGTGCACCGCGCGATATGCGGCTCGATGGAGCGCTTCCTCGGCATCCTCATCGAGAACTATTCGGGGCATTTCCCGCTGTGGTTCGCCCCGGTGCAGGTGGTCGTCGCGACCATCACCTCGGACGCCGACGCTTATGCGCGCAAGGTCGCCGAGCGCCTCAAGGCGGCGGGGTTGTCGGTCGAGACGGACCTTCGCAACGAAAAGATCAACTACAAGGTGCGCGAGCACAGCCTGGCCAAGGTGCCGGTCATCCTGGTCTGCGGCAAGCGGGAGGCGGACGAAAGCACCGTCAACCTGCGGCGTCTCGGCTCCCGAGAGCAGGAGTCGCTGCTCCTCGACGCGGCTGTCGCGCTGCTCGCAACTGAGGCGACGCCGCCCGACGTCCGGCGCCGCAAGGAAGCTGCAGGTGCGCTCTAGGGCGCCGTCAACGCATCAGTCGGCGCTTTCGTTGATCTCCGTGCCGGTGGTCTCGGTGGCGAGCACCTCGACTTCCTGGTTGTGGCCCGCCTCGACAGTGAAGTCGCGCTGGTAGATGCGGTCCTTGTTCTTGGCGACGATGGTGTAGTCGCCCTCCGCCAGCACCATCGAGGCATAGGCGCCGACGCTCTCGCGGATCGGATCCCCGGAATTGGTGATGACCGACCACGAGGTGTCGGCGATCGCCTCGCCGCCATGGTCGCGGACCAACTTCATCGTCAGTTCGGCGGCATGATGCTCGACGGTCGCCTCGGTGAGCTTTCCCGCCTCGACCCGGATGTCCGAGCGGATGATCGCATTGACTGATCCGTAGGTGGAGACGACGTGATAGGTGCCGGAATTGAGGCGCACCACCGTGCCCGGCTTGACGTCGGGAATGATCAGCGCCCGTTCGTCCTTGGCGTCCGCCTCCGCCTCGTAGATCGAGAAGGACAGCTTGTCGGGCGGAATTCTCTGCCCGCCGGCGAGCACCGCGTCGAGCTTGAGCCCACCGGCGTCCAGCACGAGGCTCTCGCGCCGCGGCCCGTCGGCGACGGTGATCCGCTTGGTCGCGCCGGCCCGGCCAAAGGACGCGTGCACGAGATAGCTGCCCGGCTCCAGTGCAAACACGCTGGTGCCGCCCTGCGAGGAGGCGACCAGCGGCAGCTTGCCGTCCGGCCCCGGCTCTGGCCTGAACACGCGCCACACCAGGCCGCGGGTGATCTCCGGCGCTTTCTCCGTGAGCTGGGCGGCGAGCGTCACCTGGCTTGCTGCCGGCGCTTCCTGGGCGAATGCCTGGGCGGCCGCCATGGCCAGCGACGCGGCCAGCACGATAAGGGCGAGCACTCTATTGACGGCGGCGATCATGGCTTGCCTTGAAGCCCAGGCCGGTGGCAATTTCAAGGCCCGAAAGGCGGCCGCGCCGCCGTCGTCAGCCAGGCTGCCCGCTCCATCCTGGGCCAAGCTCAGCCGCCAGGAAAGGAGCCGCCATGAATTCCGCCGTCCTCGATTTCCTCTCGACCCGCAGCTCGGCGCCGATCGCCGAGCTCAAGGCGCCGGCACCCTCCGACGCCGAGATCGAGACGCTGATCAGGATCGCCACGCGCGTGCCCGACCACGGCCGCCTGGCGCCGTGGCGGTTCATCCTTTATCGCGGCGCCGCTCGGGAGGCGGTCGGCGAGGCGCTGGTCGAGCTGGCGGAGCGGCGCGAAGGCCCCTTGAGCGAGGGCCGCCGCGAACAGGAACGGACGCGGTTTTCGCGCGCTCCGCTGGTGATCGGCGTCGTCTCCAGCCCCAAGGAGAACCCGAAGATCCCGCAATGGGAGATGTTCCTTTCGGGCGGGGCTGCGGCGATGATGCTGGTTCTTGGCGCCAACGCCATGGGCTACGCCACCAACTGGATCACCAACTGGTACTCCGGCGTGCCGGAGGGACGGGCGCTGCTCGGCCTCGCGCCGCATGAGCGGATGGTCGGCTTCGTCCACATCGGCACCTTTGCCGGCACCGCCCCGGAACGGCCGCGGCCCGACATCACCGGCCTCTACGCCGACTATTCCGGACCCGTGGAGGGTTGAGCCCATGTTTTACGAGCCGGCCAAGGGACACGGGCTGCCGCACGATCCGTCCAAGGCGATCGTCGCCCCGCGCCCGGTCGGCTGGATCTCGACGCTCGGTGCGGACGGCACGCCGAACCTGGCTCCCTACTCCTTCTTCAACGCATTCTCCTCCGCGCCCTTTCTCGTCTGGTTCTCGTCGGAGGGGCGCAAGGACAGCGCGAGCCATGCAAGCGAAACCCGTGAATTCGTTGCGAATCTCGCAAGCAGGCAACTGGCCGAGAAGATGAGCCGTACGGGCGTGGACGCGCCGCGCGGCGTCAGCGAGTTCGACTTCGCCGGCCTGACGCCCGCGCCCTGCCGGCTGGTCGCGCCGCCGCGTGTGGCGGAGGCGCCCGCCGCGCTCGAATGCAAGGTGACCGACATCTATGAGCCGACCGGACTCGACGGCCGCCATGCCGGCGTCTTCGTGGTCATCGGCGAGGTGGTCGGCGTCCACATCGACGATGCCTACCTGACCGACGACGGCCGGTTCGACGTCGTCAAGGCCGGCAACGTCGCCCGCCTGGGCTATGCGGACTATACCTCCGTCGAGCGCACCTTCGCCATGCGCCGTCCGCGCTGGGCCGACCGGGCCTAGACGCGAAAAAGGCCCGGCGTTGCCGGGCCTCTCGATCTCGATGCAGGGGTGTGCCCTAGCGCTTCGAGAACTGGAAGCTGCGGCGGGCCTTCGCCTTGCCGTACTTCTTGCGCTCGACCGTGCGGCTGTCGCGGGTCAGGAAGCCGCCCTTCTTCAGCACGGCACGAAGGCCGGGCTCGTAATAGGTCAGCGCCTTGGAGATGCCGTGACGCACGGCGCCGGCCTGCCCGGACAGGCCGCCGCCGACCACGGTGGCGACGATGTCGAACTGACCGTCGCGATTGGTGGCGACGATCGGCTGCTTGAGGATCATCTGCAGCACCGGCCTGGCGAAATAGGCGTTGAAGTCCTTGTCGTTGACGGTGATCTTGCCCGAGCCGGGCTTCACCCAGACGCGGGCGATGGCGTCCTTGCGCTTGCCGGTGGCATAGGCCCGACCGCTCTGATCGAGCTTCTGGACGTGCACGGGAGCGGCGGGCTGCTGCACGGCGGCAGCACTGCCCAGTTCTGCGAGCGAGCTGAGCTCAGCCATTACTTGACCCTCTTGTTCTTGCCGTTGAGCGCCGCGACGTCGAGCGACTCGGGCTGCTGAGCGCTGTGCGGGTGCTCGGCACCTGCATAAACGCGAAGATTCTTCATTTGACGACGGCCGAGCGGCCCGCGGGGGATCATTCTCTCCACCGCCTTCTCGACGACGCGCTCCGGGAAGCGGCCCTCCAGAAGCTGGCGTGCGGTACGCTCCTTGACCCCACCCGGATGTCCGGTGTGCCAGTAATAGACCTTGTCGGTGTACTTCTTGCCGGTGAACACCACCTTGTCGGCGTTGACGACGATGACGTTGTCGCCGTCATCGACATGGGGGGTGAAGGTCGGCTTGTGCTTGCCGCGGAGCCGGTTGGCGACGACGGTGGCGAGACGGCCGACGACGAGACCCTCGGCGTCGATCAGCACCCACTTCTTCACCACGTCCGCAGGCTTCTGCGAAAAGGTTGTCATGGATCAGGCTTCCCAAAGACCTTCCGAAGAAGGCGTTTCTTGTTGCTTGGCTTGGCAGGTTGCGCCTGCCAAATGAAAAACAACGGCCATCTCTGGCCGCTGGTGAGGCCGGCTTATAAGCGGACACGCGCTTGTCGTCAAGCAGTTCTGATGGACCTCCTCGCGGAAAAAGCAAGCAAAATCAAGGGTGTCGTCGTGCGGTATTATTTTACCGCATACGTGCCCCAGGCGGGATCGAGTAGGTGCCGGTGGCGTGGGCCACCATGGCCTCTTCGCCACCGGCATACACGGCGATGTCGAACACCATCAGGCTCCGCCCGAGTTTGAGGATACGGCAGCGGCCGTCGATCGGCCCGGCACCGGCCTTGCGCATGAAGTTGATGGTGAGGCTGGTGGTGACCGACAGCGCGTCCGGCCCGGCATGCGAGAGCACGCAAACGTAGCCGCCGATGTCGGCAAGGGTGAAGAGCGACGGACCCGAGACGGTGCCCCCGGGCCTCAGATGGCGTTCGTCGGCGTCGAGCCGCACCACGCAGCCGCCGGGAAACACCTCGATCGCCCGATAGAACGCATACTCGCCGTTGAGCTGCGGATAGACCGACCGGAGCAGCGCGTTGACCTCTGCCGTGTCCATCATCGGCTTCAGCTCGTCCATGCGCTTCCTCCGCCCCTTCGCGTCGAGCCGGAACAAACACCATTTCGAGGCTGTTCAGCAAGCCGCCGCGTGGTACTTGTCGGGTCGCACCGAGGAAACCGCCGATGGCAGATGTCGTGGCTTTGAAGCGCAGCGAGGCGAGGGGACCGGTCGAGGTCGAGCGGGTCGGCCCGATGCTGAGGATCGCCCTCGCCAACCCGCCGGCCAACACGCTTTCCGTCGCGCTGATGGACGCGCTCCAGGGCGAGCTCGACCGGGCGCGTGACGACACCGCAGCGCGCGTGGTGGTCATCGCCGCCACCGGCAAGATCTTCTCGGCCGGCCATGACCTCAAGGAAATGAACGCGCACCGCAAGGACCCCGATCGGGGGCGGGCCTTCTTCGAGGCCACCATGGGCCGCTGCGCCGCTCTCATGCAGACCATCGTCCGGCTGCCCAAGCCGGTCATCGCCGAGGTCGACGGCCCTGCCTCGGCCGCCGGCTGCCAGCTCGTGGCGAGCTGCGACCTGGCGATCGCCTCCGACCATGCCAGCTTCTCGACGCCGGGCGTCAACATCGGGCTTTTCTGTTCGACCCCCATGGTCGCGCTGTCGCGCAACGTCTCCAACAAGCACGCCATGGAGATGCTTCTGACCGGCGAGGCCATCGACGCCGCGACGGCTCGCCAGATCGGGCTGGTGAACCGCGTGGTGCCGCGCGAATATCTGCCCCAGATGGTCGCGAAATACGCCGAGACCATCGCCGGCAAATCGCCGCTCATCCTGAAAATCGGCAAGGAAGCCTTCTACGCGCAGGCCGAGATGGGCCTCGCACAGGCCTACGAGTACACCGCGCGCGTCATGGTCGAGAACATGATGGCGCGCGACGCGGAGGAGGGCATCGGCGCCTTCATCGAGAAGCGGGACCCGATCTGGACGGGCGAATGAACCACGATTCCTACGACAATGCCTATATCGCCGGCATCCTGAACGGGGTGCGCACCATCGCCGTGGTCGGTGCCTCGGCCAATGACGTGCGGCCGAGCTTCTTCGTCACCAAGTACCTGATCGACAAGGGCTTCGTCGTCAACCCGGTCAACCCGACCCAGGCCGGCAAGACGCTGCTCGGCCGCATGACCTACGCCAGCCTGGCCGGGGTTCCCGGTCCGATCGACATGGTCGACATTTTCCGTGCGTCCGACGCCGTTCCGGCACTCGTCGAGGAGGCGATGGCGCTCGACCCGCTCCCCAAGGTCATCTGGATGCAGCTCACCATCCGCGACGACGAGGCGGCCGCCAAGGCGGAGGCGCGCGGGATCAAGGTGGTGATGAACCGCTGCCCGAAGATCGAGTATGGGCGGCTATCGGGCGAGATCGGCTGGAGCGGCGTCAATTCGCGCGTGCTGTCCTCCCGCAAGCCGGTCATGCGGCAAGGCTACCAGAGCTTCGGCGTCCGCCAGCGCTAGCGGCCAACCTGTTTGGAAAATTCTTCTTTGCAATCGACGGCTTCCTTCGCCAAGAATGCGCGGCCGCCGATCTATCGGGGCGAGAGGGAGAAAAAATGTCCGAACGCAGTCCGGGGTTCAACACGCTCGCCATCCACGCCGGAGCCAAGCCCGACCCCGCCACGGGCGCGCGGGCGACGCCGATCTACCAGACCACGGCCTATGTGTTCGACGATGTCGACCACGCCGCCTCCCTGTTCGGCCTGAAGGCCTTCGGCAACATCTACACCCGCATCATGAACCCCACCCAGGCGGTGTTGGAGGAGCGCATTGCGGCGCTGGAGGGCGGCACCGCCGCCCTGGCCACGGCATCGGGCCACGGCGCGCAGCTGCTGATCTTCCACAACATCATGCGGCCGGGCGAAAATTTCGTTGCGGCAAGGAAGCTCTATGGTGGGTCGATCAACCAGTTCGGCCATGCCTTCAAGAATTTCGGCTGGGAAGTTCGCTGGGCCGACACGGACGAGCCGGACTCGTTCGAGCCGCAGATCGACGACAGGACGCGCGGCATCTTCATCGAGAGCCTCGCCAATCCCGGCGGCGAATTCGTCGACATCGAGAAGATCGGCGACATCGCTAGGAAGCATGGCCTGCCGCTGATCGTCGACAACACGCTGGCCAGCCCCTATCGGCTGCGGCCGATCGAGCACGGCGCCGACATCGTCGTCCACTCGCTCACCAAGTTCCTCGGCGGTCACGGCACATCGATCGGTGGCGCCATCGTCGACGGTGGAACGTTCGACTACGGCGCCTCCGGACGCTTCTCGAACTTCAC
>JBEVJK010000134.1:0-46687 GCA_040510195.1 Mesorhizobium sp. | reverse complement strand
TCAAGTCGATCAAGGAAGAGCTTGTCCACCGCCTTGCCGAGCTGGACCGCGCCGGCCGGCTGCTCGAAGCGCAGCGGCTGGAGCAGCGCACCCGCTTCGACCTGGAGATGCTCGAGGCCACCGGCTCATGCGCCGGCATCGAGAACTATTCGCGCTACCTGACCGGCCGCCAGCCTGGCGAGCCGCCGCCGACGCTGTTCGAATACATCCCCGACAACGCCCTGGTGTTCATCGACGAGAGCCACGTCACGGTGCCGCAGATCGGCGGCATGTATCGCGGCGACTTCCGCCGCAAGGCGACGCTGGCCGAATACGGCTTCCGCCTGCCTTCGTGCATGGACAACCGGCCGCTGCGCTTCGAGGAATGGGACGCCATGCGGCCCACGACGATCGCCGTCTCGGCGACCCCTGGCGGCTGGGAGATGGAGCAGTCCGGCGGCGTCTTTGCCGAGCAGGTCATCCGCCCGACCGGGCTGATCGATCCGCCGGTCGAGGTTCGGCCCGCCAAGACCCAGGTCGACGACGTGCTGGGGGATATCCGCGACACCACCCGCGCCGGCTATCGCACCCTGGTCACCGTGCTCACCAAGCGGATGGCCGAGGACCTGACCGAGTACCTCCATGAACACGGCGTGCGCGTGCGCTACATGCATTCGGACATCGAAACGCTGGAGCGCATCGAGATCATCCGCGACCTGCGCCTGGGCGCCTTCGACGTGCTGGTGGGCATCAACCTGCTGCGCGAGGGGCTCGACATCCCGGAATGCGGCCTCGTCGCCATCCTCGACGCCGACAAGGAAGGCTTTCTGCGGTCCGAGACGTCGCTCATTCAGACCATCGGCCGCGCCGCTCGCAATGTCGACGGACGCGTCGTGCTCTATGCCGACCAGGTGACCGGCTCGATGGAGCGCGCCATGGCGGAAACCCAGCGCCGTCGCGAGAAGCAGATGGCCTGGAACGCCGAGAACGGCATCACCCCCGAAAGCGTCAAGTCCCGCATCGCCGACATCCTCGATTCGGTCTACGAGCGCGACCATGTGCGGGCCGACATCTCCGACTATGTCGCAGCGGGTGCCATGGTCGGCAACAATCTGCGCACGCATCTGGAGCATCTGGAGCGCAAGATGCGCGACGCGGCGGCCGACCTCGACTTCGAGACGGCGGCGCGCCTGCGCGACGAGATCAAGCGCCTGCGCGAAACCGAGCTCGCCATCGCCGACGACCCGCTGGCCCGCGAGGTGGAGGTCCAAAGCCCCGTCTCCGGCCGCGAGAAGGGCCGTCACAACAAGGGACGGCAGCGCCATCGCACGGTCGACGAGGCGCCGGCTCCCTCGCTCTTCGCCAAGCCCGATCTCGACGCCATGGGCGGCTCGGGCGACCATGCCGAACCTGCCGGCGCCGTTCCGCGCTCGCTGTTCAAGAAGCAGAGCTTCCGCGAGGCGCATGGCTCGGACTTCGGCTTGCCCGGCGACGGCGCCAGCCTGTTTCGCAAGAACACGCTGGATGAAATGACGGTGCGGCGCACCGAGAAGCCGGTCGAGGGCGATTTGCCCGCCAAGCCGGCCACGGACCCCGCTCCGGTTCGCCGGGAGCGCGCCGGGATCGGCAGCTATGAAAATCCGGCCGACCAGCGCCGCCAGGGCCGCCGGTCGCGCAAGACCGGACGGCCCGGCCGCTAGATCGTTTCCGCTTTTCGATAGCCAGCCTCAGCCCGCCGGATAGGTCGGCGGGTCGCTGGTCGGCTTGACGACCAGCCAACGGATCTCCGACTCGCTTGCCCAGGACGGCCCGTCGCCCCTGACCGACAGCGCATCCGCCATCATCACATGCGTCATCGCGTCGAGCGCCTCGCCGCTTGGCTCTTCCGGCCAGGCGAAGACGGCGTCCAGCGGCACTCCGAACTCGACCCCATGGCAGACGAAATCGACCTCGACCAGCCAGTTGCTGAGCGGCTGGTCCGCCGGGGGACGCGGCGGATGCGGCAGCTCGTGGATCTGCGTCACATGGAGCGACACCGGATCGGCATCGCGGATGCCCTGGTTGGCAAAGGCGCCGAGCGCCGCCTCGTGAAAGTGGTTGAACAGCGCCTCGTTGGCCGGCCGCTCGGGCCAGGTCAGGAATCCGCCGACCCAGACGGAGCGGTTCTGCTGGTCGATGACCAGCGCCGCGACGTGAAACCGGCGTCCCGTCAGGCCCAGTCGCTCCGGCGAGAGCGCCGGCCAGTCGACGAGACCCTCCGACGCCGGCTCGGCGATGAAGCGGTCGAGCTTGGCGCTGGCGGCGAACGGATTGCCCACCACGCAGCAATCCTCGCCATAGAGCTGCCAGAGCCGCTTGAGCTCGGCCGGGTCCTGCCCCTCGGCCCGCAGCTTCTCCAGGGAGGCGCGGGTGCGCGCTTCCGCGTAGGCGTTGGCGCTGTCGAGGTCGGGGAAGCCGGGCACGAGATGCTGCGCATCGGCCTCGCCGCCGCGGGCCATGTCGAAGACTATGACGGAGTGAGCATGTCCGGGCATAGCGGAAGCATGGTCGCAGCGATTGGCGCGCGCTGCAAGCCGGGGATTGCCCTTTCGCTGTGGAATGGCCAGGATCGCCCCCTTGGAAGCATACTCAAAAGGAATAGTGACATGCGGTTCATTCAGCCGTTTTTCCGGTGCCTTGCCCTTTTCCTGACGCTTTCCCCGTTGCTTGCGGCGTGCGTCCTCGAGGAATCGCCGGGCACGATGCCGATTCGCCCGCTGCCGCCCGAACGGCCGCAATTCTGTTCGCGCAACTTCGATCCTGTCTGCGCGGTGCGCGGCGGCGAGCCCCAGACCTTCTCCAACGCCTGCCGGGCCGAGGCAGCGGGCTTCCGGATCGTCCGCGGCGGCGAATGCCGCAGCGACGCTGGCCCGGGCTGGGGCGCCGGGCCGGCACCCGGCGGCCCGCGCTTCTGCACCCGGCAGTACGATCCGGTCTGCGCGCGCCAGGGCGGTCGGATACGCACATTCGGCAACGACTGCGAGGCGCGCAACGCCGGCTTCCGCATCGTCTACCACGGCGAATGCCGCGGCGGCAGCGACGGTCCCGGCTGGAGCGACGGCGGGCCGGCGCCCGACGGGCCGCGCTTCTGTACGCAGGACTACCGGCCTGTCTGCGCCCGTCGCGGCGGCAGCGTCCGGACCTTCCCCAACGGCTGCGAGGCCGGCAACGCCGGCTATCGCATCGTGGCCGACGGGCGCTGCTAGACCCGAGGCGTCCACAAAAAACACCGCGGCGCTGGGCTAACGCCCGGGCCGCGGTATGTTATGGCTGTCACATTCGACGGCTAGAGCAGCCCTGAAGAGGGAGAGGACGATTCGATGAAGATTGCGGTTCTCGGCGGCGATGGCTTCATCGGCTGGCCCACCTCCCTGCATCTTTCCGACCGCGGGCACGAGCTTCACATCCTGGA
The DNA here is from genome assembly GCA_040510195.1 of Mesorhizobium sp. Taxonomy (GTDB): domain Bacteria; phylum Pseudomonadota; class Alphaproteobacteria; order Rhizobiales; family Rhizobiaceae; genus JBEVJK01. The sequence goes on along the minus strand of JBEVJK010000134.1, from coordinate 43,257 downwards.
CAACCTATCGCGGCGCTGGATCGACACCGAGCTTGGCGTGCAGTCGCTGACGCCGATGGACTCCATCCAGGAGCGCACCCGCATCTGGCACCAGGAGACCGGTCGCCGCATCCATTTCCACCTGATCGACCTGGCCCGCGACTATGAGGTTCTCAAGGGCTGGCTCGCGGAGGAGCGGCCCGACGCGGTGATCCATTTCGCCGAGCAGCGGGCGGCGCCCTACTCGATGAAGAGCGACCGTCACAAGAACTACACGGTCAACAACAACGTCAATGCCACCCACAACCTGCTGAACGCTCTGGTCGAGCTCCAGCTCGACGCGCACCTCGTGCATTTGGGAACGATGGGCGTCTATGGCTATTCGACGGTCGGTGCCGCCATTCCCGAAGGCTATCTGCCGGTGTCCATCGACACCATCGCCGGCGGCGCCGTCAGCCAGGAGATCCTGTACCCGGCCAACCCCGGCTCGATCTACCACATGACCAAGTGCCTCGACCAGCTGCTGTTCCAATTCTACGCAAGGAATGACGCGCTGCGCATCACCGATCTCCACCAGGGCATCGTGTGGGGCACTCATACGGAGCAGACGCGCCGCCACGTGCAGCTGATCAACCGCTTCGACTATGACGGCGACTATGGGACGGTGCTCAACCGCTTCCTCATCCAGGCGGCGATCGGCTATCCGCTCACCGTCCACGGAACCGGCGGCCAGACGCGCGCCTTCATCCACATCCAGGATTCGGTCCGCTGCATCGAGCTGGCGTTGGAGAACCCGCCCAGGCGGGGCGACCGCGTGAAAATCTACAATCAGATGACGGAGACGCACCGGGTACGCGACCTCGCCGAGCTCGTCGCCGGCCTGGCCGATGCCAAAGTGGCGTTCCTGCCCAACCCCCGCAAGGAGGCCGCCGAGAACGACCTCGTCGTGCACAACGAGCAGTTCCTGGAGCTCGGCCTGCAGCCGATCACACTGGAGAAAGGCCTGCTGGCCGAGGTGGTCGACGTCGCCCGCAAATATGCCTACCGGGTCGATCGCAGCCGCGTGCCGGCGGTCTCCGCCTGGACCAAGGACATCGCCGCGACGATCGAGCGGGATCCGGAAGGCCGTCGCCTGAAAAGCGTCTCCTGAGGCCTCGGAATGCGCGGCCGCCGCGCCTTCGTCACGCTCGTCACCAATGACGACTACGCGCTTGGCGCCACCGCGCTGCTGCGCTCGCTGCGGCGGACGGGAACGTCGGCCGATCTCGTCGTGCTCCGCACGGGCGGCGTGAGCGAGCCCGCGCTGGCTCCGCTCGCCGCGCTCGGCGCACGTCTCGTTCCGGTCGAGCTGCTGCCGACCTCGCCGGCCTTCAACCTGCGTCACCAGCGCGCCCGCCTCCACGCCGAGGCGCCATTCACCAAGGGCGACAAGCCGGCCTTCCATACCCCGCTCGACAATTTCGCCAAGCTTCGGCTTTGGCAGCTCACGGAGTATGAGCGCTGCGTGTTCCTGGATGCCGACACGCTTGTGCTGAGGCCGGTCGACCGGCTGTTCGACTATCCCGAATTCTCGGCCGCGCCCAACGTCTACGAATCGTTGGCGGATTTTCGTCGGCTGAACTCCGGCGTCTTCGTGGCACGTCCCTCCGCGGCCACCTTCGCCGCCATGCTGGAGCGGCTCGACCGCCCCGAGGCGTTCTGGAAGCGCACCGATCAGACCTTCCTGGAAGCCTTCTTTCCCGACTGGCAAGGCCTGCCGGTCTTCTTCAACTTGCTGCAATATGTGTGGTTCAACCTGCCCGAGCTGTGGGACTGGCATTCGGTGTCCATCGTGCACTACCAGTACGAGAAGCCCTGGCAGCCGGACCATCCGCGGGCCGCGCAGCTCGGGCCCCTGATCGAGCTCTGGCGGGCCTATTTCGAGGATCGGCCCGTGCCGGACCTCGCCATGCTGGAGAACCCGGGGCGCCGATGAGGCCTGAGCGCATCCTGGTGTCGGGCGGCACGGGCATGGTCGGCCGCTTCATCGTCGAGCGGCTCCTGGGCGACGGCCGCGAGGTCGCGTTGTTCGGCCGCAACCGTCCGGCTCCGGACACTTTCCGGGTCCCTTTGCGCTTCGTCGAAGGCAGCCTCGAGCCGGGCGGCGACTGGCGACCGGCCTTCGCCGGCTTCGACGGCTTCGTGCATGCCGCCTTCGACCATCTTCCAGGCCGCTTCCGCGGCGGCGAAGGCGATGACGCGGCAGGCTTCGTGCGCCGCAACCGCGACGGGACCGCCGCGCTGTTCGAGGCGGCTGGCGCAGCCGGCGTCGCCCGGATCGTCTTTCTGTCCAGCCGCGCGGTCTATGGCGATCGGCGGCCCGCCCGCCGGCTTCTCGAAACGACCACCGCCGAGCCCGACACCCTTTATGGCGAGGTGAAGCTTGCGGGGGAACGTCATCTGTCGACGCTGGCAGCCACCGGCCTGGTCGGAGCGAGCCTGCGGGCGACAGGCGTCTACGGACCGGCCCCGCCGGGCCGTGCCCACAAATGGGCCGGCCTGTTCGCCGACTTCCTCGCTGGCCGTCCGGTCGAACCGCGCGTCGCCACCGAAGTCCACGGCGACGACGTCGCCGCCGCGGTCTCGTTGCTCCTCGATGCGCCGGCCGCTCTGGTGGCCGGACGCGCTTTCAACGTCTCCGACCTGACCGTCGACCGCCACGACCTGCTGACGCTGGCCGGCCGCGCCGCCGGCCGCAGCCTGCCGCTGCCGCACCGCGCCGACGCGACGGCGCTGAGCGTCATGGCGACGGACCGCCTTATGGCGCTCGGTTGGCGGCCCCGCGGCTCGGCGGGGCTCGAAGCCTTCGTGCGGAGCGTCGTCGGGTCCGACGACGCCATGGGCCAGAGCTAGCCTAGGCGCGGCGTCGGCCGGTGCCGTTGCTGCGGCGCGTCGCGGTGCGCTGGGCTTCCGAGATCACGCCGACCGCGCCAATCTCCGGCACGTTCGGGCCGTTGTCCCGCTGTCGTGTCTTGGCGACGCGATACAGGCGCTCATAGGGCAGCAGCTCCTTGATGCGGTCGTTGAGCGCCGCGATCTCGGTGCGCAGGTCCTCGCACTCCTGTTTGTGGATGTCGAGCTGCATCTGCTCCGAGGCCTGCTGAAGCGAGAGCTGGGAGATGTTGGCGCTTGCCGCCGACAGGTTCTGCTTGTCGGTCTTGGCTTCGCGTTTCAGCGCGGCGAGCTTCTCGTCCGCCACCTGCTTCTCCGCCACGGCATCGTCGAGCTGCACCTTGAGCTTGGACATCTCGCCCGTCAGGTCGGCCTGCTCCTTGGAGGCGCGGTCGAGCCGCGACTGCAGCGCCTGGATCTCCGACTTCAGCCCATGGATTTCGGCCGCAGCACGTTGCCCTTCCGCCTCCCGCTCGGCTTCGGCATTGCGCGCCTGGTCGGCCAGCTCGCCATGCCGCGCCTGCGCCACCTCGTTGGCCTTCTGCAGCCGCATCACATCCTTCTCGCTCTTGGCGAGCGTCGCGATCAACTCGGCGTAGCGCGCAGTCTCGTTGGACTGGATGGTCACCACCTCGTCCAGCTTGCGGCGCGACTCGGCTTCCTGCTTCAGCGCATTGTCGAGATCGATCGACAGGCTGACCTGCTTTTCGCGCAGCACCTCGTTCTCGCGCAGGCGCCGCTCGGCCTCGACCGTGCGCGTCGACAGCATCCGGATGACGTCGCCGAGCTCCGCTTCGTTGCGGGCGATGACGTTGGTGGCCTCGACCAGCTCCAGCCGCGTCGCCGACAGCGCCGAGCGCAGCGTGTCCTTGTCCTGCAAGAGGCCGGCCTCGCGTCCTTCGAGGATTTCGAGCCGCGCTTCCTGCTCCTGCAGCCGGCGGCTCAGCTCGTTGATCTGATCGGCCTTCTTGCGGTTCTGCAGCCCCAGCTCGGCATTGGTGAGCTCCATTTCGTTGGCCCGCTGGATATCCGCATGGACCAGGTTGAAGAACTCTCGCGTCAGGTGATGCGATGACGTCACTTCGGAGAGCTTCTCGTTGATTTCCCTGAGGTATCCCTGGGAGTCCCGATACAGCTCGTCGAACGAGGCGAGGGCAGCCAGCCGGTTCTGCGTGTGCGTCGTAAGGCGACGCCCGGCCTCGACCTCGGCCGCCTCGGCGAAATCGTCCTCGGCCACGTCCAGGACCGGCTCGTCAGGCTGCAGGTCGAGCTCGGAAAGAAGATCGTCTTCATCTGATCCGAGCCCTTCCAGAGGAACTTCCGAAGGCTCCAGAGGCGGCGCATCGTCGACGAGAAGGTTCTCGTCGATAGCTTCCTCCATGACTTCCTCCAGCTCTTCGAAGACTCGGTCCGTCTTATCGGAGCGCTTGATCAGACCCATGAAATTCATCTGAGACCCTACCCTTTTTACTTACTTACCAACCAAATATTCACAGTTTGATAACCTAGCTTAACACCGGCACCTTCCGCATGGAAAGCTCCCTGCAGGATTTTCAAGTAAGGGGCTTGAAAGTTTGGGTTTTTTTCCCGACGTGCCTGGTTAATGCAGTATCTAAAGTTCGCCTAAAACGATAATCTATTCCGGGATTTAGGCCATGCGCCTTAAACAGCACAAAAAATGCTAGTTCTCAAGAGCTATATGCGCGACATGAGCTATGAGTGCTCATAAGCCGTCAGCCGGCGCGCGCCGACGGCACCGCCAGCAGCGGCATGAGGCGGCCGCCGCGCAACAGGGTGAAGCCGACCGGCTTGCCGATCCGCTCCCCGTCGAGCGCCCGAAGCAAGTCGTCGACGCCGGCGATGGCGACGCCGTCGGCCGCGATGATGAGGTCGCCCGGCGCGATGCCGGCCTGATCGGCCGGACCGCCCTTCTCCACCGCGCGGACGCGGAGCGTGGTCTTGGCGGCCACGCCGGCGGCAAGTGCTGCGCGGCGGGGCAGCGGAACGGTGTCGGCCGAGACGCCGATGAAGGCGCGCCTGACGCGGCCGTGGCGGAGGATCTCGGAGACGACGAAGCGGGCGGTGTTGGCGGCGACCGCGAAGGCGATTCCCTGGGCGCCGCGGATGACGGCGGTGTTGATGCCGATCACGGTCCCGTCGGTGGCGACGAGCGGACCGCCAGAATTGCCGGGATTGAGGGCCGCATCGGTCTGGATGACGTCGTCGATCAGCCGCCCGGTCTGGGCCCGCATCGAGCGGCCGAGCGCCGAGACCACGCCGCTGGTCACCGTCCAGTCGAAGCCGAGCGGGTTGCCGATGGCGATCGCGATCTGGCCGCGGCGAAGCGTCCGGCTGTCGCCCAGCGCGGCCGTGACGCCGAGATTGGCGTCGGCGCGCAGCACCGCGATGTCTGTGTCGGGGTCGCGGCCGAGCACGCGCGCCTCCCCGCCGCTGCCCTCCGGCATGACGATGCGCACGCTGCGCGCCGTGCCCACGACATGCGCGTTGGTCACCACCAGCCCGTCGGCGGCGATCGCCACCCCGGAGCCCAGTCCGCCGCGCCCGCCGTCCTGCACCTGCTCGATCCGACAGACCGCAGGCCCGACGGCATCCACGGCGTCGGTCACGGCGCGCGAATAGGCATCGAGCAGCGAAGGGTCGTTCAGGGCGGCATCGGACCGCGGGGCGGCGGCGTTCGACATCTGGCTCCCTCTTGGGGCTTGCGGATCTTCGTCCCTATATGTCGTGTCGCCGCCCCGTCGCCGCGACCTGCCTTGATGGCCAGTTTGCGCCCGACCTAGCCGGGCGGCCAGTTGGCGGCGGCGCGGAGCGGCGCCAAACTCCGCAGCCACCGACTGGAGGATTTGGACATGCCGCAGATCAACCCATCCGCGCCCCTCAAGGCGTTTTCCGACGCGCTGGCCGGCTTCGTCTCCGGCATGGCCGAGGCGACCGCCGGCCTGGAGGCCGGCGGCCGTCACCCCGCGAGCGCCCTCCACTGGCGCGACGGGCTCTACATCGCCGCGAGCGAGACCATAGAGACGGAGGAGGACATCACGCTTTCCTTGCCGGCAGGAGCGACCGAGCCGGCCGAGCTCGTCGGCCGCGACCCGACGAGCGGCGTCGCCGTGCTGCGGTGCAAGGCGGCCGCGGCGTCCCTCCCCGCGGCGGCGGAACCAGTCGCCGTCGGGCAACTGGCGCTTGCCGTCGGGCGCTGTGCGAGCGGGCCGCTGGCCGGCCTTGCGCTCGTCGCCGAGGCCGGGCCGGCCTGGCGCAGCATGCGCGGCGGGCTGATCGACCGGCGCATCCGGCTGTCTGGCGGGCTCGATCCTCGTCTGGAAGGCGGTGCGGCGCTCGACGCGGAGGGTCGGTTCGTCGGCTTGCTGCTCTTCGGGCCACATCGCCGGGCCCTGGTGATCCCGGCCGAGACGGTGGAGCGGGTGGCGGCCGTGCTGGCCGAGAAAGGCCACGTGGCGCGCGGCTATCTCGGCGCCGGGCTGCATCCGGTTCGGCAGAAGGATCTGGCCGGCGCCATGGTGATGAGCCTCGAGGATGGCGGTCCGGCAGCCGCTGGCGGCATCCAGCTCGGCGACATCGTCACCGCCTGGGATGGCGAAACGCTGTCCGGCGTGCGCGACCTGATCCGCCGCCTCGGCCCGGACAGCGTCGGCAAGTCGGTCAGGCTCGACCTCCTGCGCGGCGGCCAGCCGGCGTCCGTCGACGTGACGGTCGGCGCTCGGCCGGTTTCATGAACGGCATCTGCGGTTGGAGGACGGTTGTTGGCTGAACGCCTCTTGGTGACCATCGTCCTTGCCGACCCCGATCGGGCCGAGGAGGTTGCGCAGGCGCTCGCCGACCAGGGCGACCTGGCGCAGCTGGTGCCTTCGGAGCTGGAAGCCGCCTGGCCGGCCGATGTCGTCGTTTCCGACGGCGACGTGGTCGACCCGGCGCTCCCGCATGTGCTGATCGGCTCGTCGTCCACGGCGGCCCCGAACGTCGCCGCCATATTGCCCGTCCACGCCTCCTCTTCGCTGGTGGTGGCGGCGGCGCGCGTGGCGGCCGCCGGATACCGGCTCGTGCCGCCTTCGGCCGCCAACGGTCATGCCACCGGAGCCGAAGCGGCCGAGGGAGCCCTTCCCGCCCTGACCGCCCGCGAACGGGAGACGCTGGCTCTGCTCGCCGACGGGGCATCCAACAAATTGATCGCCCGCAAGCTCGACATCTCAGTTCATACGGCGAAGTTCCACGTCGCGGCCGTGCTCGGCAAGCTGCATGCGCGCAACCGGGCCGACGCGGTCGCCATCGGGCTCCGCCAGGGCCTTCTCTATCTCTGACGCCGATTTGCCACAAAGCTCGACCACGCAGTGCGTGGAACCCGCAGGGCCTCCCGGCCGTTCAGCTTCCGTTCAGCTCCACGGGAGTAGTCGATGGGGTGAATACGGCCCGGTCGCGATGCGATCGCCGTTCGAAGGAGAGACGAGATGAAGCGTTTTCTGAAGTCCGCCGTGCTAGCGGTCGCCGTCGCCGCGACGTCGCTGACGGCGATGCCTGCGGCCGAGGCTCGCGACGGCTGGCGTTATAACAATTATCGCTACAACAACTATTACCGCCACAACAACGGCGATGCCGTGGCCGCCGGCGTTATCGGCCTGGCGACGGGCGCCATCATCGGCGGTCTCATGGCGCAGCCCCGCTACGCCGAGCCTGTCTATGTCGACCCGCCCGTGCGCTACTACGAACAGCCGGTCTATGTCGGCCGCTCGCTGGAGCCTTGGAGCCGCGGCTGGTACCGGTATTGCCAGAATCGCTACCGCAGCTTCGATCCCCAAAGCGGCACCTTCACCGGCTATGATGGTCGCCAACATTTCTGCACCGCCTACTAGCTAGGCAGCGCAGGAAGCGCCGTCTCAGGCGTGATGGCCCCGCCCCTCGAAGGCGGGGCTTTCGTTTGTGGTCACACGAGGAACGGGTTGCTTCGGCGCTCGTCGCCGAAGCGGCTTCCCGGGCCGTGGCCACAGATGAAGCCGATATCGTCGCCCAGCGGCAGCAATTTCTCCTTGATCGAGCGGATCAGCGCCGCATGGTCGCCGCCCGGCAGGTCGGTGCGCCCGATCGAGCCGTTGAAGAGCACGTCGCCGACATGGGCGAAGCGCGCCTCGGCATTGTAGAACACGACGTGGCCGGGCGCATGGCCGGGACAGTGCAGCACGCTGAACCGGTGCGGGCCGAAGGACACGATGTCCCCCTCCTCCAGGAAGCGGTCCGGCGTGCAGTTGCGCACCGGGTCGGCAACGCCGAAGCGCTGAGCCTGCACCTCGAGATTGTCGAGCAGCGGCCGGTCGTCGGCATGCGGGCCGAGGATTTCGATGCCCAGCCGGTCCTTGAGGTCCATGGCGCCGCCTGCATGGTCGAGATGCCCGTGGGTCAGCCAGATGGCGGTGGCCTTGATGCCGTTCGTCTCCAGCGCCGACACGATGGCGTCGACGTCGCCACCGGGATCGACCACGACGCCGCTCCGCTCGTCGGCGTCGAAAAGGATGGTGCAGTTCTGCTGGAAAGGCGTGACCGGGACGATCCCGGCGTTCATCTGGCCCATTCTGTCCTCGGATGATGGCGTTCGTGACTTAAGCCGGCACTTTGATGACGGCTCTGAGCCCGCCCATCGGGCTCTGGTCGAGGGTGATGTCGCCTCCATGGCTGCGCGCAATGTCGCGGGCGATGGCCAGGCCGAGCCCGGTTCCGCTCGAGTCGAGGTTGCGCGCCTCGTCCAGGCGGAAGAAGGGCTTGAACACCTCTTCGCGTTTCTCCTCCGGAATGCCGGGGCCGTCGTCGTCGATCGTCACCGTCAGCCAGCCGCGCGTGTGGACGGCGCTCACGGCGACCTTCCCGGCATAGCGGAAGGAATTGCCGACGATGTTGGACAGCAGGCGCTGGAAGGCATTGGGCCGCACGTTCACCGTCGCGCGACCGGTGAGCTTTGTGGTGAGGCTGCGCCCGCGCAGCTTCGCCTCCTCGGCCAGCTTCTCGAAGAACTGGTTGAGCTCGAAGCGCCCGGTGTCCTCGGCCGTCTCGCTCTTGGCGAAGGCCAGGTAGCCTTCGAGCATCGACTGCATATCGTCGATGTCCTGATTGAGCGCCAGCGTGTCGGCGCTCGGCCCGGCCAGCGCCAGCTGCAGCTTGAAGCGGGTGAGGATGGTCCTGAGATCGTGGCTGACGCCGGTCAACATGGCCGTGCGCTGCTCGATCTGGCGCTCGATGCGCTCGCGCATCTGGATGAAGGCGACGCCGGCGCGCCGCACCTCCTCCGCGCCGCGCGGCCGGAAGTCGCGCGGCATCGGGCGCCCCTTGCCGAAGCTCTCCGCCGCCTCTGCGAGCTTCATGATGGGCCGGATCTGATTGCGCAGGAAAAGCACGGCGATGGTCAACAGCACCAGCGAGGTGCCAACCATCCAGAGCAGGAAGATGTGGGTGCTCGACGCGTAGGCCGCGCTGCGTCGGGCAAACACCCTCAACACCTTGTCTTCGAGCTGGATGCGGATCTCAACGATGTTGGAGTTGCCCACGGTGTCGATCCAGAACGGGCGGTTGATCTGTTTGGTGATCTCCGACGATAGGATCTGGTCCAGAATGGAGAAGAACGGCTTCGGGCCAGGCGCCGGCAGCGGATCGGGCGGCATGATGTCGATCTTGAGCTGCAGCCGGTCCTGGGCGATGCGGATCACGTCGGCGTAGCCGGCCTTGTGCGGATAGGTCTCGATCATGTCGATGACCGCCGCGATGTCGCGCGTCACCGCCTGGCTGAGCCGCAGCGTGACGGTCTGCCAGTGCCGTTCCATGAACATGAAGGCGATGACCGATTGCAGCAGGATCATCGGCGCGATCACGATGATCAGCGACCGCGCGTAGAGGCGCTTGGGCATGTAGTGCGACACGAACCGCCAGAAGCGGATCCAGCCGAGGCGGAGCGCTCCGTAGCTGTTGGCCGCCCGGTGGTGCTCCACTGGCCTATCGGTGTGCGCTACGTCGGAAGTTGCCATCCGCCCTTTCCAGCTCTCTTCCCTCCAGGATATAGGGGTACCGCCGCAATCTCAAATGACGATGTCGACGCTCTGCCAGCGCCGTTAAGCCGCGGTTAGCCTGGTGCCGCCGATAATCGCCGCCGATGCGCTGCCGCTGCGACCAGCTGAATTCGGCCCTCGGGCCCGCGGGCAGGCGGCTGGCGGCCGTCTGCCTGGCGTTTGTCGCCCTGTTCGGCGAAGCCAGGGCCGACACCTTTCTGTGCGCCGGCCAGCTTTCCACCGGCTTCGCCTTCGACGGCGAGAGCTGGCGGATCCGTCCCTTCGAGGTCGTCGACAAGGTCTTCGTCGTGCAGCCGGCCGCCGATCTCGCCGATTCCTACACCGTCACCCGCATCGGCGACCAGCAGCCGACCCATTATTGCCCGACTGTGCGGCCATCCGACGGCTCGCTGCTGCTCACCTGCGGCGGGCTGGGTAGCGGCTTCGCCTTCTCCTCGCGCACCCTGCGCTTCCAGGAGAATTACGGCATCGGCTATATCGGCGGCGCCGACGAGGGCGCCAACCGGCCCTATCTGCTGATCGGCAAGTGCACGCGCCTCGACCTGCGCGGCGTCATTACTGAATGAACGTTCAGACAATACCTCCGCCGCCCGACGAGACCTGAGGCCTGATGTCCGCGACCTTGTGGCGGTAGCCGCTGGCCCGGTAGGCCGCAAGCGGGTCGGCCGCGCCGCCTCTCGCGACGCGCCCCGCGCAAAGCAGAGGCTCGACGTCGGTACGGAAGGCCGCCTTCAGGATCTGTGCGGCGAGCAGCGCGTCGTTGGCATCCTGTGCGGCTTCGAGGGCGGGCCGGTCGACGAGCAGCGCCTGAGCATAGGCGCGCTGCACCTCCATGGCCGACAGCATCAGGCTCTCGATCGGATCGGTGACGTTGTGGCTCTGGTCGAGCATATGCGCCGGGCGGAACCCTTCCGCGCCGCGCAGCTCGGCCTCGACCAGCTCGTTGAACACCAGGAACAGCCGGAAGGGGTCGATCGAGCCCGCATCCAGGTCGTCGTCGCCATACTTGGAATCGTTGAAGTGGAAGCCGCCGAGCTTGCCGAACTGGATCAGCCGGGCCACGATCATCTCGATGTTCACATTGGGTGCATGGTGCCCGAGATCGACCAGGCAGAACGCCTTCTCGCCCAGCTCCTTGGCGATCAGGTAGTTGGTTCCCCAGTCCTGGACCACCGTCGAATAGAAGGCCGGCTCGTACATTTTGTGCTCGGTGAACAGCCGCCAATCGTCGGGCAGCGCCGCATAGATCGCCCGCATGGCGTCCAGATAGCGCTCGAAAGAGCGCGTGAAGCTCGCCTGCCCGGGGAAGTTCGAACCGTCGCCGATCCACACTGTGAGCGCCTTGGAGCCCAGCGCGCGGCCGATCTCGATGCATTCGAGGTTGTGCTCGACCGCTTGCGCGCGGACCGCGGCGTCGCTGTGGCTGAGCGAGCCGAACTTGTAGGACAGGCGCTGGCCGGGCGCATCCGAGAAGGTGTTGGAGTTCATCGCGTCGAAGCCGAGGCCGTAGCGGCTCGCCGCCTGCTTGAGCCGTTGCGGGTCGGCCTTGTCCCAGGGGATGTGCAGGGACACGCTGGGCGTCGCCCGCGTCAGCTGGGCGATCACCGCGCAGTCCTCGATCTTGTCGAACACGTCGCGTGGCTCGCCTGGCCCCGGGAAGCGGGCGAACCGCGTGCCGCCGGTGCCTACCCCCCATGTCGGGATGGCGACGCCGAAGTCGGCCACCTTGTCGGCGAGCGCGTCGATGGCGATGCCGCGGCGGTCGAGCCGCTCGCCCAGCGCCTCGTAGTCGCGCCGGAGGTCCGCCTGGCGCCGCGCATTGTCCGTCTCGACGATGCCGTCCGCGATCGGCAGTTCGCTCATCTGGCTCTCCTCCCTTGGCCGCTCGTCAACGCGTGAAGCTCTGCGCGTTCCCCGCATCGACGTTGATGATGTTGCCGGTCGACTTGGCCGACTGGTCCGACACCAGGAAGAAGGCCGCCTCGGCGATGTCCTCCGGATAGACGCTGCGCTTGAGCAGCGAGCGCTGTCGGTAATGCTCCTCCAGCGCGTCCGGGCTCATCTTGTAGGCGGCCGCCCGCTGTTCGCGCCACTCGCCGCTCCAGATCTTGGAGCCGCGCAGCACCGCGTCGGGGTTGACCGTGTTGACGCGGATGCCGGCTTCCGCCCCTTCGAGCGCCAGGCAGCGCGCCAGATGGATCTCCGCCGCCTTGGCCGTGCAGTAGGCCGCCGCATTGGGCGAGGCGGCAAGCCCGTTCTTGGACGCCACGAAGACGATGGCGCCGCCGGTCCCTTGCCTTTTCATCAGGCGGAACGCCTCCCGCGCGGCAAGGAAATAGCCGGTCGACAGGATGTCCATGTTGCGGTTCCACATCGAAAGCTCGGTCTCCTCGATGGGAGCCGAAGAGGAGATGCCGGCATTCGAGATCAGAATGTCGAGCCCGCCGAACGCCAGCGCCGTCCGCTCGAAGGCCGCCGCCACGTCCGCCTCCCGTGTCACGTCGAGCACCACGCTCTTCACCACGTCCTGGCTGTGCCGGCCGCCGAGATCGGCCTCGGCACCGTCGAGCCCTTCGCGGTCGATGTCGGCCAGCATCACGCAGGCGCCGTCGGCGATCAGCCGCTCGGCCGTCGCCCGTCCGATGCCGCCCGCTCCGCCGGTCACCAGCGCCACGCGGCCCGCCAGCGGGCGCGGCTTCGGCAGGCGCTGGAGCTTGGCCTCTTCCAGCACCCAATATTCGATGTCGAACGCCTCCTGCTCCGGCAGCCCGCGATAGGCCGACACGCCGGAGGCGCCGCGCATCACGTTGATGGCGTTGACGTAGAACTCGGCCGAGACGCGCGCCGTGGCCTTGTCCTTGGCGAAGGTGATCATGCCGACTCCGGGAACCAGATACACGACGGCATTGGGGTCGCGCATCGGCGGGCTTTCCGGCCGCCGGCAGCGCTCGTAATAGGCGGCATGGCCCTCGGCATAGGCCCTGACCGCCGCCGGCAGGCCTGCGAGCGTACGGGCCAGATCCGGTTTCGCGGGATCGAAATCGACCACCAGCGGGCTGATCTTGGTGCGCAGGAAATGGTCGGGACAGCTGGTGCCCAGCGCCGCCAGCCGCTCCATGTCCCGCGCATTGACGAACTCCAGCACCGCTGGCTGATCGTCGAAGTGCCCCACCTTGCGCTCGCCGGCGGAAATCATGCCGCGCAGCGCCGGCATCAGCGCAGTGGCGACCCGCTTGCGCTCCTCCTCTGGCAGCGCCTCGCGCACCGCCCCGCCGAACGCCGGCTTGCCCGCCGCCTCGCCTTCGAACCATTCGATGGCACGGTTGATGATGCGCAGCGTCGTCCGGTAGCACTCGGCCGCATCGTCAGCCCAGGTGAACAGGCCATGGCTCTCCAGCACCACCCCGACGGCCCTCGGGTGCTCGCGCGCGAACTTTTCCAGCCACAGGCCGAGCTCGAAGCCGGGGCGCTTCCACGGCAGCCAGCCGATCTCGTCGCCGTAGATCTCGCGGGTCAGAGCCTCGCTGTTTTCCGCCGCGGCGATCGCGATGACAGCGTCGGGATGCATGTGGTCGACATGCTTCCTCGGCACGAAGGCGTGCAAGGGCGTGTCGATCGAGGCGGCGCGGGGATTCAAGTTGAAGGTGCAGTGCGGCAAGAGCGCCACCATCTCGTCCTCGTGCTCGACGCCGCGATAGAGCCCCTTCAGCGCCTCGAGTTTCTCCTGGTAGAGCGTCGCGAACCCGTCCATCCTGATGGTGCCGATATCGCCGCCGGAGCCCTTCACCCACAGGACCTCGACCGCTCTGCCGGTGAGCGGGTCCGTCTCAATGACCTTGGCCGAAGTGTTGCCGCCGCCATAATTGGTGATGCGCTTGTCCGAGCCGAGCAAATTGGAACGATAGAGCAGCCGTTCCGACTCGCTCATCGTCGCCGCCTTGGCGTCGTCCCACAGGTCCGCAAGCCGCGTGGCGGTGCGCGTCTCAAGCATCGGCATATCCTCCCTGGCGCTCGGGATGCGGCGCATCGATGCCTAAAGGCTCACACGAGCGCATGCCCGTGTCAATCAAAAACGATCATGATCGGTCATGATGCGCTGCACAATGAAATATTTTGATCGAAGTTGATTGACACGCCGCTCGGTCAATGCACTATTGGATGGAGGGAGGAAGCATGCACGAAAAAGAGCGCCATCGCATCATCCTGTCTGCGGTCCAGGAAAAGCCTGTCGTGACCGTGCAGGAGCTGGTCGAGCTGACCTCCTCGTCGGAGGCGACGATCCGCCGCGACATCGCCGCCCTGCACGTCCAGAAGCGGCTGCGCCGCGTGCGTGGCGGCGCCGAGGCGCTGACGCCCCCGCAGTTCGTCGGCCTGGCCGGCCGTCCCTTCAGCGTCAACGAGACGCTCAACGCCGGCAAGAAGCGGGCGATCGCCCGCGAAGCGGTGGCGCTGTGCGGCGATGGCGAGCCGATCATCATCAACGGCGGCACCACGACCTTTCAGATGGTGCACTTCCTCACCAACCGGCGCATGCCGATCTTCACCAACTCGTTTCCGATCGCCGAGCACCTGCTCAAGCATTCCAAGAACACGGTCATGCTGTCGGGCGGCACGATCTACCGCGAGCAGAACATCATCCTGTCGCCGTTCGACAACGACGTCACCCGCAATTTCTATGCCCGCCGCATGTTCATGGGCGCCCAGGGCCTCGGTCCGCTGGGCCTGATGGAGGGCGACCCGCTGCTGATCCAGGCCGAGCAGAAGCTGATCGACCAGGCCGACGAACTGGTCGTGCTGGTCGACTCGTCGAAGTTTCGCCAGCGCTCCAGCCTGATCCTGTGCGGCCTGTCGCGCATCGCCACCGTCATCACCGACGACGGCATCGAGGACCGCGAGGCGCGCATGCTCGAGGCGGCGGGTGTGGCGCTCGTCGTCGCCGGCGCCGCCGGTGTCGCCGCCAGGCTGGAGGAATCTTCGCTGCAGGCCTGAGCGGCCGGGCGCTGATCGTTTGCAACTGTTCGAAAGGGAGGAAGTTCGAATGTCCATCGTCAGGAAACTACTCGCGGCAGCGGCGGTCTCCGCCGCTCTGTTCGCCGGCACGGCCGCGGCCGGCGCCGAGCCGATGAAGATCGCGCTCGTCGTCAAGTCTCTCGGCAACGGCTTCTTCGACGCCGCCAACAAGGGCGCCCAGGAGGCGGCCAAGGAAATCGGCGACGTCGAGGTGATCTACACCGGTCCGACCAAGGCCACTGCCGAGGCGCAGATCGAGGTCATCAACTCGTTGATCGCCCAGCAGGTCGATGCCATCGCCGTCTCCGCCAACGACCCGGACGCCCTGGTTCCTGCGCTGAAGAAGGCCATGGACCGCGGCATCACCGTCATATCTTGGGATTCCGGCGTGGCGCCGGAGGGTCGCCAGATGCACCTCAACCCCTCCGACACCAACCTGATCGGCGAGACCATCATCAAGCTCGCTGCCGACCACCTGCCGGACGGCGGCGACGTCGCCATCCTGTCGGCCTCCTCCACCGCGACCAACCAGAACGCCTGGATCGAAGCCGCCAAGAAGCTGCTGCCGGAGAAGTTCCCCAAGATCAACCTGGTCGCCACCGTCTATGGCGACGACGACTCGGCCAAGAGCACGGACGAGGCCAAGGGCCTGCTCAAATCCTACCCGGACCTGAAGGCGATCATCGCGCCCACCACCGTCGGCGTCGTCGCCGCCGCCCAGGTGGTCACCGACGAGAACCTGATCGGCAAGGTCAACGTCACCGGCCTGGCGCTGCCGTCGGAGTTCAAGAAGTTCATCGACAACGGCGCCTCGCAGGCCGTTGCCTTGTGGAACCCGATCGATCTCGGCTACTCCGCAGTCTACCTGGCGCACGAGCTCGCCGCCAAGAAGGCCGAGGCCAAGCCTGGCGCCAAGCTGTCGATCGGCCGCGTCGGCGAGGTCACGCTGGACGACACCAACTCCGCCGCCATGGCGCCGCCGTTCCAGTTCGACAAGACCAACATCGAAGAGTTCTCCAAGATCTACTGATCTCGCTCGAGGGCGGCCGCCGTCGCGGCGGCTGCCCTCGACCCATCGCTTCAGGCAGCGCGACGAGGATGATGCACGCCACCGCCTTCCAGCCGACGGGCGAAACTGCCCCCCTCGCCCCGGCAGCGCCCCGCCTGACGCTTTCCGGCATCAGCAAGAGCTTCCCGGGCGTCCGCGCCCTTTCCGACGTCGCGCTGTCGCTCTATCCCGGCCAGGTGACGGCGCTTGTCGGTGAGAACGGCGCCGGCAAGTCGACACTGGTCAAGATCCTCACCGGCATCTACCAGCCGGACGCGGGCACGATCTCGATCGACGGGCAGCCGGTCGCGCTGCCCAGCGCCCATGCCGCGTTCGCCCACGGCATCACCGCCATCCACCAGGAAACGGTGCTCTTCGACGAGCTGACGGTGGCGGAGAACATCTTCCTCGGCCACGCGCCGCGCACCCGGTTCGGCACGATCGACTGGCGCACCATGAAGAGCCAGGCCCGCGAGGTCCTGGAGGCGATGCGGGCGGGCCACATCGACGCCGGCGCCCGCCTGAAGGACCTCGGCATTGCCAACAAGCACCTGGTCGCCGTCGCCCGCGCCATGTCGGTCGATGCGCAGACCGTCATCATGGACGAGCCGACCGCCGCGCTCTCGGCCAAGGAGATCGAGGAGCTCTTCCTGCTGGTCGAGTTTTTGAAGAGCGCCG
The DNA here is from genome assembly GCA_040510195.1 of Mesorhizobium sp. Taxonomy (GTDB): domain Bacteria; phylum Pseudomonadota; class Alphaproteobacteria; order Rhizobiales; family Rhizobiaceae; genus JBEVJK01. Next base: position 26,532 of record JBEVJK010000134.1, on the reverse strand, counting down.
GCAAGGCGATCCTCTTCATCAGCCACAAGTTCGACGAGATCTTCCGCATCGCCGACCGCTACACCGTGTTCCGGGACGGCCGCCTGGTCGGCGACGGCTTGCTCGCAGAGACCGACCAGGACGCGCTGGTGCGCATGATGGTCGGCCGCGCCGTCGACCATATCTTCCCCGAGCGGCAGCCTCACATCGGCGAGCCCGTGCTCGCCGTCGCCGGGCTCTCGCACCCCACCGAGTTCGAAGACGTTTCCTTCACGCTGCATCAGGGTGAGATCCTCGGCTTCTACGGCCTCGTCGGCGCCGGGCGCAGCGAAGTGATGCAGGCGGTGGCGGGCATGACCCGCACGAGCGGCGGAGGAATGACCCTCGGCGGCCGGCCGATCGCACCGCGCTCCGCCGCCGATGCGATTGCCGCAGGCATCGTCTACGTGCCCGAGGAGCGCGGCCGCCAGGGCGTCGTCATCGGCATGCCGATTTTCGAGAACGTCTCCTTGCCCTCGCTGGCCCGCACCTCGCGCCACGGGGTGCTGAGGCTTGCCGAGGAGTTCGGGCTGGCTCGAAGCTTCACCGAGCGGCTCGACCTGCGCGCCGCCTCTCTCGACCAGGACGTCGGCACGCTGTCGGGCGGCAACCAGCAGAAGGTCGTCATCGCCAAATGGCTGGCGACGGCGCCCAAGGTCATCATCCTCGACGAACCCACCAAGGGCATCGACATCGGCTCGAAGGCCGCCGTGCACGGCTTCATGGCCGAGCTGGTCGAACGCGGCCTGTCGGTGATCATGGTGTCGTCCGAGCTGCCGGAGATCCTCGGCATGTCCGACCGCGTGGTGGTGATGCGCGAAGGCAAGGTCGTCTCAACCCGAGACAACCGCGGGTTGGACGCCGAGACGCTGGTCCGGCTGGCAGCGGGGATCGCGTGATGGCAACGCTGCTCAAGCACCGCGAAGCCTGGCTCCTGCTGGCGATCGCCGTGCTGATCGGCCTCGTCGCCAGCCGCTTTCCAGGCTTCGCCAGGCCAGCCAACCTGGCTTCGGTCTTCAACGACACCGCGCTCCTCATCATCCTGGCGCTCGGCCAGATGGCGGTGATCCTGACCCGCTCGATCGACCTCTCGATGGCGTCGAACCTCGCCTTCACCGGCATGGTGGTGGCCATGCTGAACGCCGCCTACCCGGAGCTGCCGATACCCCTTCTGATAGCCATGGCGGTGGCGATCGGCCTGGCGCTCGGCGCGGTCAACGGCATCCTCGTTTGGAAGCTCGGCATTCCCTCGATCGTCGTCACGCTCGGCACCCTCACCATCTACCGCGGCGCCACCTTCGTGGTGTCGGGCGGCGCCTGGGTCAACGCCGACCAGATGAGCCCCGACTTCATCGGCCTGCAGCGCGCCGCCCTGCTCGGCCTGCCGGTGCTCACCTGGATCGCGCTCGCCGTCATCCTCCTGTTCTGGCTGCTGATGACGCGCACCCCCTTCGGCCGCGCCGTCTATGCGGTGGGCGTCAACCCGACCGCCTCGGTCTATGCCGGCATCGATGTCGGCCGCACCAAGTTCCTGGTCTTCTGCCTGTCGGGCGCGCTGGCCGGCCTCGCCGGCTATCTGTGGATCGCCCGCTACGTCATCGCCTCCGTCGAGGTCGCCAACGGCTACGAGCTGAACGTGATCGCCGCCTGCGTCATCGGCGGCGTGTCGATCGCCGGCGGCATCGGCTCGGTGGGCGGCGCCGTGCTCGGCGGGCTCTTCCTCGGCATCATCGCCAGCGCCCTGCCGGTGGTGAACGTTTCTCCGTTCTGGCAGATGGCGATCTCCGGCAGCGCCATCATCCTTGCCGTCATCCTCAATGCCCGCGGCGAGCGCCGGCAGGGCCGCATCATCCTCAGGAAGGCCGCCGCATGAGCGCCGCCAGCGAAGCCGCCGGTCCACGCCGCATCCCCGACCGCCTGCCGCGGCCGTTCGGCGCCGGTTTGCTGAGCTGGGAGGCGCTGCTGATCGCCGTGGCAGCGGCGATCTTCGTTGTCAACAGCCTGGCGTCCCCCTACTTTCTGGACCCCTGGTCGCTGTCCGACCTCACCTTCAATTTCACCGAGAAGGGGCTGATCGCGCTCGCCATGGCGCTGCTCATCATCTCGGGCGAGATCGACCTTTCGGTCGCCGCGATCATGGCGCTCGCCTCCACGCTGATGGGCATGGCGGTGCAGGCCGGCGCCGGCACCCCATTGCTGGTGGCGATCGGCATCGCCACGGGGCTGGGCTGCGGCGCCGCCAACGGCCTCCTGGTGACCCGCCTGGGCCTGCCCTCGATCGTCGTCACCATCGGCACCATGAGCCTGTTCCGCGGCATCGCCTTCATCATCCTCGGCGACCAGGCCTACAAGGGCTATCCGGCCTCCTTCGCCTTCTTCGGCCAGGGCTATGTCTGGTGGGTGGTCTCGTTCGAGCTGGTGCTGTTCCTCGCCGCGGCTTGCGTCTTCGGCTTCCTCCTCCACCGGACGAGCTTCGGCCGCCGTATCTTCGCCATCGGCAACAACCCGGTAGCGGCGCAGTTCTCCGGCGTCCGCGTCGACCGCATCAAGTTCCTGCTCTTCTGCCTGACCGGCCTGATGTCCGGCATGGCGTCGGTGCTCATCACCTCGCGGCTGGGCTCCACCCGGCCGTCGATCGCGCAAGGCTACGAGCTGGAGGCGATCACCATGGTGGTGCTGGGCGGCGTCTCCATCCTCGGCGGCGCCGGCAGCATTCCCGGCGTCGTGCTCGCCGCCTTCATCATGGGTCTCGTCACCTTCGGTCTCGGCCTCCTCAACGTACCCGGCATCGTCATGTCGATCTTCGTCGGCCTGCTCCTGGTGTCCGTCATCGCCCTGCCGATCCTGTGGCGCATGGCGCGGCAGGGAAAGACGGCCTGATGCCCGAAAAATACGCTTTCCGCATGCGCCTCAATCCCGGCATGGCCGCGGAGTACCGGCGCCGCCACGACCTGATCTGGCCGGAGCTCACGGTGCTTCTCAGGGAGGCAGGCATCAGCGACTACTCGATCCACCTCGACGAGGCGACCGGCACGCTGTTCGGCGTGCTTTGGCGCGCCGACGGCCATCGCATGGCCGAGCTGCCCGACCACCCGGTGATGCGGCGCTGGTGGGCGCACATGGCCGACATCATGGAGGTCCAGCCAGACGACGAGCCGGTGGCGGTGCCGCTCACCACCGTCTTCCACATGGAGTGACCGGTGGCGCCCCGCTTCGTGGCCGTGATCGACATCGGCAAGACCAACGCCAAGCTCGCGCTGGTCGACCTCGCCCGGTCGACCGAGCTGGCGGTCCGCAAGGCTCCCAACCCCGTCCTGCCGGGCCCTCCCTACCCGCATTTCGACGTCGAGGCGCTCTGGCGGTTCATCCTCGAGGGCCTCGCCGCACTCAACCGGGAGCAGCCGGTCGATGCGGTGACCGTCACCACCCATGGCGCGGCGGCTGCCCTTGTGGGTGCCGACGGGCGCCTCGTGTTGCCCGTGCTCGACTACGAATATGACGGTCCGGACGCGCTCGGCGCCGCCTACGACGCGGTCCGCCCGCCCTTCGCCGAGACCGGCTCCCCGCGGCTGCCGCTTGGGCTCAACCTCGGTGCCCAGCTGTTCTGGCAGGAACGGACCTTCCCCGAAGCGTTCGCGGCGGCCGCGTCCATCGTGCCCTACCCACAGTACTGGGCGTTACGCCTGACCGGCATCGCCGCCAGCGAGACGACCTCCCTCGGCTGCCACACCGACCTTTGGAACCCCGCGGCCGGTGCGCCGTCCTCCCTGGTCGACACGCGCGGCTGGGGGGAGAAGCTGGCGCCGATCGTGCCCGCCGGCGATGTGCTCGGCCCACTGCTGCCGGACATCGCCGCCCGCACCGGCCTTGCGCCGGCCACGCCAGTCCATGCCGGCATCCACGATTCCAACGCCTCGCTGGTCCCCCATCTGCTCGCCCGGACTCCGCCCTTCGCCGTGGTTTCGACAGGCACCTGGGTGATCGCCATGGCGATCGGCGTACCGGCCGGTACTCTCGATCCGCAACGCGACACACTGATCAATGTCGACGCTTTCGGCCGCCCCGTTCCCTCGGCTCGCTTCATGGGCGGCCGCGAGTACGCCGTCCTGACCGAGGGGCTCGACGGTACCGAGCCGAGCCGGGCCGACATCGATGCGGTCCTCGAGGGGCTCCTGCTGCTGCCGTCGGTGCAGCAGGGCTCCGGCCCGTTCCCCGCGGCCAAGGCCCGCTGGTCGGGAGACGTCTCGCCTGAAGGCGGCCGCCGTGCCGCGGCCGTCGCGTTCTATCTGGCCATGATGACCGCCACCTGCCTCGACCTGATCGGCGCACGGGGCCCGACGGTGGTCGAAGGGCCGTTCGCCTCGAACGCCCCGTTCTGCCGCATGCTCGCCGCCGCCACGGGCCGCGCGGTGGTCGCCGAAGCGGGCGGCGGCACCGGCACGTCGATCGGCGCGGCGCTGCTGACGGCGCCCGCCACCCCCGTCACCGCACCCGGCGACGCTTGCTTCGACCCTCCCGGACCGGCTTGGACCGCCTATGCGCAAGCCTGGCGCGACGCGGTCGACCGCCCCGGCTGATCCCCACCTACAACGCACGCACCTCGACCGGCGTCTCCGCGTCGCGCTTGAGCGGGTTGCGCAGCGGCAGGCCGAACTCCGGCGCCTCGATCTCGAACACGTCGCCCTCTTCCGCCTTGACCCCGTCGGCGAAGGAGAGCGTCGCGGTACCGAACATGTGGACGTGAACGTCGCCCGGTTGGCGAAAGGCTTCATATTTGAAGTGATGGTGCTCCAGGTTTGCGATGGTGTGGGACATGTTCGCCTCGCCGGACAGGAACGGCTTCTCCCACAGCGTCGTGCCGCCGCGCCGGATGCGCGACATGCCCCTGATGTCGGCCGGCAGCGGCCCGACCAGGATCTCCGGCCCGACCGAGGCGTTGCGCAGCTTGGAATGGGCCAGATAGAGATAGTTGATGCGCTCGGTCACATGGTCGGAAAACTCGTTGGACAGCGCGAAGCCGATCCGCATAGGCGTGCCGTCGTCGCCGATGATGTAGATGCCGGCGATCTCCGGCTCCTCTCCGGCGTCGAGCGCGAAGGCCGGCGAGCGGAGCGGCTTGCCCGGCTCCACCACCATGGTGCCGTTGCCCTTGTAGAACCATTCGGGCTGCACCCCGGGTCTGCCGTCGGCCGTCTTGCCACCCTCCAGCCCCATGCGGAACATCTTCATGGAATCGGTGAGCTTCTCCTCCTCGTCGGCGGCCTTGCGGTGCATGGCGTCCCGCGTCGCCGCCGAGCCGAGATGGGTGAGCCCGGTGCCGGTGAGGTGCAGATGCGCGGGGTCGGGATGGCGGATCGGCGCCATCACCCGCCCCTGCGCATAGGCGGCCTCGAGGTCGACGACATCGCCGAGCCCCCGCTCCTTCACCACCTCGGCGAGCGGCCTGCCCGCCCGCGCCGCTTCCAGCGCCAGCGCGTAGACCGACTTGGCGCCCTTCACCGAGCGGGCCTCGCCGCCCTCGCGCACCACCACCAAGCTCATGCCCTCGGCGTCGGATATCTGGGAAATCAGCATCGCGGTCTCCTCCGTCTCGTCGCGTCGGACGAACCGACGCAAAACAAATCCCTCCGGTCGCGCCGACCCGCCTCGTCTGGCGCGCTCCTCGTTTTGGCTGTTCGTCGATCCCGCTTCGCGGGCGTTGCGATCGTCCGTTGCGGCCCTTTTCGCGCCTTCCGCGCCGCTCCTCTCGGGTCTCAGGCCTTGTTCTTGTTGTAGACGTCGAACACCACGGCGCCGAGCAGCACCAGGCCCTTGATGACCTGCTGCCAGTCGATGTTGACGCCCATGATCGACATGCCGTTGTTCATGACGCCCATGATGAAGGCGCCGATCACCGCACCCGCCACCTGCCCGACGCCGCCCATCGCCGAAGCGCCGCCGATGAAGACGGCCGCGATGACGTCGAGTTCGAAGCCGAGGCCCGCCTTCGGTGTCGCCGTGTTGAGCCGCGCCGCGAAGATCAGGCCGGCCAGCGCCGACAGAACCCCCATGATCACGAAGATCATGAAGGTCAGCCGTTCGGTCTTGATGCCGGACAGCGCCGCCGCTTTTACGTTGCCGCCCATGGCATAGATGCGACGGCCGAAGGTCATGCGCTTTGTAATGAAGACGAACAGCGCGATCAGAATGCCCATGACGATCAACACGTTGGGCAGCCCGCGATAAGACGCCATCATGTAGATCAGGAAGAGCACGATCCCGGATATGATCACATTCTTTGCGACGAAGAGTGCGAATGGTTCCGCCTCATAGCCGTGACTCTCGCGCTCGCGCCGGCCCTTGAGGCTGAAATAAAGCATGGTGGCAACGATCAGAACGCCGATGAGCAGCGTCGTCGCATGCAGCTTGACCCCGCCGATGGTGATCGGCCCGATGAAGTCGGGGATGAAGCCCGCCGACAAGAGCTGGAACTCGGCCGGGAACGGACCCACGGAGCGGCCGCCGAGCAAAGCGAGGCAGAGGCCCTTGAACACCAGCATGCCGGCCAGCGTGACGATGAAGGACGGGATCTTCATATAGGCGATCCAGTAGCCCTGACTTGCCCCGATGATGCCGCCGATGGCCAAGCAGAGCAGCGCGGCGAGGATGGGGTTGACGTGGTACTGCACCATGAGCACGGCGGCGACCGCGCCGATGAAGCCGGCGACGGAGCCGACGGAAAGGTCGATATGGCCGGCCACGATGACGAGCAGCATGCCGAGCGCCATGATGATGATGTAGCTGTTCTGCAGGACCAGGTTGGTGAGGTTCACCGGCTTGAACAGCGTGCCGTCGGTGGTGAACTGGAAGAAGATCATGATGGCGATCAGCGCCAGCACGAGCCCGTAGTCGCGCAGGTTGGACTTCAGCGCCATCTGGGCCGAGGCCCGCGCATTGCGCTCGGCATTGCTCAGCGAGCCGGTGCTCATGATGCCTTCCCTTCCGCCCTGACGATGGCGCGCATGATCTTCTCCTGCGACGCCTCGTCGGCCTTCAGCTCGCCCACGATGCGCCCCTCGTTCATCACGTAGATGCGGTCGCAGATGCCGAGCAGCTCCGGCATCTCCGAGGAGATCACCAGGATGCCCTTCCCCTCCTCGGCCAGCCGATTGATGATCGTGTAGACCTCGTACTTGGCACCGACGTCGATGCCGCGCGTCGGCTCGTCGAGGATCAGCACCTCGGGGTCGGAGAACAACCACTTCGACAGCACCACCTTCTGCTGGTTGCCGCCGGACAGGTTGCCGACCGTCTGATAGACGCTGGACGAACGGATGTTGGTGCGCTTGCGATAGTCGTTGGCCACCTTGAGCTCGCGCATATCGTCGATGACGCCACTCTGCGACACGCCCTTGAGGTTGGCGATCGAGATGTTGTGCTTGATGTGGTCGATGAGGTTGAGCCCGAAAGTCTTGCGGTCCTCGGTGGCGTAGGCGAGCCCGTGCGCAACCGCCCGCTCCACCGTCGAGGTGTCCACCGGCTTGCCGTGCAACAGCACCTGGCCGCCGATGCGCTGGCCCCATGACCGGCCGAACACGCTCATCGCGAACTCGGTGCGGCCGGCGCCCATCAGCCCGGCGATTCCCACCACCTCGCCCTTGCGGACCTCGATGTCGACGCCCTTGATCACCTGCCGGTCGGCATGGATCGGGTGGTAGACCGTCCAGTCGCGCACCGCGAAGATGGTCTCGCCGATCTTCGGCGTGCGCGCGGGATAGCGGTCCTCGATGGTGCGGCCGACCATCGAGGTGATGATGCGGTCCTCGCTGATCTCTCCCCGGTCGAGCGTTTCGATCGTGCGGCCGTCGCGCAGAATGGTGATGCGGTCGGCGACCTTCGACACCTCGTTGAGCTTGTGGCTGATCAGGATCGAGGCGATGCCCTGTTTCTTGAACTCGATCAAAAGGTTGAGCAGCGCGTCGCTGTCCTTCTCCGAGAGGCTGGCGGTCGGCTCGTCGAGGATCAGCAGCCTGACCTCCTTGGACAGCGCCTTGGCGATCTCGACCAGCTGCTGCTTGCCCACGCCGATATTGGTGATCAGCGTGTCCGGATCCTCCTTGAGGCCCACCTTGGCCAGCAGCTGCGCCGCCCCGCGGCGCACCGCGTTCCAATCGATGATACCGTTCTTGGCCCTCTCATTGCCGAGATAGATGTTCTCGGCGATCGACAGCAGCGGCACCAGCGCCAGCTCCTGGTGGATGATGACGATGCCCTTGCGCTCGCTGTCGTGGATGCCCTTGAACTGGCACTCGGCGCCGTCATAGTGGATCTCGCCCTCGTAGCTGCCGTGCGGATAGACGCCCGACAGCACCTTCATGAGCGTCGACTTGCCGGCCCCATTCTCTCCGACGATGGCGTGGATCTCGCCCGCGCGCACGTCGAGGTTGACGTCCTGCAGCGCCCGGACGCCGGGAAACGTCTTGGTGATGCCGCGCATCTCCAGAATGGTCTTGTCCATCGGGTCGCTTTCGGAGCGGGTCGGCCGTGCCACGATACAAAAACGCCGCCGCTCCCGGAAGGGGCCCGCCCTGCGCTGGGCGGATCCCTTCCGGGCGGCGATGCGGGAGGCCTTACTTCAGCTCGTCGGCCTTGATGTAGCCCGAGCCGACCACGATCTCCTCGTAGTTCGACTTGTCGACCGACACCGGCACCAGCAGGTAGGACGGCACGACCTTGACACCGTTGTTGTAGGTCTTGGTGTCGTTGATCTCCGGCTCCTTGCCCGACAGCACGGCGTCGACCAAATTGGCGGTGACCTTGGCCAACTCGCGGGTGTCCTTGAACACCGTCGAGTACTGCTCGCCGGCGATGATCGCCTTGACCGAAGGAACCTCTGCGTCCTGACCGGTCACGATCGGCCATGGCTGATCGGCAGACCCGTAGCCGACGCCGCGCAGCGAGGAGATGATGCCGCGGGACAGGCCGTCATACGGCGCCAGAACGCCATCGACGCGGCCGCCGTCGGAGTAGTTGGCGGACAGGATGTTGTCCATGCGCGCCTGTGCCACGGCGCCGTCCCAGCGCAGCGTGCCGACCTTCTCCATGCCCATCTGACCCGACTTGACGACCAGCACGCCCTTGTCGATCAGCGGCTGCAGCACCGACATGGCACCGTCGTAGAAGAAGAAGGCGTTGTTGTCGTCCGGCGAGCCGCCGAACAGCTCGATGTTGAAGGGTCCCTGCTTCTCCGGATAGCCGAGGCCCTTGAGCAGCGATTCGGCCTGCAGGACGCCGACCTTGAAGTTGTCGAAGGTGGTGTAGTAGTCGACGTTCGGGCTGTCGCGGATCAGCCGGTCGTAGGCGATGACCTTGACGCCCTTGTCGGCGGCCTGCTGCAGCACGGCCGAAAGCGTGGTGCCGTCGATCGACGCGACGATCAGCGCCTTGACGTCCTTGGTCACCATGTTCTCGATCTGCGCCAGCTGATTGGGAATGTCGTCCTCGGCATATTGCAGGTCGGTGTCGTAGCCCTTCTCCTTGAGTGCTGCGACGAGCTCGTTGCCGTCGCTGATCCAGCGCAGCGAGGATTGCGTCGGCATGGCGATGCCGACCGTGCCCTTGTCCTGCGCCTGGGCGCCGAACGTCATGGCCGCCAGGCCGAGCGCCAGCGCGCCGACGAACGTTTCAATGATTCTCACGTGGTTTTCTCCCTTGTCGAAAAACGCCGCCCACGGTCGAGCTGGACCGGCCCGTGTCGCGGGCTTCGGCCTGTTCTTCCTGTCGGGCAACCTCCCATTCCCGCGCCGGGGCGTTCCTTGGCCCTGCAGCGCGACGGCGAACTTTTCCGATTGGCCCATAACTGTCAAATGCAAAGTCAGGCACCTGGCATGACGATTATGGTATGGATGATGGAGTGTCAGTCTGGACGTTTGAGGCTCAAGCCATGGCCACGACCGCCGATCCTGCCGCCTTTCCCCGGCAAGGCGATGAAGACGAGAATCTGCTGCGAAGCAGCCTGAAGCTCAGGCACATGCGCCTCGTGGTGGCCCTGGAGGAGCATGGGCAGATCAGCGCCGCCGCGCACATGATGAACATTTCGCAGCCGGCTGCCTCGCGCATGATCGCCGAGATCGAAGGTATCCTGGGCGTCGCCATCTGCGAAAGGCTGCCGCGCGGCATTCGGCTGACGCCCTATGGCGGCGTCCTGGCCCGCCGGGCCCGGTCCATCCTCCTGGAGATGCGCGAGGTCGACCGCGAAATCAGCGACCTCAAGCAGGGCAAGGGAGGCTCGGTGTTCCTTGGCGCCGTCACCGCGCCGGCGATCCAGCTGGCGGTGCCGGCGATCCGCTCGGTGCGGCGGCGCCATCCGCGGGTCGAGATCAGCATCCAGGTCGAGACGAGCCTCGTCCTGGCGCGCGAGCTCCTCGCCTCGCGCCACGATTTCATCATCGGGCGCATTCCCGACGACCTCAACCCGCGTCTGTTTGAAAGCCGCATCATCGGCGTCGAGAAGGCCTGTCTGATCGCCCGCAAGGGCCACCCGCTGGCCAGCGGTCGGACGGTCGGGCTGGACGAGCTCAGCCACTACGACTGGGTGTTCCAGCCCTCCGGCTCCCTGCTCAGGCAGACCGTGGAAGGCATCTTCGTCAGCCAGGGCGCGCGGCTGCCGGACCGCGTGCTGAACACCAGCTCGCTGCTGCTCACTCTGGTCATGGTGGCGCAGTCGGACGCCATTGCGCCGGTCGCCGTCGACGTCGCCCGCTTCGTCAACAGCCGCTCGGGGCTAGCCGGCACGATCGACATCCTGCCGATCGCCTTCGACATCAACGTCCAGCCATACAGCCTGATCAAGGTTCGCGGCCGTTCGCTCTCGCCGGCCGCCGAGACGCTCTACGAGCAGATCCTGCGCGAGATCTGAGCCTATTCGACGCTCAGCCGGTAGCCGATGCCGCGCACCGTCTGCAGCCAGACGGGATTGGACGGGTCGCGCTCGATCTTGCGTCGCAGCCGATTGATCTGCACGTCGATGGTGCGCTCGCCGACGTCGGACTCGCCCGCCACCAGCTCGTGCCGCGGAATGGTCTCGCCCGCCCGTTCGGCGAAGATCGCCAGGATCTCCTGCTCCCGGTCGGTCAGCTTCAGCGGCTCGCCGCCCTTCTTGAGCTCGCGCCGGGCGATCTGGAAGGTATAGGGGCCGAACACGATCTGCTCCACCTTCGGCGTCTGCTGCGGCCCGCCGCGCCGCAGGATGTTGTTGATCCTGAGGATCAGCTCGCGCGGATCGAACGGCTTGGGCAGGTAGTCGTCGGCGCCGGCCTCCAGCCCGCTGATGCGGCTGTCGGTCTCCGACAACGCGGTCAACATCAGGATCGGCACGTCCTTCTCGGCCCTCAGCGCCTTGGTGAGGTCGATGCCGCTTTCGCCGGGCATCATCACGTCGAGCACGATGAGGTCGAAATCGAGGCCGGCGAGCTTGCGCCGCGCTTCGTCGGCGGTGCCGGCGACCGTCACCCGGAACCCGTGCTCGGACAGGAACTGCTTCAGGAGATTGCGGATCCGCGTGTCGTCGTCGACCACCAAGAGGTGCGGCGCGTCGTCGTCCGGAATGCCCTGGGTTTCGCTCATCTCCGTCTCCATGAGAGTCCGCCTGGCTTCACCGATCGGCGCCGCCCGGCAGGTGGTCGATCTGCGCTCTGAGCTCGGGATTGACCATCGCCTTCAGGAAACGCTCCACCGCCTGGCGCTCGCCCGGCCCCGATTCCCTTAGTGCCTCGCGGATACGGCGCGACTGTGGCCGCGCAAGGTCGAGCGCCAGTGTACGCCCTTTCGCCGTCGGGTAAAGTTCGCGTTGGCGGCGATCCTTCGGGCCCTGGACCTGGATCACGTAGCCGGCGTCGATCAGCTGCTTCAGGACGCGCGCCAGCGACTGCTTGGTGATCTTCAGCACCTCCAAAAGCTCGGCCACGGTCAGCCCGGGCATGCGGTTCACGAAATGCAGCACCCGGTGATGGGCGCGGCCGAAGCCGTACTCTTCCAGGATCTGATCGGGGTCGGAGGTGAAATCGCGATAGGCGAAGAAGAAGAGTTCGATCAGCGTGAAGTCGATCCCGTCGTCGACGGAGAGCGCCGTTCGGATGGGCTTGGCGGCGGCGGAGCCTTCGGGCATTTTCGGATCCATTTCGAAATTTATGTCAGCACTATTGACGTATTTAGCGCACGATGATAATTTTTGCCAAGCTTTTCGGCGGATTGCGATCGAAAAGGCAAGGCGGCGCCCGATTTCCGGAACTTCCTTGCATTTGCCTTCCCCGCTGCATCTGCCTTAGCATGGCTGTTTCGGCAAAATTTTGCCGTTGGCTTACGGACGACAAAGAGAAAGACGTCAGGCAAACGCCCGACAGGAGGAAATGATGGCAACCGTCCCCTTCGACCAGCTCGATGGCCATATCTGGATGAACGGCGAATTCGTCAAATGGGCCGACGCCAAGATCCACGTGCTGACCCACGGGCTGCACTATGCCAGCGCCGTGTTCGAGGGCGAGCGCGCCTATCAGGGCGAGATCTTCAAGCTCACCGAGCACACCGAGCGGCTGCATGAATCGGCTCGAATCCTGGGCTTCGTCATCCCCTACAGCGTCGCCGAGATCGACGAGGCCTGCCGGGCGCTGCTGAAGAAGCAAGGCTTCCTCGACGCCTATGTGCGGCCGATCGCCTGGCGCGGCAGCGAGCAGATGGGCGTTTCGGCGCAGAACAACCGCATCAACTGCGCCATCGCGATCTGGCAATGGCCGAGCTATTTCGACCCGGCGCAGAAGCTCAAGGGAATCCGCCTCGACATCGCCGAATACCGCCGGCCCGACCCCCGCACGGCGCCCTCCCGGTCGAAGGCGGCCGGCCTCTACATGATCTGCACGCTGTCCAAGCATGCCGCAGAGGCCAAGGGCTACGCCGACGCGCTGATGTTCGACTGGCGCGGGCAAGTCGCCGAGGCGACCGGCGCCAACGTGTTCTTCGTCAAGGACGGCAAGATTCACACGCCGCTTCCCGACTGCTTCCTCGACGGCATCACGCGCCGCACCGTGATCGAACTGGCGGGCCGGCGCGGCCTCGAGGTGATCGAGCGCGCCATCATGCCGGACGAGCTGGAAGGCTTCGAGCAATGCTTCCTGACCGGCACGGCCGCAGAGGTCACGCCGGTGTCCGAGATCGGTCCCCATCGCTTCGAGGTGGGCGAGATCGCCAAGACGCTGATGGAGGACTATTCGGCCGCAGTGCTCCCGAAGCATGCGGTGGCGGCGGAGTAGAAGCGTCGGCGGCGGCTGGCCGTCATTTGACTTTCACACGATTCCGCGTCTGATGATGCTGCCGGCCTCGCAACGCCGGTGGCTATCGGAGGGAAAGTCGTCATGGAAGCGCTTGTTCCGATCATTGTGCAGGTCATCACGGGGATCATTGGCGGTCAGGCGGTGGGCGCCGCCTTCAAGCAGGCGGCGATGAGCCAGCTCGTCAAGATCCTCAGCGGCGCCATCGGCGGCGTTGGCGGTGGCGCCATCCTGGGCAATTTGCTGGGCGCCGGGGATCCTGCCACGGCCGGGGCGCTCGGGGGGATCCTGAGCGACGTGGTCGGCGGCGCCGGCGGCGGCGCCATTCTGACGGCCATCGTCGGCGCGGTCATGAGCAGCATGAACAAGACCGCCTGACCGAGCCGACCTGCGGCCAGGCATCGAGGGGGCGGCTTGCGCTCGCCCTTTCGGAGCTCGCGTCTCCTTAAAGCTTGAGGCGCGACAGCCGCAGCGCGTTGGCGATCACCGACACCGACGACAGGCTCATCGCCGCGGCAGCCAGCATCGGCGACAGCAGCATGCCGAACAGCGGATAGAGCACGCCCGCTGCCACCGGCACGCCGAGCGTGTTGTACACGAAGGCGAAGAACAGGTTCTCCCGGATGTTGCGCATGGCCGCGCGGGCAAGCCTGCGCGCCCGCACGATGCCGGCGAGGTCGCCCTTGACCAGGGTGATCCCGGCGCTTTCGACCGCCACGTCGGCCCCCGCCCCCATAGCGATGCCGACATCGGCGGCCGCCAGCGCCGGCGCATCGTTGACGCCGTCGCCCGCCATCGCGACCCTGGCACCCGAGGCCTGCAAGGCGACCACCAGCGCGTGCTTGTCATTCGGCGACAGGTCGGCATGGACCGCGTCGATGTCGAGCCGCCGCGCCACCGCCTTGGCCGTGACCGCGTTGTCGCCCGTCGCCATGACGACCTTCAGTCCGCTCGCCTTGAGGGTCCGGATGGCCTCGACCGCGTCCGCCTTGATCGGGTCGGCGACCGCCAGCAGCCCGGCCAGCCTGCCATCGACAGCGACAAACAGCGCCGTTCGGCCATCCGCTCTCAGCGCGTCGGCGCGAGCCTCGAACGGTGCCGGATCGACACCCGCCGAAGCCATCATCGCCGCATTGCCGAGCGCCACCCGGCGGCCGGAGACGACGCCGCGCACACCCGCGCCGGTCACTGCCTCGAATTCCGTGGCAGCCTCGACCGGCGCGGCGCGGCTGCCGGCCCCGGCGACGACTGCCTCGGCGAGCGGGTGCTCGGACGCGCGCTCGAGCGCCGCTGCCAGCCCCAGCAGGCTCCGCTCGTCCAGATCCGCAGCCGGCACGACGTCGGTCAGCGCCGGCCGCCCCTCGGTCAGCGTCCCCGTCTTGTCGACGACCAGCGTGTCGACCCCAGCGAAGCGCTCCAGCGCCTCGGCATCGCGAACGAGCACGCCTGCCCTCGCGCCGCGGCCGGTGGCGGTCATGATCGACATCGGCGTCGCCAGCCCGAGCGCGCAGGGACAGGCGATGATCAGCACCGAGACCGCCGCCACCAGCGCATAGGGAAGCGCCGGCGCCGGGCCGAGAAGCAGCCAACCGGCGAAGGCGAGCGCGGCGACGAACACCACCGCGGGCACGAAATAGGCGGCCACTCGGTCGGCCAGCCCCTGAATCGGCGCCCGGCTGCGCTGCGCCTTGGCGACCATGGCGACGATCTGGGCCAGCATGGTATCTGTGCCCACCTTCTCCGCCCTCATGATCAGGCTGCCATTGCGGTTCAGCGTGCCGCCGGTCAGGCGGTCGTCCGGGCCTTTTTCCACCGGCAACGGCTCCCCGGTAAGCATCGATTCGTCTACCGAAGAACGCCCGTCCTGGACCACGCCGTCGACAGGAACCGACTCGCCGGGCCGCACCCTGAGCCTGTCTCCCACCCTCACCTCGTCCAGCGGGACATCGACCTCGTCGCCGTCCGCGCCGATTTTTCGCGCCGTCTTCGGCGACAGGTCGAGCAAGGCCCGGATGGCCGAACCGGTGCGCTCTCGCGCCTTGAGCTCCAGCACCTGTCCGACGAACACCAGCGCCACGATGACCGCCGCCGCCTCGAAATAGACCGGGACGCCGCCGCCATGGCCGGCCATGCCGTGCGGGAAGAGGCCGGGCAGGAGCGTCGCTGCGACGCTGTAGACATAGGCGGCGCCGACGCCGACCGAGATGAGGGTCCACATGTTTGGGCTTCGGTTGACCAGCGAATCATAACCGCGCCGGAAGAAGGGCAGCGCCGCCCAGAGCACCACCGGGCTGGCGAGCGCCAGCTCGAGCCACGAGGCCAGGCGTTCGCCGAGCCAATCGCGCACCGGCAGCCCGACCATCGGTCCCATGGCGATAAGCAGCAGCGGCAGCGACAACGCCGCGGTCACCCAGAGCCGGCGGGTAAAGTCGACCAGCTCGGGGTTCGGCCCCTCCTCGCCGGTCGGCACCCCCATCGGCTCGAGCGCCATGCCGCAGATCGGACACGAGCCGGGGCCGTCGCGCACGATCTCGGGATGCATCGGGCAGGTGTATTTCGTCCCCGCCCGTGCCGGAGCGGCCGCCGGTCGGTCGCCTAGGAAGACGTGCGGCGCGGCCGCGAACCGCTCGGCGCACCGCGCCGAGCAGAAATAGAAGCCTTGTCCCTCATGTCGCAGGAAATGCCGTGCGGCCGCCCTGTCGACCTGCATGCCGCAGACGGGGTCCGTGGCCGTCAGATAGCGCTCCGGACTGGCGGTGAACTTGCCCTGGCAGGACGTGCTGCAGAAATGGAAGATCCTGCCCGCATATTCGGCTTGCGGCTTGCCGGCGGCGGGGTCGACCGTCATTGCGCAAACCGGGTCGCGCACGATCCCCTCCGCCGCGACGCGCGCCGCATGGTCCCCGTTCGTCTCGTGTGGATGCGTGTGCTGGCCGCCCATGGCGTGTCCTTTCGCCCCCCGCAAGATGGGAGGCTCATCGGACCAGCAGATAGGCGTTCCAGCAACTGGAAGGTCAAGGGCCCGATTGGCCCGAGCGTTCAGAACAGCCGGCCGCCGTTCGGAACCTTGCGCTCGATGGCCGCCAGGACCACCGCGCCCTCCTCGTCCGGCATGCCGAGCGTCAGCACCTCGGACAGGAATGGGCCGATCTGGCGGGGTGCGAAGTTGACCACCGCCATCACCTGCCGCCCGACGAGCGAGTCGGGATCGTAGTATTTGGTGATCTGGGCCGACGACCGTTTGGTGCCGATTTCCGGCCCGAAGTCGATCCGCAGCTTGATCGCCGGCTTGCGCGCCTCCGGGAAAGGCTCGGCGGCGACGATCGTGCCGACACGAACGTCGACCCGGTCGAAATCCTCGAAGGTGATTTGCGGCTTCGCCGCTCCGCCGCCGGCCGCCATCGCTTGCTGTTTTCCGCTCAGGCGCTGCCGTGTGTCTCGAAGAGCACGCTGGACAGCGCGTCCCGCGCCGAGGTCCCCGACCAGACGACGAATTGGAAGGCCTGGAAGTAGCATTCGCAGGCTTCGAGCGCGCTCGACATCAGCACCTCGACCTGTTGGCTGGTCGGATCGGCACCGCCGGCAAGCAGCAGCGATTGCCGGAACATGATCGCTCCCTCCTGCTCCCAGAGGTCGAAATGTCCGAACAGCATCTGCTCGTTGATGAGCGAAAGCAGCCTCATCACCTCCAGCGCCCGGCTTTCGGGCACCTTGATGTCGAAGGCGCAGGCCAAGTGAAGCGCCTCGAAGTCCTCCATCCAGGAGAACGAGACCTGGTAGTCGGTCCAGGTTCCGGCGACCGAGATAGAGATCTCGTCGTCGCCGGTCCGCTCGAACGACCAATCGTTGTTGTGCGCCACCTGCTCGATCACGTCCACCGGGTGGCAGTCGCGGGAAAGTTCGATCTCAAGCAGTTCCATGCACTTTTGCTTCCTGTCGTTCTGGGAGCGCCACGGGGCGCACCACCGAGGGGCACACGACTACACGGGATCGAGACTGGACTGCCCTGGGCGCGCGGTCGACGCAGGAACCCCCTGCCGGACCGCCCCCTTCCGGCTTCTGATCCGGCTCCGAATCATTCAACAATTTCAGTCTATTGATGCGGAGTCGCCGCGCCAGCTCTTTTTTCGTCCCGGGCGTCACGGGTGTGGATAGCGATCGTCATAAAAATAAACGCATCCCGGGTAAGGGATTCACGGAAAAGGGATTTTCGTAGGCGCGCTTGAAAACCGGGGCGCCGATTATTTTTTTGGGGAAGCTCGCGGCGGACGCTTCGCGCGGCCTTCGGACGCCTCTTCCGCCCCTTCGGCGGGGGCGGTGCCGAGCTGCGCCTCCAGCGCAGCGATGCGCGCCTCGAGCGTGCGGTTCTCGGCCCGCGCCTTGAGCGCCATCTCGCGAACGGCCTCGAATTCCTCGCGCTGGACGACATCCATCGAGTTAAGCAGCCGTTCCGCCTGCGCCCGGAATGCCGTTTCGACCTCGCGGCGAACCCCCTGGGCGGCCCCGGCCGCGTCGGTGACCAGCTTGGCAAATTCGTCGAGAAGGCGGTTCTGACCGGTGTTCATGGCATACCTCGCTGTTTCCAAGGAAGTAGGCCCGCCAATGGCCGTTTGCAAGCGCCCGGCGGCTACCGTCGCCGACCGACCCCGCACCGCATCCCGAAGCCTATGTCGCATAGCTCGGTGAGGCCGTCCTATGACCCAACCGCCTTGACCCCGTCCCGTGCCTGCCGCATGGTCCGCGCCCGACCTCAACGGAGCCCGATCTTGCCTGCCGAAATCGTCCTGCCGCTGACGGCGCTTGCCTTCCCCGACATCGACCCGGTCATCGTTCGCCTCGGCCCGCTTGCCATCCACTGGTACGGCGCGGGATACATCGTCGGCATCCTGTTCGGCTGGTGGTACGCCAAGCGGCTGCTCTCAGATGCGCGCCTGTGGGGCGGCGGGACCCCGCCGATACGCGCCGAGGACATCGACGACTTCGTGCTCTGGGCCGCGATCGGCATCGTCGTGGGGGGCCGGCTCGGCTACGTGCTCTTCTACGACCTCGCCCGCTTTGCGGCGAACCCGCTCGAAATCGTCGCGCTCTGGCAGGGCGGCATGTCCTTCCACGGCGGCTTCCTCGGCACCACGCTGGCGATGATCCTGTTTGCCAGGGCGCGCCACATCCCGGTGTGGAGCCTGTTCGACGTGATCGCCGCTGGCACGCCGGTGGCGCTCGGCCTCGTCCGCTGCGCCAACTTCATAAACTCCGAGCTCTGGGGCCGCGTCACAGACCTGCCCTGGGGCGTCGTGTTCCCGAACGGCGGCCCACTCCCCCGCCACCCGACCCAGCTCTACGAGGCGATGCTCGAGGGGCTGGTGCTGTTCCTGCTGCTGCGCCTGCTCACCCACCGCTTTCACAAGCTGCAGACTCCCGGCTTCGTCTGCGGCGCCTTTCTCGCCTTCTACGGCGTCGCCCGCATCCTGGTCGAGTTCGTCCGCGAGCCCGACGCCCAGCTCGGCTATCTGGCCGGCGGCTGGCTGACCATGGGCATGGTGCTGTCCCTGCCGATGGTCCTGTTCGGTCTGTGGGCGATGGCAACCGCCCGGCCGCGGCCGGACCCCGCCGCCGCATGACGCCGCTCGGCGAGCGAATCGCCGACCTCATCGGCGCCGCCGGCCCGCTGTCCGTCGCCGACTTCATGGCGCTTTGCCTTTCCGATCCCAAGCATGGCTACTACATGCGCGAGGCCGATCCGTTCGGCAGCCGGGGCGATTTCACCACCGCGCCGGAGGTCAGCCAGATGTTCGGCGAGCTTATAGGCGCCTGGCTGGTCGCCGCCTGGCGCGCCTCCGACCGGCCGGCAGCCGCGGCGGTCGTCGAGATCGGCCCCGGCCGCGGCACGCTGATGAAGGACCTGACGCGCACGCTCGGCCAGGTCGAGCCGGGGCTGCTCGCCGCGGCCGATATCGTCCTCGTCGAGACCAGCCCGGCACGCGCCGCCACCCAGCGCACGACCCTCGGGACAGCCGCACCCCGGCTGCGCTGGGCGACCGACCTCGACTCGCTGCCGGCCGCGCCGCTCTTCCTGGTCGCCAACGAGCTCTTCGACGCGCTGCCCGTGCGCCAGTACGTCAAGGTCGCCGGCGCCTGGTGCGAGCGCGCCGTCGGCCTCGACGAGGCGGGCGAGCTGGCCTTCGTCGCCGCGGCTGGAACGGTCGACCACGCCCTGCTGCCCGCCGACGCCGCCACGGCGCCCGACGGCGCCGTGGTGGAGCTCGCACCGGCCCGCAGCGCGCTGATGGCGCGCATCGCGTCGCGGCTGGCCGAACATGGCGGAGCGGCCCTCGTCGTCGACTACGGCTATGAGCGGCCGGCCGTCGGCGACACCTTGCAGGCGCTGCGCCGCCACGCTCCGGAACACCCGCTCGCCAATCCCGGCGAAGCCGATCTCACCTCCCATGTCGACTTCGACGCCTTGGCGAAGGTCGCCCGGCAGTCCGGCCTTGCCGCCCACATCCGGCCGCAGGGCGACTTTCTGCTGGCCATGGGGCTCCTCGAACGCGCCGGCCGGCTTGGCGCTGCAGCGGGACCGGACGCCCGCGACGCCCTCCAGGCCGCGGTAGAGCGGCTCGCCGGACCGGACCAGATGGGAAAGCTTTTCAAGGTCCTGGCTGTCGCCCCCGCCGGCGTCCGCCTGCCGGTTTTCGGCCAAGCCGGTTGACTTCCGGCCCCGCCCTGCCGCACTGTCGCGCCTCCGAACCAGCAGCGGGTAGGCCGGCGTCAAGGCGGCGCAGATCAGGCCATTCCGGCGAAAATGACAGACGGCAGATGCTCGATCGATCCCACCCGGAGCCCATTCGGTCCCCTCTGCTTGAGCCACCCGGAGGCGGCATCCGCCACGGTTTCTTCACGCGCGAGGGCGGCGTGTCCACAGGCATCTATGCCGGCTTGAACACCGGCATCGGCTCGGCTGACGACCCCGCCAGCGTCGCCGAGAACAGGCGCCGGGTGGCCGCCTGGATGCGCGTGCCTGCCGGCGCGTTGCTCTCGGTGCACCAGGTTCATTCGCCCGACGTCGTCGTGATCCGCGAACCGTTCGATGGCCCCCGCCCGAAAGCCGATGCGCTGGTGACCGACCGTCCGGGCCTTGCCGTCTCCGCCTCCGCCGCCGACTGCGGTCCAGTGCTGTTCGCCGACCTCGCGGCCCGCGTCGTCGGGGCGGCCCATGCCGGCTGGAAGGGCGCCTTTTCCGGCGTGCTGGAGAACACGATCGCGGCGATGGAGGGCCTCGGGGCGCGCCGCGACGACATCGTGGCGGTCCTCGGTCCTTCGATCAGCCAGGCCAACTACGAGGTCGGCCCCGAATTCGTCGACCGATTCGTGGCCGCCGAGGCAGCCAACGACCGCTATTTCCGCCCCTCCGGGAGGGCGGGTCATGCGTTCTTCGACCTCAACGCCTACACCGTCGACCGCCTGGCGAAGGCCGGCGTCGGGGCCGGCTGCGTCGGCCGCTGCACCTATGCGGAGGAGGCGCTGTTCTTTTCCTATCGCCGCGCCACGCACCGCAACGAGCCGGACTACGGCCGCCTGATTTCCGCCATTGCCCTGGAGACCGACTGATGACCCTGCATTTCGACCGCGCCGAATATGACGCACGGCGCGACCGGCTGATCATCGAGATGGCCGACAAGAAGCTCGACGCCCTGCTGCTGTTCGCGCAGGAAAGCATGTATTGGCTGACCGGCTACGACACGTTCGGCTTCTGCTTCTTCCAATGCCTGGCGATGAAGGCCGACGGCTCGATGGTGCTGCTCACCCGCTCGGCCGACCTCAGGCAGGCACGCCAGACCTCGACCATCGAGAACATCGTTCTGTGGACCGACCGCGAGGGTTCCAACCCGGCGGTCGACCTGCGCAACCTGCTCAACGAGCTGGACCTCCTGGGAGCGCGCATCGGCATCGAGTACGACACCCACGGCCTGACGGCCTTCAACGGCCGCCGACTCGACGAGCAGATGCAGACCTTCGGCCAGATTGCCGACGCATCCGGCATCGTCTCGCGCCTGCGTCTCTTCAAGAGCCCGGCCGAGATCCGCAAGTCGGAGCGGGCCGCCGCCCTCGCCGACGACGCGCTCGACGCCGCGCTGCCGCTGATCAAGCAGGGCGCCGACGAGGGCGTCATCCTGGCCGCCATGCAGGGCGCCATCTTCGCCGGCGGCGGCGACTACCCGGCCAACGAATTCGTCATCGGATCGGGCCCCGACGCCCTGCTCTGCCGCTACAAATCGGGGCGGCGAAAGCTCAACAAGAACGACCAGCTGACGCTGGAATGGGCCGGCGTGTACAACCACTACCATGCCGCGATGATGCGCACGGTCCTGACCGGCAAGGTGTCCAAGCGCCACCAGGAGCTCTACGACGCGGCGCGCGACGCGCTGACGGCGGTGGAGAAGACGATGACGCCCGGGAGCACCTTCGGCGACGTCTTCGATGCCCACTCGCGTGTGATGGAGGCGCATGGCCTTACCAAGCATCGGCTGAATGCCTGCGGCCACTCGCTGGGCGCCCGCTTCACGCCCTCCTGGATGGACATGCCGATGTTCTATCAGGGCAATCCGGAGCCGATCGCCCCCGACATGACGCTGTTTGCCCACATGATCATCATGGATTCGGAGACCGAGACGGCGATGACCCTCGGCCGCACCTACCTGACGACCGAGCAGCAGCCCAAGCCGCTGTCGCGCCACGATCTCGACTTGATCGTCAAGTGAGGGGCCGGCAGGATGCTTGTTGCCGGGCATCCGGGAGCGTGAGGGAATGAGACGATCTGCAGCCATCGCGCTGTCGTTGGCGGCCGCACTTGCCGTTTCCGCCTGCACGAGCACGGAGCAGACCCTGGACCCCAACGCGATCTCGCCGTCGGGGCAGGCAGCGCCCGACAGCGCGGCCCTTGCCGCGGCCGCCGCAGCCTCCCGCGTCGAGATCGCACCGATCGTCGGCGCCTCGGTCGAGGCCGCTGCGCCGCTCACCGAGCGGATCGCCGTGCGCGCTCGCGAGCGCGGTCTGCGCCTCGCAGGGAGCGGCGACGGACCGTCCACGCACGTGCTGAAGGGCTATTTCTCGGCCATCTCGGAGGGCCGCGAGACCATCGTCATCTATGTCTGGGACGTGCTCGACCCGGCCGGCAACCGCCTGCACCGCATCCAGGGCCAGGAAAAGGCGCCGGCCCGCGGCGCCGAAGGCTGGGCTTCTGTGACCCCGGCCGTGATGCAGCGCATCGGCGACCAGACCGTCGACCAGCTGCTGGTCTGGTTGGCCGCTAAACCCGGCTGACGGCCGATTGTAGCCGGGGAACAACAGCACGCGTTTTTGACGGGTCGGTTGGGTGGATTCCCCTGCTGGCCGCTTGCAATAGCGGCAGGCGGCGCTAAAAGCCCGGTTCAAGGGTCCCGGGATCTTGGGCCAGAGGCGCCAGGAACACTTGATGAAACTTTTCGCGGGCAATTCCAACCGGGTCCTGGCCGAGGCGGTCGCCCGCTACCTCAACATCCCCTTGGGCAAGGCCAGCGTCCGGCGCTTCGCCGATCAGGAGATCTTCGTCGAGATTCAGGAGAACGTCCGCGGCGAGGATGTCTTCGTGCTGCAGTCGACCTCCTACCCCACCAACGACCACCTGATGGAACTGCTGATCATGATGGACGCCTTCATGCGCTCGTCTGCCCGGCGCATTACGGCGGTCATCCCCTATTTCGGCTATGCGCGCCAGGACCGGCGCGCCTCGGGCCGTACGCCGATCTCGGCCAAGCTGGTCGCCAACATGATCGCCCGCGCCGGCGCCAATCGGGTGCTCACGCTCGACCTGCATGCCGGCCAGATCCAGGGCTTCTTCGACATCCCGACCGACAATCTGTTCTCCGTGCCGGTCATGTCGCGTGACGTGAAGGCCAAGTACAAGCAGCTCGCCAACGTCATGGTGGTGTCGCCCGACGTCGGCGGCGTGGTGCGGGCACGCGCGCTCGCCAAGCGCATCGATGCCCAGCTGGCCATCGTCGACAAGCGGCGCGAGCGGCCCGGCGAGTCCGAGGTCATGAACATCATCGGCGACATTCGCGACAAGGATTGCCTGCTGATCGACGACATCGTCGATTCCGGCGGCACCTTGTGCAACGCCGCCGATGCCTTGCTGGAGAAGGGCGCCCGGAGCGTCACCGCCTACATCACCCATGGCGTGCTGTCGGGCGGCGCCACGGCCCGCATCACCGGCTCGCGGCTGCAGGAGCTGGTGATCACCGACTCGATCCAGCCGACGCAGAGCGTGCTGGATGCCGAGAACATCCGCGTCGTCTCGATCGCCGACCTGATCGGCGAGGCGATCTCCCGCACGGCGACAGAAGAGTCCGTATCGAGCCTGTTCGACTGACCTCCGACGCGGCAATCGCCGCCCCGTTGCGCTCGCGGCCGCCTTCCGCTATAGAGCCGCCACCCGCGTAGACACCCTTGGAGGCAGCGCGGACGGGGGCCGCTGCAGAGCGGCTTTCGACATTTTCGGGCGCCCGCATGCTGGCATTCCCGAAAATGCTCCAGCAACGAAAGGAAGTGCCATGAGCCAAGAGGCTTACGAGCTCAAGGCCGAGGCGCGCGAACAGGTCGGTAAGGGGTCCGCCCGTGCAGTTCGCCGCAACGGCAAAGTGCCTGCAGTCATCTATGGCGACAAGCAGCCCCCGCTGCCGATCGCCCTGTCCCAGAAGGACGTCTACTACAAGATCCATGGTGGCGGCTTCATGACGACCATCGCCACGATCGACGTCGACGGCCAGAAGATCCGCGTCCTTCCCAAGGACTACCAGCTGGACCCGGTGCGCGACCACCCCATGCACGTGGACTTCCTGCGCATCGGCAAGGACACCGAGGTCAACGTCAACGTCCCCGTGCATTTCGTCAATGAGGACAAATCGCCCGGCATCAAGCGCGGCGGCGTGCTCAACATCGTCCGGCACGATGTCGAATTCCACTGCCCGGCCGACGCCATTCCGGAGTTCATCACGGTCGACCTCGCCGGCACCGACATCGGCGATTCCATCCATATCTCGGCCGTCACGCTGCCGGCCGGCGTCCGCCCGGTGATTCACGATCGCGACTTCACCATCGCGACGATCGCCGGCTCCTCGGCCATGAAACCAGAGGCCGCCGAGACCGCCGAGCCGGTGGTCGAAGAGGTCGAAGAGGAGAAGACCGAGGAATAACCTCGGGCCTGCTGCCCGGAGAACCGTGCCATGCTCGTCCTTGCTGGTCTTGGCAATCCGGGGTCCGGCCACGCCAACAACCGGCACAATGTCGGCTTCATGGCGGCGGATGCCATTCACCGCCGCCATCGGTTCTCGCCCTGGTCTCGCAAGTTCCAGGGCCAGATCGCCGAAGGCCTCCTGGCCGGCGAGAAGGCGCTCCTCATCAAGCCGCAGACTTTCATGAACCTCTCCGGCCAGTCGGTCGGGGAGCTTCTGCGCTTCTACAAACTGTCTCCCGCCGACCTGACCGTCTTTTACGACGAGATCGACCTGGTGGAGGGCAAAGTGCGCATCAAGCGCGGCGGCGGCGCCGGTGGACACAACGGGATCCGCTCGCTCGACCAGCATGTGGGCAAGGAGTACCGGCGGGTACGCATCGGCGTCGGCCACCCGGGGGTGAAGGAGCTCGTTCACGGCCACGTGCTGGGCGACTTCGCCAAGGCCGACCAGGTCTGGCTCGAGCCGCTGCTCGCGGCGATTGCCGACAATGCCGAGTTGCTCGTCCGCAACGACGAGAGCGGCTTCATGAACCGCATCGCGCTCTCCCAAAAGCAGGACGCGAAACAGTCGCCGGGCGAGGCTCCGGCCCGCGGGCGGAGCCACATCCGCCAGGCGCGCCCTGCCCAAGCTGCCCCAAAACTGCCGGAGAGCGGCCCGATGGCGGCGATGCTGAAGAAGCTCTTCGGCGGGAAATAGACGAAACACCTCACAGGATCGAACGACCATGGGCTTCAAATGCGGCATCGTCGGACTGCCGAACGTCGGAAAGTCGACGCTTTTCAATGCCTTGACGCGAACCGCTGCCGCTCAGGCCGCCAACTACCCGTTCTGCACAATCGAGCCCAACACCGGCGAGGTGGCGGTACCGGATCCGCGCCTGGCCGCCATCGCCGCGATTGCCAAGTCCAAGGAGATCATTCCGACCCGCATCTCTTTCGTGGACATCGCCGGCCTGGTGCGCGGCGCCTCCAAGGGAGAAGGCCTGGGCAACCAATTCCTGGCCAACATCCGCGAGGTCGACGCCATCGTCCATGTGCTTCGCTGCTTCGAGAATGACGACATCACCCACGTCGAAGGCCGCATCGATCCGGTCGCCGACGCCGAGACCGTGGAAACCGAGCTGATGCTCGCCGACCTCGAGAGCCTCGAACGGCGCATCGTCCAGATCCGCAAGCGGGCCACCGGCAAGGAAAAGGAAGCCATGGCGGTGCTGCCGATGATGGAGAAGGCGCTGGCCCTCCTGCAGGCGGGCCGCCCGGTGCGTGCGCTGCTGCAGGGCATGTCGCCGGAAGACCTCGCAATCCTGCAGGGCCTCAACCTGCTGACGTCGCACCCCGTGCTCTATGTCTGCAACGTGGCCGAGGCCGATGCCGCTGCGGGCAACGCGCATACGGCGGCCGTCGAGAGGCTGGCTGCCACGCAAGGCGCCCGCACCGTCACGATCTCGGCCGCCATCGAAGCCGAGGTGGCGCAGCTCGCCGACGAGGAGCAGCACGAGTTCCTCTCGTCCATGGGCCTGGAGGAGCCCGGCCTCGACCGGCTGATCCGAGCCGGCTACGACCTTCTGGACCTTATCACCTACTTCACCGCCGGGCCCAAGGAGACGCGTGCCTGGACCATCCGCCGCGGCACCCGGGCGCCGCAGGCAGCCGGGGTCATCCACAGCGACTTCGAGCGGGGTTTCATTCGCGCCCAGACCATCGCCTATGCGGATTTCATCGCGCTCGGCGGCGAGGTGCCCGCCCGCGAGGCCGGCAAGGCGCGCGACGAAGGCAAGGACTACTTCGTCCAGGACGGCGACGTCCTGCTCTTCAAGTTCAACACCTGATCCGGCAGGGCCTTCTCGGCACCGGTCGACCCGAAACGGCGCCGGCAGCTGGTCGCTGAAGCCGTCGAAGGCGGGTTGACCAGCCGGACTCTTCGGCGCTAAGCCGCTGGCGGGC
>JBEVJK010000133.1:0-58159 GCA_040510195.1 Mesorhizobium sp. | reverse complement strand
CGCCATCGCGCAGCAGATCAAGATTCTCCACCGCGCCAGCAGAATTACGGACCTCCAGCGCGACACCATGGCGGGCGAGTATCCGCGCGTATTGCCTCGCAGCGTTGTCATACCCGGATCCCACAGCCCCGGCGGCGATCGTGAAGCGATGCGGCGGCAGGGGATCCACCAGGCGATAGATGACGAACAGAACGGCGATGACGATGATCGTCGATGCCAGTACGACGATCCAAGGCTTCGATAACCTGCGCCCCATCTTCGCGGCTCCGTACTCGTCGATGCTCTTTAGCGACCTACCAGCCGCTGCAGGTGTTCGGGGTACCGGGCTCCCTGAAGCGTGATCGTCGACACCGCACTGTCGATGGTGCGGAGCTCGTCGGGCGTTAAGTCGACGCCGGCCGCGCCGACGTTTTCCTCCAGGCGAGGCAGCTTCGTCGTACCGGGGATCGGAACGATCCATCGCTCCTGCGCCAGCAGCCAGGCGAGCGCGATCTGGGCAGGGCTCACCTTCTTGCTGATGGCAATGTTGCGGATTGCGTCGGCCAAGGGCTGGTTCGCCAGCCGCGCTTCCGGTGAGAAGCGAGGCACGGTGTTGCGGAAGTCGTCGTGGGTGAAGCTCGTCCTCGCGTCAATGGCGCCGGTCAGGAACCCCTTGCCGAGTGGGCTGAACGGGACGAAGCCGATCCCAAGTTCCTCGAGGGTTGGAATGATTGCTTCCTCGGGTTCGCGCCACCAGAGCGAATACTCGCTCTGCAGCGCCGCCACCGGCTGCACCGCATGGGCCCGGCGAATGTTCTTCACGCCAGCCTCGGACAGGCCGAAATGCCTGACCTTGCCTTCCTGGATCAGCTCCTTGACGGTGCCCGCCACGTCTTCCATCGGCACGTTCGGATCGACGCGGTGTTGGTAGAACAGATCGATACGATCGGTGCGAAGACGCCTCAAGGAAGCCTCTGCAACAGCGCGAATATGCTCCGGCCGGCTGTCCATGCCACTCGTGCCGGCTCCCTCGATGTCAATGCCAAACTTCGTGGCAATAACCACCTGGTCGCGGATCGGCTGAAGCGCCTCGCCGACGACCTCCTCATTCTTGTAGGGGCCATAGACTTCGGCAGTATCGAAGAAGGTGATGCCCCTGTCGAACGCCGCCCTGATCAACCCTACCGCGTCTGGCAAAGCCATCGGCAGCCCATAGGACTGGCTGATGCCCATGCAGCCGAGCCCGATCGCTGAGACTTCGAAACCGCTATTGCCGAGTGCGCGTTTTTGCATTGTCCTGTCCTTTCCGGCGCTCAAGCGCCGTATTGACCGTCGCTAACCTTTTCCATCCATTCGACGGCCTTGCCTTCCAGCGCTTCCTGGATGGCGACATGTGTCATTGCCGTCGTTGGCGACGCGCCGTGCCAGTGCTTCTCGCCGGGCTCGAACCAGACCACGTCGCCCGGACGTATCTCCTCGACCGGGCCGCCTAGCCGTTGAACCCTTTCCTGTGCCGGCCAACACGATCAGCACCTGCCCCAGAGGATGCGTGTGCCATGCCGTCCGCGAACCGGGCTCGAAGGTGACGGCGTTGCCGGCCGCCCGCGCCGGCGCCACGGCGGGGAACAGCGGATCGATGCGAACGGTGCCGGTGAACCACTCAGTCGAGCCCCTGACGGATGGTTGCGATCCTGCGCGGCTGATCTTCATCTTGTGCCTCCAGGCGCCTCGTCGGTACTGCAGGGACAACTAGAGCTCTTGGCACTCTGCGACTAGGTGCTACATTCGGCATGCCCATATGACAGGAATTCATAAATGGCACGCGGTGATCTCAGCGATCTGATGGCCTTTCTTGCGGTTGCCAGGGAACGCAGCTTCACCCGCGCTGCCGCCAAGCTCGGCGTGTCGCAGTCAGCCCTCAGCCATACGATCCGTCGGCTGGAAACCCGCATGGGGCTGAGGCTGCTCACGCGTAGCACACGCAGCGTGTCGCCGACCGAGGCTGGTGAGCGCCTTGTCGTCTCCATCGGCCCACGCTTCGAGGAGATCGAGGCAGAGATCGAGGCGCTATCGGAGCTTAGAGACAAGCCGGCCGGCACCATCCGAATTACAGCGGGCGAACATGCGGTCAATACGATCCTGTGGCCGCGGCTTGACCCCTTCCTGTCAAAGTTCCCGGATATCAAGATCGAGATCTACATCGAAAACCGGCTTGCCGACATTGTCGCCGAGCGCCACGACGCCGGCGTGCGGCTAGGCGAGCATGTCGCAAAGGACATGATTGCGGTTCGCATAGGGCCAGACTGGCGGCTTGTCGTTGTGGGCTCTCCATCCTACTTCGCTAGCTGTTCGTTGCCTCAGACCCCGCACGACCTTACCGACCATCGCTGCATCAACTTGAGGCTCACAACCTATGGCGGACTTTACGCCTGGGAGTTCGACAAGGCCGGCCAGGCGCTCAACGTCCGCGTCGACGGCCAGCTGGTTTTCAACAGCACGCTGCCGATCCTTCGGGCCACCCTCGCCGGCCACGGCCTGGCTTACATTCCAGAGGACATGGCCTTGCCACACATCGCGCGGGGAGAGCTCACGTGCGTGCTTGACGACTGGTGCCAGCCCTTCCCAGGCTATCATCTCTATTACCCGAGCCGCCGCCAAGCCTCTCCCGCATTCGCAGCTGTGGTCGATGCGCTGAGATATAGAGATTAGGAGCTCGTAGCGGAATTGGAGCGAAAGAGCGGACATTCGGATTTGGCGTGGCCCTCGTCGTGACCTGACCCATAGTAACGATGAGCCGTCATCGCCTCGAAGCCCTAAGCCACCGTACTTCCGGTGGAAATTGGTCTTCCAAACCAGAAGCATTTCCCGTTCGTCTGAGCTAGCATGAGGCGAAGGGCGAGTTCAGCCCTGGGGGAACTGTTGTGGACATTGCCGCTTGGTTGCGAGGTCTCGGGCTGGGGCAATACGAGCAGGTTTTTCGCGATAACGCGATCGACGCTGAGGTCCTGCCCGAGTTGACGGATGCCGACCTTGAAAAACTGGGTGTGGTGCTCGGCCATCGTAAAAGGCTCCTCAAAGCAATCGTGGAGGGGGGGCAATCCACGATCCATCCTATGCCGAGCCGTGATAGGCTAAAAATTGAGCCTCGCGCAGCAGAACCCGCAGCAGAGCGTCGACAGCTGACCGTCATGTTCGTCGATCTCGTCGGCTCGACGGTGCTCGCGTCGCGGCTGGATCCGGAGGATCTGCGGGAGATCATCGGAGCCTACCATCGCTCAGTCGCCGAAACGATCGCCCGCTTCGACGGCTTTGTTGCACAGTATATGGGCGAGGGGGTGTTGGTGTATTTCGGCTATCCGCAGGCGCGCGAGAACGACGTGGAACAGGCGGTGCGCGCTGGCCTTTCCCTCATCGACACCGTCAGGCGGCTCCAGCAGTCTGAACCGTTAAGCGTTCGGGTTGGCATTGCAACCGGGCAGGTGGTCGTGGGCGATCTGATCAATTCGGGCGAAGGGCAGGAACGCGGGGTCGTCGGCGACACACCCAACCTTGCGGCCAGGCTACAGGTTTTGGCCCAGCCAGACACGGTTGTGATCGCGCCGCAAACGAGGCAGCTCGTCGGCGATCTCTTCGAATATCACGACCTCGGCGCAGTGGAGGCTAAGGGCTTTCCCCTACCGGTGCATGCCTCTCAGGTGGTTGGCGAAAGTACCGTCGAAAGCCGGTTCGAGGCCTTGCGTGGGGCAAAAACCACGCCGCTGGTCGGACGCGACGAGGAGGTCGACCTGCTGAAGCGCCATTGGCAGCGGGCAAAGAGCGGTGAGGGCCACGTCGTGCAGCTATCGGGCGAGGCGGGCATAGGAAAGTCGCGTCTCATCGTCACCCTACAGGAGCGCATCGCGAATGAGCCGTACACCCGCCTGCGCTATTTCTGCTCGCCTCACCACCAGGACAGCGCGCTCCACCCGACAATCGCACAGCTCGAGCGTGCCGCTGGATTGGTGCGCGACGAACCGCCTGAAAACAAGCTGGACAAGCTGGCGGCGCTACTTGGCCCAGTTTCGCCCGAGGATGGGACGCTGCTGGCCGAGTTGCTATCGTTGCCGACCGAGGGCCGCTTCCCACCTCTTCAGCTGACGCCCCAGCGCAAGAAGTCGAAAACCTTCGAAGCGCTGCTCCGGCAACTCGAAGGCCTGGCACGGCAAGGCCCGGTGCTGATGCTGTTTGAAGACGTGCACTGGATCGACCCCAGCTCTCGCGAGCTGCTCGAGCTCGTCATCGAGCGCGTCCCTGGCTTGCCGGTGCTGCTCATCATCACGTTCCGCCCGGAATTTCAGTCACCGTGGACGGGACAAGCACACGTTACGATGCTTGTTCTCAATCGGCTCGCTCGTCGCGACGGCGCCAAGCTGGTGCAACGCGTCGCCGGCAAGGAAGTGCTACCGGCCGATGTTGTCGCCGAGATCGTCGAACGGACAGATGGAGTGCCGCTGTATGTCGAGGAGCTGACCAAGGCTGTGCTGGAAGGCGGCAGCGCGGAGATTGTGTTGTCGCGAGCCGCAACAACCGCGTTGAACGTGCCAGCCACACTGCATGCCTCCTTGATGGCACGACTCGACCAGCTTGGCTCAGCCGCCAAGGAGATCGCGCAGATCGGCTCCGTTATCGGTCGGGAGTTCTCCTACGAACTGCTGGCAGCAGTCGCACAGCGGAATGCTGCGGAGCTAAATGCAGCATTGGATGAGCTCGTTACCGCCGGTCTGGCATTCTGCCGAGGGGCGCCGCCACTGACAACCTACCTCTTTAAGCACGCGCTGGTTCAGGACGCGGGCTATGGCACGCTGTTGCGCGGCAAGCGCCAACAGCTACACAATCGTGTCGCCGATGCATTGGAGAAAAAGTGGCCGGAGGTCGCTGAAGCACAGCCTGAACTCCTTGCGCAACACTGGGCCATGGCGGGTTCAGCCGAGCAAGCGGCGGCTTACTACGCCCGGGCCGGCCAGCGGGCTGTCGCGCGTTCCGCCATGGCAGAGGCTACGTCCCATCTGACTAAGGGTCTCGCGTTGCTGACGAGCTTGCCTGCCTCTGCTTCCCGCCAGAGTCATGAACTCGAATTGCAGCTTGGACTTGGGCGTGTGCTGATCGCGACCCAGGGCTTCGCTGCTCCGGCGGTGGGTGAGGCCTTCGAGCGTGCACGGGCGCTTTGTGAACAGCTCGACCGACCACCACAAATCGTGCAGGTGTTATACGGCCAGTGGGCATTTCGCCTTATGAAAGGCCCGCTGCACGTAGCGCGAGAGCTCGCCTCCGAGATGATGCGAAGGGGCGAGGACACTTCAGATGCGGCAGTGATCTTGATGGGCCATCGGCTTAGCGGCTCGACCTGCTTTCAGCTCGGCGAATTTTCGGCCGCGCGGGCACACCTCGAAAAGGGGCTCGCCCAATTTGATCCCAAAGACCGCCCCTTCTACATGTCGGTCGCCGCGCAAGATGCCAAGGTTACCATGCTCGCCTATCTTTCGGCGAACCTGACCTATCTTGGTTACCTCGATCAAGCACGACTCGGAAGCAAGGCGGCGGTGGAGGAGGCGCGTAGGCTCGGTCATGCGTTCAACCTTGCCCATGCGTTGCACCTTAGCTGCTTGGCCGATTTTGCAACGTGTCCTGGCGAACGTCTGCAAGCGCAGGCAGACGCTGTCATCGCCCTCTCGGAGGAGCATGGGTTCTCCTTCCTTCGCGCCACTGCGACCTTTTGGCGAGGCTTAGCAATGTCCGAGATTGGTCAGACCGCCGAGGGGATCGCCCAGATGAAGACCGGCCTGGCACAGTATGTCGCTACGGGAGCGGTCCAGTTTGTTCCCTTTGTCCTTACCGTGCTCGCCGATGCGGAGGGGAAAGCGAAGCAGCGGGACCTGGCACTAGGCCATCTCCTTGAAGCCGAACAACTGCTCGCGGAAACCGATGATCGGTGGTTCGAGGCCGAGCTTTATCGGGTTCGGGGAGAGTTGATGGGCAACGAAGATGAATACGCCGCTGCTGAGCGCTGCTTTCTGCAAGCCATCGACATCGCACAACGACAGAGTGCGAAGTTATGGGAACTGCGCGCCGCAATCAGTCTCGCCCGGCTCTGGCGCGGCCAGGGCAAGCGCGACGCGGCGCGCAGTCTGCTCGTCCCGATCTATGACTGGTTCACCGAGGGCTTCGATTCGCCCGTTTTGCAGGAGGCCAAGGCGCTGCTGGCGAATCTTTGAGAGGGCCGCTGGCCTAGTGTTCAAGATAATATCGAGGCCTGAAGCGTGCTAGGATGGGTCGCAGCCCGGCGCTACCGGCGCTACTTGTCGTGCTTCAAAACGGTTGGGAGCGATCGTCATGCTCAATCCGATCTCCATCATGGCCGACCGGCTCGGCGACTACCTGTCAGAACTTTACCTCCAGTATTTTTCGCATCGCAACCCGGAGTATGCGAGCTACATGAGCGGGGCGGCCCGCCTTGTCCTCGAGCGCATCGGCAATTCGAACGCGCTGTACCACAACATTGAGCACACACTCATGGTCACGCTGGCCGGGCAGCAGATCATTCGCGGCCGGCTCCTTTCGGAATCCCTGACCCCTGATGACTGGCTGCACTACACTTGCGCCCTCCTGGTGCACGATATCGGTATGGCGCGCGGTGTGTGCGACGGCGATACCGACGACAGCATCATCATGAACGAGGCCGGGGACCGCTACACGCCACCGCGCGGCGCCTCCGACGCGGTGCTTGCGCCCTATCACATAGACCGCGCCAAGATCTATGCGCGCCAACGGTTTACGTCCTCGAAGTTCATCGACGAGGAGCGCATCGTCGCAGCGATCGAGATGACGCGCTTTCCGGTCCCGAACGACCCGGCCTACCAGGTCACCAACACCGAGCCGGCGTTGGTTAGAGCCGCAGACTTGATCGGCCAGCTCGCCGATCCCTTCTACCATCGCAAGCTAACGGCGCTCTTTGCCGAGTTCTCCGAGATCGGGATGGCGGAAAAGCTAGGCTGCAGGAACTGCGCTGATCTCGGTGCGATCTTCACCGATTTCTACACGCTCCAGGTCGAGCCCTATATCGGCGACGCAATCCGCTATCTGGAGTTGACGACGGAGGGCAAGCAATGGATCGCCAATCTGCACAGCAACCTCTTCCAGTCCGGGCATCGCCCGGCCAGGATCGGGCCCTTCCCAGGCGTCGCAACCTCGGCGAGCCTTTCGGTGGTCACCTGAGAGCCTAGAAAAGCCACAGACGTTGCAGCATTCATTGGCTGCCTGCTCGCGTCCATTGAGGCACCTTGCTTTGGTCCGCCCCAGTTCAAGACCGCAACTCGTCAGTCGAAACTTATGACAAACTACCTGATAGACGGCCTGCTCCCTGCCAGCCGCGATCGCTTGTGCACCTGCATGATGCTGGAGAACGGCCGCAAATTCAGTTTTGGTGAGATCGTAGCAGCGTCCGGCCGCTATGCCGCAGCTTTGTCGTCATTGGGAGTGGGCGCCGGCGATCGCGTTGCAGTCCAAGTCGAGAAGTCCCCTGAGGCGCTCCTACTCTATTTGGCGACCGTGCGCGCCGGGGCAGTCTTCCTCCCGTTAAACACCGCCTACACGTCTGCCGAGGTCAGCTATTTCCTTGGAGATGCCCAGCCAACCGTTCTGGTGGCGGATCCGTCCAAAGCGGAAGCTCTCAAGGCGGTTTGCGCATCGACCGGAATTCTGCACCTTGAGACGCTGGACGCGAGCGGCAACGGCTCGCTCACGCGGCTTGCAGCGGACGCAGGCGACGATTGGATCGACCTCGCGCGAGACCCTGAGGATCTTGCAGCCATTCTCT
Source organism: Mesorhizobium sp. (assembly GCA_040510195.1). Taxonomy (GTDB): domain Bacteria; phylum Pseudomonadota; class Alphaproteobacteria; order Rhizobiales; family Rhizobiaceae; genus JBEVJK01. The sequence goes on along the minus strand of JBEVJK010000133.1, from coordinate 50,328 downwards.
ACACGTCCGGTACCACCGGCCGTTCCAAAGGCGCAATGCTGACGCATGCGAACCTGCTCAGTAATGCTCGCACGCTAGTCAAGGCTTGGGGCTTCTCCGAAGGCGATGTGCTGATCCATGCACTGCCGATGTTTCATACGCACGGACTCTTTGTTGCGACGAACGTGGCGATGCTCTGCGGTGCACGCATGCTGTTCCATTCGAAGTTCGATGCCAGGAGAATAATTGCTGCCATGGGCGAGGCTACCGTTTTGATGGGCGTGCCGACCTTCTACACGCGTATGCTGGCCGAACCCCTGCTGACGGTGGAAGCCGCGGCGAAGATGCGGTTGTTCATTTCTGGATCGGCGCCTCTGCTGGCCGACACGCATGCCGAGTTCAGGCGCAGGACCGGTCATGCCATACTCGAACGCTATGGCATGACGGAAACAAGCATGAACACCTCCAACCCTCTCCACGGCGATCGAGTGCCGGGTTCTGTCGGGCTTCCTTTGGCGGATGTCGAAGTGAGGATCACCAATCCCGAGAACGGCAAGCCGCTGGGCGGCGACGAAATCGGCATGATCGAGGTGCGAGGTCCCAACGTATTCGCCGGCTACTGGAATATGCCGGACAAAACGCGGCGGGAGTTCCGATCCGACGGATTCTTCATAACCGGCGACTTGGGAAAGATAGATCCGAACGGCTACGTATGGATCCTCGGGCGAGAAAAAGATCTCATCATCAGCGGCGGGTTCAATGTCTATCCGAAGGAAATAGAACTCGTGCTCGATGCGTTGCCAGGTGTATTTGAGAGCGCGGTGATTGGTGTCCCGCATCCGGATTTCGGCGAGGCCGTTGTCGCGGCCGTGGTGCCTGACAAGGGCACGAAGATCGATCAAGCGGTGATCATGGCGGCCCTGCGGGACCAGCTGGCAAGCTACAAGCTGCCTAAACGAATCGTCTTCGTCGAAGAACTTCCGCGCAATGCGATGGCGAAGGTTCAGAAGAATGCATTGCGGCAATCCAACAAGAACCTGTTCGACTGACGGTTTCAGGGAGTACGCAGTGGCGTGCCTGTGGTTTCGGCCCGGCTGGACCCGGAGCTCCTTTCGGACTTCCGCGACGAGGGATTGCACGGCCGCGGTACCAGCGCCCCCGAAGTTGGCCACGGCGAGAACCGAAAGGCTCGCCGGACGGGACCATTCCGGCTCGCTCCAGTCAATCACGCTCTGCCACTCGACTCGCACGTGCCAAGACTGGCGGCCGGCATGCTGGTGAGGCCCAATACGTCCAAAGATCCGCATGGAGCGAAGCTGGACTTAGCGGCTAAGTTCGTTGACCTAGTCAGGCGGCTCCCATCCCGATTTGCGAGCTCGACCCGAGCTTTCACCCGGCACCGACAAAATAAGGTCGTGACCGTGCTGCCGAGGAGAGCGCTTGCCGTTCACGCCCCCTCCCCCTTCATGCGAGCCTGGAAGGCCGGCAGGTGCTTCCTTTGCGCCTCCAGCATGCGCTCGCGGTAGACCCCGTAGATCATATCGGTGTCGTGCAAGGTCACGCCGGCGATGGTAGGCGAGGCGAACACCGGCAGCTCGATGCCACGCTCGGCGAGCGCCTTAGCCGTACGGGCGACGAGTTCGTGCGCCAGGATCATCGCCAGCACGGTCGACGAGCCGGAGACCGGCCGCGACCAGCCGGAGATCGGCACGATCGCATCCTCGATGGGCGCGCAGGTGTCGATGACGAGGTCGGCCGCGTCGGCGAGCCGTTTGCCGGAAGAGTGGGTGGCAGGCTTGTCAAGATTGCTCTTGGCGGTGATCGCGACGACGAAGAGGCCGCGCTGCTTGGCATAGAGCGCGGTGTCGATGCCCGAGGCGTTGCGGCCGCTGTGGCCAAAGATGATGATCGAGTCGCCCTCGTTGAGCGGTTGGTGATCAAGAAACTTCTCGGCGTAGTTCTCCGTCCTTTCCAGCCAGAGGAGCTCCCGCACGCCGCCAGCGCCCAGCACGTTGTGCCACATCACGCGCGGGTCGCTGAGCGGGTTGAAACCGACATAGCTGCCATAGCGTGGGAAGATCTCCTGGCACGGCAACACCGAATGCCCTGAGCCGTAAAGGTGTACGAGGCCGCCTCCTTGCAGAGAATCGGCAAACCGGAGGGACGCTTCTTCGAAGGCTACCTGGTTGGTCTCGGACGCCTGTTCGATGAGTTGGGCGAGTCGAGGGATGTAGAGATCGGACACGGGAATGGCTCCTTGCGTTGGGGAAAGAGGTCAAGAGCGCTCGCCACCTGGCAACCTTCCGGCGCGCAGGGTCGAGCGGATCTCGTAGCGGTCGCCGCGCATGACGGAGACGGTGAACTCGAACGGCCCGCGCTCGTCGGTGGTGATGCGCTCGACCACGAAAGCCGGGCTGCCGGGCGGGAGGTCAAGAAGTTCGCCATCCGCCGTACCGACGGCTGCCACGCGATAGACTTCGCGAGCTTCGATCGGGACTATGCCGTAGCGCCGCTCCAAGGCCTCGTAAAGAGATCCCTGCAGCAGCCCCGAATCGAGGAAGCCGGGCACCCGCGATCCGGCGAGCCGCGCGGTCTGGATGCCGATCGGCGCCTCGTTGCCCAAGCGCAATCGGCGAATGCGGATGACCGGGTCGCCCTCCTCGATCTCGAGCGCCTCTGCCGCCGCGGCATCGGCTACGGAAAGCCCGCAATCGAGCAGTCGCGAGCTCGCGACCATGCCGCGATGCCCCATTTCCTGGGTAAAGCTCGTGAGCTCGCGGGTTCCGGCCACCAGCATGGCACTTCTCACGAAGGTACCCCGACCGTGCTCACGCCGCAGCAAGCCGAATTCGTCGAGATTTCGCAGGGCATGGCGCAGCGTGATGCGGCTGACCCCAAACATGGCGCATAGCCGGTCCTCGGATGGGATCTGGGTGCCGGTAGGCCACTCCCCGCTCCTGACCATGGCGCGGATCGCCTGCTCGACCTGATACCAGAGCGGCTCGGGCCGGCTCCGGTCCGGCTGCGGGAAGGCCGGCTCCGTCATTCCCGCTGCCTCCAGTCCTCGCCGGCAGCGCCGGCCAGAGCGGCTCCGACCAGCCCAGCGCGGGCGCCGAATGCGCCTGCCTTGACGGTGATCGCCTGAAGGTGCGGCGGCAGGCGCCGCCGCAAAGCGGCCTCGATCCGGGGACCCAGCACGTCCACCGACTCGGCGAGGCCGCCCGAAATGAGGATCGCCTGAGGATCGAGAAGGGCGACCGCCCCGGCCAGCGCCGTGGCGAGGCGCTCAGCCGGCTGCTCTAGCAGTGCCAGCGCCGCCCCGTCGCCGGCACGAGCGGCGGCAATCAGGGCCGCGCCGTCGGCAAGGTCGATGGTGGCGGCCAGCACGTCGAAAGCGCGGCCGGACGCCGAGCGCTCAAGCCAGCCGTTCAGCGGATCGCCCTCGTCCGCCTCGTCGGCGCAGGCGAAGCCGAAGGAACAGGCGGCGCCATGCGCCCCAGCCAGGATGCTCCCGTTCGCAAGAACTGCGGAGCCGATCCCCGTGCCGATTGCCAGCAGGACGGCGTCGGTCAGTCCCATGGCCGCCCCTGCTTTCGCCTCTGCCAGCAATGATAGCTGCGCGTCGTTGCCGAGGCCGACGCTCAGATGCGGAAAAACCTTGCTGAGATCGAGCCCGTCGAGGAAGGGCAGATTGGGCACCCAGTGGCAGATCGTTCCTGTCGCCAGGCCCGGCACGGCCAAGCCGAGCGCCCGGGCGTCTCCGGCCTCCTGAGACAGCCGTCGGATACGCTCGACGAAGCCGACTCGGCTCGTCGGAGCCGGTTCCTCGGCGAGTGTCGCCAACGCCGCGACGTCGCCCATGAAACAAGCTGCACGCAGCTTCGTGCCACCCAGATCGATGGCCAATACGGCGTTCACGAGCCCGTCCGGATGCTGCGAGTCATTATAATGACATGCGGCAACGAGCGGAAACCGGCACGCGTGCTACCGAGCATCGCGTGCCCGACGACCGACCAAGCTATAAGATGCTGAAATTGCTTCCATATCAGCCTGAATTCCAGAGTCCCTCGAGCACCGCCCCAGGGGAAGTTCGACGACACTGAGCCCTTGCCATACTCCCCAACTCATCATAACGTCTGGGGAACGAAAATCAATGGGAGCGGCCTTATGACATCGAACTGGACTCTGCGTTGCGTCGTCGCGGCTGGCGTGTCCCTCTTTGCCGGGGCCAGCGTCGCCCAAGCGGTGAACATCTCGTATCTGACCCATTGGTCTCCTGAGACGGTGGCGCTGCTCGAGGCGGCCGCCAAGGACTATGCCAAGACCAATCCCGACGTCACGGTGACGGTCCGGGCCGTTCCCTTCGGCGACCTGCTGACGACGCTCCGCTCGCAGGGCGGCGGCGCCGACGGTGCGACGATCGCCGGCATCTACGATTTGTGGCTGCCGGAGCTGGTCCGCGACAAGCTCGTGGCGCCGGCGCCCGAGGCTGTCGTGGGCGAGGTGAAGAGCGGCTGGCCGGCCGGCGTCGTCTCGGCGGCGAGCGTCGACGGTACGCTCTATGGCATCCCCAACGAGATCGACGTCTATGCGTTGAACTACAACAAGGCCCTGTTCAAGGACGCCGGCATCGCGTCTGCGCCGAAGACCTGGGACGAATTTAAGGACGCCGCGACGAAGCTGACGAAGAAGGACGCCGGCCAGCAGGGCTTCGGCATGATCAACTCCTGGGCAGCTGGCGTGGTCCATCCCTTCGCCTCGCTTCTGGTCTCCAATGGTGGCGATCTGGTTGTCGACGGCAAGCCTGCGCTGGACAGCAAACAGGCGGGGGAGACCTTCGCGCTCTATGAAGAGCTGATAAAGTCTGGCGCCAGCGACCCTTCGATGGCGACGGCCGACGCCAACACGACGGGCCCGTTCCTCGACAATTTCGTTTCCGGCAAGACCGGCATGATCATCATGGCCAATTGGTGGGAGAGTGCGCTCAAGAGCGGCATGGGCGACAAGTTTGCCGATATCGCCACCGCACCCATCCCGGTCGGACCGAGCGGAGACAAGCCTCGCTCGATCTCCTACTCCTGGATGACGGTGGTGAACGCCAATGCGGGCGAGGCTGAGCAGAAGGCGGCATGGGATTTTCTCGCTTGGCTGAACAGTCCCAAATCGGCACAGAATGGTGGCTCTGCGATGGCGGGTATCTTGATGTCGATGGGCATCCTGCCGTCCCGGTCTTCCGACGTCGAAGCCTACAAGGACAAGCTCGGCTCCGACTTTCTCGCTGGCTATGTCAGCGTGCTCGCTGACGCAAAGCCGTTCCCGGTGGTGCTCGGCGGACAGGAATTCTCCGAGTCGCTCCAGCAGACGCTCGAAGCCGTTCAATACGGGCAGACCTCGGCGAAGGACGCCCAGCAAAATGCACAGAAGGATGCCTCTGCGATCCTGGAGAAGGCCGCCCGGTAGGGCGGCAACCTTGGCTCGCCTGAGTTTCTAGGGGATGACGCAAGGCGATCGGCGGTCGGCGGCCCTGTTGCTGTCGCCTGCTGTCGCCCTGATGTGCATTTTCGTGTTCCTTCCCACACTGCTGACTGTGTGGCTCGCCTTCCAGGACTGGTCGTCGCAGACCCCCTTCTCCAGCGCCGCCTTCGTCGGCCTCGACAACTTTTCAGAGATCTTCGGCACATCCTCCGTCGGACGCGACTTCAAGGGTGCCCTTGCCAACACGGCGCTTTACACCTTGCTGTCGGTGCTGCTCATCCTTCCGCTCTCGGTTGCCCTCGGCCTGATGGTTCACCAACGGCGGATTGCCGGAGGCACCATGCTAAGGACGGTGCTTTTCTCGACCTACATGGTACCGATGATCGCCGTCGCGCTGGTCTGGTCCAAGCTCTATTCTCCAACCGAGGGCCCGTTGAACCAGATGCTCGGCCTGGTGGGCATCGGTCCGCAGCCTTGGCTGTCCTCACCCTCGACCGCGCTCTATTCGATCGTGCTCCTCAATGTGTGGCAGCAGATCGGCTACTTCACGGTGCTCGCCGTCGCCGGCCTGACCCAGATTCCCGGCAGTCTCTACGAGGCAGCGACGCTCGATGGCGCCAATGCCTGGCAGCAGTTTCGCTCCGTGACCTTGCCGTTGCTGCGCAGGACGCTCTTGTTCAGCGCGGTGATCGCCGTCATCAATGCGGTGCAAGTGTTCGAGCCTGTCGCGTTGATCACGCAAGGGGGACCCGTCGGCTCGACGAACGTTCTCACCTATCACATCCGCCGCGTCGGGATCGAGCGTGCCCAGGGCGGGCTCGGTTCCGCGATGGCGGTGACGCTGATGCTGGCGCTGGTCGTCGTGGTTGCGGCACTGTTCGCCTACGCCAATCGGAAGGATCATGAATGAACGCCGCCCGGAACGCTCCCGCACAGCGCCTGCGCCGCGGCTCGGCGGGCGGCCGGGCATTGCTGGCGACGCTGATGGTGCTGGTATGCGTCGCTGCCGCCTTTCCGCTCGCCTGGATGTTGCTCTCCAGCCTCAAGACCCCAGCCGAAACCATGCAGGTCCCGCCGGTCTGGATCCCGAGGGACCCGAGCTTCGAAGCCTATGAAAAGGTGGCAGGGGTGGTCAATGTCGGCCGCTCGATGTGGAACTCTCTCGTCATTGCCGCGGTGACCACTTCGGGCATTCTCGTGACCAGCCTCATGGCGGGCTACGCATTTGCGAAATATCGCTTTCGCGGCCGCTCCGCCCTCTTTGCCCTTTTGGTCGCAACAATGTTCCTGCCGCCGATCGTCACGCTCATTCCGCTCTACCGGCTGATGGGCTCCCTCGGGCTGGGCACCAGCCTCGCAGGGGTCATTCTGCCCAACCTGGCCAACGCCTTCGGCATCTTCCTCATGCGACAGTTCATCGCCGGTGTGCCCGACGACCTGATCGACGCCGCCAGAATGGACGGCGCATCCGAGCTCTTGATCCTCTACCGGATCGTCGCGCCAAGCATCGCGCCAGCAATTGCCGCGCTCGCGCTCTTTGCCTTCGTCTACCACTGGAACAGCTATCTCTGGCCGCTCACCATCCTGCAGGGGAACAGCGCGGACTATCCGATCGTGATAAGCCTGAGCCGCCTTCTCAGTTACAATCGCGGCGCCATGAACACCGGGTTGGTCATGGCAGGGGCGACTATGGCAGTTCTGCCGCCCCTCGTGCTCTTCGTGTTATTGCAACGTTTCTTCGTCGATTCGATCGTGGGCTCGGCAATCAAGGGCTGAGCGCGAACCGATGGGGGTGAGATGGCCGCCCGACGAGAACGGGCGGAGCCCCTCGTTTGCGAATTCGGACTACTCGGTGAAGCCGATATTTTCCATGTGAAGGCTCAGTGTCGGTGTGATTTCGGAGCCGGTCACGTTCTTGTTCATCAGATAGTTGAGCGTCTCGTAGTGCGCGAAGACAAGTGGCGCATCGCTGGTCACGATGGTGCGGATCTGTCTGTAAAGTTCCTTCCGCTCGGCTTCGTCTACGCTGGCCGCCGCCTTCTCGATCAGCGCATCGACCTCCGGGTTCGAATAGCCCGTCGTGTTGATCGGCCCGCCCGACTTTATCACGAGCGAGTAGAAATTGTCCGGATCGAGGGTCCGCTCCTGGTAGGCGCTCGTGATGACGTATTTGCCCGACACGAAGGCGTCGTACCAAACCGACACGTCGACTGGCTTGATGGTCATATCGATGCCGATCTGCTTGAGCTGGTCGCGCAAGACCTGTCCGGTCTTCAGAAGCTCGGGATACTGGGGCAGTCCGAGATATTCGATCGAAATGCTGTCGCCTAGGCCGGCCTCGGCCAGGAGCGCCTTTGCCTTTTCGATGTCCTGATTCGGCGCGAACAGCCCTGCAGTGTCGTACCAGCTAGAGCCCGTCGGCACTTCCTCCAGCCCATCTTCGCCGGTGCCGAGATAGGCGACGTTGCGGATGTCGGCGCGGTTGATCGCCAGCGCCACCGCCTGCCGCACTTTGATGTTGTCGAAGGGAGCGATCTTGGTGTTGAGCGCGATGTAATCGGGAATGCCTGCAACCGGACTGGTGACGTACGTGAACCGCGGATCGTCTCTGAGGGCCGGCACCTGCTGCAGCGGGACCGCATCGATCCAGTCGAGCTCGCCGGCCGACAGGGAATCCACCCGGCTCTGATCCACCGGCAGGAATCGGAATGTGATGGAATCCAGGTGCGGCAGGCCCTGTTTGAAGTAGTTGGAATTCTTCTTGACCGTCACGTGGTCGCCCTGCACCCACTCGACGAAGACGAAGGGACCGGTGCCGACGGGATTGCGCGCCGGATCGCCGCTTTCGATCGCCGTCTTGCTGACGATCTGGCCGTTGGTGGCGAGGTTGGTCAAGAACGGACCGAAAGGCGACTTAAGGTGGAAGATCGCGGTCTGCGGATCGGCAGCCTCGACCGACGCGATCTGTGCATAGAGACCGGCGTAGGCGCTGGCGGTCTTTGGGTCCAGGATGCGCTCAAAGGTGTATTTGACGTCGGCTGAGGTGAACTTGTCACCGTTGTGGAAGGTCGCATTGTCGACCAGCGTGAACTTCCATGTCGTTGGATCGACCTGCGTCCAGGCAGTCGCCAGGTCGGGGACGAATTTCCCGGCGGCGTCGATGTCGATGAGCTTGCTGAAAATGCCCTCATAGACCTGCGCGCCTGTGTAGATCGACGAGGTTGCCGGATCGAGGACGTCGGGTTCGCCCGTCAGGGCCGCTCGCAGGTCGCCGCCGGCCTTGATGTCGGCGGCCCAAGCGCTGCTGTCGGCGAGGGATGCGAGCAGTCCTATCGACAATGCTGCAAGCGTGCGGACCAGTTCGCTGCTGCGTAAGGGCTGCAGGCTGTGATGTGCGGGTTGCATGGTGCTCTCCCCTCTCTTGGGTCAACGTGTTCGGAACTATCAGGACTGGCTGCGGACGAAATCGACGAAGGTCGAATTGAAGGCGTCGGGCGTTTCCCACATGCAGGCATGGCCGCCCGGCGTGGTCGCCCAGCGCGCGCCGGGGATCGCCTCCTGGAGCTGCTTCGACAGGCGCACCGGGATGAGGATGTCTTCCTCGCCGGCCAGCACCAGCGTCGGCGTGGCGATCTTGCCGACCCTGCCGATGGCGTCGTGCTTCTGGATCACCGCGAGCTGCGCCAGATAGGCCTCGAGCGACATGTCGAGCGAGGTCATCGCCGCCGCGAATTCGGAGGCGTCGGCCGGCCGCTCGTTGAAGAATGGCCCGGTGAAGGCCCACAGCGCGACGTCGCGCATGACGAACGGCACATCGATTGCCGTGGCCAGGTCGGCCCACATGGCGAACATGGTCTGGCAGAACGCGTCCGCCGTGCCATAGGTGCAGGCGAGCGTCAGGGATTTCAGATCGCCGCCATAGGCCAAGGCGTACTCCTGGGCAATCATGCCGCCCATCGACACGCCCATCAGATGGAACCCCTTCATGCCGAGTGAATCGACCAGCGCCTTGGCATCGTCAGCGAGCAAGCGCGACGAATACGGGCCGGCCGGCCTGTCGCTTTGGCCGATGCCGCGATTGTCGAAGCGCAGCACGCGGTAGCCTTCCTCGACCAGTGCCGGGATCTGGAACCCCCAGGAGAGCAGGTCGTCGGCCAGCCCGTTTATGAGCACGATGGTGCCGCTTCGACCAGCCTCGTTGTCGATTTGGTAGTTTATGCTGATTCCATTGACATCAGTCTTGGGCACGACAGCCTCCTTGGTGCATGGGCGGTGGACGAGGAACGGCGGCAAGCAGGGAGCGCGTGTAGTCATGTTGAGGCGCGCTCATGAGGTTCTCGGTCGAGCCCATCTCGACCAGCGAGCCGCGATAGAGCACCGCGACATGGTCGCTGACGTGCTCGACCACGCCGAGATCGTGGCTGATGAAAATGCAGGTGACGCCGAGGTCATCCTGAAGGTCCAGCAGCAGGTTGAGGATCTGCGCCTGAACACTCATGTCGAGCGCGCTGACAGGCTCGTCGGCGATGATAAGCTCGGGCTCGCTGGCAAGAGCTGCGGCAATCGCCACACGCTGGCGCTGGCCGCCGGACAGATGAACGGGCAGCCGCCCAGCGAACGCCTGGTCGAGACCCACCCGACCGAACAGTTCGAGGACGCGCCGCTCGCGGTCGGCCGGCGTGCCGATGCGATAGCAATCGAGCGCTTCGCGCACGCTGCGTCCAACCGTCCAGCGGGGGTCGAGGCTTCCATATGGATCCTGGAACACCGGCTGCACGCGGCGGCGGAAGTCCATCAGCGCGCGGCCGGAAAGGTCCTGGACTTCCGCCCCGTCGAACAGGACCCGACCGCTGTCGAGCTTCACCAACCCGAGAATGCACCGGCCGAGTGTGCTCTTGCCGCTGCCGGATTCGCCGACGAGGCCAAGCGTACGGCCACGCTCGACATCGAATGACACATCGTCAAGCGCGGCCACCGTGTGACGAGCCCAAGGCGGCCCTCCAGTCGCGTAGGTCTTCCTGAGGTTCTCGACACGCAGAAGCTCAGCCATGGACAGCCTCCACGGCATCTTGCGGCCGGCCGGCGCGCAACCGTTCGGACTGATCGAGGCTCTCGACGCTCCACTCGGCCGGAATCACCGGCAGGCGGCCGCGCCGCTGCGCGCCGGCGGGGTTGGAAGCAAGCAAGGCGCGCGTGTAGGGATGGCTGGGGCGCGCGAAGAGATCGGCCTTGCTCGCCACCTCCAGCAGCCGGCCGCCATACATGACGCCGACACGGTCGCAGACTTGCGAGACGACGCCCAGGTCGTGGGTGATCAGCAGCACGGTGGTGCCGTGCTCGCGCCGCAGACGGCCGATCAGTTGCAGCACCTGCGCCTGGATCGTCACATCGAGCGCGGTGGTGGGCTCGTCGGCGATCAAGAGCCCCGGATTGTTGGCCAGTGCCGCAGCGATGACGATGCGCTGTCGCATGCCGCCGGACAGGCGATGCGGCACGCTGCCATAGCGATTGGCGGCGTCCGGAATGCCGACTTCCGTCATCAGCTCGATGGCGCGCTGCTTCGCTTCGCGGCGGCGGACACGACGATGGGCCCGGATCGTCTCGGCGATCTGGTCTCCGACCGGCCAGGTCGGATCGAGGCTGACCGCCGCATCCTGGAAGATCATCGACATTTCGGCGCCGCGCATGCGTCGCAGTTCATCTTCCGTCAGCCCGATCACGCCGCGCCCATTGAGCCGGATGCTGCCGGTCAGAAGCGCATTCTCTGGCAGCAGGCCCATCACCGCATTGGCAAGCGTGCTCTTGCCGCTGCCACTTTCGCCGACGATGCCGAATATCTCGCCGCGTTCGACTTGAATCGACACGCCATCGACCGCCGGTCGCAAGGCTGTCCCGTCGTTCGCGCCAAAGCGGACACCGACATTGTCGATGGCGAGCACGGCGTTCATCCGGCCACCCCGCGCGGATCGAAAGCACGGCGGAGTCCCTCGCCGAGGAAGCTGAAGGCCAGGACCATCACGACGATGGCAAGTCCGGGAAAGATTTCGACCCAGGGCGCCTGGTTCAGCACGTCGCGCCCGTCCGCCAGCATGCCGCCGAGCGAAGGGGTTGGCGGCTGGACACCCAGGCCGAGGAAGCTCAATCCCGCTTCCAGCTGCAGCGCGAAGGCGCATAGCACCGAGGCCTGCACGATGACCGGGCCCAGCGCATTCGGCGCGACATGCTGGACGATGACGCGCAGATGGCTCGCGCCGCGGGCGCGCGAGCCGGCGACATAGTCGTTGCGCGTCACCACCAACGTGCTGGTGCGCATGACGCGGGCGAGTATCGGCAGATAGATGACGGCGATGGCGATGGTCGCTACCACGCTGCCGGGTCCCAAAATGGCGATGAAGGTTATCGCCAGGAGCATCGCCGGCAGCACCAGGATCATGTCGACAGTGCGTGAAATCGAGGTGTCCACCCAACTGCCGAAATAGCCGGCCAATAGGCCAAGCGGCACGGCGATGACCAGCGACGCGGCGACTGCCGAGATCGCCACCAGAAGGCTCACACGCAAAGCGTAGATTACCCGGCTCAGAACGTCGCGACCAAGAACGTCCGAGCCGAACAGATGCGCGAGGTCCGGCGCGCCGAGTACCCGGCTGACCTCGACGGCCTCAGGGTCGTGCGGTGCGATGAACGGCGCGGCGACGGCTACGAACGCCAGTGCGGCCAGCATGATGCTGCCGGTCAGCACGAACCCTCTGGCCGAGCTGCGCACCGGCACCGCATCGATCGAGGCCGGCGCCTCTACGCTCATGTCGCCTCTCCATCCATGACGCGGGGATCGAGCCAGCCGACGATGAGATCGGTGACCAGCGAGACGACGATGAAGATGGTCGCGATGGCCAGCACGCCCACCTGCACAACAGGATAGTTGCGCTGGTTGATGCCCGTCACCACCAGCCGCCCGACGCCAGGCAGCGCGAACATGGTCTCGATGATGATCGCACCGCCGAGCAGCACCCCGACTTGGATGCCGATCACGGTGGCGATCGACGGGCCGGCATTGCGCAGCGCATGGCCAAAGACGATGCGGCGCGGGCTGATGCCCTTGGCGCGCAGGAAGGAGATGAACGGCCGCTGCATCACCTCGCTGACCGCGCCGCGCGTGGTGCGCATGATGTAGGCGGCCTCGCCGACCGCAAGCGTGATCACCGGCAGCGCCATATAGCGCAAATTGAGCAGCGGGTCGGTGGTGAAGGGCACGTAGCCCGAGGGAGGAAGGAGTTGGAAGGTGGCGGCGAAAACGAGCACCAGGATGATGCCCAGCCAGAAATCGGGCACGCTGATGCCGAAGACGACAAAACCCTCCGTCAGTCGGTTCACCCAGCGTCCGCCTGTCGCGGCCTTGACGCCCAACGGCACTCCAACCAGCACGGCAAGCAGCATGGCGAGGCCGGTGAGCTCGAAGGTGACCGGAAGGCGCTGCGCAAGGAGCTCTGAGAGCGGCGCGTGGCTGACGATGTCCTTGCCAAGGTCGCCTTGCAGCAACGCGCCGATCCAGTTTGCGTATTGCTCGAAGAGGCTCTTGTCCAAGCCGAGCTGGCGCCGCAACTCCGCAACGTTCTCATCGGTGGCACGGAAGCCCAGCATGGTGCGGACCGGATCGCCCGGAACCAGCCGGATGATCAGGAAAACGATGACACTCATCACGAACAGCGTGGGGATGGTCAAAAGCACGCGCCGGGTGATGAACGCCAGTTGCCGGTTCATGGCCTTGGCACCGTCTCCTCGAGACTGGCCCGGGCGACGATGTCTCGCATGAGCTTCTCGGACAGGCTGAAATGAAGGGCGGCAAGCTCGGCCGCGTCATTGGCACGGCCTTCCTCTATTGCCGAAACAAGCTGCTGGTGCTGAACGATGGCAATGCGCCGCACCTCGCTCGTGTAGGGTTCCGCGCCCAGATTGAGACTGATGCGTGTGCGCAGATCGACCGACAGTGAAACCAGGATGGGATTGTGCGTCGCTTGCGCGATGGCATAGTGAAGGCTTGCGTCGGCGCGCCGCGACGCGTCGCGGTCGGGCGCGTCGAGATAGGCCTGGAGCGCGTCACGGATCGGCGCCATGTCATGTTCGTTGCGCCGCTCGGCGGCCGTCCGGGCAATCATCGGCTCGATCAAGGTGCGGGCGTCGAATATCTGTTCGAATTGAGGCCAGTTGGCAATGAGCTGGCGTCGCACATGCTCCGCCGACGTCGGTCCCCAGTTCGCCAGCACAAAATAGCCGCCGTTTCGTCCGCGCCGCACTTCGAGGTAGCCGGTATCGGTGAGTTCCTTGAGGGCCTCCCGCACCGATGTGCGCGAGACACCGAGCATTGCGGCGAGTTCCCGTTCCGTCGGCAATTGCTGACCTGTGACATAGAGACCGAGAGCCATCGCCGTGGCCAGCCGGTCGACCACGTCCGCGGCAATTCTACGTCCCACAATGGGAGCCCCGAGATGCCGGGCAGCCGCCCCGTCGGGCATGGCATCCGCTTCCCGCTCGGGCACTCTGCTCTCCTCTGTCACAGGACCGCCTCCTTGCTTCCGAAGCGCATCAGGAGAAACAGAGCCAGCGTCAGCGCTGCATCGGCGATGCTTTGCAACTCGACGTTTTCATCCACTCCATGAAGGTTGTGTCCCACCGCGCCGAAGCAGACGGCAGGGATGCCGAAGTCCTCCAGGTAGATGCGGGCGTCCGAGGTGCTGCCGAGCATGAAGGCGGTGGGCAACGTCCCATGCGCGCTTTGGTGGGCCACTGCGAGATCGCGAACGAGCGGTGCGCTCGCGTCGATCAGGTGGCCCTTGGCCCGGAAGCCGCTGAGCGCGACGGTCGGTTGTGCAAGAAAATCAGTGTCGCTTTCAGCTATTTCTGCAATCGCCGCGCGCACATTCTCCTCGGCCTCCTCGGGAGTCCAGGGGCGAGGGAACCCAATACGCACGCTGAAGACCGCATTCGCCGGTGCGCTGGACGTCCAATCACCCGCGTGCACCTTGCCGAGATTGACGTTGTAGGCGCGCTGGTTGGAGCCCATCGCAGGCTCAGGGAAAGCGCGGTGCAGATCCTCGGCCCAGCGGCGCAATCCCTGGATGAGCCGCATGCCGAGTTCGACGGCATTGACGGAGCTGGCGGCATGCGCGTGACCGGACTGAGCTGTCACGGTGATGTCGACCCACAGGATGCCGACACCGCCGAGAAGCAGGCCAAGGTCGGTAGGCTCCAGCACCACCACCTCACGAGCGATGACGCCATGCTCGACGATCGAATGAAGCGTGCCATTGCCGGTGCACTCTTCCTCGATCGCAGCGAGAAATCCGAGACTGCGGTCAGCGAACAGGTCGGGCGCCACGTCGCGCAGGGCCTTGAGGGCCAGGATGCCTACGGCGAAACCGCTTTTCATGTCTGCGGCCCCACGCCCGTAGAGTCGACCCACCCGCCGCACGGGCTCAAAAGGCGGCGTCGTCCACAGTTCAGGGGTCTCTGCGGGAACGACGTCCATGTGACCGTTCAGCAGGACGAGCATGTCGCGGCCGCTGCGCGTCGTCGCCAGCACCTGGTCTCGGCTCGCATCGATCGGCAGCTTGCTCGAAATGCCGGCCCGGGGGTCCGTCATGGGCGTTTTCGGGAACGGCAGGCGCTCGACCGTCATCCCAAGCGCCTCAACTTCCCGGGCGAAGATGTCGAGTGCCGCCCGTTCCGCGCCGACGACGCTCGGAGCTCTGACAAGCGACTCAAGAAAGGCGAAAACCGCCTCCCGATGTTCATCGATGGCTCGCTCCAGTTGGTCGCGCATGCGGTCTTCTATTTGGTTTATAGACTAGACCTTATAGCAAAACGCGTCGGGCACAAGACTGGCCCTGAACCGGAACTGGGCCTCTTCAGCCGGAATAGGCGGGTAACGGCAGGCCTTTGACGCCGACGTCCACGGCAAACAGGCCGCCGGGGTTGAGTTGGCCTGCAAAGTGCTCATTCGGGCGTCGAAGGACAGCCGTCGTTACGTAGAGGATGTCCAGGCTCTCGCCACCGAACTCGCAGCATGTCGGCAGATCCGTCGGCATGACGATCGTCTGCATCAGCTTGCCCGAGGGATCATATCGGCAGACCTTGCTGGTGACCGGAATGGTCAACCAGTAACAGCCCTCGGCGTCCACAGTCGCACCGTCGGCAACGCCGCCACTCTGGCTCATGTCGATGAAGGTACGACGCCGCTCGATGTCGCCGGTCGCCGGATCGAAATCAAAGGCCCAGACGGCGCCGGCGTGGCTGTCCGAGAAATACATGGTTCGGCTGTCCGGGCTCCAGGCAAGCCCGTTGGAGCAGCCGATCCCGTCGATCATCTTGTGGACGGAGAGGTCCGGGTCGAGGCGGTAGAGCGCCCCGACAAATTCGATCGGCCGGCCCGCAACCTCGAACATCGTGCCCGACCAGAAGCGTCCCTGGCGATCCGGTTTGCCATCGTTGAAGCGCGTCTCAGGCCTACCCGCTTCGGGATCGGAGATCGGCTCGAAGCGGCCGCTGTCGGGATCGAAGAAATAGAAGCCGCTCGTCATCGTAAGGACGAGGCCACCCTTGGCGCGCAATCCGAGGCAGCCGAGATATTCGGGCGCCTGCCAGGTCCTGTCCTCGCCGGTCCGCGGGTCATAGCGGTGGATCAGCTTCTGCCAGATATCGATCCACCACAGGAACCCTCCTTCGACATCCCAGAGCGTCCCCTCCCCGAGTTCGGCACGCGCGTCGACGACGCAGACAATCTCCACCATGTCTCCTCCTACCCTCTGTCCGAACCGGCGCGCGCAGAGACTGCGCGCCACCACTCCCCCCATGCCTCGCTGCCGACCGATACCGTGACGAGGATGATCGCGCCGTAGACCACGAGCAAGGCGCCGTTCGACAGGTTCAGTGCCGGCAGCAATCCGGTCAGGATGGTGAGCACCAGGGCGCCGGCGATGGTGCCGAGATAGTGGCCGCTGCCGCCGAGGATGGATGCCCCGCCGATCGCCACGGCAGCCACGGAGGTGAACAGATAGGCATCGCCCATGCCCAGATAGGCCTGACCCGAATAGCCGGCCAGGAGCATGCCGGCCAGCGCGGCCGTCGAGCCGGAAAGAACATAGGTCAGGATGGCTGTCCGGCTGACGGGAACGCCCGAATACTCGGCCACTGTGACGCTGGTTCCGAGCGCGTAAAGGTGGCGTCCGAATGCGCTCTTAGACAGCAGGATCGTGGCCGCAGCCGTGAGCAGCAGCCAGATCAGCGCGATGACGGGGATCGGCCCGATCCGCCCGACTGACAGGAATTTGATCAGCGTCGGCGCGGAAGGCGTCGGCGAGCCACCCGTATAGACCAGGATAAGGCCCTGGAGAATGACGTTGACGGCGAGCGTCATGATGATCGGTGGCACGCCGAAGATCGCGACGCCGATGCCATTGAGGAGTCCGATCGACGCGCCTCCGAGGAGCACCAGCGGCAGCACCCAGAGAAGCGGCGCGTCACCGCCACCGGCCATCAGCGTCATCATGACGGCTGCGGTGTTGAGCACCCAAGGTACCGAGAGGTCGATCCCGCCGCCGATGATCACGAAGGTCTGCCCCAGGGCCACGATGCCGACGAACGCCGCCAGCACGACGGTGGAACGGAGGTTGGAGGCCGAAAGGAAGCCCGGCGAGAAGAATGCGGTCACGGCGAGCAGCACGATCATGCCGGCATAAGCGAGCAAGATCAGGCGGTTGCGCGAAAGAAACGAGCTCATTGGGCATGGGCTCGCGCGGCTTTTTCGGCCAGCGCACTGGCCAGGACGGCGACGAGGAGGATCACCCCGGAGGCCACCGGCTGCCAGTAGCTCGAGATGCGCAGGATGAAGACGAGGTTGCCGATCAAGGTCAGGACGAGCGCGCCGATCACCGTCCCGGCGAGGTGGCCGCGACCGCCGAACAGGCTTACACCGCCGATGACCGCGGCTGCCACGGAAGGCAAGATGTAGTCGCGACCGATCGTCGGCGAGCCGGCGCCGGTCTGCGTGGTCAGGTAGAGCGCGGCGGCGGCTGCAAACAGCCCGGAAAGCCCGTAGGTCGCGGCGTTGATCTTGCCGATTGAAACCCCGGACAGGAAGGCCGAGCGCTCGTTGGAACCCGTCGCCCGGATGGCGATCCCCATTCTCGTCCGCGTGAACCACCACCAGTAAAGGAGAAGCGCAATCAGCATCCAGACGGTGCTGGAGAGGCCGAAGACGGTCAGGTAGCCGAAGCCAAGCCACCAGCCGGGCAAGCTTCCGCCGTCGGTCGGGAGGATCATCATGGCCGCGCCATTGAGGATGGACCAGGTCGCCAGGGTGACGAGGAAAGGCTGCAGTCGCAGCGCGGTGATCAGCATGCCGTTTACAACGCCGACGACCAGTCCGAGCAGCAGGATCAGCAGCGACCAGAGCAGCGCACTGGCCGGCTCGTCGCCGAACCGGGTGGCTGCGATCACTGTCCCGAGGCTGATCATGCCGCCTATCGACAGGTCGATGCCGCCGCGAAGAAGCACGATGGTCTGGCCGGTGGCGGCCAGAATGAGCGTCATGGCGGCCGTCGTGTTGAGGTTCAGCTCGTCGAGGGTGAACACGCCTGTCTGGTAGGTGCCGTAGATCGCGACGATCAGGCCGAGCATCAGGCAAGCGACGAGGAAGGGGGCGCGGTCCAGCGCGATCCGGCGCAAGCGTTCGACCTGCGCGGTGGCGCGATCGGATGGCGAGGTTTTCGAAATTTCGGTCAAGGCAACCATACCTCAGGCCGCTGCATCCAGTACGGCGGTGCGCAAGATCGATTCCTCCGAGATCTGTCCCTCTACCAGCATGGCGGCGATGCGCCCGTCGCGGAGCACCATGACGCGGTCGGCCACGTGGACGAGCTCGTTGAGGTCGCTGGAGTAGAAGAGGATCGCATAGCCCTTCGCTCCCAAATCGCGCATCAGGCCGAAGATTTCACCCTTGGTCGCAACGTCCACCCCACGGGTCGGGTCGTAGAGCAGGAGGATGCGAGCCTCGGTCAGCAGCATTTTTCCGAAGATGACTTTCTGCTGATTGCCGCCCGAGAGGGTGCCCGCAGGCTGTTCCGGCGTCGCGGCCTTGATGCGCAGGAAATCCACCATCTCGTTCACCAGCATCGCCTCTCTCTTGCCCTGGAGGAGGCCGCCGCGCGAGAAGCGGCGGATGACGGACAGCGTCAGGTTCTCGCGAACGCTCTTGGTCAGCAAAAGACCCTGGCCCCGCCGGTCCTCCGGCACCAGTGCGACACCGCTCGGGCCGCGCAGCGCGCGACGGGGGCTGTTGATCTCCGTCTCCTTGCCCCACAGGACCAGCGAGCCCGAAGACCGTGCGGCGCCGAACAGGGCCTGGAACAATTCGCGTTGGCCATGCCCCTGAAGGCCGCCGACGCCGAGGACTTCGCCCTCGCGGAGATCGAAGCTGACCCCCTTGAGCCTGTTGCCGCTCTTGTAGTCCCGAACCTGAAGCGCGACGCGGTCCGTGGTCGTGTTGTGGCGCTCGGGGTAGAGGCGATCCAGGTGGCGGCCGATCATTTCGGTGACGATCTCGTCGTCGGAAATCTCGTTCGCAGCGTGGGTGCCCACCGTGCGGCCGTTTCGAAAGACCGTGAGCCGGTCCGCAACCCGCCTCACTTCGCCCATGCGGTGCGAGATGAAGACGACGAGCCTGCCTTCTTCGGCAACGCGACGGCAAAGCGAAAGCAGCCACTCGGCCTCGCGCTGAGGCAGCGCAGACGTCGCCTCGTCGAGGATCAGGATGCGGGGATTTTTGGACAGGCCCTTGGCAACTTCCACGACTTGGCGTTCGGCGAGCGACAGCCGCTTGACCTCCCGGTCTGGATCGACAGAAGGAAAGTCGTAACGCTGGAACAGCTGCTCGGTGTCGTTGCGAAGGCGTTCGGCCCTGACCGTCCGAAGTCGCGTCCGCGGCTCGCGGCGGAACCAGATGTTCTCGGCCACCGACAGGTCTGGAACCAGCGAGAGCTCCTGGAAGACGGCCGCGATGCCGCGCGCCAGCGCGCCGTCGGGATCCGTCGGCGCGTAGTCCGCACCGTCGACCAGGATTCTTCCGGTATCGTGGCGGGTGACCCCAGCCAGGATCTGGATGAAGGTGCTCTTGCCGGCGCCGTTCTCGCCGAGCAGGGCGTGGACCTCGCCGGCGCGGGCGCGGAAGCGGGCGTCGCTCAGCGCGACGATGCCACCGAACCGCTTGGAAACGCCCTCCGCTTCAACGAGATCCATGTGAGCCGACCTGAAGGGGAATGAGCGGGCAGTCGACCTGCCCGCCATGCTTCTTAGGCCTCCTTTTCCCGCGTCCTTGGATCTGCGGGCAGGAGTTGGAATACGTCCTAGTTGCCGGCCGCCTCTTCCGCCGTGATCTCGACCCAGTCCGGCGTGATCGGCAAGGTGAGCCCCGGAGCACGGTCGGGGAAAGCGTTCTCTCCGACAGCGATCTTCACCATCTTCGTACCGGGATAGAGCTCGGATTCGATCGGGTCGGTCGTCAGGAAGTCGCCCTTGATCGATATTTCGCGGTTCTCAGGCTTCTTTCCGGTGTCGAGGATGTCGACGGCGAGCTTGATCGCCTCGGACGACAGATAGGCCGGGTTCGAGCCGAGTATGCATTTGGCGCCCTCCGTCTGGACGCAGGCAAGCGCGGCTACGTTGTAGGAGAAGGCCGTCACGGGGACCACCGGACGGCCGGCGTCCTTGAGAGCCTGAATGGCACCCGAGCCATAGCCTTGGGTAAGGACCCCGTCGATCTGAGGATTGGCCGCCAGCAGGGACGCCACACCGGACTGTTCCGGTCCAAGCGCATATTCGCCGTTGTAGTAGCCGACCACCTTGATGTCGGGATATTTCTCCAGCACCTTTTCGTAACCGCCTTGCAGCTGCGCCGAAATGGGGGCGCCGGCGAGACCCCGATCGACGATGACATTGCCCTTGCCGTTCAGTTGCTTGGCCATCCATTCCGCAAGCACGGCGGGGATGCGATTCCAGTCGGACGCGACCGCATAGGCGCAGGGTTCCGTCACCGTCTGGTCGAAGCTGATCACCACGATGCCGGCGTCGCAGGCCTTCTTGATGGTCGGGTTCAGTGCGCTGTCGGAAGCCGCATCGACCAGGATGGCGTCAGGCTTCTGGCGGATGATGTTGTTCAGCGAGTTGATCTGCGCCTGCACGGTGTTCTCGACGTTCTCGATGTGCAGATCGACGCGCCCCTTGAGCGGACCCTTGTCGACCGACACCTTGGCGACGCGCTCCATCTGCTGTCGCCAGTCGTTGCCGACGAAATTGTTGGATAGATAGATCGTGTAAGGTTTCTTTTCCTGCGCATCTGCCGGCTTGGAAGCCGTCGCGACCGACAGGGCCGCCAGTCCGGCCACGGCCAATGATGTCAATGCAAATCTGATTTTCATTTCGGACTTCTCCTCCCAGATTTGCGACCGGGCTGCCCCGGCCGCGCCACGAAATTAGCATGAAGTCATTGCGATTGATACCGGTACCAAAATGCCTCGGCTGGAGCGAAACCGGCAGTTTCCTGCGGTCCGCAAGTCGATGTCGAGGCAAGCTCAGGCAAGGTCATTGGGGGCATCGTATTTGATCGAGAAGCGATCCGCCGGATGACGCGCCACCGTCAGCTCGACGTTTCTTCCGTCGGCAGTCTGGTAGACCATCTCGACGGTCAACACCGGGGCGCCTTCGTCGATGTCGAGCGTGGCGGCCAGCTCGGCATCCGCGACCTCCGCGCCGATGGTGATGTGAGCCACCGTCAGGCGCACGCCGAGTTTGCGCTGGACAGTGCGGAAGATCAGGACGTCTGTGAAGTCCTCCCGCTTGAGATCCTTTCCGACCTCCTCCGGAAAGAATGTCGTGATTTCGGCCTGTTTCTGGTCGTCGCTGAGGAGAAGCGACCGCAAGCGATATCCGCCTTTCCCGGCAAGGCCCAGGCGCCGCGCGAATGCCGCCGACTCGTCCCTGCGATAGGAAAGGACACGCAGGCTGGCATTGCGGGTGAAGGCGGCGATGTCGGTGAAGTTGGCGAACTGGAAGCTCGGCTGCATCCTTGCATCGCTGGCCGTCACCAGGGCCGGCTTTGCCGCGCGCTTGCGGATCAAGCCTTCGCCCTCGAGGTCGCGCAGGGCCTGGCGGACGGTGATCAGGCTCACGCCGAAGCGAGATGCGAGGTGCGCCTCTTTGGGGAGCTCGCTGCCGACCGGCAAGTCTCCAGCCTCGATCGGGCGGCGCAGCACGTCCGCCAGCTGACGGTACAGCGGTCCTTCGGCTCTCGACAGCGTGCGGCGCTGGAACAGCGCCTCCGCCAAGCCGATCGAGGTCCGATCGGCGGCTGCGCGAGGGGCCGATGCGGCCGACCGTCTCATGCGTTCACCCGCCGGACCAGCCCGATGCGACCGCCCATCGGGACAGTCGCGCCTGCCGCTTCCTCGATTGCGACGAGCCGGCCGGTGATCGGCGCCTCGATCTCGACGACCGCCTTGTCGGTCTCCACCTCGGCAACGGTCTCGCCGGCGCGGACCATGTCACCCACGACCTTGTGCCAGCCGACCAAGGTTCCCTGGCTGACCGTCAGATCGCCGAAGGGCATCAGGATCGCCCCCTCGTCGTCGGTCGGAGCTTTCTCCGAGGCGGGCGCCGGCGCGGCCAGCGGCGCCTGCTCCGGCAGCGGCTGCGCCGCCTCCAGGCCCGGCGCGTTCCAATGATCCGGGCGAGGCGCGACGCCGGCGATGACGCTGCGGGCGCCGGCGACGATCCGCTCGACGTCGACGAGCATGGCCTGTTCGAGGACCGGGGCGAACGGATGCGAAACCGGCTGGCTGTGCAGCCTGCCGGGCGGCGCGTCGAGTTCGTCGAAGGCGAGTTCGTTGATGGCCTGCGCCACTTCGGCACCGAAGCCGCACATCGCCCACGCCTCGTCGACGACCAGCAGGCGATGCGTCTTGCGGACGCTCTCGACGATCGTGCCGACGTCTAGCGGCATGATCGTGCGTGGGTCGATCACCTCCGCCTCGATACCCTCCTTTGCGAGGAGAGAGGCCGCCACGATCGCCCGGGAGACCATCTGGCCGGCGGCCACGATCGTCAGGTCGCGCCCAGGCCTGACGACGCGCGCGACGCCGAACGGTACGTAGTGCTCGCCGTCGGGGACCTCGCCGCGCGACGAGAAGAGCGCCTTCGGTTCCAGCATCAACACCGGATCGGCCGCATTGAGCGCCGTCTTCATAAGCCCCTTCGCGTCGGCGGGATTGGAGGGAACGCAGACGATCAGCCCCGGCGTGTGAGCAAAAATGGGATGGTAGAGACCGCTGTGGTGGGGTCCGGCGCTGCGTAGCGCGCCCGCCCCCGCCCTGATCACCATGGGAGCAGCGATGGCACCATTGCTCATATAGCGCAGCTTCGCCGCCTGCAGCACGATCTGCCCGGCGGTCTCGAACAGGAAATCGGCGAACATCAGGTCGGAGACCGTGCGCGCTCCGGTCGCCGAAGCGCCGACCGCGGCGGCCGTGAAGCCCTGCTCGGAGATCGGCGTGTCGACCATTCGCTGCGGTCCGAACTCGGCCCACAGCTCCTTGGTGTGGGCGAAGGAGCCCCCGCGCTCGCCGGTTCCCTCGCCGAAGTACAGGATGGCCGGGTTGGCCCGCATCTCTTCGGCGATGCCGTCGCGCACCGCTTCCAGCCAACCTTGCGTTCGCGTCTTGCCTTGGGCGGGCGTGCCGAGAGCGCGCACGGGGTTGATCGGCTCCGCAAAGACGTGCTGCCGAACGCTCCCGGGGTCCGGTGCGGGCGAGCGCCGCGCGAAGTCGATGGCTTCGGCGACGATCGCCTCGATCTCGTCCTCGATCCCCTTGAGCCCGACCGGGTCGACGACCCGGAAATCCTCGACCAGGCGCTTGCGCCAAAGGTCGATCGGGTCGCGTCGGGCCCATTGGTCGACCTCTTCCTGCGTGCGATAGGTGCCGGTCACCGGGTCGCCTTCGTGATGGCCGACCGTCCGATAGGTCTTCGCCTCGATGAGCGTCGGCCCACCGCCTTCGCGAGCCCGCTCGACGGCTTCCTTCGCGGCCGTCCACACGGCGAAGACGTCGTTGCCGTCCACCGCCACGCCACGCATCGCATAGGAGGCTGCCTTGGATGCGATTTCCCGGTTGAGCGTTGCCTCGGTCAACGGCGTCGCCGTCGCATAGAGATTGTTCTCGCAGACGAAGACAGCCGGGGCGCGCTGGACCGCCGCAAAGTTGAGCGCCTCGTGGAAAGCGCCGTGGTTGGCGGCGCCATCGCCGAAGAAAGCCACCGCAACGTCATCCCTGCCCTGGGCGCGGGCGCCCATCCCGATCCCCACCGCCTGCCCGATGCCGGCAGCCACGATGCCGTTGGTGCCGAACAGCCCGACCGCGCGGTCGTAGAGATGCATCGTCCCGCCGCGACCCCCGCACAAGCCGTCGCGCTTGCCGAAGAGCTCCGCCATGACCCGCCGCGGCTCCGAGCCCTTGGCCAGCGCGTGGCCGTGGCCGCGATGCGTCGACGTCACCCAGTCGGTCGGGCGGAGATGCGCGCAGACGCCGGTCGCGACAGCCTCCTCGCCGATGTAGAGATGCAGGAAACCGGGGGTCTCGCCCTTCCGGCAGGCGATCTGGGCAGCGGTTTCAAATCGCCGCAGCAGCACCATGTCGCGGAACAGCCGGATCAGCGTCGCGGGCGGCGGCATGTTCGGTGAAGCTTCGCCGGCCATTCGCACGCGCTCGCTCGACTTCGCCATGCATGACCCCTCAACTGCCAGCGGTTAGACCTGAGGTCGAGTTAGTATAATAGCATAATGTCTAGGCGCGTGTCATCCTGACTGTCGCGTCGGGCCGCTCCCAGAGTTCCGGCCGCAGCGATAGTCCCAGACCTGGACCGTCGAGCGGTGAGACGTGTCCGTCGGCGACCAGCGGCAGCGTGTCGGTGATTTCGCGATACCAACCCGCATAGTAGGCCCGCACCGCCTCCTGATAGTTGGCGTGGGGCAACGTCGCAGACAAAGCGCAGCTCGCGGCATAGACGACCGGACCGGTGCAGTCGTGGAGAGTGACCGGCAGCTCGGCGGCCTCGGCAATCGCTGCGATCTTGCGCGCCTCGGAGATCCCTCCGCACCAGGCAAGGTCGATCATGATGATCGAGGCCGCGCGCTTTTCGATCAGCTGCCGGAAGACCGGCGCGGTGGCCAACCTTTCGCTCGCCGCCACCGGGATCGAGGTGCGGCGCGCCAGCTCGGCCAGCGCGTCGAGTTCGTTGAACCGGATCGGCTCCTCCAGCCAGACCACGTCGAACGGCTTCAACGCCTCCGCGATGCGCAGCGCGGGCGGCAGCGTCCATAGACCATGCAGCTCGACCATGATCTCCATATCCTTGCCGACCGCCTCGCGGATCTTGGCAAACGGCTCCAGCGCCTTGTCGAGCTCCACCGCCGAGATCCGGGATCCGTTCGAGGCCTCGGCTGCGATGTCGAACGGCCAGATCTTCATGGCGCGGATTCCCTCGGAGAGCAGGCTCCTGGCGAGGCTGCCCGCGTCGTAGCGCCAGGCGAGCAGGTCCTCGTAGGGCCCCTCAGCGCTGTCGCCGGGCTTGAGCGACCAGTCTTCCGTCCGCTCGAACAAGGCGTTGCGCTTGGTGGCACGCACATGCCCGTACCCGGTGCAGGTGTTGTAGACCGGCACCGCCTGATGGGTTCGTCCGCCGAGAAGCCGCCACAGCGGCTCGCCGAGCGCCTGCCCGTAGATGTCCCACAGCGCGATGTTGACGGCGGAGTTGCCACGCACCTCAGCCCCGGAGTCGCGCGCGCCGACATAGACGCTGGCAAGCCGGCGGTCGTGGAGCGCGATATCGCGCGGATCCTTGCCGAGGAGATAGGGCGCGACGTTGTCGTGGATGTAGGCGACGATCGGCCCCGGGGCCCAGAAGCTTTCCCCGGTTCCGATCACACCCGCGTCGGTGTGGACACGCAGCCAGAACAGGAACGGAAATTCGGCCAGCGTCAGAGTTTCGAGCGCGGTGATCCTCATGTCGTTTGTCCTCCCGTAGCGGCCTCTCCCCGGGCCTGCCACCTCACGCGACCGACGTTGACAGCGCAGAATGGTACCGGTATCAACACGCGTCAACCCCTCGGGAGGAGCGTGGATGAGTTCGATCCGGGAGGGAAGCGGAAAGCGTGCCCTCGTGACCGGTGCCGCTGGCGGCCTCGGGCGCGAAGTCGCCTGCCAACTCTCGCGCCGCGCCTGCCATGTCGGCATCTGCGACATCAATGCGGCCGGTCTGGCCGAAACCGCGCGGCTCGTCGTCCAGGAAGGAGGCGAGGTCGAGGAGATCGTCTGCGACCTCACCGCGGAAGGCGCGCCGGAAAGCGCCGTCGATACGGTGGCGGCGCGTTGGGGCGGCATCGACATCCTCGTCAACAATGCGGGCTATGGTGTCATCGAGCCGTTCCTCGAGGCGACCCATCGTGCCTGGACAAAAACCCTGTCGCTCAACGTGACGGCGCTGGCCATGGCCTGCAAGGCGGCCGGCCGCATCATGCGCGAGCAGCGCTCGGGTCGCATCGTCAACATCACCTCGCCGGGGTCGCGCATGGCCCTGCCCGACTACACGGCCTATACGGCCAGCAAGGCGGGCGTCGATTCCGTCACGCGTGCCGCCGCGGTCGCGCTGGCCCCTTACGGCGTCCTGGTCAACAGCCTGGCGCCCGGTATGATGGACACCGAGATGCAGCGTTCCACCGAGGTCGACCTCGCCCGCGCCGCTGGCCGCGACGACCTGCAAGCTTTCCTCGACGAGCGCACCAGACGCATTCCGCTGGGACGGCGCGCCGAGATCGCCGAGGTTGCCGAAGCGGTGGTCTGGCTCTGCCTCGATGCACCCGACTACATGACCGCCGAGCGGCTGAACATGTCGGGCGGGCTCGACAAGGACTAGCGAAGATGCTGCGCAACGCGCCACCCGATACGGCAGACATTCCGGCGCTCGAAGCGCGCGCCAGGACGCTGCGGCGGCATATGCTCACGATGGCGAGCGGACAGGGCCAGGGCTATATCGGCCAGGGGCTCGGCATCGCCGACCTTATGGCGGCCCTCTATTTCTACGAGCTCCGCTACGACCCTGAGAACGTGGAGTGGCCCGGCCGGGACCGGTTCCTTCTGTCCACCGGGCACTATTCGATCGCGCTATGGGCGGCGCTGGCAGAGGCCGGCATCATCCCCTTGGAGGAGCTCGCCACCTACGGCGCCGACGGAAGCCGCCTCGACATGTCCACGCTTGACACGACGCCGGGCGTGGAGGTGATCGGCGGGTCGCTCGGCCATGGCCTCGGGCAGGGTGTAGGGCAAGCGCTGGGCCTGCGCCTGGGATCTTCGGCGGCGCGAGTCTTCGTCGAGCTTTCCGATGGCGAGATGCAGGAAGGTTCGACCTGGGAGGCCGCCATGGCGGCCAGTCATTTCCGTCTCGACAACCTTGTCGCCGTGATCGACTGCAATGGCATCCAGGCAGACGGGCCCGTGGTCCTGGACATGGAACCGGTGGCCGCGAAATGGCAGGCGTTCGGCTGGCAGACCCAAGAGATCGAGGGCAACAGCATGCCGGCGGTCGTCGGCGCCCTCAAGGACGCGCGGGAAGCCGACGGCAGACCCCATGCCATCGTGCTGCGCACCCTGCCCGGCAAAGGGGTGCGGCGGATCGAACAGTCCGAGAAGTCGCATTTCTTCCGTGTCGACGTGAGCGAGTGGGACGGCATCATCGCCGCCTTCGACAGAGCGGAGGAGCGGGCATGAGCAGTGTCGCACATCCGGGCGCCGGGCGAACGCTGGCGATGGGCGAGGACGAAGCTCGCCTGGCAGGGCGACGCATGGTCGAGGCCCCGTTCGGCCGCGCGCTGGTCCGCCTCGGTGGCGAGCGGCCGGACATCGTCGGACTGACCGCCGACCTCGGAAAATACACCGACATTCACCCCTTTCGAGATGCCTATCCCGACCGCTTCTTCAATGTCGGCATGGCCGAGCAGAACCTGATCGCGGTGGCAGCCGGCCTGGCACGCACGGGGTTTACCGCCTTTGCGACCACCTACGGCGTCTTCGCCACGCGCCGCGCCTACGACTTCGTGGCGATCGCCTGCGCTCATTCACAACTCGACGTCAAGATCGTCGCCGGTCTGCCAGGTCTGACCACCGGCTATGGCGGGACCCACCAGGCGATCGAGGACCTGGCGCTCATGCGGATGATCCCGAACCTCGTGGTCATCGATCCGTGCGATGCGATCGAGATCGAGGCGGCGACGCGCGCCGCGGCCGAGCACAAGGGGCCGGTCTATATGCGGCAGCTGCGCGGTCAGGTGCCGGTCGTGCTGGGCGAGGACTACCGGTTCGAGATCGGTAAGGCTCGCGTCTTGCGCGAGGGCAGCGATATCGGCGTCGTCTCGACCGGCCTGATGACGGAACGGGCACTGGACGCGTCTGCCGCCCTGGCAAAGCGCGGCATCTCTGTCGGCATCCTGCATGTGCCGACGATCAAGCCTTTCGACCAGGAAGCGGTCGCCGCGTTTTGCGCCGGCGTCGATCACCTCGTCACGGCGGAGAATCACGTCGTGTCCGGCGGGCTCGCGAGCCTCGTCGCCGAGGCGCTCTTCGATGCCGGGTCGGCCCGCCAGCTGACGCGGATCGGCCTCCCCGATCGGTTCATCCCCTGCGGGTCGGTCCCGACGCTGCAGTCCACATACGGACTGTCGACCGAGGCGATCATCGCCAGGTTGGAAAAGCTGGGCTGATCATGAAGATCGTCGACATAGAAACCTATGCCGTCGGCGCCGGCTGGAAGAACTGGCTGTTCGTGAGGGTCGTAACCGATTCCGGACTCTACGGCGTTGGAGAAGGCACGCTGAACGGCTTCATCAAGACCACCGAGGCCGGCATTCACGAGCTCAAGCACCTGGCGATCGGCCAGGATCCTCGCCGCATCAATTCCCTCTCCAAGCGCCTCTTGGACAGCGTGTCGCTCGACGGCGGCCACATCCACAGAACGGTCATCGCCGCCGTCGAGGTGGCCTGCTGGGACATCCTGGGCAAGAGTCTGGACGTGCCGATCCATCAATTGCTCGGCGGGCGGGTCCGCGACAGCGTGCTCGGCTATGCCAATGGATGGTATCGGACCGAGCGCTCGCCCGAAGCGTTCCTGGAGGCGGCGCAAGAGGTTCTGGCAAAAGGCTTCAAGGCCTTCAAGCTCGACCCGTTCGGCACCGCGCAGGGCTTCATCGACAAGCATGAGCTGGACCTTTCCTATGCCATCTGCCGAAAGCTGCGCGACGAACTGCCGTCCGACACGCGCATTCTGATCGATGTGCACGCCCGGTTCACAGGCGTCGCCGCCCTGCAAGCGGCGCAGAAGTTCGCCGACCTCGACATCTACTGGTGGGAGGAGCCGACCAGCCGGGACCGCCAGGAAACCGTGCACGAGATGGCGCTCCGCTCGCCGATTCCGGTCGCCACCGGAGAGATGTACGACACCGTCGGCCAGTTCTACACGCTGGCGGCCGGAGGCGGGGTCAACATCTTTCAGCCCGAGCCGATGTCGCTCGGCGGCATTGCCCCGACCATGCAGGTCGCCGGGCTCGCCTTCGCGCATGGCAGCGCAATCGCCCCTCATCAGAGCGGCGGACCGGTCGCAACGGCGGTCTGTCTGCAGCTTGCCGCGGCCATTCCCAATTTCCTTATCCAGGAGCACTTCGACAGCTTCAACGATCCATGGACCCGTGAGCTGGTCACCTGGCATCCGCATGTCGATCCGGCCAACGGCCACCTCTCCTTGCCGGACGCACCCGGGCTCGGCATCGACCTCGATCTCGATGTCATCGGCGCCCACCCCTATGATCCGGATGCCTATCTCAACGTCCACGCCGAGGGCTGGGAACGGCGCCTCGGGTCACGGCAGACATAGGGCATGGTCCCGAAAGTTGCAGACTTTTCGGATCAGATCATGCGGAAGGAACACAGCCCGGTTTTCCGATAAGATCATGCGAAAACAATGAGTTAAAGCGACAGGCCTGGCGCCTTCACGCGCTTTGGCGGTCGATGATGGTGAAGCCGACATCGGTGACGGTGGCCAGGTCCTTCTCGCCGGCAAGGCGTGCCATCAGCTGGGCGACCGCCTTCTTGCCCATCCCGTAGCGGTCGACGCGCACCGTGGTCAGGGTGGGATAGAGCTGGGCGGCGAGGTCTAGGTCGCCATAGCCGGCAATCGCAATCCGGCCGGGCACCCGCCAGCCGCGCCGATGGCATTCCTGCACCGCGCCGATCGCCAGCGTGTCCGACGAGAAGAAGATCGCGTCGATATCCGGCCGGCGGTCCGTCAATGCAATCAGCGCCTGGGTGCCGCCCTGCGGGGTGATCGGCACCTCGATCTCCAGCTCCTGAAAGTCCGCAATGCCGAGCTCTTCCGCGCCTGCACGAAAGCCCGTACGCCGCTGCTGCAGGCGGTCGTTGCCGTGAATCGGCGTCGAGACGAAGCCGATCCGCCGATACCCCTTGGCAGCAAGGTGCCTCGTCATGGCGCGCGCCGTGTCGAAGTTCGATACCCCGACTGCCAGGTCCAAAGGCGTTCCGCCGCGGATCTCCGAAATCTCGACGATCGGCTTGCCGCTGCCTTTCAGCAGCGAACGCGCGACGTCCGCCTGGACGAAGCTCTGCAGGATCATGCCCGCCGGCCGCCAGCCGAGCAGCGTACGGATCGAGCGTTCCTCCGCCTCCGCGGTGAACTCGCCCTGCACCAGCAGCATGGAATAGCCGCGCTCCTGGCATTCGTCCGACATGCCCTGAACCTGCTCGGCAATGCCGGAATTGATGAGCGGCGGCACGACGGTGCCGATGATGCGGCCCGGCCCGCGCATGCTGGACGCCAGACGGTTGGGCACGAAGCCGGCCTGCTCGATGGCCTCCTGAACCTTGAGCCGGGTCGCCTCGGCGACCATTTCGGGGTTGGACAGAACGCGCGAGACCGTCATGGGCGCGACACCCACCCGCCTGGCGATCTCGCGGACGCCCAGCCGCTCCCCCGGCTTGCGTCCGGCACTCCTCCCACGCGGCTTGTCCACCGGGTCAGGCCTCCCCCTTCTGTCGAGCACATCCTAGTTCGCCGCCCGGCCGTGGCCAATTGCCGGCTGGCGGCTCAGAAGTTACGGGCATATCCCGCCGTCCACCCGCCGTCGACCGACAGCAACTGGCCGGTGGTGTAAGTGTTCGCCGGGTCGCAGAGGAACAGCGCCACCGCGACCACCTCGTCGAGGGCGCCGGCCCTGCCGATCGGCACGTGGCCCAGCAACGACGCGTCACCGGCAACGCATTCTCCCTGCCCGATGGTGCCGACCCCCACCGCATTGACCAGCACCTGCGGCGCGTACGCCATCGCCAGCATACGCATTCTCGCATAGGCGGCCGCACTGTGGACAGAAATGTCGACGAAGCGGCGGGCGGGCAGCGCGGCGAGCGCCGAAAGGATGAAAAGGATACGTCCCTTCCCCCGCGCCTGCATGGCGCCAGCGATGCCGTCGATCGACGCGGCTGGATCGGCCGGAATGGGCTCGGAGGGCAACAGCGGATACGAGAAGATCACGATCTCGGCTTCGTCCGCCCGCTCCGCCGGCCGGCCTCCATTCTCGACCAGAGCCTGCACGATCGCCTCCGGCACGGCACCTGCGAGGCCCAGAACGGCGACGCGCGCGCCATCCAGCCCGATCTCGATCGCCCGCCGGCTCATGGCACGTACCCCGCCGTCCAGCCGCCGTCGACGGCGAGCACCTGCCCATTGACGTAGCTCGCGCCGGGCGAAGCCAGGAACAGGATGGCTTCGGCGATCTCCTCCGGCGTTCCCGGCCGGCCAAGCGGCACATGCCGCATGAACTCCTCCGTGCGGCCTGCAAAGCTGCCAGTCTCGTCGTAGAAGAGCTTACGGGTCAGCTCGGACATCACGGACCCCGGCGCGACGGCATTGGTCAGGATCCCCCTGGGCGCGAGCTCCAACGCCATCGAACGCGTCAGATGCACCACCCCGGCCTTGGCGGCGACGAAAGCACTCTGCAGGCGCAAGGCGGCCAGCCCCACCACCGATGCGATGTTGACGATGCGCCCGCCGCCGCCATCGATCATGGCGGGCACCGCAGCGCGGCTCATGACGAACAGGCCGTCGAGGTCGATGCCGGTGATCCGGTCCCATTCGGATGGGGGGAATTTTTCCAGCGTGACGCGATGGTCCAGCGTGTTCACCCCGGCATTGTTGACCAGGACATCCAGCCGGCCGAAGCGCGCCAGCGTTTCTGCGACGGCTCTCGCTGCGGCATCGCCATCGCGGATGTCGAGCTCGATACCGAGCGCATCAGGCAGCTCGCCGGCGAAAGCCGCGGCCCGCGCAGCGTCTATGTCCGCCACCACCACCTTCGCCCCATTGTCGGCGAGGCGCCTGGCGATCGCCGTGCCGATCGCTCCGGCACCGCCGGTGACGATCGCAACCCTGTCCGTGAGATCACATTTCATGCGGGCCACCGTCACCCGTCGTCCAGCTTCGCCGTCCCGGTGAACTCGTCTCGCCATGTCTTGTCCCAGAGCGAGGGGAAAGCCAGCGGTTTGTAAGGATGCGCGGCGATCGCCGCCGCGTCGAGCTCGATCCCGAGCCCGGGCCGGTCAGGGAGGGCGAATTCACCGTTGCGCAGCGGGTTCCAACCACCGACCAGGTCGTTTCGCCAGTCCACGTCGAACTCGGCGAAGCTCTCCAGCATCAGCATGTTGGGCGTCGACCAGGCGACATGCAGCGCGGCGGCCAGCGCCACCGGTCCGATCGAACAGTGCGGCGAGATCGCGATGTCTTCCATGGCGGCCAGCGCCGCCACCTTCTTGGCGGCCGAGATGCCGCCGCAATGGGCGACGTCCATCTGCACCACGTCGCAGGCACGCTCCTTGAGCAGGCGTGCGAAATCGGCAGCGGCGTAAAGCCGCTCGCCGGAGGAGATCGGCGGCCTTACCTTGTCCCGCACTTCCCCGAGCAGGTGGATGCTCTCCGAGGCGACCGGCTCCTCGCACCAGACGATGTGGTGGCGTTCTATCCTTCGGATGAACCGCACGGCATCGCTCGCCGCGAGCCGCCCGTGGATTTCGATCATCAGCCCTACGGACGGTCCGACGGCATCGGCCACCGCGTCGACGATCGCCACCGCGCGGTCCTCCTCCTCGCGCTCGAGCTGCTTCCAGGCGGTGACGAAGGGGTCGAACTTCAGTGCCTTGTAGCCCCGGCTCTTGACCGTGCCGGCGCGCGCGGCGAACTCGGCCGGCGTCTCGCAGCCGCCGTACCAGCCATTGGCATAGGCGAAGAGCCGCGGCTTCGCCTGCCCGCCGATCAGCCTGAAGACCGGCTGGCCGGTCGCCTTGCCGATGATGTCCCACATGGCGATTTCGACCGAGGAAATCGCGGTCATGACCGTCGACCCGCCCTGATACTGATCGCGGATCATGCCGCCGACCACCGTTTCGATGTCGAACGGATCCTTGTCGACGATGCGCGAAGCGACCCATTCGTTGAGCAGCACTTCGACGGCCCTTTCCTGCCATTCGAGCGTGGCTTCGCCCAGGCCCACCAGGCCGCTGTCGGTGGCCAGCCGCACGAACAGGTAGTTCCGCTGTCCGGCATTGGCCATCAGGGTTTCGAGCGACTTGATCTTCACAGGACCAGCCCTTCTTCCGCGAGGTCGATGTCGGCGCCCAGTTCCAGCGAGCGCCGCGCCGCTTCGATGAGGGCCACGGCGCCGGCACCGTCGGCGGCCGTCGCCTCCAACGCTACCGTGCCCCGCACCGCGTCCAGCACGTTCTCGAGCTGGCCCGAGTAGCCGCCGAACGTCTCGTCGAAGAGCAGCGTGTTGGGAATCGCCGGCCGCCAGACCTTCGCCGGCCCGACCTCCTCGTCGAACAGCGCCGTCTCGATCTGGTCGTCGACGACGATGAACGCCTTGCGGCCGAAGATTTCCACCCGCTCCCACGGCTTGAAGCTCAGACCGGCGTCGCTTGTCACGACACTGCCGATCGCACCGGATTGGAAGGCGAGCGACAGGATGGCGCTCTGCAGTCGACCGTCGGCGGCACGCACGCCCCGCGCATGAAGCGCCTTCACCGGCCCCATGAACCAGCGGACGAGGTCGAAGAGGTGAACGGTACCGGCTTCCAGCAGGTCGACGTCGTCGTAGCCGAGCGTGAACTTTCCGGCGAAGAGCGTGGGCTCATGCCTGAGCGCGCCCTTCGCGATCAGCGCCTTGGCCAGCGCATAGGGCGGCGAGAAGCGCTTGTTGGCCACCGAGGCGAGCAGCACGCCGCGCGCCGCGGCTTCGGACACCAGGGCGGCCGCCTCGGCGAAGCTGCGCGCCAGCGGCTTCTCGACGAGACACGGAATGCCTGCGGCGATGGCTTCCCGAGCCAGGGCGACGTGGACCGCATCGGCGCTCAGCACCAACACAACGTCAGGCCGGGTCGCCCGGATAAGCTCGGTCAGCGTGGCGAACGCGGCCCCGCCCGCCAGCAAGGCGCCCTTGTCGCGAGCAGCCTCCGTCGGGTCGGCGACGCCGCAGATCGTCACCGGCTCGCCGATCGTCTGCAGCCGGCGGAGCGCCGGGATCCATTTCGCCTGCGCCACCCCGCCACAGCCCGCCAACGCCACCCTCAGATGGCGCTTCGCCCGCCTTGCCGGGTCCGGCGCGACAGAATAGACGTCGCTGCGCCCGAAGGCGGCCTCGAATGGCGTGTGGCCGAAGGGGATCTCGGGCCAGCCGCTCATCTCTGCCGGCCTTTCCGCGCAAGGAAAATCTGCGTAGCCGCGCGCAGCATCAGCGCCGCCAGGATGGCCGACCCCTTGACCAGGAAGAACTGCGCGTCACCCATCCCGAGGCCGGAAAGGCCGTTGTTCAGTATGGCCAGGAACGCAACGCCGATCGCGGTGTCGGCGATGCGGCCGGTGCCGCCGCGGAAAGAGGCGCCGCCGATGACGACGGCGACGATCGCGTCGAGCTCCAATCCGAAGCCGGCGGTCGGGGCGGCGGCGCCGAGCCGGCCGAGCATCACCAGCATGCCGGCAGCCGTGAAAAGACCCATGACGAGAAGGATGGCGATGCGCAGCCTCGCCTCGTCGACGCCAGCCTGGCGCAGCATGCGCGGGTCGCCGCCCAGGGCGTAGATGCGAAGGCCGAGCGGCGAGCGGGCCAGGATCAGCCAGCCGGCCAGGAAGGCGAGGACCATCAGGACGACCCCCGGCGTGAACGGCCCGGCGAGTGGTGCGTTCATGAAAGAGACGAAAGGCATGGGGAAGGCTACCGTGGTCGCGCCCGTCAGCGATATGGCAAGCCCCCTCGCCCAGATCCAGGCGGCAAGCGTCACGATCAGCGGATCGAGCCCGAAGCCGCCGACCACGGCTCCGTTGACGACATAGACGGCCAACGTGGCGGCAACGCCCGCCAGCAGCGCGAGCGGAACCGGCACCCCGGCCTGCGCGGCCAACGCGGCGGCCACGGCGCCCAGCGCGATCGCCGAGCCGGGCGCGATGTCGATCGTGCGCGAGATGATCCCCATCGTCGCGCCGACGGCGACGATGGCGAGAGCGGCGTTCTGTTCGACCAGCGC
Organism: Mesorhizobium sp.; assembly: GCA_040510195.1. Classification (GTDB taxonomy): domain Bacteria; phylum Pseudomonadota; class Alphaproteobacteria; order Rhizobiales; family Rhizobiaceae; genus JBEVJK01. The sequence continues at coordinate 15,148 of JBEVJK010000133.1, read as the reverse complement.
GACGAGGTTGGGAAGGGTGGCGAAGCGCGGGTTGATCAGCGCAAAGACGACCGCCAGCACGAGCGCCGCCAGCGCCATCGCCGCCTTGGCGAGCCGTGCTCCCCGCGCCGTCATCCCGACGAACTCGTCGCGGAAGACCTCGCTGGCCGACAGGTCGCCCGGGCCGCCGCGCTGCAACAGTCGCCCCGCCAGCATCGCCGCGAGGAGCAGGAAGCCGGTGACCGTCGTCTGCCAGGTTCCCGGGACGCCCCGGATGGTCATGTAGTTGAACACCGCCATCAGGATCAGCGTGCCGACCAGCGCGTGCTGCACGCCGACACGCCCGGCGGGCAGGCCGCAGGCACCGACGGCGACCACGGCGATGGCGAAGAACTCGAGCCCAGCCCCGATCGACGGGCTGATCAGGCCGGTGCGCGCCGCCACGAGCACGCCGGCAAGCCCGGCCAGCGCCCCCGAGACGACATAGGCCGCGCCACGCAATGCCTCGACCCGCAGACCTGCCAGGCGTGCGGCGACCGGGGAATCGCCGCTCGCCGCCCATGCGCGACCGAGGACGCCCCGTGCGAACACGACCCACAGGACAGCGGCGATGGCGATGGCGACGAGGGCGTCGAGCGGGATGCCGAGGACGGTGCTGCGTGCCAGTTGGTCGAAGAGCGGACCCTTGATCTCCAACCAGGAATTGAAGCGCGCCAAGGCGAGCAACGCTGCCCCGCGGACCGCGATCATCGTTCCCAGTGTGACGATCACGGGACTGATCGACAGCCCCTCGATGAGCAGCGCATTGAGCAGCCCGACCGCCGCCCCGACCATCACGCCCGTGGCCAACGCCGCCCATGGCGGCAACTGCTCGGCAAGCCCGATGCCGCAGGCGGTCGCCGATGCGAGCACGACCGAGCCGACCGAAAGATCGATGCCGCCGACGAGCACGACGGTGGTGAGGGCCAGGCCGAGCACCAGGATCGAGGCGGACTGGCGCAAGATGTTGGCGGCGTTGGCCGGTGTCCCGAAGACTGGAGCCGTGGCGGCGAAGACGATGCACAAGAGAATCGCGGCGATCAGCATGGCGTGACGTGCCATCAGGGGCGAAAGCGAGTCGCCTCGTCGAGCCGTGAGGGAGCCATAGGGAGAGGCGGTCATGCAGCGGCTGCGCCTTGCACAAGGAGGTTCAGGTCTTCCTCACGAAGCTCGTCGCCCGCAGTCTCCGCCGCGATGCAGCCGTCCCTGACAACCAGGATGCGGTCGGCGATGGCCAACACCTCCGCCAGGTCTGAGGAGACGACGACGATCGCCTTGCCTGCGCGCGCCAAGCCGTCCAGACGCCGGTAGATGTCGGCGCGCGCGCCGACATCTACGCCGCGCGTCGGTTCGATCAGAACGAAGATCTCGGCGTCCGCCAGGTCCCAGCGTGCCAACAGCGACTTCTGCTGATTCCCGCCGGAAAGGGTGCGGATCGGCGCCTCAAGGGAAGCGGCGACGACGCCGAAGTCCGCGGCCTCGCGCGCCGTATCCCTCCTCTCGGCACTCGACCTCACCAGGCCGAGCGCGTTGCGCAGGCGAGGCAACGAGGCGATCGCGATGTTTTCCCGCAGGGCCCGGTTCGGGAAAATCCCTTCGGTCTTGCGCTCCTCGGTCAGCAGGCAGATGCCGGCCTTGACGGCATCGTGCGGGCTCAGAAACCTGACAGGTCTCGCGGAGACTTCGATCTCGCCCCGCTCAGCCGCGAGGTCGCCGCCGAGCAGCCGCCCGATCTCGTTCTGGCCGGCGCCCAACAGGCCGGTCAAGGCCAGGATCTCGCCGCGCCTGACCTCTAACGAGACGCTGCGGACGCGCTTGCCCCAGGAGAGCTCGGAGGCGCGAAGCTTCGTTGGCCCGACCTGGCGCTGCTGCCGGCGAAATTGGGCACCCTTGGCGCCGATCATCGCCTCGGTGAGGCGCGACTCGGACCAGCCCGCAAGCCCCGTCGTCACGATATGGCGGCCGTTGCGCAAGACGGTGGCCTCGTCGCAGATCCTGAGGATCTCCGCGAAACGATGCGAGACATAGAGGATGGCGACGCCTTGCGCCTTCAACCGGGCGACCGACTGGAAGAGCTGCTCGCATTCGGCGGCCCCCAACGGGGCCGTCGGCTCGTCGAGGACCAGCACTTTTGGACGGACGGCAAGAGCCTTGGCGATCTCCACCATCTGCCGCTCGGCGAGCGAAAGGCGCAGCACCGGCGTGTCCGGAGCCAGCGCGAGGCCAAGCCGGTCGAGAGCGCCGAGCGCATTCTCCTGCATCGCTCGGCGGTCGAGCAGTGCGAGATGCCGCGGCTCACGCCCGAGAGCGATGTTCTGAGCGACGGTCAGGTTGGGAAGCAGGCTGAGCTCCTGATAGACCGTGGCGAGGCCGAGCTCCAGTGCGTGCCACGTATCGCGGATGGCGACCGGCCGACCGTCGACGCGGATCTCGCCGGTGTCCGGCTGCTGCATCCCCGACAAGATGTTGATCAGGGTGGACTTGCCCGCCCCGTTTTGACCGATCACGGCATGAACGCGTCCGGGCGCGAGCGAGAGCGAGACGTCGTCGAGGGCGATCACCCCTGGGAATGTCTTGCCGAGACCCCTGATGGCCAGCACCTCGCCCGCGGCAGGACCGGCATCGGCTTTGGCGGGATTCATCGCGATGTCCTCGCGGGCCGGCGGCTCGGGTCGGGCCGCAAGGAAGCGATCCGAGCCGTTCGTTTCGATCGCCTATTTGTAGGTGGCGACGATGTCCACCAAGGGCTTCTCGAAGGGAAACTTCTGGATGTCGGCCACCTGGTCCTTCGCCAGCTTGAGCGAGGCATCCACATTGTCCTTGGTCACCAGGACGCCCTTGATGAGCAGCTCGTCGCCCTCGTTCTTCTTGGTGGCCACAAGATATGGGAAATTGGCCTTCCAGAAGCCCGAATATTGGGGGGCCAGCAAAACGGTGCTCTCCATCGCGCCGCTTTTCACGGCCTCCAGCCCGGGCTCGGTGCCGTCCACCGAAACGATCAGCACCTGGTCCTGCTTTCCCGCCCGGTCGACGACGTTGGCGGCCGGCACCGTGAGGCTGTCGCTGTTGCCGTAGATGAGGTCCAGGTTCGGATAGGCGGTCATCCAATTCTCGGTGATCGAGACGGCCTTCGTCGGATCCCAGCTCGTCGGCTCCTGCGCTACGACCTTGACGCCCGGATACTGGGCCATGACGTCGGTGAAGCCACCCGAGCGATCCGTGTTCAGCCCCTGGCCGAGCAGGCCCTGCAGATTGGCGACCTCGCCCTTCACCTCGCCGTTGTAGCGCTTCTTGAGCAGCTCGGCCGCATATTCGCCGACGATCTTGCCAGTATAACGCTCGTCGAAGCCGAGTGTGGCGGCACAACCCTCGATCTTGGAATGGAGGCAGATGACGGGGATGTTGGCGGCGTTGGCCTTGGCCATGGTCGGCCCGAAGGCGGCCGCGTCGATGAAGTTGATGGAGATCGCGTCGACGCCGTCGTTGATCAGGTTCTCCATGGCCTGGATCTGCTTGGTGACGTCGCCTTCCCCGCTCGTCACGACGAGCTCGAAACCGTTCCGCCGCGCCGCTTCCTTGGCGCCGTCGACCTCCCCGAGATGGAAGGGGTTGGACAGGTCGATCTGGATCAGGCCGATCTTCTTTTCCTGGGCCTGTGCACACGTCGTCGCAAGCGCCACCGCCGCGGCGGCAGCCAACATCGTCTTGAGCATCGCTTTCCTCCCGAGACCGCGCGAACCTTCAGCGCGACATCCGTCTGAGCCGGATATCGGTTATGTTACCGGTATCTTATCGGCTGTCAATGGATTCTGCCTGGCTACCCCGGACCGCATCGTGCTCTGCCGGCCGATGATTTCGAAGCCGAGTTGGTGGCGGCTGGTGTCGAGCGCGTGTCCCGCAAGCCGCGCGACGATCATCTCGCCCGCCTTTCGCCCGATCTCGAGGGCCGGCACATGGACGGTGGACAGGGTCGGCGAAATGACGCGACCGATTTCGAGGTCGTGGAACCCGGCGATACCGACGCGCTCCGGTACCGGGATGCCATCCTCACGGCAGGCGAGGATGGCCCCTACGGCGAAGATGTCGCTTGTGAAAAAGACGGCGTCGATGGCCGGGTCGCCGGCCAGCAAGGTGCGAATGGCGCGCCCGCCTGTCTCGGGCCTGATCGCCGCCTCGTCATGCACGACATGAACCGGCAGCGCCTCCAGCCCGGCCTGACGGATCGCTTGCGAAACGCCGTCGGCGCGCAGCCGGGCGCGTTCATTGTTCTCGGCCGGACCGTTGACGAAGACGATCCTGCGATAGCCGGACCGCACAAGCTCCATCGTCATGGCGAAAGCCGCCTCCCGGTTCGAATAGCCGACCGACATGTCGACCGGCTCGTCCGCCGTCTCCCAGGTCTCCACAACCGGAAGGCCGAAGTTCCGAAGCAGGCTGCGCGCGGCGGCGGTGTGCGTGAGCCCGGTGAGCACCAGGGCGTCGGGACGCCTTTCCAGGATGGAGCGGATCTGAGTCTCCTCCAGGTCGGTGCGGTAGCCGCTGGCCGAGACGAAAAGCCCGAGCCCCGCCGCTTCGAGCACGGCGGACAACCCTTCCAGCGTGTCGGCGAACAGCGAATGCCTGAGCGTCGGCACGATCGCCGCGACCAGTCCGCTGGTGCCGGCCGTCAGGCTGCCAGCGAGCCGGTTCGGGACATAGCCGAGCGCGGCCATCGCCTCGGCCACACGGGCGCGCGTATCTGGAGTGACCTTCTCCGGTCGGCGCAGCACGCGTGACACCGTCATCTTGGTGACACCTGCCAAAGCGGCGACCTCGGCCATCGTCGGCATGGCCGACCGCTGACGTTCGTCCCTGTTGGTTGCTGTCACCGACCGATGCGTCCTCGAAAGCTCCAAGGCACGTTATTGCGCCGGTTCGGATCGAGAGTCTATGATACCGATAACATAGGAGGCAGCGCGATGGAATTCTTCGCCTCGGCGCTCGGTCCGGAAGAGCTGCGGCGCCGGGTCGGGCATATGTCGCAGATCGCTGGGGTCAGGTTGCTGACGTCCGACGATGGCCCTTCGCGCGGCGTGCGGCTGCTCGAATTCACCACCGGAACGGGCTTCCGTTTCGAGGTCGCCATCGACCGCGGCTTCGATGTCGGCCGTTGCGACTATCGCGGCGCCTCGGCGGCATGGATCCCGCCGACCCTCTTGCCAGCTCCCTGGTTCTTCGAGGACCAGAGCGGGTTCGGATGGCTTCGCGCCGGGCTGGGCGGCTTCAACAACACCTGCGGGCTGGTCCACATCGGAAATCCGGAGGAGGCCGACGTCGGCCACTACAACTTCCCAGCCCGGCCCACGGACCGCTACGGCGTGCACGACCGCGCGGCCCTGATCCCGGCGGAGATCGTCGGCTTCGGCGGCCGCTGGGAGGGCGACCGCTATGTGCTCGAGGCTGTCGGGCGCGTCACCCAGGCGCAGGCCTATGGCGAGAACCTCGTGATGACGAGGACATACCGAAGCGAGCTCGGCGCCTCCTGGTTTACGATGGAGGACGTCGTCGAGAATGCTGGTTTCCTGCCGGCCGAGCACATGCTCCTCTATCATTTCAACATCGGGTATCCCTTCGTCGACGCCGGATCGGAGCTCATCGTGCCGACGAAGGGGGTGCCAAGCCTGCTTTTCGGCAGTGCTGACGTGAACGACCGCGCCGCATGGTCCCGCTTCATAGAGCCCCAGAAGAACTGGGTGCAGCAAACGTTCGAGCACGAAACTTTCCCGGACGAGAACGGGATGGTCGAGGTCTCGATATCCAACCCCAACCTGTTCGGGGGCACCTCGCTTCGCATCGCCTACGAAGCGGCGACACTTCCGAGATACATCGAGTGGCGCATGATGGGCGAGGGTCAGTATGCCGTCGGCATCGAGCCCTGCACCAATGGGTTCGGCCGCAAGTCGGTCAAGGAAGCCGGCGAGCTGATCGTGCTCCAGCCGGGCGAGAGGCGTGTCTATCGAGTTCGGGTCTCCGTAGGACCGTCGGTGAGCAAGACGTTGGAAGCCGTGCAAACATGAAGACGTTGCGGCTTCAAGAATGGCCGGCCGGCGCTCTGCGAAATGGCGGCCAACTGCCGGAATAAGGTGGACGCCGATTCCAGCCATCCCTTTGTCATGTTTCCGGGACCAAGTATCAGCACCTGATGCTCCCCGCCGATATGGGAAGCCTGGCACCAGGATTGGAGCGCACTCCACCGCCGCCTTCTTGGCCGGCCGTGGCGGAGTGTCTCGCCTTCGCACCGGCGCGACTGAGGGCACGAATTCGGGCTGCTGGCGTATCGCCAACCAACGCCCTAAATGAACGGAAACCGCGCTCGTCCCCCGTTTCGCCCATGCGGGGGGTCGGGGCGGTTCCGAAGGACGCCCATGAGCTGCGGTGTGCTAGTCAAGCCCAGCAGTGCCAAGTGTCCGCCGACGGATCGAACTGGGCGGACCTCGCCGGCTCCTTCGATACAGGCCTACCCATGGCACAGTTGCCCCCAGAAATCCTGCCGCGCCACTCCTCGCTGAAGGGCATCGTCGCCTTGTTGGTGCTTATTGCTGCAGGAAGTGCTGCTGCGGTTTGGCTCACGCGGGACGAGAAGGCGATGGCCACGGCCCCAGCAGAGCCGCCGCCGATTCCAGTGCAGGTCGCAACGGCCAGGAAAGAGGACGTGCCGGTCTACCTGTCAGGACTTGGTACTGTGCAGGCCTTCAACACAGTGACGATCAGGGCCAGAGTCGACGGCGAGCTTCAGCAGGTGCTCTTTGCCGAGGGTCAGACCGTGAAGAAAGGCGATTTGCTTGCGGTCATCGACCCCCGCCCATTCCAGGCCGCTCTCGATCAGGCCACTGCGAAGATCGCTCAGGACCAGGCCAGCCTGAAGGATGCCCAGCTCATCCTCAGCCGCGATACCGAGCTCACGGCCAAGCAATTCACCACCGTGCAGGCGACCGATACGCAACGAGCCGCAGTGGAGCAACTGCAGGCTCAGCTTGCGGCGGACCAGGCCGCACAGCGCGACGCAGCGACACAACTTTCCTACACGCAGCTGACGTCTCCCCTCGACGGGCGCACCGGCATCCGACTGGTCGATCAAGGAAACATCGTCCACGCTACAGACACGACTGGTATCGTAGTCATCACCCAGATCGAGCCGATCTCCACGATTTCGACCCTTTCCGAAGACAATCTGCCGGCAGTGATCGAGGCTCTAAAGTCAGGGCCAGTGCAGGTAACAGCGTTTACGTCGGACGGCACGGTCGATCTGGGGCAAGGTACGCTGTCTCTCATCGACAATGAGATCGACCAGTCTACAGGGTCGATTCGACTGAAGTCGACCTTTCCAAACAAAGCGCAGAAGCTGTGGCCGGGCCAGTTCGTGCAAGTTCGCCTTCTCCAGGATGTCGAACGAAATGCGACCACTGTGCCGTCGACGGCGCTGCAGCGCGGAGCTGACGGGTTCTTTGTCTACGTCGTTGGGACCAACGACACCGTAGAAGCGCGGGCGATCAAGCCGGGACAGGTCGCCAGTGGCCTTGCCATCATCGAGCGCGGTCTTGCTCCCGGCGAGCGCGTAGTGACTGCCGGCCAGTATCGCCTGAGCGATGGCGTCAAGATCGTGCCACAGGACAGCGATAGCAATTCGAGCGGCACCGCAGGGGGCTGACCGATGTCGATCTCCTCGTGGTTCATCCGTCACCCTGTCGGCACGTCGTTGCTGGCATTGGCCATACTGGTCATCGGCGCAGCGGCTTTTCCGCTGCTCCCGGTGGCGCCGCTGCCGGAGGTCGAGTTCCCGACAATCCAGGTTTCGGCGCAACTGCCCGGCGCCAGCCCGCAAACCATGGCCTCGTCGGTCACGCAGCCGCTGGAGCGACAGTTCGGGCAGATCCCGGGCGTCACGCAGATGACCTCTGTCAGCACGCTCGGAACAAGCGCCATCACTCTGCAGTTCGACCTCAATCGAGATATCGATGGCGCGGCACAGGACGTCCAGACCGCCATCAACGCTGCCGCGGGCCAGCTTCCGACCAACCTTCCCTCGCCGCCGACCTATCGCAAGGTGAACCCGGCCGACCCACCCATCCTGGTCCTGGCGCTGACCTCCGACGTGCTGCCACTTACCCAAGTAGACGACTATGCCGAGAACGTGCTCGCGCAGCGCATCAGCCAGGTCCCCGGCGTTTCGCAGGTCGGGATACTCGGCCAGCAGAAGCCGGCGGTGAGAATCCAGGTCGATCCTCGCAAGATCGCCAGCAGGGGGCTGTCGCTCGAGGACATTCGCTCGGTCATCGTATCGACCACCTCCGATGCGCCGAAGGGAAGTATCCAGGGGCCGACGCGAACCTATGCGATCTACGACAACGACCAGCTTCTGTCGGCCGGCCCCTGGAATGACGCGATCATCGCCTATCGCGCAGGCGCGTCGGTTCGCGTGCGCGATATCGGTCGTGCGATCGACGGGGCAGAGAACACGCAGCTCGCCGCGTGGGCGAACGGCAGGCCAGCCATACTGTTGCCCGTTTCCAAGCTGCCGGGCGCCAACGTCATTGAGACTGTCGATCGAATCAAGGCGATGCTGCCGCAACTACAAGCGCTCGCACCCCAAGCCCTGCATATCTCACTGCTCAGCGATCGCACGACGACCATCAGAGCGTCAGTGGCAGATGTGGAACGAACGCTGCTTCTTACCATAGTGCTGGTCGTGGCCGTGATCTTCGTATTCCTTCGAAGCGCCCGGGCGACCGCAATTCCGAGCGTTACCGTCCCGCTCGCACTCATAGGCTCGATGGCCGTGATGTATGCCTGCGGCTTCAGTCTGGACAACCTCTCGCTGATGGGCCTGAGCATCGCAATTGGCTTCGTAGTCGATGACGCTATCGTCATGATCGAGAACATCGAACGGCATCTCAAGGGCGGCAAGTCGGCACTCCAAGCTGCTCTCGACGGATCGGCCGAGATCGGTTTCACCATCGTTTCCATCAGCCTGTCGCTCGTGGCGGTGTTCATCCCCTTGTTGCTGCTTGGCGGCATCGTCGGACGGCTCTTCCGCGAGTTTGCCGTCACGGTGACCATGACCATCGTCATCTCCGCGTTTGTCTCGCTGACGCTCACCCCAATGATGTGTTCGCGCTTTCTGCAGCCCGAGAGCAGACAGAAGCATGGCAGGTTCTACAGAGCTTCGGAGCAAGCCTTCGATGCATTGCTCAACGGCTACCGCACGACTCTTGACGTCGCCCTCCGGCATCATCGCATTACATTCACGGTGTTCCTGGCTACGCTGGCCGCAACCGGATTTGTCTTCGTCAAGATTCCCAAGGGATTTTTCCCGACGCAGGACACCGGCCTGATTGTCGGCATTTCGGAGGGAGCGCAGGACATCTCCTTTGCCCAGATGGCTGAACGCCAGAGGGTGCTGGGCCGCATCGTCTCTGCCGATCCCGACGTTGCGACCGTCGGCATGGCCATCGGCGCCGCCTCCGGTCAGACGCTCAACAACGGGCGCATGTTCATCACGCTAAAGCCAAGATCTCAGCGAACCGCATCCGCAGGCCAGGTCATCGATCGGCTGCGCCCGAAACTTGCTCAAGTGGAGGGCGCGGCCTTGTTCCTGCAGCCTGCCCAGGACATCAACGTAGGCGGCCGGCTCTCGCGGACACAGTACCAATACACGTTACAGGACGGCAACACGGACGAACTCAACACATGGGCGCCGAGACTGCTGGCAAAGCTGAGGGCCTTGCCGGAGCTGACGGACGTCGCGACTGATCAGCAAGACAATGGAACGACGGTCACGCTCAGCATCGACCGGGATCAGGCATCGCGGTTCGGCATCTCGCCCCAGCTCATCGACAACACGCTCTACGACGCGTTCGGCCAGCGCCAGGTGACGCAGTATTTCACCGACCTCAACAGCTATCATGTCATCCTCGAACTCGAACCTTCCGCCCAGAACTCGCCACTGGTGCTCAACCAGCTCTATCTGACTTCCCCGCTTACCGGTGCGCAGGTTCCGCTAAACGTCCTCGTCAAGCAGACGACAGAGCCCACGGCCGTGCTGGCGGTAAACCATCAGAGCCAGTTTCTTTCCGTGACACTGTCGTTCAACCTTGCACCGGGCGTCGCGCTCAGTCAGGCGGTCTCCGCCATCCAACAGGCAGGAGCTTCGGTTGGCGTTCCACAGACGCTCATCGGCACGTTTCAGGGCAACGCCCGGGCTTTCGAGGATTCGCTGGCAAGCGTCCCATTGCTGGTGCTCGGCGCACTGTTTGTGATCTACATCATCCTCGGCGTGCTCTATGAAAGCTACTTGCACCCGCTAACGATCCTGTCGACTCTGCCGTCTGCCGGCCTCGGTGCGCTCATCATGCTGTGGGGTTTTGGCTTCGACTTCACCGTGATCGCACTGATCGGAGTGATCCTGTTGATCGGCATCGTCAAGAAAAACGGGATCATGATCGTGGACTTCGCAATCGCCGGCGAGCGGGAGCAGTGCCTCGAACCGGAAGCCGCGATCCGGCGGGCCTGCTTGCTGCGTTTCCGGCCGATCATACTGACCACCATGGCCGCGCTCCTGGCGGGCGTGCCGCTGATGCTCGGAAACGGTACAGGGTCGGAGCTCCGACAGCCGCTCGGCTACGCCATCGTAGGCGGCCTGATTCTCAGCCAGGCGATGACCCTCTATACCACGCCGGTCATCTATCTCTATCTTGAGAGGCTGAGCCGGTGGCTATCGGGGCCGAAGCAGGAGAGCTCCATCGGGAACGCTACTCTCGCAGATGTAGAACTCGCAACGCCCACGCGACGCGCGGCGGAGTGAACGATGACGAGAATGAGTTTTTTCGCCAGGCTCGACAGGGAAAGCCGCGAGCAGCCAGCGGGCCCTGAGACCGTGCTCGGAGCGGGCCCGTCTTCGAAACCGAGAGCAGGTGGACGTGTTCCTGCCGGCTAGCTGCAACCGCTGCGGAGTCGACTCACACCGCCATTGTGCCCATATGAGACTCTCCGGGTTTGGGTGTCTTTCGGGTGCCGCGTTCCAGCGATCTATCCTTTATTGAGCCGATGTCGCCGACCCTGGTGGATGAGCCGCCGGCTGCCGGCGACTGGATCACCGAGGTCAAATGGGACGGCTATCGGACGCCGATCGCCAAGGACGATCGCGGCGTGCGCGCCTTCACCCGCAACGGCCATGACTGGTCGACGCGATATTGGACGAAGCCAGGGATCGTCGGCCGCGTTCGCTACCTGCGAGGCGAGGAGCCGCTTCGTCATGCGACGCTACGAGACTGGCGGGATCAGGAGTGAGGCGCGTCGAAGAGGAGAGAAGAAGTGTCGACAGTCCAGAAGGTCCCTCGGGTCGCACCGCGTCCTTCTATGGACGATCTCTGATTTGGCCCCATGCGGTGCTGGTGGGCATAGCCATCGCACTCCTGCTGGCCTACTGGGTCAGGTTCCAGCTCCTGACCTTCCACGAACAATCATTCGCCACTCAAGAATTTTCGCGTCTTTTTGACCTCAACGGTGAGGCAAACATACCGAGTTGGTATTCATGCCTGCTCTGGCAAATTGCTGCCTTGCGCGCGTTTGTCCTGTCGAGGACCGATTTCGGAAGAACCGGCGGAGTTCCAAACCGCTTCTTTTGGATCGGTCTTGCAGCTACCGCACTCTTGCTGTCACTCGACGAGGCGGCTCAGATCCATGAAATGATCGGCGCCATCGCAGATCGTTATGGAATGCTGCTGCCCGTGTATAGCTGGATCCCATTCGGAACTGCATTTGCGGTGCTGTTGGCGGTTGCGTTTGGCCGATTCATCTTAGGCCTCCAACATGTCGTTGCGCTGACCATTCTGGCGTCAGGGTTCATATTCGTTCTCGGGGCAATTGGATTTGAAAGCCTTGGCGCACTTGTTGAACTTGGATCGCTTGGCGACTTTCCGCTGGGGATCACTTGGGATCAAGCAGTCGGTCTTGAGGAGAAGTGCGAGATGCTGGGCATAATTCTCTTCGGGTTCGCACTAGCCCTGCAGCGAAGGAAGACGAATGTTCGTTATCGCGACCTAGGTCTGTCAGCGACGCCCCAAGGGGACAAAGCGGCCCACGCACCACCCAACGCCCCCAACGCCAGTGGGTGGGAGGCTCCAGAATAACTTCTAGCTGTCGCTAGTTGATCGGCATCAGGCCGGCGGCCATTCCCTCCAGCCGGACTATCTCTTCGATATCGCCCACCTCCAGGTGCGGAAATCGGGGATGAACGACCTGATCGGCAGTCGGTAGTCGGCCCGATCAGCGAGACCTCATCGGTGGGCCTTGGCGGCGGCCTCTCTGCAGGCGAAGGCATGTCAATAGCCAAGAGGCGATGCAATTGGACACAATACGCATCTAGGGGCCGCTGGCCCGTTGCAAGTGGGTCCTTGGAGCCTATGGCGCCGGTTCGAAATCCCCACGAGGGTGGCTGAGCATTCTTCTACTGCTCAAGTCAATGCTGGCGCGCTGCTGGCCGGCCCGAAGCGCCCCTACTCCCGCCTTGGGTGTTAAGCCCATTTCGGAGGCCGCCCGCCCCCGGATCAAGTCTGTGGCGCGTGGGGTGTCATCGTGGGGCACCCATGTTGGCCGGAGCGAGTAGCTTTGTTGGCGCGCCGGTGTCAGCTCGGATAGTATATTTGACGCCGTCAGTGTCGGTGAGGAGGCTCCTTGCCAGAAAGTCGTCGTCACTAAAGCGGCGTCATTTGGCACAGTTGTGCCACTTTGTCTCGGGTTAGCTAGGCAGACTGTCGTAGCATCAACTCGGCCTTGAGGAGCAGGCGCTCGTTCTGAGTCGCCCCGTCGGCCAGATCCAATTTGCGGAGAAGGAGATCGATCGCCAGCCGGCCTATCTCTTCGTAGTCCTGAGCCACGGTTGTGATGGGAGGACAGCTGTAACGGGAGAGCGGATGGTCATCATGGCCAGCCACGCGCAGGTCGCAATCTGGAGCGTGGCCAACCTTGCGACCCAACTGGAAGGCGGCAGCGATGACTCCGAAAGCTATGCGGTCGTTGGCGCACAGCACGGTCTTAGTCGGAAATCCTCCGCCATTGAGTATCTGTGCTGTCTGATCAAACGCGAACTTCTCGAAGTCCCATGTCTTGGCATCCGGAAGAGACACCAACTGGGGCGACTTGCCGAACCGACGCATAGCGCCATCGTAGGCTTCTTGACGGGCAAGCGCGTTTGAATTGACGGCCGGCATGCCAAAATAGCAAGGAGCGTCGCCGGAGCGACACAAGTAGTCGGTGATGAGTCCGATGCTTTGGCGGTTGTCCGTTCCCACGAAGTCGGACGTGTCGTCCAGAGGTGAGTCCATATAGATGAGCGGGATCCTGACTCCCAAGCGGGCCAGGATATCATGGTGCGAGGATAGGCCCAGGGGAGCAATGATCGCGCCAGCAATGTTCATTGACTTGAAGGTTTGGATCGCCTTGTCCTCGAGTTCCGGGAGCCCGTGCGAAGACATCACGAATGCGAGGAACCCGGCCTCGTTTGCGATCAGCTCTATCCGCCTCGTCAGAGCTGAATAGAACGGGTCGATCGGATTTGGCACTATGACGCCGATGATTTTTGAACGGCGGCGATTCAGATTCACTGCGAACAGGCTCGGTTGGAAGCCTGACTTCTTCAACGCCAGTTCAATCGCGTCCCGAGTTGTGCTGCTCACAGTGTCTGGTGCGTTGAAGTACTTCGAGACCGTGGGTCGTGAGACGCCGGCGAAGCTGGCGAACTCCTCCATCGTCCTGATGGGCCTAGACATTCATAGGAACTCCGGCAGACGAGAGGCATGGACGCGAGAGATAAGTCGCCGACTCAAGCGAGAACGCGTCAGCGTTCCGAACAGACCAAAAGGAAGATTGGGCCCAATTTCCATGCCGAATAATGCCGGGGAAGGCTCTGGGATGGCGCTTCTCCGAGACTTATCCATGCATTGCTGCCTGCGCAAGATCGAAGTGAGCTGCGGCTTCAACTCCATGTCGAACCAACGGCCGCCGAACGTGTTTACGAGCGTACCGATGAGGGCCATGTTCTCGCCGCAGCCGGGCTTGCCGCGTAGGCAGATTCCGTATTGTTCCTTGCTCTTGTCGGTGAGCTTCTCGGCAAATTCCTTGATTTGGTCGTAGGTGGGCTGCTCGGGCATTGTCAGCCCAGCCTTTTTGAATAGATCCTTTCGATACAGCGTGAACGAACTCTCTGCATAGAACGGCACCGCATAGAGCCTGCCGTCTACAGTCAGGCCGCTGCGGACCGGTGCGAGAAGGTCGTTGTAGTCGTAGTCGTCGCCGAGGTCGTCGAGCGGCGCCAGCCATCCAACCTTACCCCAGATTGGAGCCTCACACCCGCCAATTGTCATGACGTCGTACTGCCCGCCTTTGGTGGCGATGTCCGTTGTGACCCGCTCACGCAGCAAGATCATTTTACATACGTAAATTTTCTATGTGGCATGTGAACAACTAATGTCAACTGCGTTTTTTTGGCCCGGTGTAACCGAAATCTCGTGGCGAAGCGCTTAGTTGGACGATTGAAATGGCTCAAAACTGAAACTCACTGCCAGAACCAATTTACGTATGTAAAGATTTTTGTTGACATCTGGCCTGCCCAATCCGTATGGATCAGCGCCATGAGAGTGGCTCAACGATTCAGTTGGATCTGATGGAGTGACAGGAATGGCACCCAATTCGGACCGAGGTATTGCGCCCGAGGCGCTTGGCGAAACGCTCGCTGTCGGCGAAATCTTGGTGGAGATCATGGCGCTGACGGTTGGCTCGGGCTTCTTGGAGCCTCAGCCCTTGGTCGGCCCATTCCCGAGTGGAGCGCCGGCGATTTTCATTGATCAGGTCGCCAAGCTGGGCGGCCGTGCCGGGCTGATTGGCAGCGTTGGGCGCGACGATTTCGGCGTGTTGAATCTTGAGCGCCTGCGCGGCGATGGCGTCGACGTATCGGCTATTCGAGTCGACCAACGGCTTCCCACAGGAAGCGCCTTCGTCCGCTATCGCGGGGATGGCGGACGCGATTTCGTCTACAACATCGCGACCTCGGCGGCTGGCCGGATTGAGCTGACTGACGAAGCGCGTCTTGCGGCCG
>JBEVJK010000132.1:0-69132 GCA_040510195.1 Mesorhizobium sp. | reverse complement strand
GTGTGCGTGCCAACGGAGCCTTCCCCTCATTCTTCCCTGCTTTCAATGGGGGATAGTAGCGTATGCCGGTGCATGCGGAAATACCGGCAACCGTTCCAATATAATGATTTTACGAGGTTTTTGATATGCTGAGATATGTGGAAGCTGAGCGGTGGTGAGGATGCATTCGCGGATGTAGGGCATCAGACGGTCCCGACTGGCCTCGCTTCGGTTCTAGCCAACAGCCGCGTCGCGGGCGTCGTCAACCCTTCTTCTGCTTCAGCGTGTGCCCGGCCTCCTTGAGCCGCGTCCGGTCGGTCTCGGGCGGCGGCGCGGCGACGCCGAAATCCAGCGGCTCGTCCTGGGCATAGCGCTTGCCGAGCCGCCAGGCGATCTCGGCCTTCATCAGCTCGGCACCGAGGTAGAACGCGTGCGCGCCGTCATTCTCGACCCCGAGCCCCTCGAACAGCGCGAAGGCGTCGCCGCCGACCCGGTGGCCTTTCGAATTGAAGACGTGGATGCCGTCCTCGGCCGTCTGGATGCGGAAGTTGGCGTCGCGGACCGAGGCCGCCAGCGCCTCGATGTCCTCGACGCTCGCCGCGAACGGCTTGCGGTCGTGCACCTGCAGCAGGCCGGAATGGTAGCCGCGCGGCAAGGCTCCGTCGCTCCGGGCGGCGTAGAGCATGCGGCGGGCGACGTCATGCTCCTCGATGGTGCGCACAGTATGCGGGCTGACATGCACGGTCAGCACGTTGCGGATCCCCAGCTCCGAGCAGAGCCCGGCGAGAACGGCCGTCACCCCGGCACTGTCGGCGTCGGTGAGCTCGGTGAGGTTGCCGGTTCCCATCATCAGCTCGGCTTCCGGCCAGCGCCGACGCGCCTCGACGAAGCGCGCCAGCGAGGCCGCGAAGCCGAAATGGATCGGATCGAGCACCGGATCGGCGATGAACGGCATTCCGGCATGCGCCGCCGCCTCGATCGCCCGGCCGAGCGAATCGAGGTCGCCGGGCACCGCCGGGATGAGCACCGGCGTGACCGCCTGGCCGAGCGCCAGCGGCAGCGTCTCCTCGGTCAGGCTGAGCACGAAATCCGCCCCGGCGGCGATCCCGGTCGCCAGTTCGTCGCGATCGGCCGAATCGACGCTGACCGCCAGGCCCTCCGCCTTCAGCGCCCGCACCGTGTCGGCAAGCCCGGGAAACGGCGTGTCCGGCAGGCAGCCGAGGTCGATCACGTCGGCGCCGGCGCGGCCGAGCCGCCGCGCCCGCTCGACGAGCGCAGAAAGCGTCAGCAGCGGCGCTTCGACGATCTCGGCGAAGATGCGCATGTCGTGGCGCGAGAGATCCGGCGGCACGCCCTTGCGCCCGAGAAAGGCCGGCAGGTCGGCGATCTCGTCGGGACCGCGCACGAAGGGCACCCCGAAGTGCCGCGCCAGCCGCTCCGGATCGCCGCGGCTGCGCCCCGGCAGGATGACCCGGTCGACGCCCTCGTCGAGCGTCAGCCGCCGCAGGATGATCTCCTCGGTCATCAGTGCCGCCACCTTGACGCCGATGTCGACCACCTGCCAGGCAAAGTCGGTCTCGCCCAGCGACCCCAGCAGGCGCTCCAGCCTGGCCTTCGCCAGATGGCCGGTGAGGAAGACGAGCCGCTCCATCACGCTGAGCGGCGTTCGCCCGTTTCCGCGATCGCCACGCCCGGCAGGCGCCCTGCAGCCAGCCTGCTGGCCGCCCCGTTCAGCGACCGCGGCCCGGCCAGCCTGAGCTCGACGCCCGAGCGCAGCATGGCAGGCACGCCTGGATCGACGATGCCGCGCGCCGAAAGCGTGGCCGGCGTGTCGCGGGCCGTGAAATCGTCGGTCTGCTTGATGAGCAGAACCGAATAGGCGCCGAGCTGGACGGCGAGCCACACGGCGAGCGAGTCCGAGGTTACGGTCCAGTCCTGGGGGATGGACGGCACGGCGAGCGCCAGCGCCGACGGCAGCCAGACGGGCAGCCGTCCGCTGGACAGCAGCCACTCGAAGTCCCGCACCCCGCTCACCGCCTCGAAGCGCCGGCCGCCGCGCTCGGCGATCGCCAGCCCATACTGCTCCATCGCCAGCAGCGCCATCCGGTGGGCGGTTCGATCGGAGAAGCCGAGCTCGACCTGCAGGCTGCGCACCTGGTCGGCGAACGGCCCGCCGCCGGGGACCACGACCAGCGGCTGGCGCGCCCGCGACAGCGCCGCCAGCCATGCATCGAAGACCGGCCTTGTCGCCGCGCTGCCGCCGAGCTTGACCACGGCGAGGTTCACGAGGCTGCACCCTTCTTGCCGCCGCCGCGGCCTTTCTCGGGCGCCTTCGGCGGGCCGGCTGCCGCGACATGCGCCTTGGCGCGCGGGCGATCGATCTCGACGCCCACCCCGCCCGGGCCGAGCTCCAGTTTTTCGACGCGCACGGTCACCCGCGTCACCCGCGGGTTTTCAAGCACGTGCGCCGCCACCTCTTCGGCCAGCGCCTCGCTGAGCACCACATGGCCGCGCGCCACGATCGCCCGGATGCCGTCCATGATGATGTCGTAGGAGAACACGTGCCGCATGTCCTCCGGCTTGGCGGTCACCCGCAGCACGTCCGCCGCCACGTCGAAGCGCACCTTCTGCGTATGACCGTGCTCGAAGCTGTAGGCGCCGATCTCGACCGGCAGCACGAAGTCGCGCACGAAGATCCTGTCGGTGCCGAGTGCCGGGTCGACGCTGCCGGGCGCATAGCCGCGCGCCGCCAGCAGGCGGTAGTCGACGCGCGCCGAGCGGTCGGGCCGGTTCTCCTCCGGGATCAGCGCGCGGATCTCGTCCAGCGCCGCCGGATCGAGCGAGCCGCCGCGCCCGCCGGCGCAGAGCGCGCCGCGGAACCCCAAGAGGTCCGGCGCGAAAGGCAGGAGGCGCGGCACGTCCGGCGCCTCCAGCGAGCCGGCCAGCCCGGCGCTCATGCCGAGCGCCTTGACGCGCGACACGAAGCCGGGGATCTCGAGCGGCGCCAGATGGTCGAGCAGGCGGCCCTTGTCCTTGTCCGCAGTGTCGAGCATCGCCCCGGTGAAGCCATGCTGGGCGAAGGCCGGCAAAAGGCCGAGATCGGGCCCGAGGTCGGCGAACAGCACCGCCACCAGCTTGACGCGGCCGGCAAGGCGGCCGAGCGCCGCCGCGCATTGGACGGCCTCGGCAGCGGGAAAGAAGCCGACCTTGACGAAGTCGACGCCGGTGGCGGCCATGGCTTCTGCCGCCTCCGCCAGCGGCTCCGGCCGCATCGGCAAATCGCCGATGACCGCGCTGACGGGCCGCCGGCCGCCGATCCCGGCCACCGCTGCGGCGACCGCCGCCGTCGGCAGCGCGCCCAGCGCGCCGCGGCCGGGGTCCTTGAGGTCGACGATGTCGGAGCCGCCGGCAATCGCGATCTCGGCTTCGTCCAGCCCGGTGACGCTTGCAAGAAACCTGGTCATGCCCGGCATTCCTCGGGTTTCGTCAGAACCACGGTCGAGGGGGTTGCGAACGGGTGACGGTCGGCTATGGTCATGTCGGCACCGAAATCCCCGCACCGTTTCACCGACCTTGGTCGGCGGATTGGGCGCGCAAGCAAACGCGGTAGCATGAAGAGCACGGTGCCGAACACTCTCGCAGCTTTCATCGGACTTTTTTTGGCGAGCGTCAACTTGGCCCCGCTGGCCGCCCAGGAAGCGGCGCCGGCCAAGCCGGCGGCCAAGGCTGCGGCCAAGCCGGCCGAGCAGATTTCCATCGGCTATCTCAGAGCCTATGCCCCGCAGCTGGCGCTGTCGGTGCTCGACGTGCCGCCGCGCGACGAGGGGGTGGCCGGCGCCAATGTGGCGATCGCCGACAACAACACCACCGGCCGCTTCATGGGCCAGGAGTTCGTGCTCGACGTGGTCGAGGTGAAGCCCGATGCCGACGTCGCCGCGGTCTTCAAGGAGATGGTGGCCAGGGGCGAGCGCTATGTGCTGGCCGACCTTTCGCCGGACCAGCTGCTCGCCATTGCCGACATCGGCCGCGACGCCGGGGTGATCGTCTTCAACGTCGGCGCCACCGACGACCGCCTGCGCGAGACCGACTGCCGCAAGAACGTCTTCCACACCGCGCCGACCCGCTCGATGCTGGCCGACGGGCTGGCGCAATATCTGATCTGGAAGCAATGGCCGCGCTGGGTGCTGATTACGGGCAGCCACGACAAGGACAAGCTGTTCGCCGAGGCGCTGAAGCGCGCCGCCACCCGCTTCGGCGGCCAGATCGTCGCCGAGAAAGTGTTCGAGGACACCGGCACGGCGCGCCGCACCGACAGTGGCGTCGTGCAGATCCAGCGGCAGATGCCGGTCTTCACCCAGGACCTGCCCGACCACGACGTTGTGCTGGTGGCCGACGAGAGCGAGGTGTTCGGCACCTATGTGCCGTTCCGCACCTGGATTCCGCGGCCGGTGGCCGGCACCGCCGGGCTGACGCCCTCGGCCTGGCACCCGGCGAGCGAGCAATGGGGCGGCACGCAGATCCAGAACCGCTTCGCCAAGGTGTCCGGCCGGCGCATGCTGGCGAAGGACATGTCGGCCTGGACTGCGGTGCGCATCCTGGGCGAGGCGGCGACCCGCACCAAGAGCGCCGACCCGGCCACGCTGGAGGCCTTCATTCGCGACCCGAAGTTCTCGATCGCCGCCTTCAAGGGCCAGAAGCTGACCTTCCGGCCGTGGAACCAGCAGCTCAGGCAGCCGATCTTTCTGGGCGACGGCCGCTCGGTTGTCTCGACCTCGCCGCAGGAGGGCTTCCTGCACCAGGTCTCCGAGCTCGACACGCTGGGCGTCGACCAGCCCGAGACCCAGTGCGTGCTGAAATGAACCGCAACGAAACGAACCTGGGAGGACGATATTGATCGGACGGTTGACGGCTTTCCCCGCGGCCTTGGCCGCAGCGCTGGTGCTCGCCACCCCGGCCTGCGCCTTTATGGTCTACGTCTCCAACGAAAAGGACAACACCGTCTCGGTGGTCGATTCCGAGACCATGCAGGTGGTCAAGACGGTGCCGGTGGGGCAAAGGCCGCGCGGCATCACCATCTCGCATGACGGCAAGCTCCTCTATCTGTGCGGCAGCGACGACGACACCATCGAGGTGATCGACACGGCGACGCTCGAGATCGTCGGCACGCTGCCTTCCGGCCCCGATCCGGAGCTCTTCGTGCTGTCGCCCGACGGCAAGACGCTCTACGTCGCCAACGAGGACGACAACCTCGTCACCGTCATCGACATCGAATCCAAGGGCGTGCTGTCCGAGATCCCGGTCGGCGTCGAGCCGGAGGGCATGGGCATCTCCCCCGACGGCAAGATCATGGTCAACACGTCCGAGACCACCAACATGGCCCACTTCATCGACACCTCGACACACGAGATCACCGACAACGTGCTGGTCGATGCGCGGCCCCGCTTCGTCGAGTTCACGCCGAACGGCAAGGAGGCCTGGGTGAGTGCGGAGATCGGCGGCACCGTCTCGGTGATCGACACCGCGTCGAAGGAGGTCACCCACAAGATCATGTTCGAGATCCCCGGCCTCAGAGCCGAGGCGATCCAGCCGGTCGGCGTCAGGATCACCGCCGACGGCAAGAAGGCCTATGTGGCGCTCGGGCCCGCGAACCGGGTGGCGGTGGTCAACACCGAGACCTACGAGGTGGAAAAATACGTGCTGGTCGGCCAGCGGGTCTGGCAGCTCGCCTTCACGCCCGATCAGAAGACGGTGATCTCCACCAACGGCGTCTCCAACGACATCACCTTCATCGACATCGCCACCGACGAGCCGGTTCAGTCGGTGACAGTCGGCGCGCTGCCCTGGGGCGTGGTCGTCTCGCCGAATTGATTCAATGTTCAATCAAAACCAGCCAAGGTACTGAAAACATGAATGAAACGCTCCGTCTGCTCGCACTCGCCACGGCCCTTGCCGCCAGCTTCGCCGCCGGTCCCGCGCTCGCCCAGGACGACGATGACGACGACCAGCCGGCGGCGTCCGAGCCGGCGGGCGATGCGGCGGAGAAGCCGACCCGCGCCTCCAAGACGGTGCCGGAGCTGATCCTCGGCGCCAAGGACGACCAGTTCGCGGTCAACCAGAAGGACTTCAAGCTGATCGCCGGGCAAGGCTACCGCTGGAAGATCAGCGCTGCCGGCGGCCTCGAATACAAGTTCAAGACCGACCTCTTCCGCGACGTCTGGATGAACCAGATCGTCATCGACGACCTCGAGGTGCACATGAACGGCGCGCCCGCCTGGCTGGAGTTCGACGCCGACGGCACCATCCTCG
Organism: Mesorhizobium sp.; assembly: GCA_040510195.1. GTDB lineage: Bacteria > Pseudomonadota > Alphaproteobacteria > Rhizobiales > Rhizobiaceae > JBEVJK01. Next base: position 62,847 of record JBEVJK010000132.1, on the reverse strand, counting down.
TCCAGTTCTCGACGGTCAGACCCGGCATCTACACCTGGTCGGTGCCCGACCTCGAAGGCCGTGGCATGAAGGGCACGATTGCGGTGAAGTGAGGGGCGTCGCCCCATTCGGGCCAAAGCGACCCGCTAGGACGGTCGCGAGGAAAAGGAGCAGGCAGGCGTGCAGCATGTGAGGGCCAACGGCAGCGGTGTGGCGGCGCTCGACGTCTCCGGCGTCAGCCATGCCTATGGCGCGCGCCAAGCCCTCGCCGACGTGTCCTTCTCGATCCCTCCGGCCTCCTTCACGGTGCTTCTCGGCCCCAACGGCGCCGGCAAGACGACGCTGTTTTCGCTGATCAGCCGCCTGTTCGACACCCGGCAGGGAGCCATCCGCATCTTCGGTCACGACGTCGGCCGCCAGTCGGGCGAGGCGCTTCGGCGGCTCGGCATCGTCTTCCAGGCGCGCACCCTCGACCTCGATCTCACCGTCCGCCAGAACCTCGCCTACCATGCATCTCTGCATGGCATCGGCAAAGCGGAAGCGAGCCGTCGCATCGCCGCCCTGCTGGAGGCCGTCGGCCTGCCCGGGCGCCTCGACGACAAGGCCCGCAGCCTGTCGGGCGGTCAGATGCGCCGCATCGAGATCGCCCGCGCGCTGCTGCACCGGCCGCCGCTGCTGCTGCTCGACGAGGCGACCGTTGGGCTCGACGTGGAATCCCGCGCCGGCATCCTGGCCGCGATCCGCCGGCTGATCGACACCGACGGCATCAGCGCACTGTGGGCCACCCACCTGATCGACGAGGTTGATCCGGGCGACGACCTCCTCGTGCTCGCCGAGGGACGCCTTGCGGCGTCCGGCACCGTCTCGGAGGTGCTGGCAGCGACCGGCACGGCCACCGTCGGCGCCGCTTTCGCCCGCCTGACCGGCATGGATCGAGCAGCCGACGGAGGCGCTCCGTGAGCGCCGCCGACCGCCTCGACGCGACACCAGGCGCCGCCACGGCGCTGCCGGCGCGCCCCTTCGGACCCTTCGAGTACCTGGTCTGCCTGAAGGGCATCCTGGTGCGCGAAGGGCTGCGCTTCCTGAACCAGCGCGAACGCTTCGTCTCCTCGCTGGTCAGGCCGCTGCTATGGCTGTTCATCTTCGCCGCCGGCTTCCGCCAGGTGCTCGGCGTGTCGATCATCCCGCCCTACAAGACCTACGTGCTGTACGAGGTCTACATCACGCCGGGCCTGTGCGGCATGATCCTGCTCTTCAGCGGCATGCAGTCGTCGCTGTCGATGGTCTACGACCGCGAGATGGGCAACATGCGCACGCTCCTGGTCAGCCCCTTCCCACGTTGGTACCTGCTCTCCGCCAAGCTGCTCGCCGGCGTGGCGGTGTCGCTCGCGCAGGTCTACGTCTTCCTGGCCGTCGCCTGGTTCTGGGGCGTCAAGGCGCCGCCGCTCGGCTACCTGCTGGTGCTGCCCGCTTTGTTCCTGGCCGGGCTGATGCTCGGCGCGCTCGGCCTCCTGCTGTCGTCGATGATCAAGCAGCTGGAGAACTTCGCCGGGGTGATGAACTTCGTCATCTTCCCGATGTATTTCGCCTCGCCGGCGCTCTATCCGCTGTGGCGCATCCAGGAATCCTCGCCGCTGCTTTACAAGATCTGCCTCGCCAACCCCTTCACCTATGCCGTAGAGCTGGTGCGCTTCGCCTTCTACGGCCAGGTGCATTGGCTGTCGCTCGGCGTCGTCGCCGGCTTTGCCGTGGTCTTCCTTTCCGGCGCCATCCTCGCCTACGACCCCGCCAGGGGTCTCATGACCCGCAAGCAGGATACGGGAGGAAACGGCTGATGCGGAGCTTCGCGCTCGTGCTCTGCGCCGCGCTGGCGGCCGGCCCGTCTATCGCACTGGCCGCGGGCGGCGACCCCGACTGGCCGTGCATCCAGCGCAAGGTGCCGGAACTGTCGATGGCGCAGGTCTGGAACGGTCCCGAGCTGCCGGCCTCGGCCGGGGCCTGGGCGTCGGACCAGGACGTCGCCGATCTGGTCAAGGAAGTGTCGGCCCGCCGCGTTCCTCTCGACGAGGCCTCCGGCGACATCCGCACCTTCGCCGGCACCCTCGAGCCGGGCCAGGCGAGCGAGCGTCTCGGCAAGCTCGCCCAGGGGCTTTTCGACCATATGAATGCAGAGAGGTCCCAGGTGATCTCAGGCATCGGCCGCTATGCGAAGAAGCAGGTCGAGCTGGCTGCCACGCTGCGCAAGGAGGCGTCTGAGCTCGACGCGATGCGCGGCAAAGCGGATGCCAATGCCGCCGAGGTCACCGACCGCACCGACCGGCTCACCTGGGAGACCCGCGTCTTCGAGGAACGCGTGCAATCGCTGACCTATGTCTGCGAGGTTCCAACGCTCATCGAGCAGCGCCTCTATGCGCTGTCGAAGACGGTCGCCGAAGCGCTAAAGGACGCCGGCGGGCAGTAGCCGCCCTACTCCGGGTAGAGCCGGCCGAACAGCGGCAGGTGCATCGCGCCCTTCCGCAACAGGAAGTCGTGGAAGGTTGCCATGGCCGGCGACACCGTGCGGTCGGAGCGCATGACGCCGAACCATTGGCGGCGGATCGGCATGCCGGCCACGTCGAGGATCACCAGGCGCCCGGCCTCGACCTCCGAGGCGATGGTATGCGCCGAGATGAAGGCGATGCCGAGCCCCGCCATCACCGCCTGCTTGATCGTCTCGTTGGAGCCCATCTCGATGCCGAGATCGTCGAGCCGGCCCGGCAATTCGGAGAAGAATATCTCCAGCGAGATGCGGGTCCCCGATCCCGGCTCGCGGATCAGGAAGTTCTCCTCGGCGATCCGCTCCTTGGAGATGTCGCGCGCCGCAGCCAGCTTGTGGTCGGGCGGCGCGATGATGACCAGCGGATGGTCGCCGAAGGCCGCGGCGCGAAGCGGGATCTCCCGCGCGGGCCGCCCCATCAGCGCCACGTCGACCTCGTGGTTCTTCAGGCTGGCGATGATCTCCGCACGATTGCCCACCGAAAGCCGCATGTCGATCGCCGGATGCTCCTTCATGAAGGCCGCCATCAGCCGTGGCGCGAAATATTTGGCCGTCGACACCACGCCGAGCTTCAGGCTGCCGCTGCGCACGCCCTTGATCGCCTCGATCTGGTCCTCGAGCAGCCTCAGCCGCTCTTCGAGGGCCTGCGCGGCGTCGATGAAGGCGAGCCCTGCGGCAGTGGGACGCATGCCGTCCGAGGTGCGGTCGAACAAGGCCAGCCCGACATCGTCCTCGAGCTGGCGAAGCTGGATTGTCACCGCCGATGCGGAAAGCCCTAACCCCTTGGCAGCATTGACGATTTTGCCTGTTTGTTGAATCGCCAGCAAGGATTTGAGCTGGCGGAGGCTGAGGTTGCGCATAACCCATACTAAGATTTTTTAAGGAGCTTCGTAAAGTTATTGAAATTTACTTAGCTAAGTGGCGCGGGTCTGATGACCACCGAGCCGGCCGATTTGGCCCGGGAGGACGAGATGACCGCGGCCACGCTGGATGCCTTCCTGAATTCCTACTCCCGCGACGGCGATCCGCTGAAGCAGGCGGTGGCCGCCACGGTCGCCAGCCTGGCGGAGGCGGCCGGCAAGATCCGCCACACGCTGAACCTGGGCGTGCTCGGCGCCGCCTTCGCCGGCGCCCGCGGCACCAATGCCGACGGCGACGTCCAGAAGGAGCTCGACATCCTCGCCGACGACCTCTTCCTGAATGCCGCGCGCCGGGCGCCGGTGGCGAGCTACGCGTCGGAGGAGTTGGACAGCCCCGTGCTGCTCGACCCCGCCGCGCCGCTGGCGATCGCCATCGACCCGCTCGACGGATCCTCCAACATCGAGGCCAACGTCTCGATCGGCACCATCTTCTCGATCCTCCCCGCAACTGGCGCGCCGGGCGACAACCCGGCCGCCCCTTTTTTGCAGGCGGGATCGAGTCAGCTCGGCGCCGGCTTCTTCATCTACGGGCCGCAGCTCGCCTTGGTGCTTTCGCTGGGCAGCGGCACGCATGTGTTCGTGCTCTCCACCCGGCTCGGCACTTTCGTGCAGGCCTATGAGAGCCGCATCATCCCCGAGCGCACGCAGGAATTCGCCATCAACGCCGCCAACTACCGCCACTGGGACGAGGCGGTGCGCCTCTATGTCGACGATTGCCTGAAGGGCGTCGACGGGCCGCGCGGCCGTGATTTCAACATGCGCTGGATCGCGTCGCTCGTCGCCGATTGCTATCGCATCCTGATCCGCGGCGGCGTCTTCCTCTACCCCGGCGACCAGCGCCGCGGCTACCATCAGGGCCGGCTGCGGCTCGTCTACGAAGCCAACCCGATCGCCTTCCTCGTCGAGCAGGCCGGCGGCGGCGCCACCGACACCGTCCGCCGGCTGCTCGACCTCGTGCCCGAGAGCCTTCACCAGCGCACGCCGGTGGTGTTCGGCTCGGCGCGCGAGGTCGCCCGCATCGTCCGCTACCACACCGAGCCGAGCTCGATCGGCGAGCGGGCTCCACTGTTCAGCAATCGCGGCCTGTTCCGCGCCTGACCGGAGGAGGAGAAACCGTGTCGGCAAAGCACCCGATCATTTCGATCACCGGCTCTTCGGGCGCCGGCACCACCTCGGTAAAGCGCATTTTCGAACAGATCTTCCGGCGCGAGAAGGTGGAAGCCGCCTTCATCGAAGGCGACGCCTTTCACCGCTACGACCGGCTGGCCATGCGCGACAAGGTCGCCGAGGAGGAGAAGGGCGGCAACCCCAACTTCACTCATTTCCACGCCGAGGCCAACGAGCTGCCGATCCTGCACGAGGTCTTCGAGGAATACGGCCGCCGGGGCACCGGGCGCACCCGGACCTATGTCCATGACGAAGAAGAGGAAAACCTCTACGGCACGCCGCCGGGCACCTTCACCGACTGGCGCGAGTTTCCCCATAGCGACCTGCTCTTTTACGAAGGCCTGCACGGCTGCGCGGTGACCGACAAGGTCAACCTCGCCGCGCTGGCCGACCTGAAGATCGGCGTCGTGCCGGTGATCAACCTCGAGTGGATCCAGAAGATCCACCGCGACCGCGCCACCCGCGGCTACTCCACCGAGGCGGTGATGGACGTGATCCTGCGACGCATGCCGGACTATGTCCGCTACATCGTTCCGCAATTCGCGCTGACCAACATCAATTTCCAGCGCGTGCCGATCGTCGACACCTCCAACCCCTTCATCGCCCGTTGGATCCCGACGCCGGACGAGTCGATGCTGGTCATCCGCTTCGCCAACCCGCGCGGCATCGATTTCCCCTATCTGCTGTCGATGATCCACGACTCCTTCATGTCGCGGGCCAACTCCATCGTGGTGCCGGGCAACAAGCTCGACCTCGCCATGCAGCTCATCCTCACCCCGCTCATCCTGCAGCTGATCGAGCGCAAGCGCCGTGTGTCCTGAAGGGGTCTGACCGTCATGAACATCGAAACCGCCCGCCGCACCGCTCCCCTCGCCGCCTCGGAGCGCGACATGGCCGATGCCATCCGCGCACTCGCCATGGACGCGGTCGAGAAGGCGAAGTCCGGCCATCCGGGCATGCCGATGGGCATGGCCGACGTCGCCACCGTGCTGTTCGGCCGCTTCCTCAAGATCGATCCTTCGGCTCCCGATTGGCCCGACCGCGACCGTTTCGTGCTCTCGGCCGGCCACGGCTCGATGCTGCAATACGCCCTGCACCACCTGGTCGGCTATGCCGACATGCCTGTCGAGGAGCTGCAGCGCTTCCGCCAGCTCGGCAGCCGCACCGCCGGCCATCCAGAGTTCGGCCATGCGCAGGGCATCGAGACGACCACCGGGCCGCTCGGCCAGGGCATCGCCACCGCCGTCGGCATGGCACTTGCCGAGCGCCTGCACGCCGCCCGCTACGGCGAGACGCTGGTCGACCATTTCACCTATGCGATCGCCGGCGACGGCTGCCTGCAGGAAGGCATCAGCCACGAGGCGATCGACCTTGCCGGGCATCTGAGGCTCGGCCGTCTCGTGGTGTTGTGGGACGACAACCGCATCTCGATCGACGGCGCGACCTCGCTGTCGACCTCGATGGACCAGCCGGCCCGCTTCGCCGCCGCCGGCTGGCACGTCCAGTCGGTCGACGGCCACGATGCCGAGGCGGTCGCCCGGGCGATCGAAGCCGCCCGGCAGGACCCTCGCCCCTCGCTGATCGCCTGCCGGACGGTGATCGGCAAGGGCGCGCCCAATCTGGGCGGCTCGGAGAAGACCCACGGCGCGCCGCTTGGCGAGTCCGAGATCGCCGCCACGCGCCAGGCGATCGGCTGGCCTCACGCGCCGTTCGAAGTCCCCGCCGGGATCCGCGAGACCTGGGCGGAGGTCGGACGCCGCGGCAAGGCGGCACGCGCCGCATGGGAGAAGCGGCTCGCCGCGGCACCCCACCGCGCGGCCTTCGAGGCGGCGATCGCCGGCGCGCTGCCGGAGGCCGTCTTCCAGGGCCTGAGCGCCTTCCGCAGCGAGCACATCGCCAAGGCGACCAAGGTCGCCACGCGCAAGGCCTCTGAGCTTTCGCTCGCCGTCATCAACGCGGCGACCGAGCTCACCATCGGCGGCTCCGCCGACCTGACGCACTCCAACCTGACGCTGACCGCCGGCATGGGCCGCGTCTCGGCCGAGGACTTCTCCGGCCGCTACATCCACTACGGCATCCGCGAGCACGGCATGGCAGCCGCCATGAACGGACTGGCGCTGCATGGCGGCTTCGTGCCCTATGGCGGCACCTTCCTCTGCTTCGCCGACTATGCGCGCGGCGCCATGCGGCTGTCGGCCTTGATGGGCAAGCGCGTCGTCTACGTGATGACGCACGATTCGATCGGCCTCGGCGAGGACGGGCCGACCCACCAGCCGGTCGAGCACCTGGCGATGCTGCGCGCAACGCCCAACCTGCTCGTCTTCCGTCCCGCCGACATCGTCGAGACGGCCGAGGCCTGGGAGCTGGCGCTGCGCCAGAAGCACCGGCCGAGCGTGCTGGTGCTGTCGCGGCAGAACCTGCCGATGCTGAGGGATGCCGACCGCCCGGAAAACGCCAGCGCGCGCGGCGCCTACCTGCTGCGCGACCCCGGCGCGCGGCGCGATGCCACGCTGCTCGCCACCGGCTCCGAGGTGGAGATCGCCGTCGCCGCCGCCGAGCGCCTCGCCGCCGAGCACGGGCTGGCCGTGGCGGTGGTCTCGATGCCCTGCTGGGAGCTCTTCGAGGAACAGGACGCGGCCTGGCGCGCCGCCCTTCTCGGCACCGCCCCCCGCATCGCCGTGGAGGCGGCCGCCCGGCTCGGCTGGGATCGCTGGATCGGCGAGGCCGGCGGCTTCGTCGGCATGACCGGCTTCGGCGCCAGCGCACCGGCGCCCGACCTTTACCGCCACTTTGAGATCACCCCCGAAGCGGTCGCCGCGGCGGCCCTCGAACGCATCGCCTGAGGAGACGAAACGACATGGCCCGCATCACCCTCCGCCAGCTTCTCGACCATGCGGCCGAGCATGGCTACGGCGTTCCCGCCTTCAACATCAACAACATGGAGCAGGGCCTGGCGATCATGGAAGCGGCGCGCGCCACCGACGCGCCGGTCATCCTGCAGGCCTCGCGCGGCGCCCGCAGCTACGCCAACGACATCATGCTTTCCCGCATGATCGACGCGCTGGCCGAGATCTACCCCGAAATCCCGGTCTGCATGCACCAGGACCACGGCAACGACGAGGCGACCTGCCTGACGGCGATCCGCCACGGCTTCACCTCGGTGATGATGGACGGCTCCCTGCTGGCCGATGCCAAGACCCCGGCGAGCTACGACGACAATGTCGAAATCACCGAGCGGGTCGCCCGCATGGCACACCATGTCGGCGCCTCGGTCGAGGGCGAGCTCGGCGTGCTCGGCTCGCTGGAGAGCGGCGAGAGCGAGGCCGAGGACGGTCACGGCGCGCAAGGCATGCTCTCCCACGACCAGCTGCTGACCGATCCCGACCAGGCGGTCGACTTCGTCATGCGCACCAAGGTCGACGCGCTGGCGATCGCCTGCGGCACCTCGCATGGCGCCTACAAGTTCAGCCGGCGTCCCGACGGCGACATTCTGGCCATGCGTGTCATCGAGGAGATCCACGCCAAGCTCCCGGACACCCACCTCGTCATGCACGGCTCCTCCTCGGTGCCGCAGGCCTTGCAGGACCTCATCAACCGCTTCGGCGGCGAGATGCCGCAGACCTACGGCGTCCCCGTCGAGGAGATCGAGCGCGGCATCCGCCACGGGGTGCGCAAGGTCAACATCGACACCGACTGCCGCATGGCGATGACCGGCCAGTTCCGCCGCATCGCGACCGAGCATCCGGGCGAGTTCGACCCGCGCAAGTTCCTGAAGCCGGCGATGGACGCCATGCGCGACCTCTGCCGCGACCGGCTGGAGCGCTTCGGCACCGCCGGCAACGCCTCCAGGATCAAGGTCGTCTCGATGGACGAGATGGCCCGACGCTACGCCGCGGGCCGCCTCGACCCGCATGTCAGGACCGCCAGGGCCGCGTGACGCGGCAGCCAGCCAACCGAAAAGGAAAGGACAAGGCCATGGCCAATCGATCGGAAACCGTCACCGGCGCCGAACGCTATCGCTCCGGCGTGATGGAATACAAGAAGATGGGCTATTGGGAGCCCGACTACGAGCCGAAGGACACCGACGTCATCGCGCTCTTCCGCATCACGCCGCAGGACGGTGTCGACCCGATCGAGGCGGCCGCCGCGGTGGCGGGCGAATCCTCCACCGCCACCTGGACGGTGGTGTGGACGGACCGCCTGACGGCCAAGGAGAAGTATCGCGCCAAGGCCTACCGCGTGGATTCCGTGCCCAACGCGCCCGGACAGTACTTCGCCTACATCGCCTACGATCTCGATCTGTTCGAGCCGGGGTCGATCGCCAACCTCACCGCCTCTATCATCGGCAATGTCTTTGGGTTCAAGCCGCTGAAGGCGCTGCGGCTGGAGGACATGCGGCTGCCGGTCGCCTATGTGAAGACCTTCCAGGGCCCGGCGACCGGCATCGTGGTCGAACGCGAGCGCCTCGACAAGTTCGGCCGGCCGCTGCTCGGCGCTACGGTGAAGCCGAAGCTCGGCCTATCGGGCCGCAACTACGGCCGCGTCGTCTACGAGGCGTTGAAGGGCGGGCTCGACTTCACCAAGGACGACGAGAACATCAACTCGCAGCCCTTCATGCACTGGCGGGAGCGCTTCCTCTACTGCATGGAGGCGGTGAACAAGGCGCAGGCCGAGACCGGCGAGATCAAGGGCACCTATCTCAACGTCACCGCCGCCACCATGGAGGACATGTACGAGCGCGCCGAATTCGCCAGGGAGATCGGCTCGGTCATCGTCATGATCGACCTCGTCATTGGCTATACGGCCATTCAATCCATGGCCAAGTGGGCGCGCCGGAACGACATGGTGCTGCACCTCCATCGGGCCGGGCACTCGACCTATACGCGGCAGAAGAGCCACGGCGTGTCGTTCCGCGTCATCGCCAAGTGGATGCGGCTCGCCGGCGTCGACCACATCCACGCCGGGACGGTGGTCGGCAAGCTGGAAGGCGATCCCGCCACGACCAAGGGCTACTACGACATCTGCCGCGAGGACTACAATCCGATGCGGCTGGAGAACGGCGTGTTCTTCGACCAGCATTGGGCCTCGCTCAACAAGATGATGCCGGTCGCCTCCGGCGGCATCCATGCCGGCCAGATGCACCAGCTTCTCGACCTGCTCGGCGAGGACACCGTGCTGCAGTTCGGCGGCGGCACCATCGGCCACCCGATGGGAATCGCCGCCGGCGCCACCGCCAACCGGGTGGCGCTGGAAGCCATGGTCCTTGCCCGCAACGAGGGCCGCGACATCGTCCGCGAGGGGCCGGAGATCCTGCAGGAAGCGGCGAAGTTCTGCCTGCCGCTCAAGCAGGCGCTCGACATCTGGAAGGACGTCACCTTCAACTACGCCTCGACGGATTCGCCCGACTTCGTGCCCGTCGCCACCGCTGCCGAATAGAGGAGCAAGAGGACCATGCGCATCACCCAGGGAGCCTTCTCCTTCCTGCCCGACCTGACAGACAAGCAGATCCGGGCGCAGGTGCAGTACTGCATCGACAATGGCTGGGCCGTCAGTCTCGAGTTCACCGACGACCCGCATCCGCGCAACACCTACTGGGACATGTGGGGCCACCCGATGTTCGACAATCCCGACGCCGCGGCGCTGATGCTGGAGCTCGCCTCCTGCCGCAAGGCCTATGGCGACCGCTACATCCGGGTCGTCGCTTTCGACGCCACCCACGGCTGGGAATCGGTGAAGCTCTCCTTCCTGGTCAACCGGCCCGCCGAGGAGCCCGGCTTCCGGCTGGAGCGGCAGGAGGGGGCCGGGCGTAACGTGCGGTACTCCGCCAAGTCCTATGCCGCCGACCGCCCCTCCGGGGCCCGCTACGGGTGACGCCATGACCGCCACCGCCACCCTCGAACCCGTCGTCGCAGCCGCGCTGCCCCTCGCCGTCGACCTCCGCGCGGAGTTCGAGAGCTCGGGGGTGCGCGAGGTGCTGGCCGAGCTCGACCGCGACCTGATCGGCCTGGCGCCGGTCAAGAAGCGGATACGCGAGACCGCCGCCCTGCTCCTGGTCGAGCGGGCGCGGCGCAGCATGGGCCTCGCCCACGAGACGCCGACGCTCCATATGAGCTTTACCGGCAACCCCGGCACCGGCAAGACCACGGTGGCGCTGCGCATGGCCGACCTGCTCCACCGGCTGGGCTATATCCGCAAGGGCCATCTGGTCTCGGTGACCCGCGACGACCTCGTCGGCCAGTATATCGGCCCTACGGCGCCGAAGACGCAGGAGATCCTGAAGAAGGCGATGGGCGGCGTTCTCTTCATCGACGAAGCGTACTACCTCTACCGGCCGGAGAACGAGCGCGACTACGGCCAGGAGGCGATCGAGATCCTTCTCCAGGTGATGGAGAACCAGCGCGACGACCTCGTGGTGATCCTCGCCGGCTATGCCGAACGCATGGACCGCTTCTTCGAGAGCAATCCGGGCTTCCGCTCGCGCATCGCCCATCACATCGACTTTCCGGACTATGACGACGCCGAGCTGCTGGCGATCGCCACCAAGATGCTCGACCACCAGAACTACCGCCTCGACGCCGAGGCGACGGACGTCATGGCCGACTACATCGCCCGCCGGCGGGGCCAGCCGCACTTCGCCAACGCCCGCTCGATCCGAAATGCCCTTGACCGGGCGCGCCTGAGGCAGGCAAATCGGCTTTTCGAGACCTCGACGGGGCCGCTCGACGCGGCGGCGCTGTCGACCATCTCGGCCGAGGACATCACCGCCAGCCGGGTCTTCCAGGCCCCGGCCGGCCGCAAGGAGAGCTGAGGATGCCCGCCAGGACGATCATCGCGCCGTCGGTGCTGTCCGCCGACTTCTCGCGCCTCGGCGTCGAGGTGGAGGCCGTCGTGGCGGCCGGCGCCGACTGGATCCATCTCGACGTCATGGACGGCCATTTCGTGCCCAACATCACCTTCGGTCCGCCGGTGATCAAGGCGATCCGCCACCTGACCGACAAGGTGTTCGACTGCCATCTAATGATCGCCCCCGCCGATCCCTACCTGGAAGCCTTCGCGGAGGCCGGCTGCGACCACATCACCGTCCATGCAGAGGCCGGGCCGCATCTCGACCGCTCGCTGCAGGCGATCAGGCATCTCGGCAAGAAGGCCGGTGTGTCGCTCAACCCCTCGACGCCGGAAAGCGTCATCGAATATGTGCTCGACCGCGTCGACCTGGTGCTCCTGATGACCGTCAATCCCGGCTTCGGCGGCCAGGCCTTCATCCCGGCGGTGATCGAGAAGGTGAAGCGGGTCAAGGCGCTGATCGGCTCGCGGCCGATCGACATCGAGATCGACGGCGGCATCACGCCGGAGACTGCGCCGCTGGTGACCGCCGCCGGGGCGACCGCGCTCGTGGCCGGCTCGGCGATCTTCAAGGGCGGCACAGAGGCCGCGTACCGGGACAACATCGCCGCCATCCGCCGCGCCGCCGACGGCGGCGTGCGCAGGGCGGCGTGAGGAGGCGAGAAAGATGGGCGCAACCCCTCCGGTTTGCGATTTCGGCTGGCAGGCACCCGACTTCACGTTGCCGGGCGTCGACGGCAAGGACCACTCGATCCTCGGGCAGGCCGGCCCCAACGGGCTGGTGGTCGCCTTCATCTGCAACCACTGCCCTTATGTGAAGGCGGTCATCCGCCGCATCGTCCGCGATGCCGAGGACCTCAAGGCCGAAGGCATCGGCTTCGTCGCCGTCAGCTCCAACGACGCTGGGAGCTATCCGGAAGATTCCTTCGAGAACATGAAGCGCTTCGCCGCCGACAACGGCTTCTCCTTTCCCTATCTCTACGACGAGGGCCAGGAAGCCGCGGCCGCCTATGGCGCCGTCTGCACGCCCGACTTCTTCGGGCTGAACGCCGACATGACGTTGCAATATCGAGGCCGGCTCGATGCGTCGCGCCGCGAGGAAGGCATGCCGGGTCTGCGCCGCGACCTCTTCGAGGCGATGAAGCAGGTGGCGCGGACCGGCGACGGGCCGCTCGACCAGGTCGCCTCTATCGGCTGTTCGATCAAATGGAAGGATGCCGCATGACGGGTGCCCAGCCGCCAGCCCTGACCCTGCCCAAAGCCGTGCTGTTCGATCTCGACGGTACGCTCGTCGATTCCGCCCCCGACATCGCGGCGGCGGTCAACGAGCTGCTGGCGGCGCACGACCTTCCTTCCGTCACCGTCGAGCAGGTGGCCGGCATGGTCGGCAACGGCATCGAGAAGACCATCGAGCGCGCCTTCGCCACGGTCGGCCATCCCGTCGAGGAGACCGAGCTGGAGGCACTCATGGCCGAGATGGCGCCGATCTACCGACGCCACGCCACCACGCTCACCCGGCTGATGCCGGGCACCGAGGAGGCGCTGGCCGAGCTCCACATGGCCGGCATCGGCATCGCCCTGGTCACCAACAAGCCGCAGCTCGCGACCCGCCAGGTGCTCTTGCATTTCGGCATCCTGGAGCGCTTCGGCGCAGTGGTCGGCGGCGACGCGGTGACGGTGATGAAACCTGCCCCGGAAGCGCTCTTCCTGGCCATGGAGCAGCTCGGCGCGACCCCGGCGGAGGCCCTGATGGTGGGCGACAGCGTCACCGACGTCCAGGCCGCGCGAAACGCCGGCATCCCTGTCGTGCTCATCCGCGGCGGCTACTCGCAGCAGCCCGTGGAGACGCTTGGCGCCGACCACGTGCTCGACAGCCTTGCCGACCTGCCGGCGCTCTTGCTCGGCGTGCAGCGGGCCGCCTGAACGGCCCGCCGGAGGCGCGGCCTACGGGAACTGCTTCAAATAGGCGATGACGTTGGCGATGTCGTCGTCGCTCTTAAGGCCGGGAAAGGCCATCTTTGTGCCTTTCACCGTTTCCTTGGGGCTGTGAAGATAGGTTGTGAGGGTCGCATCGTCCCACTTCAGACCGCCTGTGCCGGCCTCGATCATCGCTTTGGAGTATTTGAACCCCTCATGGGTGCCAGCCGTGCGACCTATGACGCCCTTCAGACTGGGGCCGATCTTGTTCTTGTCCTGATCGGCGATATGGCAGGCCTTGCATTTGCCGAAGACCTTCTCGCCGGCTGCGGCGTCTTGCGCATGGGCCTGGCTGGCAGTCATGGCCGCCACGGCCACGACGGCTGAGAGTGCGAGTAGTCGCATGGTTTTCCTCACTGATCGTCTGAGTGCCCTGGGCGAACCCGCGACGGCCGAACCTGGTCCTCCCGGCCGACGCTGGCTGGAAAGCTACCCTCCAGCGTCCCGATGTCAACGGGACCAAAGGTCCCAGGCGGCCGCGCCGTGTTGACGGCCGGTCGGCGAGGCCTTAGCCTTTCCCTCGATCGCTCATTGGGCACCTCGAGCGATCCGTGAACACGATCCGACTCGCAAGCGGGATCGTGCGGGAGACGCACCGCGGATGCGGCAAGAGGTGCTGCCAATGAACATGGTCGATCTCATCCTGACCGTCTGCTTGATCGCCAAGCCGGCCGAGTGTCACGACGAGCATCTCTACTTCGAGAGCCATGGCGCCCTCTTCCAATGCATGTGGTTCGCCCCGCAGGAGATCGCCAAATGGGTCGGCGACCATCCTGGTCGCAAGGTGGTGCGCTGGAAATGCGAGTTCCCGGACAAGGGCCGCGCCATTTGACGGCCGCTCCCCTATCGCGTCGCTCGCTGCTGGCTTCGCTGGCGGCCGCCGGCGCCGCAGTCGGCTTCCCATATGCCGCGGCCGCGCAGCCCGCAGCCGTGCGCCTCGGCGTGCTCAAGTTCGGCACCGTCAGCTGGGAGCTCGACACCATCTCCCACCACGGCTTCGACGCCGCGCACGACGTCACCCTCGAAGTGTCGGCTTTCGCCGGCGAGGATGCCACCAACATCGCGCTGCAGGCCGGTGCGGTCGACATCATCGTCTCCGACTGGCTATGGGTGTCACGCCAGCGCAGCGAGGGCGGCGACCTTGCGCTGGTGCCCTATTCGAGCGCGGTCGGCGCCGTGATGGTCGGCCCGCAATCGCCCCTCGGCGGGCTCGCCGACCTGCGCGGCAAGTCGATCGGCGTCGCCGGCGGGCCGCTCGACAAGAGCTGGCTGCTCCTGAGGGCGCTCGTCCTGCGCCGGCACGGCTTCGATCTCGCCGCCGAAAGCGAGGTCGCCTACGGGGCGCCGCCGCTGATGTCGGAGAAGGCGCTGTCCGGCGAGCTCGACGCGGTGCTCAACTTCTGGCACTTCTGCGCGCGCCTGGAGGCGGCCGGCTTCCGCCGTCTGCTCGGCGCCAACGAGGCCGCCCGCGAGCTTGGCGCAAAGGGCGACGTCTCGGCCCTCGGCTACGTCTTCCACGATGCCTGGGCGAGAGACAACGGAGCCGCGCTGGCCGGCTTCCTCGCAGCGTCCGCCGACGCCAAGGCGCTGCTGGCGAAATCCGACGCGGAATGGCAGCGCCTGGCCCCGCTGGTGCGCGCCGAGGGTGCCGAGCTCGCCATCCTGCGCGACCGCTACCGGGAGGGCATCCCCAGGCGTCCGCCGGCCGAGGAGGCCGAGGACGCGGCGAAGCTCTATGCGGTGCTCGCCTCGATCGGCGGCGACAAGCTGGTCGGCCGTGCCCCGACCATGGCGCCGGGCACGTTCTGGGCGGGGGCGCGTCCGTGAGCGGCGGCGAGGCGCCAGCCGCCGCGCCTTTGAAGCGGGGCCGCCGCGCCGGACGGGTTGCGGAGCTGTCGCCGGCCCTGACCGCCGCCGCCTCCCTGGCCGCGCTGCTGGCGCTGTGGGCTTTGGCTGCCGCGCTGTGGCCGAGCCGCACACTGCCGCCACCGGCCGCGGTGTGGGCCGTGCTCGTTCGCGACACGTTGAGCGGCGAGATCCCCTTCCACCTCGCCATGACGCTCGGCCGCGTCGCCGCTTCCTTCGTCATCGCCATGGCGATCGGCGCGGCCCTCGGCATCTTCCTCGGCACGCACCGGCGCGCCGACCGCTTCTTCAACCCGTGGGTGATCCTCTTCCTCAACGTGCCGGCGCTGGTCGTCATCGTGCTCGCCTATATCTGGTTCGGCCTCAACGAGCTGGCGGCGGTGGGCGCCGTGGCGGTGAACAAGATCCCCAACGTGGTGGTCACCTTGCGCGAGGGAGCGCGCGCGCTCGACCCGCGCTATACCGAGATGGCGGCGGTCTACCGGCTGACCGCGGTCGACCGGCTTCGCCACGTCACGCTGCCGCAGCTGCAGCCCTATTTCGCTGCCGCTTCCCGCTCGGGCATCTCGCTGATCTGGAAGATCGTGCTGGTGGTCGAGCTGCTCGGCCGGCCGAACGGCGTCGGCTTCCAGATCTACACCTATTTCCAGCTTTTCGACGTCGCCGCGATCCTCGCCTACACGCTTGCTTTCGTCTCCATCATGCTCCTGATCGAGCTTCTCCTGGTGCAGCCATTTGAACGCCGTGCAACCCGTTGGCGCCGCCGACCCGCTTAGGGTCGACATCGCGCGAAAAGCCTTCCTCTCGGCCGAGGGCGAGACGCTGACGGCGCTCGAGAACCTCGCCTTCGAGGTGCGCCGCGGCGAGTTCGCCTGCCTGTTCGGCCCTTCGGGCTGCGGCAAGACGACCACGCTGCGCATCCTGCTCGGACTCGACCGCGACTTCGAGGGCGGCTATGCCTTGCCGGAGGGCAGCGAGGGCCGGGTCGCCGCCGTCTTCCAGGAACCCACCCTGCTGCCCTGGCGCACCGTCGAGCAGAACGTCCGCCTGGCGCTGCCGGCCGCGCGGCGCTCCCTCGACCTCGACGACCTGTTCTCCGCACTCGGGCTCTCGGCCACGCGCAACCTCTTTCCCGACGAGCTGTCGCTCGGCCTCGCGCGCCGGGCAGCGCTCGCCCGCGCCTTTGCGATCGAGCCGACCGTGCTCTTTCTCGACGAGCCCTTCGTCTCGCTCGACGTCGCCACGGCGAACCGGCTGCGCCATCTGCTGATCGACCTCTGGTCGTCGCGCCCGACGACGGTGCTGATGGTCACCCACGACATCGACGAGGCGCTGAACCTCTCCGACCGCATCGTGGTCCTGTCGCCGCGCCCGGCGCATGTCGCCGGCATCTTCGACGTGCGCTTGCCGCGGCAGTATCGCGGCCCCCAGGTCATGAGCGACCTCAAGCGCTCGTTCCGGCAGAAATTCCCGCCATGAGCGCCGCCTCCGAGGCGACACGCCGCGGGCTTCTGCGGGCCGGCGCAGCCGCCCTCGCCGCGGGGCTGATGAAGCGCGTTCCGACCGCCCGAGCGGCCGCAGCGCCCAAGCCACTCGACCTGACGCCGATCGCCGACGGCGTCTTCGCCTTCCGCGGCCTCGACGAGGAGATGGCCGAGGCCAATGCGGGCGAGATCTGCAATCTCGGCCTTGTCGTCGGGCGCGAGTCCGCCGCGGCCATCGACAGCGGCGGCAGCCGCGTCGAGGGCGAGGCCTTCCTGGCGGCCATCCGTGCTGTCACCGACCGGCCGCTGCGCTACCTCGTCTCGACCCACATGCACCCCGACCACATCTTCGGCAATGCGGTGTTTCGCGACGCCGGAGCCGAGATCGTCGGCCACCGCAACTTGCCCGCCGCGCTGGAGGCGCGCGGCACCTTCTATCTCAAGAGCTACCGGCGCCAGATCGGCGAACGGCTGATGGAAGGCGTCGAGATCGTGCCGCCGACCCGCCTCGTGGTGGACCGCATGAGCCTCGACCTCGGCGGCCGGTCGCTAGAGCTCAGGGCGTGGAAGCCGGCGCACACCGACAACGACCTCACCGCCCTCGACCCGTCAACGCGGACCCTCTTTGCCGGCGACCTCGCCTTCGTCGGCCACTTGCCGACCCTCGACGGGTCCCTGCTCGGCTGGATGGCGCAGCTCGACGCGCTGGCGGCGCTCGACGCCGCCATCGCTGTGCCCGGCCACGGCCCGGTGCCTTCGCTTTGGCCGGCGGCGCTCGACGACGAGCGCCGCTATTTCGACGTGCTCGCCGCCGACCTGCGCAAGGCGATCGCCGACGGCGTCCCGCTGGCCCGCGCCGTCGAGACCGCGGGCCTCTCCGAGCGCGACCGCTGGGCGCTGTTCGACGTCTACAACCAGCGCAACGCCACTGCGGCCTATGCCGAGCTGGAGTGGGAGTGAGCCGATTTGCCAACCGCCGGGCTCGGGCGTAGATTGCCGACGGGCACCTCCGTCAGGTTGGAGGCATCGATGGTCGATTTTCGCAAGGGCAGCCGCGCTGCGACGCGCCGTGCCGTGCTGGTTGCGATCGTCCTGGCGTCCGCCCTGCTCGGCGTCGCCCCGGCCCTGGCCCAGCAGACCACTTCATCGTCGGACAAGCTGTTCGACAGCTTCAAGAGCGACGTGTTCGGCGACCGGCCGATGCTCCTCGACACCGGGCTGGTGCGCATCGAGGCGCCGAAGCGCGCGCAGGACGCCGCCCTCGTCCCCGTCGACATCTTCATCGACCCGGCCAAGGCGCCCGACGGCATCAAGGCGGTGACCATGATCATCGACGCCAACCCGGCACCCGTCGCCGCCACCTTCACGCTCGGCAAGGATGCGGGCGTGACGCACCTGTCGACCCGCGTTCGCGTCAACGACTATTCCTACGTGCGCGCCATTGCCGAGACGAACGCCGGCGAGCTGCACATGGCGCGGACCTTCGTCAAGGCGTCCGGCGGCTGCTCGGCGCCGGCGGTCAAGAACAGCGCCGATGCCCTGGCCTCGATGGGCAAGATGAAGCTGAAGCAGTTCGCGCCCGGCGACGGCGCCATGTCCAAGGCGCAGGAGCTGCAGCTGATGATCCGCCACCCCAACAATTCCGGGCTGCAGCGCGATCCGATCACCCAGTACTTCATCCCCGCCCACTTCGTGCAGAAGCTGTCGATCGCCCAGGGAGATCGGCTGATCCTCGCCATGGAAGGCGGCATCTCCATCTCCGAGGACCCCAACTTCCGCTTCGACTTCGCGTCTGACGGAAATGCCGACATCCGCGTCGAGGCGTTCGACACCGACGGCAAGCAGTTCCAGGATTCCTGGCCCCTCGACTGAGCCGCACCGGGCTCAGAAGCAGCGGATGTCGGCCTCCGCCTGGGCGCGCCTCAGGTCGGCAGTGGCGGTCTTGGCGGGGGCGCTCTCGCGAAACAGCCCGGAGGCCTCGCCGGTCGTCTGCGCCATGCGCCTGAACGTCTCCGCCTTCACATAGGCGTCGTAGGGAATGATCGAAGCGATCACGTCGATCGAGCAGGAGCAGCGCTCGAGCGACTGGCGCGTCTCGCCGTTCGACTTCATGCAGCCATAGACGTAGTCGGCGAGCGCCTCGGTCGGATAGTCGTCGGCTGCGAGTCCAGGCCGCGCAAGCGCCGTGGCCATGCCCAGCGCAGCCAAGAACGCCATAGCTTTCCTGCCTCCGGTCATCGGTGTTCTCCCGAAGTCGACCTGCCGATCATGCCGCACCTTGGATGGCTTCATATAGGACCAAAGGACAAGGCGGCCAGCCACCGATGGGCATGACGTTTCGTCGGCGCACGCGCATCGTCTTTGCACCCTGCACTCATGTCTGTCGGTGGCGCGTATGCGTATCCAGCTGGTCCAAATCCGGGAATTGGAGGAGGTTACTCTCGGCCGCAAATTATTTAATGGGTTTTGTATGTCGAAACGGAGCCTCAATATACAATCTTGAAGTTTGCGTCATTTTTTATTCTAAATGCGTCAAACAGCGATGGCTGAACATATCGATATTGTGCCTATATTTATTGGCTATTGCACCGCAACATAGGTGATGCTGCATTGCAACGAAACGGGGGCGATTTTGCTTGCGCGTGGAATCCGAATGACATAGCCTTTCCCTGTTTCCGGCTTCAAAGGGCGTCACCGTCATAGGGAGCGGCGACAGTCTTTCGTAGGCCAAGTGAGGTGGGCAGCAACGGTGCCCTCTGCTCATCTGGCTTAGGTCGTGACACGCTGCCGGAAATACTTCCCACCGCTTGAATCGCTTGGGCAAGCCCGCGTGGGCTCAACGGTCGATTCCTGATTGTGAACCCCGGGAGGATATCGAATGCGTGCACTCCGCAAAGCAACAATCCTACTTTCGGCCACGGCGCTCTTGACCTGCGCCGCGGCCGTAGGCGCCTCGGCCAATGAAGACCTGCAGAAGCTTGCCTCGGACCCCAAGAACTGGGCAATGCCGACCGGCGACTATGCCAACACGCGCTACTCGCAACTCGACAAGATCAACAAGGACAACGTCAAAGACCTGCAGGTGAAGTGGACTTTCTCGACCGGCGTGCTGCGCGGCCACGAAGGCGGACCGCTGGTGATCGACGATATCATGTACGTTCACACTCCCTTCCCGAACATCGTCTACGCGCTCGACTTGAACAACGACGGCAGGATCCTGTGGAAGTACGAGCCGCGGCAAGACCCCAAGGTCATCGGCATCATGTGCTGCGACACGGTCAACCGCGGCGTTGCCTATGGCGACGGCAAGATTATCCTGAACCAGGCCGACACCATGGTGACGGCGCTCGACGCCAAGACCGGCAAGGTCGCCTGGTCCGTGAAGAACGGCGACTCGACCGACGGCGGCAAGGGCGAATCCGGCACGCATGCGCCGATCGTCATCAAGGACAAGGTGATCGTCGGCATCTCGGGCGGCGAGTACGGTGTCCGCGGCTGGGTCGCAGCCTACAATCTCAAGGACGGTTCGCTGGCCTGGAAGGGCTATTCCATGGGGCCGGACGCCGAAACTCTGCTCGATCCAGAGAAGACGACGCAGCTCGGCAAGCCGGTCGGCAAGGACTCCGGCACCAACACATGGGAAGGCGAGCAGTGGAAGACCGGCGGCGGCTCGACATGGGGCTGGTATGCCTATGATCCGAAGCTGAATCTCGTCTACTACGGCACCGGCAATCCGTCGACCTGGAACCCGGTCCAGCGTCCTGGCGACAATCGCTGGTCGATGACCATCTTCGCCCGCGACGTCGACACCGGTGTGGCCAAGTGGGTCTACCAGATGACCCCGCACGACGAATGGGACTTCGATGGCGTCAACGAGATGATTCTCGTCGACGGCATGGACGTCAACGGCGCCAAGCATGACGTGCTCGTCCACTTCGACCGCAACGGCTTCGCCTACACGATGGACAGGACGAACGGCGAGCTGCTCGTGGCCAAGAAGTACGACCCGGCGGTGAACTGGGCGACCGAAGTCGTCATGGACCCCAAGAGCGATCAGTACGGTCGTCCGCAGGTGGTGGCGAAGTACTCGACCCAGCAGAACGGCGAAGACACGAACACGACCGGCGTCTGCCCGGCCGCGCTCGGAACCAAGGACCAGCAGCCGGCGACCTACTCGCCCAAGACCGGCCTGTTCTACGTGCCGACCAACCACGTCTGCATGGACTACGAGCCATACGCGGTGAGCTACACCGCTGGCCAGGCCTATGTCGGGGCCACGGTGTCGATGTATCCGGCGCCCGACAGCCATGGCGGCATGGGCAACTTCATAGCCTGGGATGCCGCCAAGGGTGAGATCGTCTGGTCCAAGCCCGAGCAGTTCTCGGTCTGGTCCGGCGCGCTCGCGACAGCCGGCGACGTGATCTTCTACGGCACTCTCGAAGGCTACATCAAGGCGGTCGATAAGGACGGCAAGGAGCTCTACAAGTTCAAGACGCCGTCGGGCATCATCGGCAACGTCAACACCTACGAGCACAATGGCAAGCAGTACATCGCCGTGCTTTCGGGTGTCGGCGGCTGGGCAGGCATCGGCCTCGCCGGTGGCCTCCTGTCGCCTGACAACGCTGCCAAGTGGCACGGCGCGGTCGACCAGGGCCGTGAGCAGGGCGACGAGGCTGCGGTGGTCGGCACGGCCGGTCTCGGAGCCGTCGGCGGCTACGCGGCCTTGGCCGAGTACACCACGCTCGGCGGCCAGCTGACCGTGTTCGGCCTTCCGGACTGAGCCGGAACCAGAGCGGGCCTTCCGTCATTGAGTGACGAAGGCCCTGACAAACGAGAGCCCGGCCTCGGGCGACCCACCGGGCTCTCGATTTCGTCACGCGACCCACAACACGACTGTCAACGCCGCATTCCGACAGCAAGGCTGTGCCCGTGGCGATTTGATGAAGGAGCCCTTGATGACCGCCCGTACTGCAGCGCTCGCCCTGTCTATCTTGGCAATTTCGCTCTCGGGGGCCGGCACGGTCCGGGCCCAGGACACCAAGGAGAAGGCGGCCGCCGTCAAGGAAGAGGACGGCAAATGGTTCGATGCCGACGGCAACCCGACCTTCAAGATGGACGAGGACGGCACCGTCGACTGGTACACTTTCAGCGGCTATCGCCGCTACCATTCCGATTGCCACGTCTGCCACGGGCCGGACGGCGTCGGCTCCAGCTATGCCCCGGCCCTGGCGGACTCGTTGAAGAACTTGGACTACGGCACGTTCCTGTCGATCGTTGCGGAAGGCCGCCAGAATGTCGGCGGCGGCAAGGAGAACGTCATGCCGGCCTTCGGTGAGAACAAGAACGTCTACTGCTACATGGACGATATCTACATCTATTTGCGGGCCCGCTCCGTCGACGGCATTCCGCGCGGCCGGCCGCCCAAGAAGGCCGACAAGCCGCAGGCGGCCAAGGACAACGAGAAGTCGTGCATGGGCAGCTGACGATGAAACGCCCCGCCCCCTCGCTCTCTCGCAGACTGGCGCCCCTGGCGCTGGCGCTGGCTGTCTCGGCCGGCCCTGCGACGGCCCAGGATGCCGGGCTGGGAGCGGCAGGCGAGCTCGTCGATCCGGATGTTCTGCGCGTCTGCTCGGACCCTTCGAACATGCCCTTCTCGGACGAAAGCGGTAAGGGCTTCGAGAACAAGCTCGCCGAGCTCATCGCCGCCAAGACGGGCCGCAAGTCGGTCTCCTACACCTGGTTTCCGATGGTCACCGGCTTCGTGCGCAACACGCTGCGGGCCAATCAATGCGATATCATCATCGGCTACGCGCAGGGCGACAGGCTGGTGCAGAACACCAACGCCTATTACCGCTCGACCTACGTGCTGGTCTATCGCAAGGGAAGCGGTCTGGAAGGCGTCGAAGCGATCGAGGACCCGCGCCTCGCCGGCAAGCGCGTCGGCGTGGTCCAGGCGACGCCCCCCTCCACCAACATGGCCAAGAACGGCCTGATGAAGACGGCCAAGATCTACCCCCTGATGATCGACACGCGCTCCGCGCCGTCCATGGGCGAGGTGATGCTGAAGGACCTGATCGCCGGCGAGATCGACGCCGCCGTTCTCTGGGGCCCGATGGCCGGATACTATGCCAAGCAGCTTGGCGGCGACCTCGTCGTCGTGCCCCTGGTCAAGGACAAGGCAGGTTCGCGCATGGTTTACCGCATCACCATGGGAGTGCGGCCGTCAGACCAGGTCTGGAAGCGGACATTGAACACCGTCATTCGCGACAATCAGAAGGAAATCAACAAGATCCTGCTCGATTTCGGCGTTCCGCTGATCGACGAGCAGGACCGGCCCATCACCCAGTGAGGACGTCTCGGGTCGAAAGGGACTGGACATGCCGCTGGCAGGAAGGAGGATGAGGAACGTGCTTGCCGTCGTCGGTCTCGTATCGGTGCCGATTGTCGCCGCTTCCGGCGAGGTTCTGGAGCCGCAGGGCTACCGGATGGAGGACTACCGCGCACCCGTCCCGCCGACGCTCGCCGGCGCCGAAATTGTCGACACGGCGCAGGCAAAGCAACTCTGGCGCAGCGGCAAGGCCGTGTTCTTCGACGTAATGCCCGACACGCCGAAGCCGAAGAACCTGCCCAAGGGCACGATCTGGCGCGACAAGGTGCGGACCGACATTCCCGGAAGCATCTGGCTCGCCAATGTCGGCTACGGGGCGCTGCCGCCCGAGACGGAGGCCTATTTTCGCGCCGCGCTGGAGGCGCATGGCGGCAAGGAAGCGCGGTTTCTGTTCTATTGCATGACCGATTGCTGGATGTCGTGGAACGCAGCGAAACGGGCCTTGGCCTGGGGCTACCGGAATGTCGTCTGGTATCCGGCCGGGGCGGATGGATGGGAGAAGTCGGGTCTGCCGGTCGCCGACAACCGGCCCTATGCGGGGGACTAAAAACCGCCATCAAGCCGGGTAAAGATGAGTTTTGACTTCGAGTTTTGTTTTTCTAGTTTTGTCATGACGTGCTAGATACGGGTTAGTCCATTTGAGATCGATGGACATTGCTGCCGGGCAAGGTGCCAAACCGGTGGCGGACACGGAAAAGCCGGTCCCGGGAGGCCGGCTGCAAAGGAGGAATGGATGAAGAAAACCTGGAAAAAGCCGGCGATGTGCCAGGTTGCTGCCGGCATGGAAATCTCGCGTTATCTGCCTGCTGAAATGACTCCCAAGAAGTAGGCCGCGAAGGCGCGTGCTCCCGGTCACGGGGGCACGCGCCGGACATATCGGCTGAAGCGGCAGACCTGAAGATCGCCGTGGGCGCCCGCCCGCGAGGGGTCGTTTGTCGCTCCGCAAGGTTGAAAGAGATGCGCTTCAAGGTCGTCGGATCAGCCGCCGGCGGCGGTTTTCCGCAATGGAACTCCAACGACCGGCTGAGCCGCGCCGTCCGCTCCGGCGCGCCGGGAGTGCGTGAACGCACGCAGTCGAGCCTGATCGCCTCGGCAGACGGTCGCAACTGGGTCCTCTTCAATGCCTCCCCCGACATCAGGCAGCAGATCGCCGCGACCCCCGAGCTTCATCCGGCATCGGATGGGCCGGCCCGCGACAGCCCGATCAGGGCGGTCGTGCTGACCAATGCCGATGTCGACCACGTCGCCGGATTGCTTGGCCTGCGCGAGCGTCAGCCCTTTGCGCTCTACGCCGCGCCGCGCGTCCTGTCGGCACTCGCCGCGAACCCCGTCTTCAACGTGCTGGACCCCGCGATCGTGCCCCGGCGCCCGCTGCAGGCCGGCCGCTTCGAGGTGGCCGACGCCGAGGGCCGTGGCATGGACGTATGGATCGACGCCTTCCCAGTCCCCGGCAAGGTCGCCCTCTACCTCGAGGATGCCGGTCGCCCGGATCTCGACTACGGGTCCGAGGACGGCGACACGATCGGCTTTCGCATCGAGGCCGGCCGAGCCGGCGCGCTCTGCTACGTTCCTGGCTGCGCGCGGGTGGACGACGCCTTGAAGGCGCGCCTCCACGGCGCCGCCGTTCTCCTCTTCGACGGCACGCTCTACACGGACGATGAGATGGTGAAGGCCGGGGTCGGCACCAAGACGGGCAAGCGCATGGGCCACATTTCCATGTCGGGGCCGGACGGCGCGATCGCCGCCCTCGCACAGGTCGCCATCGGCCGCCGCATCTTCGTGCATGTGAACAACACCAATCCGGTGCTCGACGAGGCCTCGCCCGAGCATGCCGCAGTGCGCGAAGCTGGCTGGGAAATCGCCCATGACGGCCTGGAGATCGCCCTATGACCGACTTCCACGACGCCGCGGGCGGCGGCTTGGACAGAGCCGGCCTGGAGGCGGTGCTGCGAAAGGTCGGCGCCGAGCGCTACCACAACCGGCATCCCTTCCACCACCGGATGACCGCGGGAGACCTGTCGAAGGGCGAGATGCAGGCCTGGGCGCTCAATCGCTACTGCTACCAGGCGGTCATTCCGCGCAAGGACGCCGTCATCCTGGCGCGGGCCGAGGACCCCGCCTTCCGCGCTGCCTGGCGCAAGCGAATCGAGGATCACGACGGCGATGACGGCTGGAGCGGCGGCATCGCCCGCTGGTTGTTCCTCGCCACCTCGCTGGGGCTCGACGCGGAGATGGTGAAGAGCCAGCGCTTCGCGCTGCCCGCCACTCGCTTCGCCGTCGGCGCCTATTACGCCTTCTGCGCCGACAGGACGAAGCTGGAGGCGGTCGCATCCTCGCTGACCGAGCTCTTCTCCCCGCTGATCATCGGCGAGCGCGTCCCGGCTATCCTCGCCAGATACGCCTATGTGACGGAGGACGCGCTCGGCTATTTTCGACCTCGCCCCGGGCAGGCGTCGCGTGATTCCGACTTCGCTCTCGCCTACGTGCTCGACCACGCCGTCACGCCGCAGCAGCAACAGGCCGCGATCGATGCGCTGGTCTTCAAATGCGATATACTCTGGGCCATGCTCGACGCGCTCGATCACGCCTATGGCGAGGCCGGACACGTGCCTCCCGGCGCGTTTCGCCCGGGGGACCAGGCGTGAGCGCGCTTCGCGAGCGGCGCGTCGCGACGACGGCGTCGGTGCCTTTCCTGCCGCGCCATGTGAGGCTGCAGTTCGATTCGGTCCGCCAAGCCTGGGCCGTGCTGTCGCCCGAACGGGTGTTCTGGCCCGATGGCGTCAGCCTCGACATTCTCAGGCACTGCGACGGCAGCCGGTCCATCACCGTGATCGTCGAAACCTTGGCGGCCGAGTATGACGCGCCGCCCGGCGAGGTGGAGCGGGATGTGCTCGATTTCCTGCAGGAATGGTCGGACCGGCAGCTGGTGAGGCTATGAGCGAGGCCCTGCTTCCCCCGATCGGTATGCTGGCGGAGCTCACCCACCGCTGCCCGCTGCAGTGCCCCTATTGCTCGAACCCGGTCGAGCTGCTCAAGGCCAACCGCGAGCTCGACACCGAAACCTGGCTCGAGCTTTTCGACCAGGCGGCCGACCTTGGCGTCCTGCAGGTGCATCTGTCGGGGGGCGAGCCCACCTTGCGGCGCGACCTCGAGGCGCTCGTGGCCGGCCTCTCGGCGCGCGGCGTCTATGCCAACCTGATCACCGCCGGCGTCGGTATCGCCGAGGGCCGCATCGAGCGGCTGGCAGAGGCAGGGCTCGACCACGTCCAGCTCTCCTTCCAGGGCGCGCGGCCCGAGACGACGGAGATGATCGGCAACCACCGCGGCGGCCACCAGAAGAAGCGCGAGACGGCGGCCGCCGTGCGCCGCGCCGGCCTGCCGCTCACCATCAACGCGCCGATCCACCGCCACAACATCGGCGAGGTGCCCGACTTCATCGAGCTGGCCCTGGAGCTGGGCGCCGAGCGGCTGGAGATCGCCAACGTCCAATATTCTGGCTGGGCGCTGGTCAACCGCGAGGCCCTGATGCCCGACCGTGCCGCCGTCGAGCGCCAGGTGGAGATCGTTGAGCAAGCTCAGCAGCGGCTGCGTGGCGTGCTGACGATCGATTTCGTCACGCCGGATTACTTTGCCATCTACCCCAAACCCTGCATGGGCGGCTGGGCGCGCGACGCCTTCATGGTGGCGCCCGACGGCACGGTGCTGCCCTGCCACGCCGCCCACACCATCCGCTCGCTGACCTTCGAGCGCTTTGGCGATCGCAGCCTCGCCGAAATCTGGCGCAATTCGCCTGCCTTCGAAGCCTTCCGCGGCACCGATTGGATGCAGGAGCCGTGCCGCAGCTGCGAGCGCCGGGAGATCGACTGGGGAGGTTGCCGCTGCCAGGCCATGGCCATAGCCGGCGATCCCGCCGCCACCGATCCGGCCTGCGTCAAGTCGCCTATCCATCATCGCATGGGCATGCTGATCGACGACGCGCTGCAAACCGGCAAGGCCGAACACGCTGCCGGCAAGGAGCCCTCCGAGACCTTCGTCTACCGGCGCATCGCGGCCGCCAGGCAGCCGGCCTGAACGGCCTTGGCCGACCAGTTCGCTCTCGCGGCGGGCGGCGCGACGGCAACGGTGTCCGCCGCTGGCGCCGAACTCTTGCGCTGGTCGGCCGGCGGACGCGACCTTCTCTGGCGACCCGATCCGCGCTTCTGGGCGCAGACCTGCCCGATCCTCTTCCCGGTCGTCGGCCGCAGCACCCGCGACCGCGTGGCCGTCTGCGGCTCGCTTTACCCAATGCCGCTGCATGGCTTCGCGGCTCGGCGTCCGTTCCAGATCGTCGAAGCCGCCGCGGATCGAGTCGTATTGCGGCTGGTCGACGATGCGCAGACGAGAAAACTCTATCCCTTTTCCTTCATGCTCGACGTGACATTTCGCCTCCAACCGATTCAACTCTCAGTCGAATTCGAGGTCACGAACACCGGCACGGCGACACAGCCCTATGCGCTTGGCTTTCATCCGGGCTTCGCCAGATCGGCGGCTGCCTGCATCGTTTTCGAAGCCGACGAAGACCCGGCCGTGCCCGAGATCGCGCCGGGTGGCCTGCTCTCCCACAGGCGACGCCAGGTGCCGCTCGCCGATCGCGCGCTCGCCGTCGCCGACTCGCTCTTGTCGCAGGGCGCTCTCTGCTTCCTCGACGCCAAGAGCCGTTGGCTCCGCCTCGAGCAGCGAGACGGCAGCAGCATCACGCTTGCTGCGGCCGGCTTTCGGCATTGGGCGGTCTGGGGAAAACCGGGCGCGCCCTTCATCTGCCTCGAAGCCTGGACTGGCCACGCGGACTTCGAAACGGACAGCGGCGAGTTGGCCGAGCGGCCGTCGATGCGGCTGCTGCCGCCTGGCGGAAGCGCCGTCCATCGCCTCAGGATGGTTGCGCAAAGCCCTCGCGAGCGTTTTCACGGGGCTTGACCGTCGACCTGCTGCGACATCGCCACGGGCTTCGCCATCGGCGCCGCCGGGTAGCGGCAGGACTTGCCCGCCGGTGTCGGCAAAGCTCTGGCAGGCACGGTGGCAGCCGGGGCTGGCGTGGCAGCCGCCAACTGTCGCAGATAGTGGAGCCGCTCGCTGGTCGCAGACCGACAATTGTCGCAGACGTCTAGTCGGACGGCACGTACGACCTTGCCTCCCATGCAGCTAGCTGTCGTTGCCTATGCGGGCACGCTGCTTTCAATCGCGGCAATCCCGCTGACATGGATCCCGCGCCACGGCACATCGTCTTGGCGGCGGCTCTTTCATTCGTCCTGGCCGTCATCCTCGAATTGCTGCTGTTCCGGATCGGCTATGTCCCGGCGAACTGTCCGTCGCTGGGAAGCGCCTCGCCCTTGGCCATCGTCGAGGAAGCGGCGCGAGCGCTTTTCCTCTACCAATACGTTCTTCGGGCCAGCAATAGCCTTAGGGAACGCGTTCTCTTCGGCGCGGTCTTCGGCTGGCTCGAATTCTGCGTGAAAGCATTTGCGTTCGCGGACCACACTCTCTGCCTTGCCGCGACCGAGCCGATGCCCTGTGTGGACGGCCTACCCTATCTCGCCGTCGCGGCCTCCGAAGCGATATTGTTTCAGATTTTCATCACCGCAGTGAACTACAGGGATGCAACATCGCCCTCGCGACTGGTGATCTGCACCGCCGTGGGCGCGGTTCTCCATGCTGCGCTGAACGCGACCAAGTTTCTTCGCATCGAAGAGTCCGACAACGCGTTTGTCTACCTGACGATGCCGACGCTGCTGATACTGGTCTATGCAGCCGTCGCCTCCATCAGCCTTCGACCGAGCTCTTAGAGTAATTCCGCGATTCGACGAAAGGCGGAGATGATCGAGAGCCTGATTCTCCTTCAAAAATCCCGAGCTCCACCTACGGGATCGTGCGTCATCCGCGGGGCTTGACCCGACAACGACGATCGTTCGGGAAGGCCAAGGCAGAGG
The DNA here is from genome assembly GCA_040510195.1 of Mesorhizobium sp. GTDB lineage: Bacteria > Pseudomonadota > Alphaproteobacteria > Rhizobiales > Rhizobiaceae > JBEVJK01. The sequence goes on along the minus strand of JBEVJK010000132.1, from coordinate 33,724 downwards.
AGCTCTACAGGCTTCGCTCCGGGAACAGCGCCTTGAGGCCGCTCTCGGACGCCTCGGCAACGCCCCGCTCTGTGATGAGCCCGGTCACCAGCCTTGCCGGCGTCACGTCGAAGGCGGGGTTGCCGGCCGGCGTCGCTTCGGGCGAGACGCGCACCTGGACCACCTCGCCGCCTGCCGTCTTGCCCCACACCAGCGACACCTCGTCCTGGCTGCGCTCCTCGATCGGGATGTCCGCCAGGCCGTCGCCGACCGTCCAGTCGATGGTGGGCGACGGCAGCGCCACGTAAAAGGGAATCCCGTTGTCGTGCGCAGCCAGCGCCTTGAGGTAGGTGCCGATCTTGTTGCAGACGTCGCCGCGCGCCGTTGTCCGGTCGGTGCCGACGATCACCATGTCGATCGCCCCGCGCTGCATCAGATGGCCGCCCGCATTGTCGACGATCAGCGTATGCGGCACGCCGTGGCCCGCCATCTCCCACGCCGTGAGCTGTGCCCCCTGGTTGCGAGGCCGCGTCTCGTCGACATAAACGTGGACGGGCACGCCGGCCTCCGCCGCCAGATAGATCGGCGCCGTCGCGGTGCCATAGTCGACGGTCGCCAGCCAGCCGGCGTTGCAATGGGTCAGGATGTTGACCGGCGCCCCGGCCGGCTTGCCGGCGGCGATCGCGCGTATGATGTCGAGCCCGTGCCGACCGATCCCCTTGTTGAGCTCGATGTCTTCGTCGGCGATATCGCCGGCGAGGCGCCAGGCGGCGGCCGCCCTTTCTTCCGGCGGCAGCGGCCTCAGCTGTCGCAGCGTCGCGTCGAGCGCCCAGCGCAGATTGATCGCCGTCGGCCGCGTCGCATGCAAGGTCTTCCAGGCCGCTTCGAGCGCCGCGTCGCTCGGATCGGCGGACGCCTGGATGGCCATGCCGTAGGCGGCGGTCACGCCGATCAGCGGCGCCCCGCGCACCCACATGTCGCGGATCGCCGTGGCGATGCCGTCGACCGTGTCGACCCGCTCGACGCGGAACGAATGCGGCAGCCAGCGCTGATCGATCAGCTCGACCGAACGCCGGTCCGCCGCGGGCCAGATGGTGCGATAGTGGCGGTCTCCGACGTTCACGCGACCTCGCCTTTTTGCATGCGCCCGGCGAGCGAATTGATCTCGTCCAGGCTGTGGATGCGGTGCCGGTTGACGACGAGGTGGCGGCCGAATTTCAGCGCCGGCGCCTCGCAGGCGGCTCGCAGGTCCGGGTCGGCGATCGTCTCGAAATCGGCGTTGTGCGCCAGGCCGAGGATGCGCCGATGGATCTCCACGCCGGCAAAGCCGAGCATGTCCGTCCAGATGGATTGCAACAGGCCGTCGAGCGCCTGCTCGCTGCCGAGACCGTCGCCCTGGTCCTCGAACACGCTGCGCGGATAAAGCATCCCCGAACGCTCGGTCCGCCAGAGATGCGAGAACTCGGCGCGGAACACCGACCAGGTCTCGACGATCACCGAAAGCAGGTAGGCGCGAACCGAATCACGCGCGCCGGGCGCCTCATGGCCTCGCTGAGCGAAGAACGCCATCCAGTAGTTGGCGAGCAGCATGCCCACGTCGAAGGCGATCGGCCCGTAAAAGGCGAACTCCGGATCGATGACGCGGGTGTCCTCGTCGGTGACCATGATCGATCCGGTGTGCAGGTCGCCATGCAGCAACGTCTCGGCATGGGCGGCAAACCGGTGCTTGAGGCGTTGCGCCTCGACCTTGAGGTCGCGATCGGCCCTCAGCTCGGCCACCAGCGCGTCGAGCTGGGGCGAGGTATGACGGTTCATCGGCGCTGCGAAATAGGGATCGGTGAAGACCAGGTTCTCGGTGATGTCGCACAGCTCGACATTGTCTGCGAACAGCGCCAGGTCCGCCTTTCGCTCGCGCGCCGTCGCCGAAAGATCGGATCCTCTGAACAGCGTGCGCGCCATGAACAGGCCGAGGTCGCGCGCGATGTGCGGCGGCTGCAGCCCCGCAATCAGCGCCTTGCGCAGGATGATGTGCGGGGTCAGGAACTCCATCACGATCAGCGCCTGGGCTTCGTCGAAGTGGAAGATCTCGGGAACCCACCCCGCCCGTGCCGCCTGCCGGGTCAGCGCATGGTACTCGAAGAAGGATCGCTTGAGCGGCAGCGGCCAGCTTTCGCCCACCAGCCGCACATAGGGCAGCGCCTGCTTGACCACCGCCCCGCCGTCCGGCCCTTCGACGATGAACACCAAATTGAGGTTGCCGTCGCCCACCTCGCGCACCCGCCAGGCATTTGGATCGCGGCCGATCCGGGCGGCCAGGGCCTCGACGCTGCCGAGGCGGGACGAAAGGCTTTCCGTCGTCAGCGCTTCGAACGGCAGAGTGCCCGTCATGGTCTCCTCCTGTCGCCCCGATCATAAGGCAAGTGCGCAAGGCGTAGCCAGCCACCTGGCAATTGTCAATCAAGTTGACAATTGCCGGGCCGCTCCCTAGCATCGCCGGGTGGGAGGGATCGATTGCGCGCGCCTGCGGTATTCCGCCTCGTCGGCCTGGAGAAGTCCTTCGGGCCCAACAAGGTCCTGGACGGGGTGAGCCTCGAGCTCGCCGCCGGCGAAGTCACCGTGCTGATGGGCGCCAACGGTGCCGGCAAGTCGACCCTGGTCAGGGTGATCAGCGGGGTCTACCGGCCCGAGGCCGGGAGCATGGAGCTCGACGGCGCCCCCTTCGTTCCTCACACGCCGGCAGAGGCCATTCGCGCCGGGCTGGTGACGGTCCACCAGAACATCAACGACGGCGTCGTGGCGGCCCTCGACGTGGCCACCAACCTGACGCTCGACCGGCTGAACGGCGCCGGTGCGCCCCTCCTTTTCAACCCGCGCCGCGTTCGTCGCGAGGCGCGCGCGGTCGCCGACCGGATGGGCCTGGCGGTCGACCTCGGTGCCCGCATCCCCGATCTCTCGCTGGCCGACCGCCAGATGGTCGCGATCGCCCGCGCGATGGCGCACGAGCCCAAGGTCCTGGTGCTCGACGAACCGACGTCCTCCCTCTCCGGCGCCGAGGCGGAGCGGCTGTTCGCGCTGATCGGGCGCCTCAAGGCGCACGGCGTCGCTGTCCTCTACATCTCGCACCGCATGTCGGACATTCGACGCTTGGCCGACCGCATCGTGGCGCTCAGGGATGGCGGCATCGCCGGTGCCTTCGAGAAGAAGCCGCTCGACTACGAAGGCGCCGTCAACGCCATGCTGGGCCGCAAGGTCAGCGCCGGCACGCTCGACCTCAGGGAGGCCGGGGTGTCCGTCTTCACCGCCAAAGGCTTGCAGATCGAGCCCGGCGCCCGCCCCTTCTCCCTGTCGCTCGGCGACGGCGAGGTGGTGGCCGTGGCCGGCCTGGTCGGCGTCGGCAAGACGGCGCTGGCCGAGACGCTGTTCGGCATCCGCCGGCCGCTGGCCGGCTCGATGCGGCTCGCTGGCTCCGCCTACCAGCCGGCCTCGCCGAAGGAAGCGATTGCGGCCGGTGTCTTTCTGGTCGCCAAGGACCGCGGCGAGAACGGCATCGTCCCCGCCTTCAACGTTTACGAGAACATCAGCCTGCCGTTTCTGCAGCGCCTCGCCCGCTTCGGGGTGTCGCAGCGCCGCGCCGAGCGCGCCGTCGCCCGCCGTCAGATCGCCGACCTCGGCATCGTCTGCCGCAGCGAGAAGGACGACATGGCGACATTGTCGGGCGGCAACCAGCAGAAGGTGATGGTGGCTCGCTGGATGGCCGAGCAGGCAAGGCTCTTCATCCTCGACGAGCCGTTCCAGGGGGTCGACATCGCCGCCCGCCGCGACATCGCCGCCAAGCTGAGGGCGAGCGCTGCCGGCCGCGCCACGCTGATCTTCGTCACCGAGCTCGACGAGGCGCTGGAGACGGCGGACCGCATCCTGGTCATGTCGGAGGGCACCATCGTCGGCGCTCATCGCAACCAGGGTCTGCGGATGGAGCGCCTGCTGGCGGAGATCGCCGGCCAGCCCGTGCGGGGCGTGGCATGACGCTGCGCGAGCTTGCCGTCCGCTACGGCTTCCTGGTGCTGCTCGTCGTGCTGGTCGCCTATTTCGCGGTCGCCGCCGAAGGATTTGCGTCGCCGCAGAGTGCCGTCTTCATCTTCCAGTCGGTCGCCATCACGGGCGTGCTCGCGCTCGGCGTCACCGCCACGCTGGTGGTGGGCGGTTTCGACCTGTCGATCGGCTCCGTCGCCACGACGGCCATGATGGCTGCCGCCTATGTGATGGTCGTGCTGGACGGCAACGCGCTGCTCGCCGTGGCGATCTGCCTGGCGATCGGCGTCGTCGTCGGCCTGATCAACGGCTTTCTCATCGTCTTCATGCGCGTCCCCGACCTCCTGGCGACGCTCGGCATGATGTTCCTGCTGGTCGGACTGCAGCGCATCCCGACCGAGGGCCGCTCGATCGCCACCGGCATGACCATGCCCGACGGTTCGGTCGCCGACGGCACCTTCAGCCCCGCCTTCCTGGCGCTCGGCCGCCACCGCTTCGACTTCTTCCTGCCGAACCTCGTCCCGGTTTCGGTGGTCGTGCTCCTGATCCTCGCTGCGGCCATCTGGTTCTTCCTGGAGTACACCCGTTTCGGCCGCACCATGTATGCGGTGGGCAGCAACGAGCGGGCCGCCGCGCTGGCCGGCGCACCTGTCAAGGCATACAAGATCTGGGCCTATGTGATTTCGGGCATTTTCGCCTCGATCGGTGGCATTCTGCTCGCCGCCCGGCTTGGACGCGGCGACATCGCTTCGGGTAACAATCTGCTTCTGGATTCCGTCGCCGCCGCGCTGATCGGCTTTGCCGTGCTCGGCGTGGCCAGGCCCAACGCCTTCGGGACGGCGGTGGGCGCGCTGTTCGTCGGCGTCCTCTTGCAGGGGCTGACCATGATGAACGCGCCCTACTACACGCAGGACTTCGTCAAGGGCGCCGTGCTCGTCGTCGCCCTGGTGTTCACATTCGCATTGTCGGGCGCCTCGCGGCGCTGACCATGAATTGAAACGTCTGGAAACGGTGGAGGAGAACGACCTTATGATCACCCGTAGAAGTCTCGGCAAGCTCGCGCTCGGCCTGCTCGGCGCAGCCGCACTTTTCGGCGCCCCGGCGCTGGCCCAGGACGCACCGCCGGCGCCCCTCGACAAGCCGGGCGACGTCAAGATCGCCCTCGTGCGCTATCTATCGACGGGCGATTTCTTCCAGGCCTATCTATCGGGCGTGGAGGCGCAGGCCAAGGCGCTGGGCGTCGACCTTCGCGTCTTCGACAGCCGCCAGGACGCCGCCCTGCAGGCCGACATGGTCGACCAGGCGATCGCGCTCGGGGTCGACGGCATCATCATCCAGCACGGCCTGACGGAATCCATGAAGGAGGCCGCGCAGCGTGCGGTCGACGCCGGCATCAAGGTGGTGGCCTTCGACGTCAACGTCGAGAACGACAAGATCCCGCAGATCGAGCAGTCCGACCGCGACCTCGCGCGGCTCGCTTTGGAGCAGGCGATCAAGGACAATGGCGAGGCCTTCAAGGCCGGCTACGTCTATGTCGCCGGCATCGCGCCGCTCGACCGCCGCAACGAGACCTGGGTCGACTTCAAGAAGAAGTATCCGGGCATCGAGGAAAAGGCGATGTTCGGCACGCTGGACAATCCGATCGCCAATTCGGTGGCCAATCAGGCGCGCTCGGTCGTCTCGGCCAACCCGGACATCACCGTGATGTTCGCACCCTATGACGAGTTCGCCAAAGGCGTGAAGATCGCGGTCGACGAGGCCGGCCTTTCTCCTTCGGTGAAGATCTATTCGGCCGACATCTCCACTCCAGATATCGCCGCCATGCGCGAGGCGGATAGCGCCTGGGCCGCAACCGCGGCGACGAACCCGGCCGTCGTCGGCCAGGTCTCCGTCAGGGCGCTGGCCATGCTGATCGCCGGCGAGGACCCCGGCAAGAGCGTGATCGTCCCGCCGACCCTGATCACCCAGAAGGACCTGAACGACAACGATATCAAGAACATGGAGGATCTCTCCGCGAAGATGCCCCAGTTCGCCCATGCCGATGTCGCAATGCCTGCCTGGATGCCGAACCCGAACAGGAAGTGACCGCCGGCAAGGCACACGAATAAGGCGAGGGTGGCGCTGGCGCCACCCTTATTGATTGCAAAGCTCGGTAGCATGTGGTAGGCATCAACCAACTGGCACGCGACGGCATCCGGCACGGCGTTGCGAGAGAATGCGAGAAAGACCAAGTTCGACCAAACTGTATCGAACTAATTGAATATGCAGTATCTCATACTCGATTTTTCATGTCCAACTAGTGTGATAACTTCATTTAACCTTTGATTTTCAAAATTTCACTATGCCCAATCCTCCTGATGTTTTGATCAATTTGCACCTGCCTCCCTCGATTCGAGACGTGGTTGACAGCTATATTCGAACTGAGCTGCTCTCTAAGAATCCGTATTTCTGCGATGAAGACAACGCACGCAGCCTAGCGGCGATTCTCTGGGAGACGCTGGCAGCGCATGGCACCGATCGAGACGTTGCAGCATTGATCGGGATCATCGAAGTCGCGAATTCCATCGAAGGCGGGGTGCTGCCCTACGTTCTTCGCAACGGCCCGCAAGATGCGCGCGATACGCTTTTGGGCTCGGCGGATCGGGTCGGCTACGACTACGGCGAGAATCCATTGGACCGCCAGAAGACGGGCTTTGTGGCCGAATGGTTCTGCTGGTGCATGTCTACGTTGCTGAACCACGATGCCGTCATTCATCCTGCCGAGCATGGCGGGAAAAACCGGTTTCATTTGATATCGCCCATCCCCGCCGCAGATGAGTCTCTCCGGACCGTGGGAGCGAGCACTGGCGGCGGAGAATTTCCGCAGCACAGCGATGCGACTGTCTACCATGAGATGCGGGACCGAACTGATCTTGACAGGGCGCTGACGCGTTTGGGGACCGACGTCGATGCAGTGGCTGAAATCCTCGAGCGCGATCCCGACACGATCTACGACCAAGTGCTATGCGGCATGTTCGTGCGCGTCGATATGACCATCCTGGCGGGCGTGCTCAATCTGGAAACCATGACGCATGTGGCATTGCCAGGCCCGCTGGAAGCGCATCTGCGAGCGCATGGACTGTCGTCAGGCGACATTCACACCCTGGCGAATATGCCCACGGCGCACCTGGCGGGTCCCGCTGATGGTGACATATCCGGCTATGTCGGCAACATCTGCCCACCGCTCTACCTCGGCTCTCGCGGCGAGCTCCTTGGCTCGTGCATCAATTCGGCTCCCCGACGCATGATTTATGTCGGCCGCAATCCCGAGCACGCCCGCTTGTTCGAGCGGTTCATTGACCTCGTGCGCTCGGTACCCGTTTCCGCAGTTCTCATGCAACCCGGCGACTACTTATTTCTTCCGAATGCCTACTTTTATGAGAATTCGAATGTAACTCATGGAAGAGGACAGCTGTCGGACACCGAGTACAATATCCCCATTGCAAACGGAAAGGTCGGGCGACGCATCCATTGCCGACAGTATGCCGTTAGCCGCAGCCGTTCCGGGCTTCCCAGCTTCTTAAGCACGCTATGATTGAATCGACACCGGAGATCCTGACGCTATTCTTCGCAGTCGCAATGGTCGCAGGATGGGTGGATGCCCTCGCCGGCGGCGGCGGAATGATCACCATCCCAGCGCTGCTTCTCGCTGGTTGTCCGCCCGCGACGGCCATTGCCACGAACAAGCTCCAGGGCAGTTTCGGTACGTTGACCGCAGCTTTTTATTTCGTGCGGAAACGCGCCGTCTCGTTGCAGGACAACATTGGCCCGCTGATCGCCGTTTGCCTGGGCTCCGTCCTGGGCGGATGGGTTCTCGTCCGCGTCGATCCAAGCCACCTGCACCTGATCGTGCCGGTGCTGCTGGTCGCGATCGGCATATACTTCTTGTTCTTCGTCGGCGACCTCGATGTCGCCAGGAAGGCGAAGATCACCCGTGAGAGGTTCAATGCCATCGCGGCACCATCGCTCGGCTTCTACGACGGCTTCTTCGGTCCCGGTACAGGGTCCTTCATGTTGACGGCCTTTGTGACCCTCCGCGGATTTGCCATCCGCGAAGCGACTGCTCACGCGAAGCTCTTCAACTTCGCCAGCAATGTGGCCGCGCTTCTTTATTTCATCGTCTTTGGGAAAATTCTTTGGCTCGTCGGCGGCGCAATGATCGGCGGCCAGATGCTCGGCGCCTATCTCGGCGCCCGGACGGCGCTGAACGCCGGTGCAAGGGTCATCCGCCCCGTGACGATCATCGTCTGTTTCGCGATGAGTGCGCGCGTTTTGTGGAACCTCTGGTAGCCGGGAACCCCGCCGCGCGACCGCCACGCCGCGCCCACCAGGCACCCCGCCACGGATGGCTACCGCATCGCCGCGGCGATGTTGCCGCCATCGACGGTGGTGACGTCGGCGGTGGTCTTTTCCGCCAGCGCGTGATGCAGGAACGCCTGTGCGACGTCCTCGGCGGTCACCTCCCGCCCCAACAGGTTGCCTGACATGTAGTCCTTCTCGGTCAGGCCGCGCGCTTTGGACCGGCTGGCGATCATGGCATCGGTGAGCAGGCCGGAGCGGATGCGGTCGGCATTGACCGCGTTGGAGCGGATGCCGTCGGCTCCGTATTCGAGCGCGTATTGCCGCGACAAGAACAGAGTCGCAGCCTTGGCGAGCCCATAGGCGCCGAAGCGCGGTCCCGGGTTGACCGCCTGCTTGGAGGCGTTGAACAGCAGGACCCCGCCCGTCCCTTGCTGCTTGAACAGGCGAACTGCATTCTGTGCCACGCTTTGATGGGCGAAGAAGTTGAGCTCGAAGCTCGCTCTGAGCAACGCCTCGTCGATCTCGCCGATCGCTCCTTCGAACGCCGTGCCGGCGTTGGAGATCACGATGTCGACGCCGCCATAGACGGCGACGGCTCGGTCGAAGGCGGCGCGCACGTCGGCCGGCTGGGTCACGTCGGCGGCGACGCCGATCGACAGGTTGCCGGCTATCTTGGCGACCGCGGCCGCCCGCTCCCCGTCGAGGTCGACGACAACGGCATGCGCGCCCTCCCGCGCGAAAAGCCTCGCGGCGGCCGCCCCGATCGCCCCGGCGCCCCCCGTCACCAGCACGATCTGGCCAGTGAGCGGCTTCGGCTTGTTGGCGGCGAGCTTGGCCTGCTCCAGCGACCAGTATTCGAGCGGAAAGAGATCGGCGTGCGACAGCGGCCGGAACGCGCCGATCGCCTCGGCGCCGCGCACCGCCTCGATCCACATCTCTCCGATGTCGGAGGCGATCTTGGCGTCCTTGAGCGTCCGCCCGTGACCGAACATTCCGAGCCCGGGGACCAGCGTCAGCCGCGGCATCGGGTCGAGCATCACCCGCTCGACGTCGTCAAGCGCGTCGTTGGCCTCGAAATAGTCCTGATAGGCCTCCGCATAGCCGGCCACGGCGGCGTCGATCGCCGCGCGATAGGCTGCAAGCTCGGCCCCTGCGGGCGCCGGAAGCACCATCGGGCCGGTCTTGATGCGGATCGACAGGTCGGGCGTCGAGACCCCGCGCGCCGCGAGCTCGGCCGCCTTGTCCGAATTGACGAAGGACAGGATCGCTTCCGACGTGCGGAAGTCGCTCACCATGCGGTCGAACCGGCCTTCCCCCTTCGCCACGGCGACGGCGCCGCGCAGCATCGGTGCAATCTCACCGGGAGCGGCCAGCTTTTCCGGCAGGCGTACCGGCGAGTACGCCCCGCGGCCGTGGCGGGCCACATGGTCCTCGGCCAGGCTGACCGCGTCGATCATGCGGTCGTAAGCCTGGCGCGCGTCGTCGCCGAAGGTGAAGATGCCATGTTTGTCGAGGATCAGCCCCTCGACGTCCGGATCGGCCTCGTAGACGTCGGCCGCCGCCTTGGCGAGGTCGAAGCCGGGCTTGATGTAGGGCACGAAGCCCAGCCTTCCGCCAAACACGCGGCGGCAGAGCGCTTCGCTGTCGTCCTGGTCGACGAGCGCCAGGATGGCGGTCGAATGCGTGTGGTCGACGAATTTGTGCGGCAGAAAGGCGTGCAGCAACGTCTCGACGGAAGGGTTGGGCGCTGCCGGATCGAGCAGGTTGGACCGCTGCAGCGCCACCATGTCCTCGTCGGACAGAGAATGCAGCCGGCGCGCCTTTAGAAGCGGCGCCAGCTTCACTGCCGGCAATCCGGCGGGCTCGATCACCCCCATGTCCCAACCGCTGCCCTTGACGCAGAGCACGTCCCATTCGTCGCCGACCAGGTCGGTCACCCGGGCTTTGCACGACGTGTTGCCGCCGCCATGCAGCACGAGGCGCGGCTCGCCGCCGAGCAGCCGGGTCGTATACACCCTGAGCGCCAGCTCGCGCGTTATGCCGTCTTGCGCGTAGGCCGCGGCGATCGCCTCGGCATCGGCGTCGTTCCAGAGGTTCTTCATGGCTCGTCCAGGCTCTCCGGTTGGCGAAAAGGGTTCAGCCGGCGCGACGTTGGCCGACGAGGCCCCGCGCCAGGGCCGCCGTCAGCACCAGATGCGTGCACATCCCGCCGGAGAGCGCGGCCAGGAGCGGCATCAGTTTGTTGTCTTCCTGCACCACCACCATCCGCTTCGGAATGGCGCGTATCGACGCAAGGTCGGCCGAGATGACGCGCCGATTGTAGCCGCAGTCGAGCAGCTTGCCGTCGCGGTCGATCATCTGCCCGGCAATCACTCCCGCCGCGCCGGCGTCACGCAACCCATGCATCTCCCCAGGCGTCAGCGCCCCGCATTTGACCACATGGCTGTCTTCGTCGACGCTGCCGACCGAGAACAGCGCCAGGTCGCATTCCGCGATGCTGGCGAGCTGTTCCCGGATGACCGGCTCCTCGCGAAGCGCCTGCGCCAGCGCCTCCCTGGTCAGCACCAGCGGCGCATAGAAATTGAGCCCCTTGGCGTTGAGCCTGCGAGCGATCTCGGTGGTGCACTGGTCGGGGCGATAGGAATAGGGAGCGCCCAGGTTGCCGCAAAGCTGGACCACGGTCACGTCCTGCAGGTCGGCGAAGGACATCATGTCGGCCAGCGCATAGACCGTACGGCCCCAGGCAACCCCGATGCGGTCGCCGCGGCCGACCTGTTCGACAAAGACGCTGGCAGCCACCGCTGCCACCTGGGCGCCGCCGTCCGGCGCCTGGCGCTCTTCCGGCACCACCCACACCGACGTCAGCCCGAATGCGTCCTCGATCTGCCGCGCCAGCACATCCTCGGTGAACAGCTGGGTCGACGTCGAGATGTTGACGATTCCGGTCTCGCGCGCCTTGCGCAGGTACATCGCCACCGATGCCCGTGAGATGTTGAGCTGTCGTGCGACCTCGTCCTGGCGCAAGCCGTGCGTATAGTAGAGCCACGCGGCCTTGTGGATCACCTGTTCCGACGCCCGGATCGCCATCTCCGCCAATCTCCAGCAGCCGACATTATTCACTGCGGCTGACAAAAGTCAATTCGACGCTTGCGCCCCGTTGCGCCCCGCGCCCCGGCGTGGAACACTTCGACGAGACGCGCGCCACCGAGCGCCGAAGCAGCGTCTGGAGGACGGTTCGGGGAGGCTGGTGCGCTGACGCTGTCGAGCACGGATTATGCATGCGGCATCACTGTCGTGGCGACCGACCTGCGCGATGCGGACGCATTCGTCGAGCGCATCGCCGCGCATGCTGACCAGGCGGCGATCGAGTTCGTGCTGCTCTTCTTCTCCAAGGCCCTGTTCGACGCAGACGAGCTTGCCCGATCGTTCGCCCGCCACGCTCCCGGCCTGCGCTATGGCGGCTGTTCCACTGCCGGCGAGATCGCGCCCGACGGCCTGACGGATGGCTCGGCCTTGGCCCTCCTCTTCCCATCGGCCGCGTTCCTGGTGGCAAGCGCACTGGTCGAGGACATATCGGACTCGGGGCTGGGCAGCGTCTCCATGGAGGTCGAGCGCCTCAAGCTGTCGCTGCTCGGGCGCGCCGGGCACGCCGCTCGGTCCAACATCTTCGCCGTCAGCCTCATCGACGGCCTTTCCTTCGCCGAGGAAAGGGTGACGTCGGCGCTTCACTTGTGTCTGGACGACATCCCGCTGCTTGGCGGCTCAGCCGGAGACGATATGCGTTTCCAGGGCACCGACCTCATCCGCGACGGCCGCGTCGGGTCCGATTGCGCGCTGATTCTGCTGGTGGCGACGGAGATCCCGTTCAGGGTCTTCAAGACGGACAATTTCGTCCCGACGGAGGACAAGCTCGTAGTGACCGGCTCCGATCCCCAGCAGCGCCTCGTCTACGAGATCAACGCCGAGCCGGCGGTCGCCGCCTATTCGGCGGCGATCGGCCTGCTGCCGGGCGACCTGACACCGCTGAGCTTCGCGGCCCATCCCGTCGTCCTCAAGGTCGGCGGCGAGTACTATAGCCGCTCCATCCAGCGGGCGAACAAGGACGGCTCGCTGACGTTCTTCTGCGCCATCGACGACGGCATCGTGCTCACCTTGGCGCGGGCGGCCGAGCTGGTCTCCTCCACGCGCCTGGCGTTCCAGGAGATCGAGGCCAAGCTCGACGGCATCGACATGATCCTCGGCTTCGACTGCGTATTGCGCCACCTCGACGCCCAGAACCGTCAGGTGACGCGGCAGATGTCGGACCTCTACCGCCTGAACAAGGTGGTCGGCTTCGGGACCTATGGCGAGCAGTACCGCTCGATGCACCTCAACCAGACCTTCACCGGCATCGCCTTCGGGTCGCGGGCCAGCCGAGCCCGAGGTTAGGTCCCCCACCTCAGGGCAGCGGTCCTGACCGGCGCATCCCAGTGCCGTGCCAGCTCGTCGTCGAGCCGAGCCAGCGTGAAGGAGCATCCCGCCATGTCGAGCGACGTGACGTAGTTGCCGACCAGCGAGCGCACCACCGTCACGCCATGCTGCTCGAACAGCCGGCGGCCGGCGTTGTACATGAGGTACAGTTCCATCAGGGGCGTTGCGCCGAAGCCATTGACGATGAGCAGAGCGGGACCGCGGAGGCCGTCGCCGAAGTCGCCGGCAATGGCCGCGACGATCTCCTCGGCGATGGCGTCGCCGCTCTGCAGCCGGTCGCGACGCCGCCCAGGCTCGCCATGGATGCCGACGCCGAACTCCATCTCCGTCTCGCCGATCTCGAGGTCGGCTTGCCGGCGGCTGGCACGGTGCAGCTGGTCAGCGCCACACCCATCGAACGCGTCGCCCGATTGGCGCGCTCGCCCAGCGTCTTCAATGCCTCCAGGGGCATGCCGGCTTCCGCCGCAGCGCCGACCACCTTCTCGACGAACAGCGTCCCCGCCACGCCGCGGCGCCCGGTAGTGTAAAGCGAATCCTCCACCGCGACGTCGTCATTGGTGATCACCTGGGCCACCCCCTCCGACATCTCGGCCGCCATGTCGAAGTTCATGACGTCGCCCTCGTAGTTCTTGACGATGAAGAGGCATCCTCCCCCCGTGTCCACCTCGGCCGCTGCCGCCGCCATCTGGTCGGGGGTCGGCGAGGTGAAGACCTGGCCGGGGCAGGCCGCGTCCAGCATGCCCTCGCCCACGAAGCCGCCGTGCAGCGGCTCGTGGCCGGAGCCGCCGCCGGAGATCAGACCCACCTTGCCCGGCTTCAGCGACTTGCGGCGGACGAACTTGCGGTCGGCCCCCATCGCAAGGATGTCCGAATGCGCGGCGACGAACCCATCGAGGCTTTCGGTCAGCACCGTCTCCACCGAATTCAGGAACTTCTTCATCTCGTCCTCCCTGGCGGTCTATCCGCCGCCCTTGTTTGCGATGCTGGTGATGCGGTGGATGAACTCGTTGATCGCTTTGTCGAGCGCGGCATTCTGCTTGTCGTCCCCCAGATCGGGCACCGAAAACGAGATGTGGCGCGTCCGCCGCGTGCCGAGGTCCGCCGGCGCCTTGCCGGGATGCGCCCGGCGATAGGCGGCCAGGAACTGGTCCCGTTCGGCCGCGCTGAAGTGGCAGACGGCGAGGATCGTCGACAGGTGCTTGGCCGGGATCGGCACGCCATAGGCGGGGCTGGTGATCTGGGTGACGAAGCTGCGATGCTTGCCGAGCGCGTCCGCCAGCCTCTGCCGCATGCCGGACGGCCGCTGGTCGATGATGGCCGACAGGATGGTCTTGTAGACGCGGATCGCCTCGTCGATCCCGCCGGGGGCCTGACGCTCGCTGTCGACCATGGCCGCCGCTCCGCCTCAGAGCGCCGTCGTGGCGATCGCCGCCTTGGCCAGCGCCAGCTGCGCCGGCGCGACGGAGAGCTCGCGCAGCCCCGCCTTGAGCAGCAGCGGGATGATCGTCGGGTCGCCGCCAGCGTCGCCGCACAGGCTGAGCGGCATGCCGCGCGCCGCAGCGAAGCGGGCAAGCTCGGCGATCAGCCTCAGCACCGCCGGTTGGCTGGCGGCGCTCAGAGCCGCGACCGACGCGTTGTCGCGCGCCGCCGCCATCACATACTGGGTGAGGTCGTTCGACCCGATCGAGAAGAAGGCCGCATCGAGGAAGGACTCCGGCATGACGGCGACCGAAGGCACCTCCACCATGATGCCGAGCGGCGGCACGGCGTGCGCGACGCCCTCTGCCTCCAGCCTCGCCGCCTCCTCGGCGAACAGAGCTCTGGCGCGCGCGACTTCCTCCGGCACCGATACCATCGGCAGCATGACCTTGAGCGAGCCGTGCGCCCCGGCTCTCAGCAGCGCCCGGATCTGCACGCGAAACACATCCGGCCGGGCGAGCGACAGGCGTACCCCGCGCAGGCCGAGGAAAGGATTGCTCTCCGCCTGCGTAAGCCCGGACACCGGCTTGTCGCCGCCCGCATCCACGGTGCGGATGGTGACCGGCCGGTCGCCCGCCCAGGAGAGTACCCGCCGGTACGCCTCGTATTGCGTCTCCTCCTCCGGCAGGCCGCGCGCCCCGCCGAACAGGAATTCCGTGCGCATCAGCCCGACGCCGTCGCAATGCGACGCGTCGATGCGGTCGACTTCGGATGGGTCGGCTATGTTGACCATCACCCGCACCGCCGTCCCGCAGGCCGTCGCGGCAGGTCGGCCGAGATAGCCCTCGGCGGAGGCGCGGCGCTCGGCGAAGGCCGCCGACCGGGCGCGAAACGCCTCCCGCTCCTGGTCGGAAGGGTCGAGCACGAGCCGTCCATTCTCGCCGTCGAGCAGGACAGGGTCGCCATTCGTTTCCAGCCCGACGCCGAGCCCCACCACCATCGGCACGCCCCGCGCCCGTGCCAGCATGGCGACGTGGCTGGCGGCGCTGCCTGCCGACAGCGCAATGCCGCCGCCTTGGCTCCAGTCGATCTCCAGGAACCGGGTCGGCGCCATGTCGTCGCCGAAGGCAATCGCGCCGGCGGGAAGCGCCGCCGCGCCATGCGGCGTCAGATGGTGCAGCACCTGGTCGCGAATGTCCTTGAGATCGGCTGCCCTGGCGCGGAAATAGCCGTCCTCGGCGGTCTCGTAGCCGGCGATCTCGTCCTCCAGGCAGGCGCCCCAGGCATCGTCGGCCTGCGCGCCCTCCTCGATCGCAGCGAAGGCCGGACCGGTCAGTGCCTCGTCCTGCAGCATGGCGAGCTGGAACTCCAGCATCTCGGCCGCGTCGTCGGCCGCCTCGCCGATCAGGCTTTCCAGTCGCGCCGATGCCCCGGCGAGCGCCGCCTCGAGCGCCGCCCGCTCCCCCTTCTCCGACCCCTTCGCCACATAGGCGCCGGCCGAACGGTCGAGCGAGAAGAGCGGGCCCTCGGCATAGCCCACGGAGGCCGGGGTGCCGGCAAAGCTAAGCGGAGCGGGCATGGCCCTTGCCCTCGTCGAAGTCGCGCTGCACAAGGCCGACCAGTGCATCCACGGCCTCCGCCGCGCGCTCCCCGCTCGCCCGGAGGTGAAGCAGGGTTCCCTGCGGCGCCTTGGCGGCCATGACCTTGACGATGCTCTTGGCGTCGAACCAGGGGCCGCCCTGGTCGAGGGCGACTTCCACTTCCGCCGGAAAGCGCTTGGCAAGCTTGGTGAACTTCACCGAAGGCCTGGCGTGGAGCCCGACTTCGTGGGTGATCAGGACCGTGGCTTCGGCGGTTGCGGTCATTCTCGGCTCGTCACTCATCCTCAGGCGGGCGACAGTTCATGCGCCGTCGCCACGACTTCGCGCAGCGAGGCGCCTCCGGACGCCTCGGTGGCGGCCATGACGGCACCTTCCACGATCGGCGCGTTGCAGATAGCGATTCGCTCCGCCCGCGGAGCGCCGATGATCTCGACGGCCATCTCGCTGTTGGTCTCAGCCCCGCCCAGGTCGACGAGGATGGCAACGCCGGCCTCCGACCACGCGCGGTCGATCGCCGCCATGATCGCCTCGACGCTGGTACCGAGACCGCCGGCGCCGTTGCCGCCGCACCAGGCGAGCGGCACCTCGTCGCCGACCATCTGGCGCACCATGTCGGCGGTTCCTTCGGCGACCAGCGGCGAATGCGATACGATGACGATCCCGACATTGCTCATGTCCGTTCCCCCGCCAGCACTTCGACGACCGCGCGCACCAGCAGCGCCGACGAGCGCGCACCCGGGTCCAGATGGCCCACCGACCGCTCGCCGAGAAACGAGGCGCGCCCGCGGATCGCCTTCATCGGCACCGTCGACGCCGCGGCCTGCTCGGCGCGCGTTGCGATGTCGTCGGGCTCCTGGCCGGCGGCCAGCGCCTCGGCCACTGGATAGAGGACGTCGAGCATGGTCTTCTGCCCGCGCTGCGACTTGCCGCGGGCTGCGACCGCGTCCACCGCCTTGCCGAATGCCAGCGCGAGCGCCTGCCTGTCGGGACTGGCCGGCATCTCCTTGCCGAGCGCAAGGAACAGCGTGCCGTAGAGCGGCCCCGACGCGCCGCCCACCGTCATCACCAGCTTGGTTCCGATCGCCTTCAGCGCTTCCGGCAGCGGCTTCCCGGCGATCGCCTCGGCCTCCGCTGCGACGGCGTCGAAGCCGCGCTTCATGTTGGCGCCATGGTCGCCGTCGCCGATCGCCTGATCGAGCGCGGTGAGCTCGCCGGCATGCGACGCAATGGTTTGGGCCATGGCCTCGATCAGCGCTCTCATGTCGACACAGCGATCCTGTTGCCGGCGCCGTCGAAGAACAGCGGCGCCCGGTAGCGGACCCGCACCGCGTCGCCCTCCCCGAAATCGGTCTCCGGGTCGGTGAGCGTCACCAGCTTGCGGCCGCCGACCGTCAGGTGAAGGTGGTTCTGGTCGCCGAGATGCTCGACCCGCTCGACGGTGCCGTCGCCTTGGCCGCCAGGCGCCTTGGCGATCACCAGATGCTCAGTGCGGGCGCCGATGGTGGTCGTGCCGGCAGGCGCCGCGGCATCGGGCAGCAGTCCCGTCGGCAGCAGGTTGATCGCCGGCTGCCCCAGCCGCGCTGCCACGTGCAGGCTGGCCGGCTCGGAATAGATGGCGCGCGGCGTGCCGATCTGCAGCAATCGCCCATCCGCCAGGATGCCGATGCGGTCGGCGAGCGTCATCGCTTCGATCTGGTCGTGGGTGACGTAGAGCACGGTGGCACCCAGGTCGGCCTGGATGCGCTTCAGCTCCAGCCTGAGCTCGGCCCTGAGCTTGGCGTCGAGCGAGGACAGCGGCTCGTCCATCAGGTAGATGGCCGGCCGCCTCACCAGCGCGCGGCCGATGGCGACCCGTTGCATCTCGCCGCCGGACAGGCTGGTCGAGCGGCTGTCGAGCTTGTGGTCGATGCGCACCAGCCGCGCCACCTGCTCGACGCGCGCCCTGATGTCGCCGTCGCCGAACTTGCGGGCCGGGGAACGGAGCGGAAAGGCGAGGTTGTCGTAGACCGACAGGTGCGGATAAAGCGAGTATTGCTGGAAGACGAAGGCGACGTCGCGCCCGGCCGGCGTCAGCTCGGTAGCGTCGCGCCCTGCAATGTGGATCGTCCCATTCTCGGGCTTCTCCAGCCCGGCGATCAGCCTCAGAGTGGTCGTCTTGCCGGCCCCCGTCGGTCCGAGCAGCACCACGAACTCGCCATGCGCGATCGACAGCGTGAGGTCTGCGACGGCCTGCCGATCACCGAAGGCCTTGCTCACGCCTTTGAGGCGGATGTCAGCCATTGAGCGCCTCCTCGCGATTGGCGGTGCGGATGGCCCGACCGCTCGCGCGGTGAAACAGCGACAGCCGCGTCGGGTTGAGCGCCAGCCCGACTGGCTCCCCGATCGACAGCTTGACGTCGGCCGGCACCCTCGCCTTGACCAGGCCGTCGGCCGTCTCGACGGCCACCACCTGGGTGGTCCCGAGATACTCGCTGCCATAGACGGCGCCCCGCAGCCCCGAGCGCTCGTCGAAGCGAACATGCTCTGGCCGGATGCCCAGCGCCATATCGGCCGGCTCCAGCGCTTCAAGCACCTCCGGGATGTCGATCCGCGCCCCTTGGACGGTGACGGCGCGCGTGCCCCGCTCCAGCCCGCCATGGAAGGACAGGAAGTTCATCGGCGGCGAGCCGATGAAATCGGCCACGAACATCGAGGCCGGCCGGTCGTAGATCTCGCGCGGCGTGCCGAATTGCTCGATAACCCCGTGGTTCATGACGGCGATCTTGTCGGCCATGGACATGGCCTCGAGTTGATCGTGGGTGACATAGACGGTCGTCGCCCTGATCCGGTTGTGGAGCTCGCGCAGCTCATGGACCATGAGATCGCGGAACTCGGTGTCAAGCGTGCCGAGCGGCTCGTCCATCAGGAAGCATTTGGGCCGCCGGACGATCGCCCGGCCGAGCGCGACCCGCTGCCTGTCGCCTCCGGCGAGCCCGGAAACCGACTTGTCGAGCAAGTGGTCGATCCGCAGCAGCCGAGCCGTCTCCTCGACGCGCTGCCGGATCTCCGCCTTGGGCATGCCCTGGGCGAGCAGCGGAAAGCCGATGTTCCGTCTCACGTTCATGTGCGGATAGAGCGCAAAGAGCTGGAACACGAAGGCGATGTCGCGCTCCCGCGCCCGCTTCTGCGACACCCCCTCGCCGCCCAGCAGGATCCTGCCCGAGGTCGGCAGCTCCAGCCCGGCGATCATTCTGAGAGTCGTCGTCTTGCCGCAGCCCGACGGTCCCAGCATGACGAAGAACTCGCCATCCTCGACCACGAACGAGGAATCCCGGACCGCCACGAACGCTCCGAACTCCTTCCTCAGATTCTCGACCCGGATCTCCGCCATCGCCTACTCCGGAAACTTGGACACGACGATGAACATGGCGGTGCCGACGAGCATGGTCACGAAGGACCAGGTGTAGAGCGTCAGCGAGAAGGGCTGGAAGAGCATCAGGAAGCCCGCGCCGATGACGGCTGTGGCGAGGCTTTCCAGCCGGCCGCGGCGCAGCCAGCGGGGCCAGCGCCTTCTGCGGGCGATCATGCTGCTGCTCATTTGCGGACCGCTCCGAAGGTGATGCCGCGCAACAGATGCTTGCGCAGGAGGATAGTGAAAACCAGAATGGGAATCAGGAAGATCGTTGTGCCCGCCGCGACGGCGGGCCAGTCCTGCCCGCCCTCGCCGATGATGGTAGGGATGAAAGGTGGCGCCGTCTGCGCGCTGCCGGAAGTGAGCAGGGATACGAAGGCATACTCGTTCCACGAAAAGATCATGCAGAATATGGCGGTGGCCGCGATGCCGGTCGTTGCCTGCGGCAGCACTGTCTTCCGGAACGCCTGCAGCCGAGTGTAGCCGTCGATCATTGCGGCCTCCTCGTACTCGCGCGGGATCTCGTCGATGAAGCCCTTGAGGAGCCACACCGCCAGGGAGACGTTGACCGCCGTGTAGAGCAGGATCATGCCGAGCGCTGTGTCCGAGAGCCCGACCTCCCGGTACATGAGGTAGATCGGGATGGCCACTGCGATCGGCGGCATCATCCGAGTCGACAGGATGAAAAAAAGCAGATCGTCGGCGAGCGGCACTTTGAAGCGCGAGAAGCCGTAGGCCGCCAACACGCCGAGGAACACGGCCAGGAAGGTCGAGCCAAACGCTATGACGATCGAGTTCATGAAGCGCGGCATGAAGTTGGACGGTCCTGCGATAACCATGTTGCGCTTGCGAACGGTCTCGTCGCAGTAGCCTGTGGGAGCGCCGAGCGATGCGATGTATTCGGGCGTCTGGCGTGTGCGCGTCGTGAACAGGTTGCAGTAGCCCTCCAGGCTCGGCTGGAACAGGATCTTGGGCGGATAGGCGATCGAGTCAGGCGGCGTCTTGAAGCTGGTGGCGAAGATCCACAGCAGCGGAATGATGGAAATCAAGGCATAGGCGATGACGATGGCACCGGCGAGCCGCTTCGATCCGGCACTGGGCACCACCACCGAATGGGCGGATGTGAGGCTCATCTCTGCTTCACCCTGTTGAGCGCCTTGACGTAGATGTTGGCGAGCCCGAACACCGCGACGAAGAAGATGATGGCGAAGGCCGACGAGTAGCCGGTGCGCCAACTTTCGAAGGCCTGGCGCTTGAGCGTGATCGAGGCGACCTCGGTCGTGGAGCCGGGACCGCCGCCGGTCAACAGATTGACCATGTCGAACATCTTGAAGTTCTCGATGCCGCGAAAGAGCACGGCGAGCATGATGAAGGGCAGCACCATAGGTATCGTGATCGACCAGAACTGGCGCCAGTTCGACGCACGGTCGACCTCGGCGGCCTCATAGATGTATTCGGGGATGGATCGCAGCCCGGCAAGGCAGATCAACATCACATACGGGGTCCACATCCAGGTGTCGACGATGATGATCGCCCACGGCGCCAGCCTGATGCTGGACAGCATTTGCACGCTGGTGGCCGGAATGCCGCTGAGAAAGGAGACCGCATAGGCGAAGAGGCCGATTTGCGGCTCGTAGAGGAAACGCCAGAAATTGCCGACCACGGCTGGAGAAAGCATCATCGGGATCAAGATGATCGTGGTCCAGAAAGCGTGTCCCCGGAACTTGCGGTCGATCAGATAGGCGAGCGAGAAGCCGATCAGGGTCTGCAGCACGATCGTCCAGAAGACGAAGTGCGCTGTCGTCTGCATCGCCACCCAGATGTCTTCATTGGTGAGGATGCGGGTGTAGTTGGACAGTCCTACATTCTTCACGACTTCGTTCGGCCGGTTGGCGCGGTAGTTGGTGAAGGATAGGTAGATGGCCCAGAACAGCGGGAATATGTTGATCGCCAGCAGCAGCAAGATCGTTGGCGATATGAATAGCCATGCCAGGCCTTTGTCGCTGATGCCGCGAATGCGCCTTGCCACGCCGTCAGGCGTTGCGCGGGCGACGCTCTCCGCAGTCTGTTCGAGCATGGTCATTCCTGTATCCATCGTCAGGTCCCGAAAGGCAAGGACGTGAGCGCTCCCGTCCCGCACCTGGCGATGCGGGACGGTTGGGAGGGCGGCCGAAGAGCCGCCCGGCCGCAGGGAGGGGTCAGATCTTGCCTTCGTCCCCGAAGATTTCGGTCCAGTCCTTGACCAGGCCGTCCAGCGCGTCCTGTGCCGTTCCCTGGCCGGCGACGACATAGTCGTGGAAGCGTTTCTGAGACGCCTGCAGCAACGATGCATAGCTCGGCTCGGCCCAGAAGTCCTTCACGATGGCCATCGACTCCAGGAAGGTCTTTGCGTAGGGCTGGCTGTCGGCAAACTTCGGGTCCTCCACGACCGCCTTCAGGCAGGAGAAGCCGCCGAGCGACCACCACTTTGCCTGCACGTCTTTGTTGGCGAACCACTTGATGTACTTGAGCGCGTCTTCCTGGTTGTCCGAATAGGACACGACAGAGATGCCCTGCCCGCCGAGTTGGGCAAAATGCTCGCCGTCGGGACCCGCCGGGTTGGCAAAGAAGCCAACCCGCTCGCCGCCGACGGCCTCGTCCTTCTGCAGGCCCGGCCATGTGAAGGCGAAGTTCATATGCATCGCCACCTGGCCCGATTTGAAGGCGTCGACGCCCTCACCCATGTAGCTGTTGGACGCACCGGGAGGCGTGCAGCAGTCATAGAGCGCCTTGTAGAACTCAAGCCCTTTTACCGACTTCTCGGAATTGACGAAGCCCTCCATGTCGTACTTCTTGTCTGGATTCTCATACCGGAACCCGAAGGAGTAGAGGACGTCCATCACGCCCATGGTGATGCCTTCCGAACCGCGTTCGGTGTAGATCGAAGCCCCGTAGACGGTCTTGCCGTCAATCTCGCGCTTCTGAAAGAATTCGGCGATCTGCTTTAGCTGATCGAAGGTTTTCGGCGCGGCAAGGTCCCAGCCGTACTTCTCCTTGAACTCCTTCTGCAGCTCCGGCTGCTCGAACCAGTCCCGACGGTACGTCCAGCCGACCACATCGCCCATCGCCGGGAGCGCCCAATAGTTGTCGGTCCCCTTGGGCCATTGCGAATAGCCGACCACGGTGGCGTCGACGAAATCGCTCATCTTGATTCCTTCCTTCTCGAAGAAATCGTTGAGCTTGACGTAGTGACCATTCTCGGCGGAGCCACCGATCCACTGGCTGTCGCCGATGATCAGATCACAAAGTTTGCCCTTTGAGTTCAGTTCGTTCAGGAACCGGTCGGCATAGTTGGTCCACGGCACGAACTCGAACTTCATGCCGATACCCGTCTGCGCCGTGAAATCTTTCGACAGCTCGACCAGCGCGTTGGCCGGGTCCCATGCCGCCCAGCAGAGCGTCAGCTCCTTGGCCTTGGCGCCGGTGGAAAGTGCGGTCGACGCGACGAGCGCCGATGCCAATGCAAATGTCGTCTTCGCAAGCGATGCCATCGATTCCCTCCCATTGACGGACCCGCCGGGCTGGCGGTCCCAAAAAGCTCCCATGGCCGGCATCCTCCGACGCCGGTTCCGCGCGGCAAGTGCCGCGACGATGTTTAGTGATTGTGTTTAGTGATGCAGAAAATTACTAAACAACGCAAGGACAATCGTCGTTGCGGTGCACAATGACGGTGCTTCGATTGCGAGCCCGAAAAAAACTCTGTGGATTAAATGCGCGCGCGCCGTTCGATCAGGCTGATTCCCTCGAGCCATGCCTTGTGGCGGATGGCTGCAACGGTGCGGTTGAGGCGGCGTGCGATGGCCGAAACCCGCAGGTGCTCGTCGGCGAGGCGCCTGAGTTCCAACACTTCCTCGTCCGTCCAGAGACGATTCCGCCTCATCACCATCCGCTTGCCCCCTGCAATGGGTGCCTTCGAGACGTTGCCCACCCTGCCCGGGCCGTTCGACCTGCCCCGCCCAAGCCGCCAGTTGGCTGGTCATCGGTATTCTTGCGCGCTGCAACATCCTGCGCAAGACGCCCTCGCCGGCCCTTGTCGGCGCCGGGCTTGGCCGTCTGCCATGGTAGCGCTGCCAAGGCTCTTCGCTTCCGTCCCGGCGTTAGGAGATCGGTAACCATGTCGCCCCATAATGAAACAGCTGGGGACGGGAAGTATGGCTCCAGCTGGCGTCCGGCAGAACCGAGATCCTTCCACCCGCTGGGTATCGTGGTCTGTCGGGCGCTGTGCGGGCCTCCGTGCGCGGAGGCCTAGTCGGCGAGCACGCCTGCATGCGCAGCGAGTGCTGCAAAGGCCTCGCGCGCCTCGGCAGCCGTGGCCTTGCCGCCGATCGCCGCCTCGACCACCTCGCGCGCCGACTGATAGTACGGGCCGCGCCTCGCATGCGGCCAATCGATCAGCACCTCGCACGCCCCTTGGACGCTGTTGACAGTTCTCAGCATGTTGTCGGCACCCACCTTGACCTTGATGGGGCTTTCGAAGGGAATTTTCTCGGACATGGAGGTCTCCTTGGGCCGCCCCGCTTATCCGGGGAACGGCCTTGTCGCGCCCTTCCGGATCGCCTGCGGCGCCTGCGCCCGTCTTGCGTTTCTCGTCGGCACCAGGACACCCGCCTCGCGGGCCGCGGCGGCAAAGGCTTGCCGCGCCGCTTCTGGCGCGCGAAGGCCATCCAACGCGTCGCGACAGGATTGCGCGGCAATCCGTGCGCAATGTCCGGTGATGATCGGCCATGGCCCGGACAGGCACTCCAGCGCCTCCCAAGCCGTAGCGACCGCGCGCGTGCTCGAAAGCTCCAGCCTGACAAGGACCGGACGCGGGAAACGCTTGTCGTTCATGATTGTAAGGCTCTCGACATACCGTTGGGCGAGGTGCGACCGGGGACCGTCGCGGCGTCTCGCGGAGGGGATAACGCGGCAATGCCCGCGCGGTTCCGATCGCCGCGAAGGCGGCGTGTCGGTCAGCCGGGGAAGTTCGGGTCGAGCGCGATTCCGTAGCCGGATGGGCCGCGGCAGAAGCCGGCGTCCTGGGCGCGGATGGGACAGGCTCCGGTGTAGCGAGGGGTGGCAGACTGACACCCGGCGGCAAGCGCCAGTGCGACAAACGACAATCCGACCAGATACTTGCGCATCAGACGCCCCCATCGAATCGTGAACAGGTAACACATTCTCCAAGGTCCATCCATATGGCGGAATGGCCGCCCTCAAAACCTCGGAAACAACTGCTTAGGGAAAGCCACCTACCGTGACGTCCCGTTTCCCAGGTGCCGGGACCGCGAAGCGAGGAAGCGAGTCGAAGGCGATGACCACAATGGAGTTCTCGCGCTTGGGTCGGCTGCCGGCGAAGCTGATCGGCCGGCTCGGCCGGCTGAGCGCGACGGTGCAGTTCGTGCTGGCCGGCAGCATCGTCATGGTCGCCTGCATGCTCGCCGTCGGCCGCTTCCTGAGCGCGGTGCTGACGCGCGAGGTGATCCACGACACGGCCATCGTCACCGCGCTGCTCCTTGACAGCATCATCGATCCCGTGGCCCAGGGCCTGGCCGGGCCCGAGCCGCTGCCGCCCGCCGCCATCGAGCGGCTCGATGCGGTCCTCGACGAGCCCGGCTTCCGCGAGCGGTTTCCTTACCTGGAGATTTGGCGCCCCGACGGGACCGTGGCCTATTCCAACACGCGCGAGCTCATCGGCAGGACCTTCGAACCGCCGGCCGGCCTGCGCGCCGCACTCGCCGGCGAGGTTTCCGCCCAATATGCCGACCTCACCGCGCAGGAGCATGTGGTGCGCGGCTTCGGCACGCGCTACCTGGAGATCTACAGTCCGATCCGCGAGCATCGAACGGGCCGCATCATCGGTGTCACCGAGATCCACGAGGTCACCTTGCCGCTGGCCGACAGGGTCGGCGAGTCACGAATGCTCGGCTGGGCGGTGGTGGCCGGCACGACCGCCCTCATGATGGTCAGCCTCTATGGCATCGTCCACCGCGCGAGCCGGACGATCCGTCGCCAGCGCGCGGCGCTGGAGGGCCGTATGCACGAACTCGAGCAGGTGTCGGAGGCCAACCTCCGCTTGCGTCGCCGCGTGCAGAACGCGTCGATCCGAGCCGCGGAGGTCAACGAGATGAGCCTGAAGCGCATCGGCGCCGAGCTTCATGACGGGCCTTCGCAGCTGGTCGGGGCGGCGGCCCTGAAGCTGGAGACAGTGAAGCGCGCGCCGGACCGTCGCAGCCGCGTGCTGGAGATCGACAAGGTCGCGCAGACGCTGCGCGACGCCCTGCGCGAGCTGCGCGACATCGCCCAGGGGCTGATGCTGCCCGAAATCGAGGGCCTGTCGCTGGCGCAGGTGGTCGAGCGGGCCGTCAGGGGCCATGAGGCCAAGACTGGCGCCGCGGCCGCGGTGACGCTCCGCAACGCCGGCATCGCGCTGTCCCATGCCGTCAACATCTGCGCCTATCGCTTCGTCCAGGAGGGGCTTATGAACGCGTTCTGGCATGGCAGCGGCAAGGGGCTGCGCGTCGACTGCTCGGTCGAAGGCGCGCAGCTTCTTCTGTCGGTGGCCGACGAACCGCGGCGCGGTGCTACCCCGGGGCGCGACAAGAGCCGCGGCGGCATGGGCCTCCGCGGCTTGCGGCACAGGGTTGAAAGCCTCGGCGGGGTGATGCATCTGGATGTGAGCGAAGAGAATGGGTCGAGGCTCGAAATGGTGCTCGACATGAGCGACGTGCCGAGCGACGAGTGACGATGATGAGCGACAAGATCCGGGTCGTGGTTGCGGACGACCATCCGATCTACCGGGCCGGCGTGGTGCAGAGCCTCGGCTTCGACCCGGGAATCGAGGTCGTCGGCGAAGCGGCCACGGCAGAAGGAGCCGTCGAAGTGGCCGCCCGCACCGAGCCGGACCTGGTATTGCTGGACATCTCGATGCCCGGAAACGGCATCGCGGCCGTGGGCGCAGTCGCCTTGGCCGCCCCGGGTGCGAAGATCGCGATGCTGACGGTCTCGGAGAACGAGGCCGACGTGATGAGCGCGCTGGACGCCGGCGCGGTGGGCTACCTGCTGAAAGGCGTGGAAGCGACCGATCTGATCGCCGCCGTGCGCGCCATTGCCGCTGGAGGCTCCTATATGTCGCCGCATCTGGCCCTGCGCGTCCTGTCGGCGCAACGCGAGACCGGCTCCACGGCAGCCGCCGCCCAGCGGTTGGCCACTTTGTCCAAAACCGAGCGGAAGGTCCTGCGGCTCGTCGCCCAGGGCATGAGCAACGACGACATCGCGCGCGAGCTCGGCTTCAAGCAGAGCACCGCCAAGTTCCATGTCGGAAACATCCTGACCAAGCTCGAGGCCAAGAACCGGGTGGAGGCCGCCATCGTCGCGCGATCCCACTGGCAGATGCCCTAGACTGGGGCTCGGCCCGCCTCGGCCATCTGTCTTAGGGTGGAGCATCCGCGCGGGCGAATGCCACAAAGGGATGGCACCCTACGACCGAGGCCCAAATGGCTCCGCACCGGCCGCCGGGGTTATCTTGGAAGCGCCGTCTCCTGGCGGCAGACAGCGGGAGTCCTGCCCGCCAATCCGACTCCCGCTGTCTTCTTTCTTTTCGCACCCGGTCCGAATTGCTAGCCGCGCCTGCCGCGCCGGCTTTGGCGGCCGCCATCCTCCTGACAGGATGTTCGCCGCGCCTCGACCGCAACTCCGACATTTTGAACGATGAATTTCAGCTTTGACGCCCGAATGCAGTTGCAATTAAGTTGCAACTGCATTAGCCTGAGACGATCGAGCAGGGGTGGTACCGTCAAGTGAGAGCGTCCTCGATGGGGTCGGGAAAAGGCGATGACAAGATCGGCGAGGACGCCGGCGCCCCAGGATTCATCCGATCGATCAAGGACGTGCTGCTTGCCATGGGACCGACCACATTCGTCCTGGTCGTCGCTTTGTCGTTGATCGCCCTTTTTGCGCCCGAGATCATGGGCGCCATCCTGAAACGCTAGATTTCTGCCCACCCCAGGCGTCCGGCCGTCAGGCCGGAATGCAAGGACCGGCGGCTGCTTCGCTGCAGCCGCCGGCCCGCTGTTTTCGGCGCCCGCCGTTGGATTTACGGCGGCTCGGCGCCCCCTATTGCTCCCGGAACGCCCGCGAGAACTGGTCGGTGAAGGGTTTCGAGAAGTAGGACAGCGCGGTCCTCGGGTCGGTCTGCACGAACACCTCGACGGGCATGCCGGGCAAGAGCCGCTTGGTGTCGAGCTTCTGCATCTCGTCGGCCGGGACGTCGATCTCGGCCAGGAAGTAGGACTGGCCGGAGCCCTTGTCGAGGGTCGCCGCCGCCGCCACATAGGCGACCTCGCCGGAAAGCTCGGGTGTCGTGCGCTGGTTGAAGGCAGAGAAGCGCAGCTTGGCCTTCTGACCGAGATTGACCTGATCGATGTCGGTCGGCGACAGCCTCGCCTGGATGGTGAGCGGCGCGTCCTTGGGCACGATCGTCACCAGCGTCTCGGCCGGCGTGATGACGCCGCCGATGGTGTTGACGGCCAGCTCGTTGACGGTGCCGGCGATCGGCGCCCGGATGTCGGTGCGCGACAGCCGGTCCTCGATGGCGACCCGGCGCTCGCCGAGCTCGGCGATCTTGGGCTCGAGCTCGGACAGCTCGCGCTGCGCCTCGGTGCGGGCGGCCTCGTCGATGGCGATGACCTGCAGGCGGATCTCGCTGATCTTGGCGCGCGCGCGGGCGACCTCGGCGTCGATTTCGGCCTTCTCGCCGGACATTCTGGCCATGTCGCGGTCGCTCGTGTGGACTTTTGAGGACTCCACCAACCGCTTGTCGGCCAGACCCTTCATCTTCTTGTGCTCGACGAAGACCAGCGCGATCTCCTCGACCTTGGAGGCGCGTTGTGCCTCGAGCCCGTGGATCTCCTCGCCGAGCTGCTGGATGCCGAGCTCCAGCTGCTCCTTCTGCGAGGCGCGGTTCTTCAGATTGCCTTCGAAGAGCCGGGTCTCGCCGGCGATCAGGGCGGTGAGGCGGTTGCTTGCCGGCGCGTCGACATCGGCGAGCGACAGCGCTGCCAGCCCGTCGCGCTCGGCGATCAGCCGGGCGCGCCGCACCGAGCCTTCGGCGAGCTGCGAGCTGACGATGGCGAGCTCGGCCTTGGTCTGCACGTCGTCGAGGCGGATCAGCACCTCGCCCTCGTTGACGAAGTCGCCTTCCTTGACGGCGATCTCGCTGATGATGCCGCCGTCGCGGTGCTGCACCGCCTTCAGGTTCTGGTCGACATTGACCGTGCCGGTGGCGATCACCGCGCCGGCGAGCTGCGCGGTCGACGCCCAGCCGCCGGCGCCGGCGAGCAGCAGGAAGCCGAGCGTGCAGCCGGCGAGGATGCGGCCGGCGAGGCGGAAATGGCCGCCTTCCTCCTCGCCGTCAAAATTTGGAGCCTGGATGGCGTTGCCCGTCTTGCGCATGGTTCTCTCCCAGCGGCCCCGCCGCATTTAGAGCAATTCCAGGAAAAGTGCCGTGCGGTTTTCCGTCCGGAATTGCGTAGAAAAAGGCACCTGGAGCAGTTCAGCGTTTCTACAAGACGCTGAGCTGCTCTAGGCCTGGTTGCTTGTCTGACCGGTATCGACGACGAGCAGCACGTGGTCGCCGGCGATGTTGATGGTCATGTCGTAGACGTCGTCCTCGTCGAAATCGACGTCGATAAAGGTCTGCCGGACATTGTCGATCTGCTCGTGACGGATGCGGATCGGCAGGTCCTCTTGCTCGACGCTGTCGCCGTAGATGTCCTCGAAACGGTCTTCCAGTGTGTCCATGACCTGCTCGAAGATCTCGTATTTGTCGACCTTGAGACGGTCGCCGACCATGAAGTCGAGGATGTCGTGGACCACCGCGCCGGCCGCATTGTCGACCGTCGCCGCCTGGAACTCGAACACGTCCTCGCCTTCGCCGCCGGTCAGCGACACCGGCGTCTCCGAAACGACCACGAAGGTGTCGTTGCCGGCGCCGCCGACGATCGCCTCGAAGCCGGCGACCTGGTCGGTGCCGATCTCGAGCCCCGTCGCGGTCTTCTCGTTGAGGTCGATGTAGACGCCGGAAAGCGTTGTGGAATAGTCGAGCGTGTCCCGGCCTTCGCCGCCCTGGTAGGTATCGGCGACGGTGTCGAGTGCCGCCTTGACGATATCGTCGCCCGCCCCGGTGTCGACGGCATCGCTGCCGCCGCCGTCGGCCACGGTGTCGTCGCCCGCCCCGGTGGCGATCGCCTCGTCGGCGTCGCTGCCCGTCACGGTGTCGTCGCCGGAGCCGGTGGCCACCGCCTCGAAGCCGGCGATGGCATCGGTGCCGATTTCGGCGCCGCTCGCCTCGCCTTCGACGAGGTCGACGCTGACCGACGAAGTGACGGCCGAGTAGTCGATCAGGTCGTCGCCCTCGCCGCCGTCATAGCTGTCGGCGGTCTGGTCGGCATCGCCGATCACCGTGTCGTCGCCGGCCCCGGCCAGCACCACGTCCTCGTCCGCGCCGCCCGACAGGATGTCGGCGTCCGCGCCGCCCTCCAGGCGGTCGTTGCCCTGTTCGCCGAACAGCTTGTCCTCGCCCGTCCCGCCGGCGATGACGTCGTTGCCGGCGCCGCCGAAGAGAAGGTCGTCGCCCGCCTCGCCGTCGATCGTGTCGTCGCCCGAGTCGCCGAACACCACGTCACGGCCCTCGCCGCCGAACAGGCGGTCGTTGCCCTTGCCGCCGGACATCCAGTCGTCGCCGTCGCCGCCGAAGACGATGTCGTTGCCGTCGTCGGCGCGCACCGAATCACCGCCATTGCCGGCCACGATGTGGTCGTCGCCATCGCCGCCGACGACCGTGTCGTTGCCGCCGCGGGCGTCGATGTTGTCGTCGCCGCAGCCGCCGTCGATGTCGTTGGCGCATTCGGTGCCGACCAGCATGTCGGCGCCGGCCGTGCCGAGGATCGGCAAGCTTTCCACGACGTTGAAATAGGCCTTCTGGATCACCGTCAGCGCGCCGTCGGTGATTTCGTAGGTGAGCGTCACCGGACCGAGCAAGGCGGCGGCGAAGGACCATCCCCCGGCCGTTTGCGTGATCGTGCCGGACGACACGCTGAGGTTCTTGATCGTCAGCGCGTCGCCGTCGGGGTCGGTGGCGTTGCGAAGCAGCTCGGAAAGCCCGATCACCACCGCCGCACAGCCGAAGACGTCGTGCAGCGTCACCGGACCGGTGACGCGCGGCGCCCGGTTGGCGACCTCGTCATCGTCATCGTCGTCGTCCTCGTCGGGATCGGAGGCGTCGTCGTCCTCTTCCTCAACATCGTCATCGGTGTCCTCGACCGGTCCGCCGATGATCTCGTCGATCAGCTCCTGAAGCGGCGTCTTGCCGCCGGCGGACACCTCGCCGCCGCCGCGCGGCGACGGATTGTCGTTGGCAAACCGCAGCGTCGGCTGCTGCAGGGCGCGCGGCGCGGCCGCCTCGACAGCCGGGTCCGTCACTTCGACCAGCACCAGGTCGTCGCCGTCGACGGTGAGGAAGCGTGCCGGCTGGGAAAGGTCGAACAGCCGGCCGCCCGAGCCGGTGAGCCCGAAGCCCCCGAGTTGCGGCGTTCCGACCGTGCCCGGATCGAGCAGCAGCGGCAGGATGTTGTCGGTCGCTATCTGCGCGACCTGCGGGCCCTCTTCTGGCCCGTCGGACTCGCCCGCCGGCGCGGCGGTCTCGTCCGGCGTGCCGGCCCAACTCGGGAAGACGCTCTTCAGATAGAGCGCCAGCCCGGCAAGCAGGCCACCGATGACGAAAGGCTTCCGCGACGGCTTCTCCTCGGTGAACCCGTAGGGGTTGCCGGCGTCGTCCTTGGCCTCGTTTTTGGTCGATTGGACGTCGATGATCATGCCGAAACCCTCGCTTTGACGCGCGGCTGCGGCTTGTCGGCCACGGCCGGGCTGGTTTGCTCGACAGGGGAGGCCTGCGGCCTCAGGATCTCGCTCTTCGGCCCGAAGGCGCTCATGCGGCCGTTCTGGATGACAGCCACCTGGTCGACGGCGTTGAGCGCGCTTGGCCGGTGCGCCACCACGATGGCGATGCCGCCCCGCTCGGAAATGCCCTTGATGGCGACCGAGAGCGCTGCCTCGCCTTCGGCGTCGAGGTTGGAGTTGGGCTCGTCCATGACCACCAGGAAGGGCTCGCGGTAGAGCGCCCGCGCCAGCCCGATGCGCTGCCGCTGGCCGGCCGACAGCGCGATCCCCTGCGGTCCGAGCTGCGTCTGGTAGCCGTCCGGCAGGCGCACGATCATCTCGTGCACGCCGGCTGCCTTGGCCGCCGCGATCACCGCGCCCGGATCGGCCTCGGGGTCGAAGCGGGCGATGTTCTCGGCGATCGTGGCGTCCATGAGCGCCACGTCCTGCGGCAGGTAGCCGAGGTTCCTGCCGAGCGCGTCCTCGGCCCAATGGGCGAGCTCGACGTCGTCGAGTCTGACCGAGCCGCGCAGCGTCGGCCAGATGCCGGTGAGCGCCCTCACCAGCGTCGTCTTGCCACCGCCCGAGGGCCCGATGATGCCGAGCGCCTGGCCGGCCATGAGCTCGAACTCGATCTCCGAGATCAGCACGCGGCCGGAGCCGGGCGCCGCGACGGTGATCTTCTCGACCTTGAGCGAACCCGCCGGGTCGGGCATCGCCATCGGCTGCACGGCGTTCTCGAGCGCCACGACGGTCTCCTTGAGGCGCCGCCAGGCGCTTCTCGCCGCCACCACGTTCTTCCAGTTGCCGATGGCGAGGTCGACGGGTGCCAGCGCCCGCGTCGCCGCCACCGAGCAGGCGATGATGGCGCCCGCCGACAGCTCGCCGATGATGGTCAGGTAGGCGCCGAGCCCGAGCAGCGCCGACTGGAGCAGCATGCGCAGCACCCGCGAGAAGGCGCCGAAGGTGCCGGAGATGTCGTTGGTCTTGGTCTGTAGCGCCAGATGTTCGGCATTGGCCTTGGTGAACCGCTGCACGGCGCGTCCGGTGAAGCCCATCGCCTTCAGCACATCGGCGTTGCGGGCATTGGAATCGGCGATCGCGTTGCGCTGGATGACCGCCTTGTGGGTCGACGCCGAAAGGCGCCGGGTCATCAGCTCGGTGGCGATGGTGAGCCCAGTGAGCACGAAGGCGCCGGCCAGCGTCAGCCCGCCGAGCCAGGGATGTAGCATGTAGACGAACACCAGGTAGATGGGCATCCACGGCAGGTCGAAGAGCGCGATCGGCCCCTGGCTGCCCAGGAAGCCGCGCACCGTGTCGACGTCGCGGCCGCGCTCCAGGGCCTCGGCCGTCGAGAAGCCGAATCGCGGCATGTCGATCGCCACCTGGTGCGCCAGCGGCGCGATCCGCCGGTCGAGCCGGGCGCCCATCCTGACCAGCACCTGGCTGCGGATGACGTCGAACATGCCCTGGAAGAGGTAGAGCCCGATCGCCAGCACCGACAGCGCAAGCAGCGTCGGGATGGAACCCGAGGTCAGCGCCCGGTCGTAGATCTGCAGCATGTAGAAGGCGCTGGTCAGCGCCAGGATGTTGATGATGCCGGAAAGGCAAAACAGGAAGCCGAACGCGCCGCGAAATCCCTTCGTCAGCTGTTCGGCGCCCCGTTTCGCCTTGGCTTTGGCCTTGCTCGATGATGCCGCCATTGGTGTGGACCTCCCCGCCCTTACCCAGTCGCCCGTTGTCGTCTTGTTGGAAGTTTGGAGGCGGACCGGCCGAGGTCCGGCCCGCCTCCGTCACCCTCTGTCCCCTCAGAGGTTGAAGTCGCCGTCCGTCAGGGCGTGATGGCCCTTGATGGTGAGCTTGAACTCGGGCTGACTGCCGCCCTGGGTGTTGCCCTCGACGATCGTGTAGTCCTGGCCGTCCTCGACATCGTGGCTGACCCTGAGCGACCCCAGTGCGCTGATGTCGGCGCCGTTGACCAGCGTGAAGCTGCCATTGGCGGACCCGGCATTGATCGCCGAGAGGTCGATCTTGTCGCCCGGCTGGAAGCCGAGGATGGTGTCGCCGTCGGCATCCGCCGTGGACAGGAAGCGGAAGGTGTCTTCGCCCGCCCCGCCGTCCATGACGTTGACCGCCTTGGAAGCCGTGATCTGGTCGTCGCCCGAGCCGGTGACCACGTTCTCGATCCCCCACAGCAGGTCCGACCCGCTCTGGCTCGAGGAGGCGCTGCCGCGTCCCTGGAAGCCGGTCCCGAGATCGACCGTGATGTTGGCGGTGATCGCCGCCATGTCGAGGGTGTCGTTACCGCCCGCTCCGCAGCCGCCCAGCTCGTCGCCCCAGTAGGTGTCGTTGCCGTCACCCTGGGCCGCCAGGAAGAGGTCGTTGCCGGCCCCGCCCTGCGCCTGGTCGTTGCCCTTGCCGCCATCGATCAGGTCGTCGCCGCCCTGGCCGAAGATGCGGTCGTTGCCGTCGTCGCCGTAGAGCATGTCGGCACCCTTGCCGCCCAGCACGTCGTCGTCGCCGTCGCCGCCGAAGGCCA
>JBEVJK010000131.1:0-95689 GCA_040510195.1 Mesorhizobium sp. | reverse complement strand
GGCGATGCGGCGGGCGCGCTTATCCTTCGGCAGGATGTCCGCCGCCAGCCGCAGATTGTCGTCGATGGTCAGCGTCGAGAAGATGTTTTCCGTCTGCGGCACGAAGGCGAGGCCGTGCCGGATCTTTTCGTGCGCCGGGACACGGGTGATGTCCACATTGCCCAGCAGCGCCGCTCCGGAATGAACCGGGACCAGGCCGGCGATGGCCTTGACGAAGGTCGACTTGCCGGCGCCGTTGGGGCCGAGGATCGCCACCAGCTCGCCTTGCGAGACCGAGAAGTCGATGCCGCGCACGATCGGCAGGTCGCGCTCGTAGCCGGCGACGAGCGCGGACGTGGTGAGCGCGGTGCGGGCCGAGGCGCTCATGCCGCGCTGCCTCCGAGATAGGCGTCGATGACGGCGCTGTCGCGGGCCACCTCCGCTGGCGCCCCTTCGGTGAGGTACCGCCCCGCCGCCATCACCACAACGCGACCGCAGAGCCGCGACACCATATCCATATTGTGCTCGATGAGGAGGATCGCGGTACCTCGCGCATGGAGGGCGAGAATGCGATCGATGATCAGCTCGAGCAAGGTAGGATTGACGCCGGCAGCCGGTTCGTCGAGCAGGATGGCGGAGGGGTCCGCCATGAGGATGCGCGCCAGCTCCAGCAGCTTGCGCTGTCCCCCGGAGAGGATGCGGGCGGGCTCGTTCGCGAGATGGGACAGGGTGAGAAACTCCAGCAGCGCCCTCGCCTTCTCGACCGCTCTGCGCTCTTCGGCTGCCACCCGGCCGGGCGCGACGAAGTTCTGCCACAAGCGCTCGCCCGACTGCCCCTGCACGCCTGTCAGCACGTTTTCGAGGACCGTCATCTCCGGAAACGGACGGGGGATTTGAAACGTCCTGCCGACGCCGAGCGCGATGCGCTTCTCCGGACCGTGGCGCGACAGGTCTTGCCCTGCGACCTCGACGGAGCCGGAGCTGGGGGCGAGCGTTCCCGCCAGCAGGTTGAACAGCGTGGTCTTGCCGGCTCCGTTCGGCCCGATCAGCCCCACCAGCTCGCCGCTCCAAAGCGCGATCGACATCGAATCCACGGCGCGCAGGCCGCCGAAGACGCGGCTGACGTTCCGCGCCGCGATCAGGGGCGCCGAAACCGCGTCCTTCTCTGCCTGATACGATCGCGTCAAACCACAGGCTCCACCGAATTGTGATGGATGATGTTTGATCAAACTTTACACCCCGCGTCGATGCAAGTAGAAAATCGAGGTCGGAGGTTCGACCCATGCGTCCCGTTGCGTCCGCTCCTTCCTTCCATGCACGCCAGTGGGCGGCGCGACGAGCCCGCTCGACCGCATAGGCGCGCGCGCATGAGCCGCC
This sequence comes from Mesorhizobium sp., assembly GCA_040510195.1. GTDB lineage: Bacteria > Pseudomonadota > Alphaproteobacteria > Rhizobiales > Rhizobiaceae > JBEVJK01. The sequence goes on along the minus strand of JBEVJK010000131.1, from coordinate 94,333 downwards.
GCACCGTCCTTACCCCGGTGGCGAGGGAGACGCTGCAGGAGCGCGTCTATGCCGAGCTGCGCCGCTCCTTGATCCACGGCCTGTTCGACGCGGGCGAGACCTTGCGCATCCAGGAATTGGCCGGCTTCCTTCAGACCAGCACGATGCCGGTCCGCGAAGCGTTGGGGCGCCTGGTCTCCGAGCAGGCGCTGGAAGCGCTGCCCAGCCGCTCGGTGCGCGTGCCGCTGATCACCCGCGAAAGGCTGGACGACCTGGCACGCGCCCGGCGGCTGATCGAAGGCCAGATCGTCGCGCTCGCCCTGCCCAACCTCGGCTCCGGCGACTTCGAGCGTTTGCGGCGGCTGACCGACGAGTATGACGGCTCGGACGGCGACGGCCGCGCCCGCCGCGCCTCCGAGCTCAATCACGACTTCCATTTCCACCTCTACCGCGCCGCCGGATCGGCGGTGCTGCTGCCCATCGTGGAGAGCCTCTGGCTCCAGTCGGGACCTTATGTGCGCGCCGCCGCGCAGCTCCACGACGAGGTGCGCGACATTCCCGCGACCCACCACCACTGGGCGCTCATCGAAGCGCTGGAGCGCGGCGACGAGCGCGCTTCCGTGAAGGCGCTGACCGATGACATCGCCCGTTCCTTCAACCTGATCCGCAGGCGCCTCGACGCCGAGGACGCCGAGCTGAGGACGAAGGCCTATGGCTGACGAAAGGGACGACAGCTTCGAGCTCTACGACCTGCGGGTCGAGGTCGTCGCCCCCGAAGGCGGCCCGATCTATTGCGGCGCCCGGGTCGGCGACCATTTCGAGCTGCGCGGCGAGATGCTGCATCTGCCTCCGGGCCAGGGCATTTCCATCTACTCTCTTGCTTCCGTGCTGCCGCTTCTTGCCGCCAAGCAGCGTGCGACGCACCCGAACGACTGGATGACCACCGACGCCGAAATCGCCTGTCCCGACCCCCACTGCACGAGCCGCCTGCGCATCACGCGGCTCGGGCTGCGCCGCTTCAGCCATGCCGAAACCACGGCGGTGCCGCTGCATGGAGACTGAGGCCGGCATGCAGAGGATCGCACTTGCGCCAGACTACGAGATCTCGCGCGTCATCCGCGGCGGCTGGCAGATGGCGAACGGCCATGGCACGATGGTCAGCGACGACCCCGTCGCCGACATGGTCGCATTTGCGGATGCCGGCATCACCACCTTTGACTGCGCCGACATCTACACCGGCGTAGAGGAGCTGATCGGCCGCTTTCGCACCCGCTACCGCGAGCTTCGCGGCGATCATGCGCTGGCGCGCGTCAAGGTCCACACGAAATGCGTCCCGGATCTCGCGATCCTGCCGCACGTCGCCAAGGCGGACATCGAGCGCATCGTCGACCAGTCGCTTCGGCGGTTGCGCATGGAGCGGCTCGACCTGGTTCAGTTCCACTGGTGGGACTATGAGAGCGACCGCTGGCTTCAGACGGCGCTCTGGCTCAACGAGCTGCAGCGCGCCGGCAAGATCCACAAAATTGGTGGCACCAATTTCGACACCGATCGAATGCTGGGGATGATCGAGGCGGGCGTGCCGCTCGCCTCCATGCAGGTTCAGTACTCCCTCCTCGATCGCCGCCCCGAAAAGCGGATGGTCCGCGCCTGCGCCGACCACGGCGTCGCGATCTTCTGCTACGGCACCAACGCCGGCGGGTTCCTCGGTGAGCGGTGGCTCGGCGCGGCGGAGCCCAATCATGACCTGGAGAACCGCTCGTTGGTCAAATACAAGCTGATCATCGACGATCTGGGCGGCTGGGACTTCTTCCAGGCCCTGCTGGCCACCTTGCGACAGCTCGCCGAGCGGCACGGCGCCGACATCGCGACCATTGCCAGCGCGGCCATGCTGGTGCGCCCGGGCGTCGCGGCCGTCATCGTCGGCGCGCGGAACCGCTCCCATCTCGGCGCCAACGCCGCCATCGCTTCGATCCGCCTGACCCATCAGGACGAGCGCGACCTGGCGGCGATCCTCTCCGAGGCCAACGCTCTCGACGGCGACGTCTACGCTCTCGAGCGCGACCGCGCCGGGCGCCACGGATCGATCATGAAGTACAACCTGAACAAGCAAGCCAGTTGAGCAGCGCGGGCCCGATGCCCGGAAGACAACCAGCGGCCGTGGGAGACGGCCCAGATCAAAGGAAGGGGAACCAAGCCATGAGAAGCATGTCACTAGCCAGCGCAATCCTGGTCGCCGCCGGCCTGTCGGCGACGCCGGCCCTGTCGGCCGATTGCGACATCACCATCGGCCTCGTCATGGAGCTCACCGGCCCCGCCGGCGCCTACGGCCAGGCCGGCGCGAAATCGGTCGAGATGGCCTTTCGCGACTTCAACGAGGCTGGCGGCGTCGACGGATGCAAGCTGGTGACCGACACGCGCGACAGCCAGAGCCAGGGCAACGTCGCCGTCGATCAGGCCACCCAGCTCGTCAACATCGGCAAGGTGCCCGTCGTCATCGGCGGCATCATCTCGTCGGTGTCGATCCCGATCCTCACCTCGGTCACGGCTCCGGCCGGCGTCGTGCAGGTGTCGCCCGCTTCCTCCTCGCCGACCCTCACCGAGCTCGGCAAGCAGGGCAAGACCAACGGCGTCTTCTTCCGCACCATCACCTCCGATGCGCTGCAGGGCACCGCGGCGGCGAAATATGCCATCGACCAGGGGCTCAAGAAGCTCGCCATCATCCACGTCAACAACGATTTCGGCGTCAACATGGTGAAGGAGTTCTCCGACGCCTTCACCAAGCTGGGTGGCACGATCACCTCCACGACCCCCTACAACGAGAAGCAGGCCAGCTATTCCGCCGAGGCGACCGCCGCCATGGCCGGCGAGCCGGAGGCGCTCTATCTGGTCAGCTACCCGGTCGACGGCGCCACCGTGGCGCGCGCCTGGATCTCCGGCGGCGGCCCGGCCAAGTTCCTGATGAACGACGGCATGAACTCGTCGGACTTCATCGAGGCGGTCGGCGCCCAATATCTCAACGACGCCTTCGGCACCTCGTCCGGCACGACATCCACCAAGTCGACCGAATATTTCAACGCCAACTACGAATCCTTCTCCGGCGGCATCAAGCCGGACGCTCCGGCGGCCGACCGCTCCTACGATGCCGGCGCCATCGTCGCGCTGGCCGCCGCCAAGGCCGGCAAGGGCGACGCCGCGGCCATCAAGAAGGCGATCCCCGAAGTGGTCGCCGAGGGCGGCGAGCCGATCTTCGCCGGCAAGGACGAGTTCGCCAAGGCGCTGGCCCTCATCAAGGAAGGCAAGCCGATCAAGTATGAGGGCGTCATCGGGCCGGTCACCTTCGACCAGTATGGCGACATCACGGGCCCGTTCCGCCTGTGGCGCATCAAGGATGGCCAGGTGACGACCGTCGGCGAGATGAGCGCGGCCGACGTGGACAAGATCAAGGCAGAGCTCGCGAAGTGACCGAACCGATGCCAGCCGGGCTGCCGTCCAGGCTTCCCGGCTGGCATCGCGATCAACCCGACCCCGCCTGGAGACGCGCGTGAACCATCATCCGAAGACCAACCCTCCGCAAGCCGGGCGGATTGACTTTCCCGTCGACGACATCCGCGCCATGTTCCCCGCGCTCCGCAACGCCGGCGACTTCATTTTCCTCGACAATGCGGGCGGCGCCCAGGTTCCCCAGGCGGTGGTCGACGCCGTCGCCAACCACCTGGTCGAGTTCAACGTGCAGCGCATGGCGAAGTACCGGCACAGCCAGGGTGTCGACCGCAGCATCGAGGCGGCGCGCGAGAGCGTGGCGATGCTCGTCAACGCCTACCGGCCGGAGGAGATTTCCTTCGGCATGAACGCCACTTCGTTCATCCGCCTGGTCAGCGTCGGGATCGGCAGCTTGCTCGGCGAGCGCAACGAGATCGTCATCACCGACATGGACCACGATGCCAACATCGCCGCCTGGCTCGCCCTCGAAGGCGCCAGGATCGTCTGGTGGCGGATGCGGGACGACGGCGAGCTGCATGTCGAGGACCTCGAGCCTCTGCTCAACGAGCGCACCCGCATCGTCGCCTGCACCGTCACTGCCCATTCGATCGGCACCATGGTCGACGTGGCGAGCGTCGGCCGGCTGGCGCGCGCGGTCGGGGCCGAAGTGTTCCTCGACTGCGTCCACTACGGCCCGCACGCGCTGATCGACGTGCAGCAATGGCAATGCGACTACCTGGTCTGCTCGGGCTACAAGAACTTCTCGCCGCACATGGGCTTCCTGTGGGGCCGCTACGACGCCCTCAAGCGGCTGCCGACCTTCAAGGAAGACTTCATCCCCGACGTTCCTCCCTACAAGATCGAGGTCGGCACGTTCTGCTACGAGAACGTCGCCGGCATGGACGCGGCGGTTCGCTACCTCGAGGATCTCGGCCGTCGTTTCCTTCCCGGCGGTGCCAATGGGCGGCGCGAGGCCCTGGCCAGCGCGATGGCGGCCATCCGCGACTACGAGACGACGCTCGGGCGCCGCATGCTGGCCGTGCTGAAGAGCCATGGGGCGGTGATCTATGGCGTCTCGGACGAGTCGAGGCTCGCCCAGCGGGTGCCCACCTTCTGCTTCAACATCCCCGGCATCACGCCGCAGATCTTGGCCGAGGAGATGGGCAAGGCCGAGATCGGGCTCCGCGACGGGCACATGTTCTCGCCGCGCCTGATGGCTCGACTTGGGCTGTCGATGGAAACCGGCGCCGTCAGGGTTTCCCTGGTGCACTACAACACGATGGCGGAGATCGACCGCTTCGACCGCGTGCTCGGCGAGATCCTGGCGCGGCACGGCGCGACGGCGCGAAGCTAGCTGCGATAGCCGGCCCGCGCGAGGATCGGCAGCACCGTGTCGCAGAAATAGGGCAGCTCCTGCGTGTAGTTCACGAAGGACAGCGCAATCCCTTCATAGCCTTTGCCGGCGATCGCCATCATCGTCTCGGCGATCGTCTCGGGCGAGCCGACCAGCGGGTAGGTGCCCGCCCCGCCGGCGAAGCGCTGGCGGTAGACGTCGTAGGCGTGCGGGTCGTGCGACTGCGAGAATTCCTTCTTGCCCGCCATGTGCGCATCGACCGCCTCATGATCGGCCATGCTCACCGCATAGCGCTCGTAATAGGCTCTCGCCTCGGCATCCGTGGGCCGGCACACCACATGCGCGACGGTATAGCAGCCCACCTCGCGGCCATTGGCGGCGGCCCTCGCTCCGATGTCCGCCACATGCCGACCGGCGTCCTCGAGTTCGGAGAAGGTGGTGAAGAGGTAGTCGCACTTGGCCGCAGCGAATGTGCGGCCCGGATCTCCGAACGCGGCGTTCATCGTCACCGGGCGCGGCGCCTGCAGGCCGGCCGGCCGGCTGACGGCCTCAGCCATGCGATAGTAGGTTCCCTCGTGGTCGAACGGCTCGTCGGCTGCGTAGAGCTTTTCCAGGATATCCAGCCATTCGGCGGCCTGGTCGTAGCCCTTTTCCACCAGCGGCGTGCCGAACATGCCGAATTCCTTGGGGTTCCAGCCGCAGACGATGTTGAGCCCGGCGCGGCCATGGCTGATGTGGTCGACCGTCGCCAGCGCCTTCGCCGCATAGAGCGGGTGCACGAGCGGCACATGCACGGTCATGAAAAGCCCGATCCGCTCGGTGGCGGTGGCAAGGCCCGCCGCCCAGGTGAACGTCTCGAACGACCATTCGCGCACCCGGTTCTTGCCGCCGAAGCCCCTCCAGCGCGCGATCGGCAGAAAGAATTCGAGGCCCGCCCGGTCGGCGATCTGCGCGGCGGTCAGATTGTCCGCCCAGTGCGCCTGCCAGCGCTCCGGCACGTCGGTGATGGCCAGGCCGCCATCTGCATTGGTCGAGAAGACCCCGAGCTTCAGCCGGTTCGGTCCCTTGAGCGGATGGGGTTTCATGCGGGAGGCTCCTCCAGGTTTCCGCACGCTACGAGGACCGGAATTTATTTCAAGCATGAAATAGCAGCGTGCTAAGGTGGCGCCCGCCGGAGGGACGCGTTCCGATGAAAGAATTCCGCCACCGCTGCCTCGACCGCGAGATGCTCGTCGGCGCCTTCGCCGCGATACCTCACCCGGTCGGCGTCGAAGTGCTGGCGCTGGCCGGTCCGGACTTCCTGTGCATCGACTGGGAGCATTCCCAGATGGGTCGGGACACCGTCGAGACGATGCTGCGGGCGGCGGACTGCCACAGGGTGCCGGCGATCGTCCGAGTGCCCGGCCACGCGCCGGAGCCGATCGCCGCCGCGCTCGACGGCGGCGCCGCCGGCGTTCTCGTGCCCCGCGTGTCGACGGCCGCCCAGGCTGCCGCAGCCGTGAAGGCGATCCGCTACCCGCCGGCCGGCGAGCGCGGCGTCGGGCCAGGCCGCGCGGCCGGCTACGGCTACCGCATCTTCGACCACCTGGCCGTCGCCAATGACCGCACTTTGGCGGCCGTGCAGATCGAGACGGCCGAAGGCCTGGCAAATGCCGCCGCCATCGCGGGGACGGAAGGGATCGACCTCGTCTTCATCGGCCCGGGTGACCTCTCCGTATCGATCGGCGCGCTCGGCGCCGACGGCGCGGCCAGGCTCGGCGAGGCCATCGGGACGGTGATCGCCGCGGCCCGCGCCGCCGACAGACCGGTCGGCATCTTCTGCGCGACGCCGGAAGACGCCAGGCGATGGCTCGGCAGCGGCATCAGCCTGGTGATCCTCTCCAGCGACGCCATGTTCCTCGGCGGCGCCGCGGCGTCGGCGTTCAAGGCCGCCCGCGACGGCCCTGAAACGTCCTGACGGGCATCCGCCCACAAATCTTTAAGCTTAAAACTTTTGCCTTGCAAAGCGCGTCGCTTCGGATAATCATTCTTGATCTTGGTTGGTCTTCGAGGGATGGCAGCTCGTCAGCGACACTCAGCTCTCCCCCTCGCGCCCGGAGGGTGCCGCTCTTGTCGTTCATGCCGCCTCAGTCGACATCCGTGACCAAGGCGCGCTACGCATTCGAAGGCATTCGCGCGCAAGTCCGCGACCTTCACACCGAGACCATCGCCAACCTCGCCATGCGGGCCCGGGAGCTCGGCGACGTGATCGCCCTCTGGTATGGCGAAGGGGATGTCGTGACCCCCGCCTTCATCCGCGACGCCGCCAAGGCAGCGCTCGACGACGGCCTGACGTTCTACATCCCCGACATGCGCGGCTATGGCCCCCTCACCGCCGCGCTGTCCGAGTACCAGACCCGGCTGCACGGCCAGCCGATCGCCATCGAACGAACGACGGTGACGCCGGGAGGCATGCAAGGTCTCTATTTGGCGCTGGAGCTGCTGGTCGATCTCGGCACCAATGTCGTCTATGTCGCGCCGCAATGGCCCAACATCCACAACGCCATCCACCTGATCGGCGGAGAGCCGCGCCCCCTTGCGCTCGACTTTGACGGCGACTGGCGGCTGGACCTCGACCGCCTGTTCGCGACCTGCGACGCCCGCACCCGGGCCATCTTTCTCTCCACGCCCTCCAATCCGACCGGCTGGACCGCCACGCGCGAGGAAATGGCCGCGCTGCTCGAGTTCAGCCGTCGCACCGGCGTCTGGATCGTCTCGGACGAGGTCTATGGCCGCCTCTATTTCGACGGCGACGTCGCCCCGTCCATCCTTCAGGTCGCCGAGGATGGCGACCGGGTGCTTTCCGTCAACAGCTTCTCCAAGGCGTGGGCGATGACCGGGTGGCGTGTCGGCTGGCTCACCCATCCGTCCGGCGTCGCCGACCAGCTGGGAGCGATGACGCAATACGTCAACAGCGGCACCGCCGGGGCGATGCAGGCGGGCGCCACCGCAGCCCTCCTGGAGGGCGAGCCGCTGGTTGCGGAGATCAGGCAGCGCATCCGCACGGGGCTCGACATCGCCTATGAGAAGCTCCCGCAGGTGCCCGGCATCGTGCTGCCGGCCAAGCCGCGCGGCGGCATGTACGCTTTCTTTGCGTTCGCCGGCGAGGCAGACGCCCGGCAGGCCTGCGCGCGCATTCTGGAGCAGGCGCATGTCGGCCTGGCACCCGGCGACCTGTTCGGAAGCGCGGCGGCGAGGTTCTTGCGCATGTGCGTCTGCCGCAGCGCCGAGCAGGTCGAGGCGGCGGTCGATCGCATGCTCGACGTGAGGATTTGACGCTTCGCGAGTGGCGAGGCGGCAAGCAATGCCGTGCGGGATGAACCCGTCCGGCCAACGAACCAGAGGGAACGAACATGAATGTCAACCGTCGCCTCCTGATTGTCGCCGCAGCCATCGGCCTTGCCGCCGGCCCGTCTATCGCCATCGCGCAGCAGAACTTGAACGTCGGCTCCTACCCCAACAATCCGCCCTTCGAGTTCAAGGCCGAGAGCGGCAATTTCGAAGGCTTCGAAGTCGATATCGTCACCGAGGCGGCGAAGCGCGCCGGCATGGACGTCAGCATCGCCGGCTACGACTTCCAGCCGCTGTTCGCCGCCACGAGCTCGGGCCGCATCGACGTCGCGATCTCGTCCATCACCATCACGCCGGAGCGCTTGAAGTCGCAGTCCTTCACCCAGCCCTACTACGACGCCGACATGGGCGTCGCAGTCAAGAAAGAGAGCGACATCAAGGGCTTGAAGGACCTGAAGGGCAAGATTGTCGGCGTGCTGTCGGGCTCGACGGGCGAGACCTGGGCCAAGGAGCATCAGGCTGAGGCAGGGTTTACCGAGGTCAAGGGCTACAACACTCAGCAGGATGTGCTCCTCGACCTTACCGCGGGCCGGGTCGATGCCGTGATCAGCGACATCCCGGGGATGCAATATGCCTTCACCAAGATGAAGGGGTTGGAGGTCCGGGAGCCCATCAAGACGGGTGAGCAGTACGGCCTGATGATGACCAAGGATCACCCCATGCTCGGCAAGATCAACGACGCGCTGACCGAGATGAAGAAGGACGGCACCATGCAGAAGATCCACGAGAAGTGGTTCGGGACCAAGGCGCCCGAAGGCTCCTCGACGGTCACCGAGGCCAGCATGCCCAAGGCCTGAGGGCCTCCTTCTGCAGCGTGACCCCGTGCCGGCCCAGCGCCGGCACGTTTCGTATCGGCCCTGTCCCCAGCCAGTCGAGGACGAAGATGTCCCTGATCGAAACCTTCTTCAACGCAGAGGTCCTGTGGTCCGCCCTGCCCGCCTTGTTGCGCGGCTTTGTCAACACGCTCCTGCTCGGCCTGATGGCCATCGGCATCGGCGTCCCGACCGGGCTGTTGATCAGCATCGTGCGCCTCTACGCGCCGAAGGCGATCCGCTATCTCGCGGTGATCTACATCGACATATTTCGCGCCATGCCGATGCTGGTCGTCCTCATCCTCATCTACTATGCCTTGCCCTTCCTGGGCATTCGGCTGTCGTCCTGGGCTTCGGCCGTCACCGCCTTCACGATCGTGCTCGCCGCCTATTCGGCCGAGGTCTTCCGCTCGGGGATCGAGAGCATCCCCAAGGGGCAGTTCGAGGCGGCGCAGGCCCTCGGCCTGCCCTTCCTCCTCACGCTCCGCAAAGTGGTCCTGCCGCAGGCGGTGCGGGTGGTGATCCCACCGACGACCAGCAACTGCGTGTCAATGTTCAAGGACACGTCGCTCGCATCCACCGTCGCCCTCCCCGAGCTTCTGAAGGAGGCCAACGATGCCCAGGCTCTCTATGCCAATCCCTCGCCGCTGATCGGTGCCGCGATCATCTACGTCATCTTCCTGTGGCCGATGGTTCGGCTGGTCGGCTACCTGGAGCGCAGGCTCCAGGCCGAAAAACAGCGCTGAGGCCCAACCTCCTTTGTTCTCAGGCGGCACGGCCGAGGGCGAGCGCGGCTGCCTGTTCCAGGCTGACGCCCTTGGCCAGCGGGTCGGCGTGCCGGTGAGCCAGCCGCCATTCGTCGCCCTCGCGGCGATAGACCAGCGTGACCCGCAATGCCCAGTCCTGGGCCGCGAGGCCACCGACCTCGACATGCGGTCGCTCGATGACCGCCAGGACCACCATGTCCGCGGAGCTGAAGGCTTGAACGAGCTCCTGGTCGAAGCTCCCGTTCCTGAAGAAGCGGCCCATCGACTCGATGCGCTCCGGCGTCAAGTCCGCGGCTCGCGTCGGCTCGCCGCCGAACGGCGACATGAGCAGGAAATCCGTCGAATGCGGGATCAGATTTGTATAGTTGTCTATATCACCGCACATCAAGGCGGCGTTCCCTTCCGCGGAGCGGCGAACCAGTTGGGACACCACCGGTTCCAACTCGGCATGGGGGGAAAGCGCTGTTTCGAGCATCGAGATTCTCCTTGAAGCGATGGGCGTCAAGAGGAGATCGCACTTCACCGTGGATGAATCCAGTGATACGTTCTCAGCGACATGCTGAACAGAATTAACCTCGCCCGGATAGACCTCAATTTGCTGGTCCTTTTCGAGGTCGTCCTGGGCGAGTGCCATGTCGGGCGGGCGGCCGCCCATTTGAACGTTACGCCGTCGGCCGTCAGTCACGCGCTTGGGCGGCTGCGCCGCCTGCTCAACGATCCGCTGTTCATCCGGACCCCGAAAGGCGTCGTCCCCACGGCGCGGGCGCTGGAGCTTTCAGGTCCGATCTCCGAAATCCTGGCTCGGGTGCGGAGCGTCGTCGCCACCGCCGAGCCGTTCGATCCGGCCACATCGACCCGGCGGTTCACGATCGGCGCGCCCGACGGCGCCTCGGCCCCGTTCCTTTCACCGCTTCTCGCCGCGCTGCGCGAGAGCGCGCCGGGCGTCGATATCGCCATTCGCCAGTTGCTTCCGCTGGCCGGGGAAACCTCGCCCGAACGGGCTTGGCGAGGCGTCTTCGCCGAACTGGAGTCGGGCGCCATGGACGTCGCCGTCATTCCTTCCGGCCACGTTCCGGCGCGTTTTCATGTCCGCCGGCTCTACGATGAGGATTTCGTCGTCGCCGCCCGTTCCGGCCATCCGTTCGCAGAGGATCCGACACTGGATTGTTATTGCGCTCTGCAGCATGCGGTGGTCTCGTTCACGGGAGATCCCCATGGCTTCGTGGACGAGCTGCTTTCGCAGCAAGGCTTGTCGCGGCGGATCGCCTTGACCGTCCCGAGCTTCATGTTCGCGCTCGCCATCGTCGCCGACACCGATCTGGTCGCCGCCCTTCCACGGAGATTCGTCGCCATGCATGCTGCGAGGTTCCGTGTCGTGGCCGTGGAAGCCCCGCTCGCGCTGCCGACGTTTCAGCTCAACGCAGTCGCGCCGGCCGCCGCGATGATGGACGCCGGCCTGGCCTGGCTGGTCGGTCTGCTCGCCGGCTCGCTGCCCATTACCGCACGCAGCGAAGGCGTTCCGGCAGGGTCCCTGGCCGTTGCAACATAGCAACAGCCTCCCTTTCTACTCTCTTTGTTCGTCGAAGGTTCGCCCCCGTTCACGTCGCGATCGCGCCTCGCACAGGTTAAGCTTAAAGCCGGGACGCTTTTTCGAAGGGATGATCGAGAATGAGGAACAAACCCCTGGCGCTCGTTCTGGCCTTCGCAGGCTTGCTGGCGGCGCTCACCGGCTGCCAGTACGACGACATGGGCCCGACCCATGGCCCGGCCCTTTACTCACAATACGCGGGCACGGGCCCTTGCCCCGTCTACATGCCCGATTCCCGCTCGGACAGGTGCTGACGCAAGCCTGACCTCGCCCGAGCGGCAAGTCTCCTGACACACCGCCGGCGAGGTGCGTGCTAATCTTGCGGTGATTTGGTCGCTCTGAGCGACCGCTGTGACCGCAGGAAGGAGCCCTTATGGCCCCAAGACACCACTCCGACGCCGCGCCGTCCCGCCGCCGCGTCCTCGCGCTGCCCGCCGCCGCGCTCGCCGCGGCGCTGCCCGTGCCCGCCCTTGCCGCCAGCGAGGGCGCGACGACGCTCCGGGAGCTGATCGACCGGCACAAGCAGGCGGCCGCGGCGTTCGAATCGGCCTGCAGCCGCCTCGACGGCGTCGAGCAGGCGATCGCGCAGGCGTTTCCGGCTCAGGTCTGCCGTGCTTGGCTCGGGCAAGACCCAGCAGAGCGCAAGCAGTGGCTCTCGGTGCGCCGGACGCACGGCCTCGAAAAGCTCGAGCGCGACCGGGCGAGGCTCGACCAGGCCGAGAAGGATCGCGCGCTGGAGCTCCTCGCCTGTCCATGCCGCACCGCCGAGGAGGCGCGGCGGAAGGGTTCCTATCTCAGCCAGTCCGACATCATCCGCGAGAGCCTGTCGCGCGACGAGCGCTTCATTGACGCGCTCCTGGTGTCGCTCGTGTCATGATCGATCGTCCGGGCCGGGTCGCCGCAGCGCGGGGTCTGCCTGGATTCTGGCTCTAGGAGCGCGTCAGGCATGACGCTCGGCTTCATTTATCAGGGAAGTGCTGCACACATCGTGTTCGGCCGAGGCGCGAGCGCGCAGGTGGGCGCCTGGGTGACGAAGCTCGGCTGCGGCAGGGCCATGGTGCTGACCACGCCCGGCCAGGCCGCTGTGGGCAAAGCGCTCGCGAATCGCCTGGGCGGGCTCGCCGCCGGCGCCTTTGCCGGCGCAGCCATGCACACGCCCGTCGAGGTGACGGCGGAGGCGCTCGCCGCAGCGGCCGAAAGCGCCGCCGATTGCTTCGTTTCGCTGGGCGGCGGGTCGACGATCGGGCTCGGCAAGGCGCTGGCGTTGCGAAGCGGCCTGCCGCAAATCGCCGTGCCCACCACCTATGCCGGCTCCGAGGTGACGCCGATCCTGGGCGAGACCGAGGGCGGCGCGAAGACCACCCTGCGCGACCCGAAGGTTGTTCCCCAGGTCGTCCTCTACGATCCCGAGCTCACGCTGGGGCTGCCCAAGACGATCAGCGTGACCAGCGGCCTCAACGCCATGGCGCACGCCGCCGAGGGTCTCTATGCCGAGGACCGCAACCCGATCGCGTCTCTGATGGCCGCCGAGGGCCTGCGGGCGCTCCACGTCGCCCTGCCTGCCATCGTGGCCGCGCCCACCGACATCGAGGCGCGCGAGACCGCGCTCTACGGCGCCTGGCTGTGCGGATCCGTGCTGGGCCAGGTGTCGATGTCGCTCCATCACAAGCTCTGCCACGTGCTGGGCGGCAGCTTCGACCTCCCGCATGCGGAGACCCATGCGGTCATGCTGCCGCACACGGTGGGGTTCAACGCCAAGGTGGCAGGGCAGCTGCTGCAGCCGGTCGCAACCCTGTTCGGCGGCCCGCCCGGGCCGGCGCTTTATGATTTCGCCAAGCGCCTTGGCGCCCCTTCGAGCCTCCGCGAGCTGGGCCTCAAGGCGGGCGACCTCGACCGCGCTGCCGAGCTGGCGACGCGCAACCCCTATCCAAACCCGCGCCCTTTCGACCCCGCCCTCGTCCGCGACCTGCTGCAGGACGCTTGGCAGGGCAAGCGACCGGCAGCCGAGTGACCTGGGAGGTGGCTCCGTGACGGAAGATCTGTCCCTGCATGCATTCACGTCCATCGACGGGGTCGGCGATCTCGACACCTTCGTCGAGGCGCTGATTGCCTTCGACGCCATCGCGGAGCTTCAGGAGTTGAAGGAAATCGAACGGGCGATGGTCGCGCCGGGTTCGCACGTGCTCGACGTCGGCTGCGGCTTCGGACTGGAGACGGTGCGGCTCTCGCAACGGGTCGGACCGTCGCCGCCTGTCGCCGGCATCGACGCCAGCGCGCATTTCATCGACGAGGCCCGGCGGCGGGCCGCCGCGGCGCGCCTGGCGATCGACTACCGCGTCGGCAAGGCGGAGGCGCTTCCCTACCCCGACGCTGCCTTCGACCACGTTCGCGCCGAGCGGCTCCTCATCTACCTGCACGACGTCCGCGGCGCCGTGGCCGAGATGCAGCGGGTGCTGAGCCCGGGCGGGACGCTTGCTCTCATCGAGCCGGATTTCGGCACGACGACCGTCAACCTGCCCGATCGCGCTTTGGTGCGGCGGGCCGTGGCGCACGAGGCCGACACCGCCGTCGCGCAGAGCTGGCTTCCTGGCACCCTTCGGTCGATGCTGGGCGACCTGGGTTTCCGCTCGGTGGCAATGGCGACCCGCGTCGTCGTCTTTCCGCAGGCGCTCGGCAGGGAGTATTTCGACAGCGTTGCCATGAACGCGCAGAAAGACGGAGCGATCTCCGCCGAAGAGCTGGCTGCCTGGCAGGCAGGCATTGCCGACCTGGCCCATGCAGGCCGGCTGTTCGGGACGATCGACTATTTTCTGTTCACGGCGACGCGCTGATCTGCCGGCTCCCGTCACGGCGCGCCGGAAAGCCCTCGTCCCGGGCGTCCGATCGTCTGCCGCGGCAGGGCCGTTGGTCCCACACCCCGGACGCAATGGTCCGACGCCTGGATCGCAAGGAACACGGCGAGGCGGCGTGCGTTGCCCGATAGCCTGCGGAAGGGTAAGGCCCTTCGCCGTATGGCGCCTGGAAGCGACTGTCGCCATGATGTGGGACAGCGGGAGCGAGCCATGGACATGGAGGCCTCCAAATCACCGATGGCGCGATCGCCCGCCACCCGGCGGCACGGCGCGGCGACAGTTCTTCTGCTCGCCCTGCTGGCCGGTCCGATCGGCCTTTCCCCGCCTTTCCCGCCCGACGCCGCGCACGCCAAGGAAGGTGGCGCTGGCAAGAGCGAAGGAAAAGGCAAGGGCAATGCCAATGGGAACGCCAATGGCAAAGGCAATGGCAAGGGAAACGCCAATGGGCCCGCGAAGGGCGCCGGTCAGGGCTCGAACAATGGCAAGGGAAAAGGTTCGGGTAGCGGCCAAGGTGCCGGCCAGGCATCGGGTGCCGGCAAGAGCTCGGGCGCCGGCAGCAGCGCACGCGCTGCCGGTTCGGGCGGCTCGGGCGTTTCGGCGGGCCAGCCTTCGAGCGGGGGGCAGGCCGTCAACCCGTCGACGCGCGACCGCGTCAAGGTCGATGGCCCCAATGTCGAGGTCCTGCACCGGAACGGGATGAAGGAGACGGTGACCGACGGCCGCTACGAAATGAAGGATTCCCGTGGTCGCACCATCGTCAACCGGCCCGCCACCGGCGCCGACACGACAAGGTTGCGCGGAATGCGGGGCTGACGGTCAGGGGTGGGAAAGCCCCGTGCCGCCCCTGTCGGCGGCATTGCGCAGCGCCATGGCCGCCTCTGTCCGGTTGCTCACCTTGAGCTTGGCGTAGATTCGGGTCAGGTGGTGCTTGACGGTCTTCTCGTGCAGATCGAGCTTCAGGCCGACCCGCTTGTTGCTCAGCCCCGCGGCGACCAGTTCCAGGATGGCCCGCTCGCGCTCGCTGAGCTCTCCGACCAGGTCGGTCTCCGGGCTCTTTGCCGTGAGTGCCGAGAGGTTCGAGAGCAGCCGGGCCGACAGCGCCGGCGACACATAGTTCTCGCCGGCCGCCACCGTCCGCAGGATGTCGGCCAGCGCCCGCGAGCCAACGCCCTTCAGCACATAGCCCTTGGCGCCGCTCTGCAGCGCGGAGATGACGTCGTCCCGCGCCTCGGACACGGTGAGCAGGACGATCCGCTGCTGCGGATTCTGCTGGAGGATCGGAGCGATCGCATTGAGACCGCCACCCGGCATGGAGATGTCCATCAGCATGATGTCGGGGCGCTTTTCGGCAGCGATGCGCAGCGCGTCGTCCTTGGTGCTGCCCTCGCCGATGACCTGAAAGCCGCCGATCTCCGAAAGGGTCCTCGCCACGCCCTCGCGGAACAGCGGGTGATCGTCGATCAGTGCCAGCCTGATTGTGGGCGTCATGCCTTCTCCAGCTCCTCCAAATTCAGCGACATGCGGACCGTCGTTCCCTCTTCCGAGGTCTCGATGCCCAGCGTCCCGCCGAGGCTCTCGATCCGTTCGGTCAGGCCGGCGAGGCCAAGCGCGTCCGGCCGCGTGGCGGCACGATCGAAACCGGGGCCGCGGTCGCTGACCTCGATCGTGAGGCGCCCTGCCGCATAGTCCTGCCGGACCCCCTGCGACAGCCCGCCGCCGTGCCGGAAGCCGTTGTTGAGCGCCTCCTGCACGAAGCGGTAGATGCAGAGCTTGGCCGGGGCGGAGAGCCCCGGCGGCTTGTCCGAGATCGACAGCCCGACCTTGGTGTCGGTGCGTTCCTCATGGGCGCGCACGGCACGCGTGAGCAGCCCGGCGAGGTCGGCCGCCTCGATCTGCGGCAGCATCAGCCCGTTGCAGATGTTGCGGATCTCGCGCATCGCTTCGTCGAGATTGCTCTTGATGGCGCTCACCTCGCGTTCGCGGATGGTGGCAGACCCGTTCGGCCGCACCAGCGCCCCGCTGTCCAGCTTGAGCGCGGCCAGCGCCACCATCTGCGCCGGGCCGTCGTGCAGGTCGGCGCCGATGCGCCTGAGATAGCGTTCGTTGAGCGCCGTCGCCCTCTGCGAGGCGCGCTGGACCCTGAGGCGCAGCGCCCGGTTCTGGCCGAGCAGGTCCGACAGCTCTCTCACCCGTTCTTCCAGCGCGCGGCTCTGGCTGTCGATCTTGCGGCTGCCGCGCACCACGATGGCGAAGAGGATCAGGAAGAAGCCGAGCGTCATCAGGATGACCGCCACCCAGCTCCACACCACCGCCCGCCGCAGGCTTGCCCTGAAGTCGGGCGCGACCTCGTAGAACTCCGATACGGCCACCACCTCGCCCGACCACGGCTGCAGCACCGGGTTGTAGATCTCGAGCAGCGGCAGGGCGCTTTCGATCTCGGCCTCGCTTTCCGGATCGTCGACGGCATCGAAATTGGCGACCAGCTCGCCGGTGAAAGCCCGCGCCAGGTCGTCGCTCGGCGGGAAGGTCTTTCCGACCAGGTCCTTCTCCTTCGAATACAGAATCGTGCCGTCCTTGCGCCACAGGCGGAACGAGTAGAGCCGGCGGCCCAGCGCACCCTGTCCGAGCGTTTCGTCCAGTGCGTGGGCCACCGTTTCGTCCAGCACGTCGGCGGCGCGCATGTCGGGCAGAAGCGGCGCGATCACGCTGTCCACGTAGAGCGCCGTCGCCGCCGCCGAGTTCTGGGTGACGCTGGTGGCGATGAGGTTTCTGACGAGGATACCGACCACCACCATCGCGAGCAGCGAGGCGAGACCGCCGGCCAGCAGGAACTGGGTCGTCAGGGAACGCGTGTTCCAACGGTCGAGAAGCTGACGGAACCGTCCCACGGCGAATCATTCACCCGCAAAAAGAACTCCCCCCGCGAACCGTGACCTGGTCGCTCCTTCCGAGAGGCCAGGTGCGGTCCGCGCAGGGCGCGTCCCTTCGTCCCTTTCTTCCATAGGCCGGCGCTGCGTTCAAGCGCTGCGCGCAAAGGCAGGAGCAGACTTGACTCCGTTTGACCGCCGGCACCCGACCCTCCATATCTGTCACGGGACTTCGACGAAGGGAGCGGCCTTGGCTGGACGAACCGGAAGTGCTGACCTGCCGCTCCACGGCGGCAAGGTGCCGCGCTGGCTCAGCGAACGGATGGCCCGGCTCGGCGCGCTGATCTGCCAGGCCGTGATCGAGCACTACGGCCGCGACGAGCTGCTGCGCCGTCTGTCGCATCCGTTCTGGTTCCAGTCCTTCGGCGCCGTGATGGGCATGGATTGGCACTCCTCGGGCATCACGACCAGCGTGGTCGGCGCGCTGAAGCGCGGCCTGGCTCCCATGTCGGCAGAGCTCGGGCTGCATGTCTGCGGCGGCCGCGGCGCCCAGTCGCGCAAGACCCCGCACGAGCTCGCTTTGATCGGCGAGCGCGTCGGCTTCGACGGCGGCCGCCTGGCCACCGCCAGCCGGCTCGTCGCCAAGGTCGACAGCGCCGCCGTGCAGGACGGCTTCGACCTCTATCTGCATGGCTTCATCGTCGCCGACGACGCCAAGTGGGTGGTCGTCCAGCAGGGCATGAACGGCGACCTCCGCCAGGCGCGCCGCTATCACTGGCTGTCCGAACGCCTGGGTGACTTCGTCGACGCCCCCCACGCCGCCATCGAGGGCCGCGCTCAGGGCGAGATCGTCAACCTGACGGACCGCCGCGCAGCGCCCTCGCGCCGCGGCCAGCTCGACCTCCTGGAGGCGCTGGGCCCGGGCGGCATCGTACGCGAAGCGGCCGCCATGGAGCGCGGCTCCGCCGCCCCGCCCGCCCCGCTGCAGCCGACACTGCCGCATCTCGTGATGCCGGCGCATCATGACGTTCGCGAGGAGGACGTCGTCATGCGGCGCCTGCATGCAGCCCTCGCGGCCGCCGCCGAACGCGGGCCGCAGGACTATGCGGGGCTGCTGCTGGTGCCGGGCGTCGGCGCGCGCACGGTGCGTGCGCTGGCCATGGTTGCCGAGGTCGTTCACGGCGCCCCTTGCCGCTTCTCGGACCCGGCGCGCTTCTCGCTGGCCCATGGCGGCAAGGACCGACATCCCTTCCCCGTCCCGACCAAGGTCTATGACGATACGATCGGCGTCCTCTGTTGCGCGCCCGGCTCGGCCAGGGCGACGAGCTCGCGGCACTCGGCCGGCTCGACGAGCAGGCGCGCCGCCTGGAGCGCTACGTCACCGGCCCGAGCTTCAAGGAGTTCGTCGCCGGCGAGCGCGACCAGTCGCACCTCGTCGGAGGACGCAGCGTCTTCGGCTGGGAGACCGCTCCCGGCCAGCCGGCCGCCGTCGATCCCGAAGGTGGGACGCGAGGCGGCGACGCTCCCCAGCGACCCCGCCGCGTCTCCGTGGCTCCCCGCGCCCCGCATCATTGATGTCCGAGCTTTGGGGATTTCGCTAACGAATCGTTAACTTAACCCTACCGGGTAAGGTTAAGCGCGAGGGTTGAGCCTCAGCCGAAGGGTGGGGGCGAGAGGCTGAATGCCTGACGTGAGGCGCGGGAGCCGCGGTTCTACATTGAGCCGGGGTTAGGAGCGAGGGCATCGAGATGGAAGATCAGAGCGACATCGTCGCCGAGCTGCTGGATATGGCGAAGGACCCGGACGCCTTCACGAAGGCCGACCTGGGAGAAATGATCCTGCTGGCCGCGACCGAGATCATCAAGCTGAGGCAGACGACGGCCTACGACCTGCCCTCGCGCGGGCATATGCTCGGTAGCTTTGCCTGATCGCGTAAGAAAACAGCGGTCTGACGGCGTTCGCTCGACTCACGTTTGAGCGGCGCCCACCGGCTCAGCCTGTCCCAATCGCCGGAATGAAAAAAGGCGCGGCAGGGAGGGGCCTCATCGGTTAGCACCCCCTCCTCGCGCGCGCCGCTCGCATTGTCCGGACCGGGGAACCCCACCCGCCTGGCTCCTTTTCGGGCCACTGATTCTGCAAGCAAGGACAGGCTATACTCACCGCCAGTGCATCTTCAACGCCGGCGAAGCCGATATCCGCTAGGCAATAGAGGTAAGTTGACCGCTCCCGGCTACGCCCAAGGAAGGAGGTCACACTGTGCCAGAGTGAAACGTCTGTTCGCCGATGGGAGCCCATGCAGCGTCCGGCCGGGCCGGAAAGCAGTGGGAGCCCTTGGCGGGGGGTGGAAGCAGCTCCCACTGCCTGCTGCCAAAGTTTACCCCAGGTCAGCGTGGCGAACTATCGCACGGCCATGCGCGACAGCGACCGCACCAACAAGAGTACAAGGCTAATCAATTGGTTGAGATGTGCGGATGAGGAAGCTCGAAAGTCCCCTGCGCGCCCGACAGAACACGAGAACCCAGCGGGTGGAGGGTTACGCGTCTGTCGGACGCCAGCTGAGAGACTCCCGTCCCCAGCTGTTCAAATATGAAACAGCATCGTTACCAAACTCTTTCGTGGAGCCCGCCGGAGAAGCGGTTTCCCCTTGGGTTCGCGAGGGTCGCGGCGATGCGCCCGGATGATTGATTCTGATGTTTTTGCGCAACAGTCGACCCGAAACGACCCCTGGTGGGCCGATCTTCTCTGGCGAATCGACGCCGCTAGGGGGATAGTCTTGGCCTGGGGTGTGAGTGGCAGACTGAAAAGGTAGGTCAATGGCGCCTCGCCTCCTGGCTTCCGTCTCGACCATCTTGGTCCTGGGCCTGCAGGGTGCGGCCATCGCCGCCGACGTGGCCGAGCCGACGCAGCCGGTAGAGGCACCCATCGTCGAAGTAGAGCCGAACTGGTACATCGCCGCCCGATTGGGCGCGGCCTTTCCGCTCGACACCGACTGGAGCCTCCTTGGCGGCGCCGTGAACGTCAGCAACGAATACGATACGGGCTGGGTCGGCGGCCTCGCCGTCGGCACCCAGTTCGACGTCGGCGGGTTCCGGCCGCGTGCGGAGATCGAGGTCGGCTACATGCGCAGCGACATCGACCGCCATGTGATCGACGGGGTGCCGATCGCCGGGCCCGATGCGGTCGGCCACACCGGCGTGCTCTATGGCCTCGTCAACGGCTATCTCGATTTCGGCCCGGGGCCGCTGAAGCCATATGTCGGCGCCGGCCTCGGTATCGGGCACGCCGAGTTCCAGGACCAGGGAGTCGATTCGCTTGGCGGCACGTTCATGGACGATTCGGGCACCGGCTTTGCCTGGCAGATCGGCGGCGGCCTCTCCTATTCGTTCAACGCCCAGGCGACGGTCGAGCTGGGCTATCGCTATTTCAACGTGGAGGATGTCGGCCTGACGGCGATCGACGGAACGGAATCGAGCACCGACGTGCGCGCCCACCAGGTGATGGGCGGTTTCCGTTACGCTTTTTAGTCGCGTGAGTTGCAGCTGGGGGAAGTGGGGACTCGCGGCCGCGGGCGATGTCGGGGGACATCGCCCGCGTGCCATTGCTGGCTGAGTGACGACTGCCCGTGACCGGGATTTCCCGTCACGAGTCGCGAAAGACGACCCATTCGTCGAGCGGCGCCCGTTCGGTGCGCAGCTGGTTCTCCGGCTTGCTTGGATCCTCGTAGCCGAGCGCCATGCCGCAGACCACGATCTCTTCGGGCGGTATGTCGAGCACCGGGCGAATCTGGTTGTGGTAGGGCGCGAAGGCCGCTTGCGGGCAGGTATGCAGGCCCCTCGCCCGCGCCGCAACCATGATGTTCTGCAAGAACATGCCGTAGTCGATCCACGAACCCTGGTTCAGGCGGCGGTCGATGGTGAAGATCATGCCGACGGGCGCGTCGAAGAAGACGAAATTGCGATCGTGCTGTTCGCGCATCTGGTTCACGTCGCGCCTGCCGATCCCCAGCGTCGAGTAGAGCGCGAAACCGACCGCCCGCCGCCGCGCGTAATAGGGCTCGAAGAACTGGTCCGGATAGTATTTGTACTCGTCCCATTTCGCCTTCTCGGCGCGAATCCCCGAATTGAGGATTGCGTCGGTAAGCCTCTGCTTCAGCACTCCCGACGTCACGTAGACGCGCCAGGGCTGCATATTTGTGCCGGACGGCGCCCGCGAAGCCACCTCCAGGATGGTGCGTATGGTCGATTCGTCCACCGGATCGTGCAGGAAGGCACGCACCGATCGCCGCGATTCGATCGCCTCGTCCACGATGGCCGACTGGTCCGCCAGGTCGGACTTTTTCTGCCGTGACAGCATCGGTCTTCCCGTATAGGCCGCGCAAATGACGAGCGCGACCCTAGCGGGTTTGCACCAGCCACCGCTCAGCCGCAAGCACTTCTTGGTCCACGCAGGATTTCGCTTGAATTTTCATCGAAACTCGTCTTTCGTGAAAAATGAGAAGAAATTTTCACGGGGATCGGAGCGGATGGCCTCAACCCTCGACAGCGCATGGGCGGGCGGCGACGGCGCCGACCAGCTGCTTGCCGGCGACCTTCGCGCCTTGCGCCAGGCGCGCCGCCTGACCTTGGCCGAGGTGGCGCTGCGCCTCGGTCGATCCGTGGGCTGGGCGAGCCAGGTGGAACGCGGCCTGTCCATCCCTTCGATCGCCGACCTCCGAGGCCTGGCGGACCTCTTCCAGGTGCCGATCAGTCTCTTCTTCGGTCATGACGTCGCCGACGAGGGCGAGCGCGGCGTGATCGTGAGAGCCGGCCGGCGGCGCACGCTGGGCACCAGCGATTCGGGCCTCGTGGAGGAGCTCCTTTCGCCCGATCTGGGCGGCAGCTTCGAGGTTCTGCGCTCCGAATTCGCCCCCGGCGCCGAGCTGGTCGAACCGGCCAGCCGGCCGACCGAGGAGGCGGGCTACCTGGTTTCGGGTCGTTTCGACATCGAGATCGGCGGCGTCTGGCACAGCCTTTCCGCCGGCGACAGCTTCCGCTTCGACAACAAGCCGTTCCGCTGGCGCAATCCGGGCGGCGAGCCGGCCGTCGTCATCTGGGTCGTCTCGCCGCCGGTCTATTGAGGGTTCAGGGGTCCGCCATGGCAGATTTTCCGAGTTCGGCGCGCGTGGTGATCATCGGCGGCGGTGCCGTCGGCGTCTCCGCGCTCTACCATCTGGCCAAGGCCGGCTGGACCGACTGCGTGCTCCTGGAGAAGAACGAGCTGACCTCCGGCTCGACCTGGCACGCCGCCGGCAACGTGCCCACCTTCTCGGCCTCCTGGTCGCTGATGAACATGCAGCGCTATTCGGCCGGCCTCTACCGCGGCCTGGCAGCCGAAGTCGACTACCCGATGAACTACCACGTCACCGGCTCGCTTCGTCTCGCCCACACCGACGAGCGCATGCGCGAGTTCCGGCGCGTGCGCGGCATGGGCCGCTACCAGGGTATGGACATCGAGGTGGTCGGCCTCGACGACATCAAGTCCCGCTACCCCTTCATCGAGACGCACGACCTCAAGGGCGCGCTCTACGATCCCTCCGACGGCGACATCGATCCGGCTCAGCTCACCCAGGCGCTCGCCAAGGGCGCGCGCGACATGGGCCAGAAAATCGTCCGCTTCTGCCCGGTGACGGCCGCCCGTCGCGACAAGGGCGAATGGGTGCTGTCCACGCCCCAGGGCGAGATCCGCTGCGAAACCGTCGTCAACGCCGCCGGCTACCGCGCCAAGGAAGTGGGAAGGCTGTTCGGCCGCGACGTGCCGATGATGGTGATGAGCCACCAGTACATCCTCTTCGAGGAGATCCCCGAGCTCGCCGCCTGGTCACGCGAACATGGGCGCAAGCTGCCGCTTCTGCGCGACGTCGACACCTCCTACTACCTGCGCCAGGAGAAGAACGGCATGAACCTCGGCACTTACGAGCGCAATTGCCGGGCCCACTGGGCGACCCACAACGACACCATGCCCGAGGACTTCTCCTTCCAGCTCTTCCCCGACGACCTCGACCGGCTGGAATGGTACCTCAACGACGCCACCGAGAGGGTGCCCATCCTCGCCACCGCCGGGCTCTCCAAGGTGATCAACGGCCCGATCCCCTATGCGCCGGACGGCAATCCGCTGATCGGTCCGATGCCGGGCGTGCCCAATGCCTACGAGGCCTGCGTCTTCACCTTCGGCATCGCCCAGGCGGGCGGCGCCGGCAAGGTGCTGGCCGAATGGGTCACCGAAGGCCAGACCGAATGGGACATGTGGTCCTGCGATCCCCGCCGCTTCACCGCCTTTGCCGCGGCGCCCGACTATGCGGTGGCCAAGGGCATGGAAATCTACGGCCACGAATATGCCATCCATTTCCCGCGCCACGCCTGGCCGGCGGCCCGCAATCGCAAGCTGTCCCCGATCCACGATCGCATCGCGGCGCTTGGAGCACAGTTCAACGCCTACAACGGGTGGGAGCGTGCTACCTGGTTCGCCGCGCCGGGCGACGACACTTCCGAGGCGGCGACCCAGACTTTTCGGCGCGACGGGCCGTGGCAGCCCCGCATTCGCCAGGAGTGCCTGGCCGTCCGCGACGCTGCCGGCATCCTCGACCTGCCCGGCTTCTCTCGCTACCGGGTGGCGGGCTCGGATGCGAGGGCGTGGCTTGCCGGCTTGGTCGCCGGGCCGGTGCCGAAGCCCGGCCGCATCGGCCTTGCCTATTTCGCCGACGACAAGGGGCGCATCGTCACCGAGATGTCCATCATGGCGATCTCTGAGGAGCTCTATTTCCTGATCACCGCGGCCGTAGCGGAGCTGCACGACTTCGAGTGGCTGCAGAAGCACCTCCCGCAAAATACTGATGTGACTGTGGAAAATGTCACAGATCGCTTCTCTTGCCAGATCCTGTCCGGGCCGCACTCGCGACAGATCCTTGCCGAGCTCACCGATGCCGACCTTTCACGGCCCTGGCTGACGCACCAGTCGGCGCAGGTCGCCGGGCGCTGGCTGCAGCTTGTCCGCGTCTCGTTCGCCGGCGAGCTCGGCTGGGAGCTGCACAGCAAGGTCGAAGACACGCCGACGGTCTTCGACGCGGTTTGGGAAGCCGGCAAGGCGCACGGACTGAAGCCCTTCGGCATGTTCGCCCTGGACTCGCTGCGCCTCGAAAAGGGCTACCGTGCCTGGAAAGGTGATCTGTCGACAGATTACAGTTTACTGGAAGGCGGACTCGAACGGTTCGTCCGCTGGGACAAGCCGGACTTCAAGGGCAAGGCCGCGCTGCTCAAGGAGAAGCAGCGCGGCGTCGCCAAGCGCTTCGTCACCCTGATCGTCGACGCCGGCGAATGCGATGCGCCCTATATGTCGACGCTCTGGCACGGCGACAGGATCGTCGGCGAGACCACCTCCGGCGGCTGGGGCCATCGCATCGACAGGTCGATTGCGCTGGGCATGGTCGCCGCAGAGCTGGCCGAGCCCGGCACGGCGCTGGAGGTCGAGATCTTCGGCGAGCGCTTTCCGGCGATCGTGCAGGAGGATCGGCCGCTGTGGGACCGCGAAAACGAACGGTTGAGGAGCTAAGATGCCGCGCCCGTCATCGCGCATTTCCGGCATCACCCCGTCCGGCAAGGACGGCTGGGAGGTGCATCTCGCCGCCATCACGCGCAGCCAGGCCGGCGAGGACATCATCATGCTCTCCGTGGGCGACCATGACTTCGATACGCCGTCCGACACCGTCGAGGCCTGTGTGAGGGCGGTCCGCGGCGGGTTTCACCACTACACCCAGCTGCCCGGCATCCCTCGCCTGCGCGCCGCCATGGCCCGTGTCTCGACCCGCGCGACCGGCGTGCCGACGGCTCCGGAGCAGGTCATCGCCACGCCGGGCGGCCAGGCGGCGCTCTACGCCGCCATCCAGGGCGTGATCGACCCCGGCGGCCACGCGGTGGTGGTGGCCCCTTACTACGCCACCTATCCCGGCACCTTCCGCGCCGCCGGCGCCGGCTTCACGGTCGTCGAGGCGCGCGCCGAGGACGGCTTCGAACCGCGCGCCGAGGCGATCCGCAAGGCGTTGCAGCCCAACACGCGCGCCATCCTCGTCAACACGCCCAACAATCCGACGGGCGCGGTGTATTCCCCGGCCAGCCTCGAAGGGCTCGCCGACATCTGCCGCCGCAACGATCTGTGGCTCATCTCCGACGAGGTCTACTGGACCCTCGGCGGCGGCGAGCATCTGTCGCCGCGCGCCCTCCCCGGCATGGCCGAGCGTACTTTGGTGATCAACTCGCTGTCGAAGAGCCATGGCATGACCGGCTGGCGGATCGGCTGGCTGACCGGCCCGGTCGAGCTGGTGACGCTTCTGGTCAGCCTCAACCTGGTGACCACCTACGGACTCACCGACTTCGTCTCGCACGCCGCCGCCGAGGCGCTGGAGAACGACTACGGCGTGGCCGAGATCGCCGAGCGTTATGCGGCACGCCGCAAGCTCTGGCTGGAGGCGATGCGCGGCATCAACAACGTCACCGTGCGCGGTTCCGAAGGCGGTATGTACGCCATGCTCGACATCCGCGCCGTCGACCCCGATTGCGAGCGCTTCGCCTGGGCCTTCCTGGAGGCCGAGAACGTGGCCGTGATGCCCGGCGCGAGCTTCGGGGAGGCCGCCGCCGGCCACATCCGGGTCAGCCTCTGCCAGCCGGAGGAGGTGCTGCGCGAGGCGGCGCGCCGTCTCCGGCGCTTCGTCGGCAGCTATGTCGCGCTCGACGCGAGCCGTTCCGCATGACCGCGCTTCCCGCCAAGGCACGCGCCGTCATCATCGGCGGCGGCGTCTCCGGCTGCTCGGTCGCCTATCATCTGGCGAAGCTCGGCTGGACCGAGATCGTGCTCCTGGAGCGCAAGCAGCTCACTTCCGGTACGACCTGGCACGCCGCGGGTCTCATCGGCCAGCTGCGCGCCTCGCAGAACATGACGCGGCTGGCCAAGTACTCGGCCGACCTCTACGTCCGTCTGGAAGCGGAGACCGGTGTGGCCACCGGCATGCGGCAGGTGGGTTCCATCACCGTCGCGCTGACCGAGGCGCGCAAGCACGAGATCTACCGCCAGGCCTCGCTGGCACGCGCCTTCGAGGTCGACGTGCGGGAGATTTCGCCCAGCCAGGTCAAGGAGATGTATCCGCATCTGAACGTGACGGACGTGGTCGGCGCCGTGCACCTGCCGCTCGACGGGCAATGCGACCCGGCCAACATCGCGATGGCGCTCGCCAAGGGCGCCCGGCAGCGCGGTGCTTTGATCGCCGAGAACGTCAAGGTGACGGCCGTCCACCGGCGGAACGGCCGCGTCGCCGGCGTCTCCTGGCGGCGCGGCGAGGAGACGGGCACGATCGAGGCCGACATCGTCGTCAACTGCGCCGGCATGTGGGCCCGCGAGCTGGCCAAGGCGGCGGGCGTCGGCGTGCCGCTGCATGCCTGCGAGCACTTCTACCTGGTCACCGAGCCGATCGCCGGCCTGTCCCGGCTGCCGGTTCTGCGGGTGCCCGACGAGTGCGCCTACTACAAGGAGGATGCCGGCAAGATGATGCTCGGCGCCTTCGAGCCGGTCGCCAAGCCGTGGGGCATGGGCGGCATTCCCGAGGATTTTTGCTTCGATCAGCTGCCGGAGGACTTCGCCCATTTCGAGCCCATCCTCGAAATGGGCGTCAACCGCATGCCGATGCTTGCCACCGCCGGCATCCACACCTTCTTCAACGGCCCCGAGAGCTTCACCCCCGACGACCGCTACTATCTCGGCGAGGCTCCGCAGCTCGCCGGCTACTTCGTGGCGGCCGGCTACAACTCGATCGGCATCGTCTCTTCGGGCGGTGCCGGCATGGCGCTGGCGCAATGGATCGTCGACGGCGAGCCGCCCTTCGACCTGTGGGAGGTCGACATCCGCCGTGCGCAGCCCTTTCAGCGGAACCGCCGCTATCTCGAGGCGCGCGTAACCGAAACGCTCGGCCTCCTCTACGCCGACCACTTCCCCTACCGCCAGGTGACGACGGCGCGCGGCATCCGGCGCTCGCCGCTCCATGGCCACCTCGAGGCGCGCGGCGCCGTGTTCGGCGAGGTGGCAGGCTGGGAACGCGCCAACTGGTTCGCCCGCGACGGCCAGGAGCGCGCCTACCGCTATTCCTGGCAGCGGCAGAACTGGTTCGACAATCAGCGCGAAGAGCACATGGCGGTCCGCACCGGCGTCGGGCTGTTCGACATGACCTCCTTCGGCAAGATCCGGGTCGAAGGCCGAGACGCGGCGGCGTTCCTGCAGCGCCTCTGCGCCAACGATGTCGACGTGGCGCCGGGCCGCATCGTCTACACCCAGATGCTCAACCGCCGCGGCGGCATCGAGAGCGACCTGACCGTTGCTCGCCTCTCGGAGACCGCCTTCCTGCTGGTGGTGCCCGGAGCGACCTTGCAGCGCGACCTCGCATGGCTGCGCCGGCACCTCGATGAGGAATTCGCGGTCGTCACCGACGTCACCTCGGCCGAAGCGGTGCTCTGCCTGATGGGGCCGCAGGCGCGGGACGTCATCCGGCTGGTCAGCCCCAACGATTTCTCCAACGAGACCAATCCCTTCGGCACCTGGCGGGAGATCGAGATCGGCATGGGCCTCGCCCGCGCCCACCGCGTCACCTATGTCGGCGAGCTCGGCTGGGAGATCTATGTGCCGACCGACCAGGCGGCGCATGTCTTCGAGGCGCTTGAGCGGGCCGGCAGCTCGGCCGGCCTCAAGCTCTGCGGCCTCCACGCGCTGGATTCCTGCCGCATCGAGAAGGCATTCCGGCACTTCGGCCACGACATCACCGACGAAGACCACGTGCTGGAGGCCGGGCTGGGCTTTGCCGTCAAGACCGGCAAGGCAGACTTCCTGGGGCGTGAGGCGGTGCTTCGCCGCCAGGAGGAAGGGCTGACCCGGCGGCTGGTCCAGTTCCGCCTCGTCGATCCGGAACCGCTTCTCTTCCACAACGAGGCGATCGTTCGCGACGGCAGCATCGTCGGCACCGTGACCTCCGGCAATTACGGTCACGCCTTGGGAAGCGCCGTCGGCCTGGGCTACGTGCCCTGCCGCGGCGAGACCGAAGCGGAGCTCCTCTCCTCGTCCTACGAGATCGAGATCGCCGGCCAGCGCTTTGCCGCGGAGGCGTCGCTAAAGCCCCTCTATGACCCCAAGTCGGAGCGGGTGCGGCAGTAAGCATTCAGCAGCACCCAGCAGCCCAAGCCGCATGGTTAATGCAATTCAAATCGTCTTTGTAAAATTGAATACTTATTTGATCTAAATTCAATACTAGGTCTATTCAATCTTAAGTTCGCAGCTTTCCATGAAATAAATCGGCATGTGTCATTGTGCTCTCGGAATGGGGAGACGAATACAATGGCATCTGCAGGAAGAGGGACGCTTCTGGCAGCCATCGCCGCTCTTGGGCTGACTGCGGGCACAGCCCTTGCCGCGCCGGGCATGGTCACCGGCGGACGCACGACGCAGCCGATCGGCCACTACGAGTTCTGCCAGCGCTATCACCGCGAGTGCACCCAGCGCACGGCCGCGACCGCCCCGGTCGAGCTGACGCGCCAGCTGTGGTCCGAATTGATAACTGTCAACAACCGCGTCAACCAGCGCGTCGAGCCGCGCACCGACATGGAGATGTGGGGCCGCCAGGAGGTCTGGTCCTATCCGGACGCCGTCGGCGACTGCGAGGACTACGTGATCGAGAAGCGGCGCGAGCTGATGGCTGCCGGCCTGCCCGCCGGCAGCCTGCTGATCACCGTGGTGCGTCAGCCGAACGGCGACGGCCATGCGGTCCTGACCGTTCGCACCTCCGCGGGAGACTACATCCTGGACAATCTGGAGGGCCGCGTCCTCGCCTGGCAGGACACCGAATACACCTACCTCAAGCGGCAGTCGGACAACAATTCCGGCAGCTGGGTCAGCATCAATGACGGCCGCGCTGTGGCCGTCGGCTCGGTCAAGTAGGACCGCCGAGCAGCAGCGAAAAACCCGGTCGAGTCCCCACCCTCCCCGTCCCCAACGACCGGGTTCAGGAGCCGGCCCAGTCCCCGGGCCGGCTCCACTCGTTTCATGAGCCTGCTAAAGACAATTTCTCTAGCCCTTCCAGGCCCTCGGGCAAGAAAAGGGGGTGTAGAAACTAGACCTTTGAATAGGTCGACAGCCAATTGACCGAGATGACGCGGCCGCGGAAATTTGCGATCTGATCATGCTCGATTCAATCCAGGAAGTCTGATGGCCTCGGTAAGGCGCGCCCTGCTCCTCAGCACAAGCGATCGCTACGTCGCTCTGGCGGCCAACTTTCTGACGACCGCGATCGTGTCCCGGCTGCTCACTCCCGACGAGATCGGCGTTTCGGTCATCGCGCTCGCCGTCATCGGCATCGTTCTCATCCTGCGCGATTTCGCTACCACCAACTTCCTGATCCAGCGTCCGTCCCTGAGCGTGCCCGAGATACGCGGCGCCTTCACCCTCCAGCTGACGCTGACCCTCGTCCTGGTGGCCGGGTTGATGGCGGCCGCGCCGCGGCTCGCCGAGGCCTATCAGGAGCCGCAGACGGTCGTCTACTTCGCCATCGTCTCGCTCGCCATCGTCATCGAGCTGGTGCCGCTGCAAGTTGTGGCACTGATGCGCCGCGAGCTTCGTTTCGGCACGGCCGCCGTCCTCAACATGACCACCGTGCTGGTCACCTCGGCGACCACGCTGGTCCTGGCAAGCCTGGGCTTCAGCTTCATGAGCTTTGCCTGGGCGTGGCTCGCCGCCAGTGTCACGACGGCCCTTGTCGCCCTCGTCATTCAGCGCCCTTTGTGGATCTTCCTGCCGACCTTTCGCCATTGGCGCGCCATGGTCACCTTCGGCGGCTACAACGGCCTGATCGGGCTCGGCTTCAAGCTGGACATGTTCCCGCTGCTCATCCTCGGTCGCCTCTATTCGCACGAGGCGTCCGCGCTGCTCAGCCGCGGCAACATGATCTGCCAGATCCCCGAGAAGATCGCGCTCGACGGGGTTATGAACGTGCTCTTGCCGACCTTTTCGGCCAGCGTCCGCGACGGCCACGACCTCAAGCAGCCCTATCTGCAGGCGATCGCTTTCATCTCGGCCGTCCAGTGGCCGGCGCTCCTGCTCTTGGCGCTGCTCTCCTATCCGGTGATCGAGATCATTCTCGGACCGCAGTGGCACGACGTCGTGCCGGTGGTGCGCATCCTCGC
Source organism: Mesorhizobium sp. (assembly GCA_040510195.1). Classification (GTDB taxonomy): domain Bacteria; phylum Pseudomonadota; class Alphaproteobacteria; order Rhizobiales; family Rhizobiaceae; genus JBEVJK01. The sequence continues at coordinate 64,003 of JBEVJK010000131.1, read as the reverse complement.
CGTGGCGACGCTCTTCTCCTTCGTCTACTGGCTCAACTATCTGGTCTCCATGGCGATCGGTGCCATCCGCGCCATGGCGATCCTCGCCGGCCTGCTGTTCCCTGTGCTGACCCTCCTGCTGGCCGCCTCGGCCTATCTCGGCGGCCTGTTCGGGGTCGCCTGCTGCATGACCGTGGTCGTGCCGGTGCAGGCGGCGGTGACGATCGTCCCGGTGATCAACCGCGTCGGCATCGGCTGGTCCGAGCTGGCGGCGGCCGTCTGGAGAAGCGGCTTGACGGCCATGGCCACCGTGGCGTTGCCGCTCGCCGTTTTCCACGCCGAGCACCCGCATTTCGCCTTCTCGATCATGCAGGGCGTCGTCGCGGGCGTGCTGGGCTTCATCGGCTGGCTTGCCGCGCTCTGGCTCACCAACCACCCGCTCTTCGCCGAACTGACGCGCTTCGGCCTTCCGCGGCTGCGCCCCGCCGTGACACGGCAGCAGGTCGTCTGATCCGGATTGCCGACGGCTGCGATCGTCATCCCGCTTCGAGGCGGGAGAACCCCTTGGCGTAGCGCTCGATCGTCTGCGCATAGTGGGCGGCCGAGGCTCTGAGACCCTCGATCTCCGCCGCGGTGAGCGGTCGCACCGGCCGCGCAGGGGTGCCGACGATCAGCATGCCGTCGGCGAAGGCCTTGCCTTCCGTGACCAGCGACCCGGCTCCGACCAGGCTGTCGCGACCGATCCTGGCGCCGTTCAGCACGATGGCGCCCATGCCCACCAGGCTGTTGTCGCCGATCGTGCAGCCGTGAAGGATCGCCCGGTGGCCGATCGTTGCGCCGCGCCCGACCGTCAGCGGAAAGCCCATGTCGGTGTGCAGGACCGTGTGTTCCTGCAGGTTGCTGTCGTCGCCGACGACGATCGGCTCGTTGTCGCCGCGCAACACGGCGCCGAACCAGACACCGACCCTTCGGCCGATGCTGACGCGCCCGATCAGGGTGGCATCCGGCGCCAGAAACACGCTGTCGCGCGCAAGAAATTGCGGGCTCTCCCCGTCGAGGGCGTAGATCGGCATGGCATGACTCCCGGTGGGCGAGAAACTCGACCTTCCACCCACCCTAGAGCAATTCCAGCAAAAGTGCAGAGCGGTCACAAACGACTAGAGACGGGCTGAGGCGGCACTGGCGAGCGAGACCAGGATGACGCCCTGGGCCAGCGCCCAGATGCCGCAGGCGAGCATGGCCGCCGCGGTCGGCAGGTCTCCCATGCGTCCCGACCGGCGGCAGGCCAGCGCCTCGTTTGCCAGCATGAACGGGCCGGCGAGCGCGGTTCGCCAGAGCGTCTGCGCCAGCCGTTCCGGCCTCACGAAGGGCGGGCTGAGCGACAAGCGGCAGCCGGTGGCGAGCTCCAGAATCGATCCGCTGAGGCCCGACAGCGTCAGTCCCGACGCAAACGCCAAAAGACCCCACGACAGCGTCCCCATTTAACCCACCATTTACCAAGACTAGGCCAGAATTGCCCTTGACGAGACCGCACGGTGCAAGCGCCATGCCGCGCTGCCTGTGCCATTCCGGTACAGAACGCCGATGGCGGGGAACGGGCGATGAAAGAGGTGACGGCGCTCGAGACCGGCAGGGCGATACCGGCCGACAATGGCTTTCTGCTGCGGATCTTCTACGCGCTGGCGGTGCTCGCGCTGCTCTCCCTGCTGATCAGCGTGACCGGCCGTTGGCTGGGGCGCTCGATCGCTTTGGCCGGGCACACCGAAGACACCACGGTCCGCGAGGTGGTCATCGGCAACAACGTGCTGTCGGTGCCCTCAAACGTCATCCGCTTCGAGCGGCAGCGTCGTGATGGCATCGCCGAACGGCTCGACCTCTATGTCCGCTGGCCCGACATGACCGGCTATTCGGCGGCGGCGCGCGGCGACTTCAACCACACCGACGCCGAGCGGAAGGTGCTGTTCCTCACCTTCGAGAAGCAGATGATGTCGCGCGACATGAGCGGCCGCTTCGAGCCGATCTACGGATCGCTGATCGTCAAGCCGGGTGTGCCGAGCCAAGGCGGCATCGTGCTCTACGGCTTCACCGAGAAATCCGGCTACATGAACGAGGTTCTGGCCGTGGCCGAGCGGAGCGACGGCAGGCCACCTTTCGTCGCCCGCTGCCTGAGCGGGCCCGAGGCCGAGGCCTCGCTTGCGCCCTGCGAGCGGGACGTGCTAATCGGCGACGCGCTGAGCCTCACCTACCGCTTCCCCAAGGAGCTGCTGCCCGGCTGGCGGGCGCTTGACGCGGCGGTGATGACCACCGCTCGGAAATACATGGGCACTTCCGAGTGAAGCCCGCGGTCGGCCTCAGAGATCGATGTCGAGGATCGCCATCGAGAAGTTGTAGTCGCCTTCGTCCTCGTCTTTGAAGACGATGCCGAGGAATTCCTCGCCCACATAGACTTCGGCCGAATCGTCCTTCCGCGGCCGCGCTTTGACGGTGAGAAGCGGATTTTGGAACACGCGCTTGAAATAGGCGTCGAGTTTCCTGATTTCTTCTGGCTTCAAGGATCTTCTCCGGTGCCGGATGTGGTGGGGGGCTTCTGGCATGTCGGGCACCGGGCTGTAAAGACAAGGCGCACGACACCCTCAAAATAGCCATGTCCCGGGGGACACTCGAGCAGGCGGACGAACCAGGTGCGGAAAGCCATCATGTCGGATCATCCTCGCGGCACGAAAGCCGCCGCCACCCTCGCCTTCGCGGCCTTGCTCGCCGCCACCTCCGCATGCGCCACGGCCTCCGGTCCGCCCGCCCCGGCGCAAGGCATGTCGGATGGCGCCGCTTCCTATCTGGCAAGGATCAGGGCCGAAAGCGGCCTGGCCGCCCTTCAGCCCTCGCCGGCGCTCGAAAAAGCGGCGCGCGAGCAGGCGGGCTACATGGCCGGCTCCGGCCGCATGCGGCATTCGACCGGCTTCGGGCGCGACTTCTCCTCTCGCCTCAGGCAGAACGGCATCCGCGGTCCGGCCGCCGAGAACGTCGCCCACGGCCAGCAGGACCTGGAGGCGCTGTTCGCCGCCTGGATGAAATCCTCGGGCCATCGCAGCAACATGCTCGGAGCGAGCTACGGCCATTTCGGCCTGGCGAAATCGACTGGCCAGGACGGCCGCCTTTATTGGGCGCTCGTCCTCGGCCCTTGACGCGCTCTCAGATGTCGAAGGTGACGACGTGGTCCATCGACTGCGCCGGCAGCAGCTGGTCCATCTGCCGCGAGGGCTGGTCGCATCCGGTCTCGCCCACCACGCGGGCCGGCACCCCGGCGACGGTCTTGTTGTGCGGCACCGCTGCCAGCACGACCGAGCCCGCCGCGATCTTCGAGCAGTGGCCGACCTCGATATTGCCGAGGATCTTGGCGCCGGCGCCGATCAGCACGCCGTAGCGGATCTTGGGATGACGGTCGCCGCCCGCCTTGCCGGTTCCGCCGAGCGTCACCCCGTGCAGCAGCGAGACGTTGTCCTCGATCACCGCCGTCTCGCCGACCACCAGCCCCGTCGCGTGGTCGACGAAGATGCCCTTACCGATCTGCGCGGCGGGGTTGATGTCGGTCTGGAACACCGACGACGAGCGGCTCTGCAGATAGAGTGCGAAGTCCTTGCGGCCGAGGGTCCACAGCCAATGCGCCAGCCGATGCGTCTGGATTGCATGGAACCCCTTGAAGTAGAGGACCGGCATCATGAAGCGATCGCAGGCCGGGTCGCGATCGTAATAGGCCTGGATGTCCACCCGCACGATCGTCGACCACTCCGGCTGGTCCTTGAGCATCATCGCGAAGGTCTGGCGGATGAGGTCGGCCCCGAGATCGTCATGGTCGAGCCGCTCGGCGATCCGATGGATCACCGCGTCTTCGAGGGTGTCGTGGTTGAGGATGGTCGCGTAGAGAAACGCCGCCAGCAGCGGGTCGGCCGCGACGGCATCCTCCGCTTCGGCTCGCACCGAACTCCAGATCGGGTCGACGGGCTGCAGATGGCCCGCTCGCGATACGCCGATAGTCATGGCCGTCTCCCTGGTCGTGCCGACCCCGTGGCACGCGCGCATTTCATACGCCAGAATGCGTCGCCGTTGAACTCAAATTTCCTCATTCAGCCTTCAAATGGATTGTGGCGATGGAAAATCAAGCTGGCATAGAAAACAGCGCCTTGCTCATCGACGCTGCGATGCGCGCCCGTCTCGCGGCGCTCTATTCGGCTCCCGGGCGCCACTATCACGGCCTTGCGCATGCCGAGGCCCTGCTTGCGCTGGCCGAACGCCACCGCGCCGCAATCGCCGACTTTGCCGCCCTGGAAGCCGCCATCTGGTTCCACGACGCCATCTATGACAGCCGCCGCCAGGACAACGAGGCGAGAAGCGCTGCACTGGCCAGGGAATGGCTGGCAGGTCGAGTCGAACCGGAGCGGCTCGATCGCATCGCGGCGATGATCGAGGCCACCCGGACGCACCGCCTTCCCGACGGCGAGGACACCGCCGCCCGAGGCGATGCGGCCCTTTTGCTCGACATGGACCTGTCGATCCTGGCGGCGCCGCAAGCGGCCTTCGACGCCTACGAACGGGCCGTCCGGCTGGAGTATGGCTGGGTGGACGACAACACGTGGCGGGCCGGTCGAGCGGCCGTGCTCCAGGGCTTCCTGTCTCGGCCGCGCATCTTTCACAGCGACCCGTTCTTTGCCGAATGCGAGGCCGCGGCGCGGCGCAACCTGACGCGCGCGCTTGCCCGCCTCGGCTAATTCCGCCTAGGCGGCCTCGCGTGCGGCCAGGAAATCGAGGATCGCCGCGCAGAAGGCGTCGTTCCTGTCGCCGGCGACCATGTGTCCGGCGCCGCCGACGTCGACGGTGCGGCCGTAAGGCACCGACGCCACGAAGTCGCGCGCATGCGCTTCGTGCACCAGCTCCGACTGCATCCCGCGCACCAGCAGCACCGGGACGGCGAGTCGCGAAAGACTACGGCTGACCTCGTCCATCAGCGCCGCCGTGCCGACATTGATGCTGCGCGCCCCGGCCATGAACGCCGGGTCCCAGTGCCAGCGGTAGCGCCCGTCGGGGGAGCGGCGGAGGTTCTTGCTGAGGCCGTCGAGCGAAGCCGGCCTCTTGCGATGCGGCAGATAGCGGGCGATCGCCTGCGCCGCCTCCTCCAGCGTAGCGAAGCCGTCGGCGATGCGCTCGCCCATGAAGCCTTGCACTTTCGCCACTCCTTCGGGGTCCATGCGCGGCGTGATGTCGACCAGCACCAGCGCGTCGATGAGCGGCCCGTGATTGAGCTCTGCGGTCAGCGACGCCAGCCCGCCCAGCGAGGCGCCCACCGCCACCGGTGCTCTTCCATACCGCTCGGCCGACTGCCGGAAGACGGCCGTCGCGTCGGCCGCGAAATCGGCGAAGGTGTAGTTGCCGCTCGCCACCCATTCGCTTTCGCCATGGCCGCGCAGGTCGACCGCGATGGCCGTCATGCCGGCCGCGGCGACGCGCCGTGCCGTGGCGTCCCAGGCGCGGCGCGTCTGGCCACCGCCATGCAGGAAAAGCACCGGCTGCCCGCCGCTGCCGAAGCGATCTGCCGCCAGCCGGTTGTTCTCCGCTCCGCTGAATTCGATCTTGGCCGTCGTCATCCGTGCCCGGGGAGTGAAATTGCTATATTAGTTTAATTTCGAAGCTGCGAAGAGGCCCTAGCCCGCAAAGCCAGCGCGGTCAAGCACTTAAGCGCGAAATGGGCGCTCTTCGCGAGGCTGCCACGGGCCATTTGGACGCAGTTTGGACGCAGAAACGGCAAGCGACCGCGAAAATTGTGCGCGTCTTCTGCCGCCCGCTCGGGTGTGCGGCGCTTCGGGTCGGCAGCTTATGGAGCGCAGGCTAGAATCAGCAAGCGGCGTTCGCGCTCCAACCGTCGAGCTTTCGGATGGGTCTTCGTTCCGCCATGACGGTTCGCGAGCACAGCTAGCCTCCGACGCTGGATTCGCTCCATGGTCACAGGTAGCTCCATGGCTGCATGGCGATGATCCAGAGGACGAGGACAACGAGGGCGCCAGCCGTCAGCTTGATGCCAAACATCGGCTCGCCCTCGGGGCTTATCGAGCGCTCCACATCAACGAGATCTTGGTGAGGCGGGCGCGACCCTAGGCGGCAATTCATCGATGAGTGATTTCAGTTGATATCCAGGGACGACATTACATTTCATGGGAGGAATGCGGACTTGTTCTCGCTGCTGGCGAGCGTCCAGCACTTGAAGCATGCCGCGTTGGCGAGCCGCAGTGCGCCAGAGTTTCTTGCGTCGCACATCTTCTGGCTCTAGGTGCCGATACTTGCCGCCTGAGAATGTCGGCCAGTCAAGAGCCAAGCCAATGCGGACCAGCTCGGCTGCCAAATCGCGCCCATCGGGCAGGAAACATTCTGCTACCCTGCGGTTGTGTGAAAGTTCATCGGGCTTGAACCGGGCCGTCACCGTGTGCCCCTTGCACAAATGGATCAAGGCCCATTTCGACTGCCGGCCCCAAGGGTGATCGAGTTCGGGCGCATCTATGCCGGCAAGCCGAATGTGAATGCCCTTGATCACGATGGTGTCTCCATCGATCACGTGGGACCGACCCCGTAGGACGGTTCCCGCCGGCTGCGGCCGGGTGACCACAAGCAGCTCGTCCTGCGTCCGAAGGGATAGCGGTTGGAGCGGTTCCGTCGTCGTGCGATAGGACTGCGTGCGGCTCCTTCTGGCAAACAACCTCACCAGCACTCGAAAGAGGCCCATTTACTCTACGCCCAGTTGTCATCGTGATTCGCGGCAACGCTGTAGCGACTTCCGCGACGGCATGCTTGCTTTTGGCTGCCAATCTGTTGTCGGCAAGAACCATCGCCAACGTTGGCATTCGCCGGGCGGAGTGCGTTGCCGGAAAGGAGGGGCCATGCCTTCTCCAGCTTCGTCATTTACTCGCCGACTGCGCCTCGCAAAGGCTACTGCCAATCCTCGATATCCGTGCACCCAAGACTGCCGCAGATGCGAATCGCGTCTTCTGTGGATACCGAGCGCTCATAGAGGGGACGGCGAGCTGGGCCACGGCACTCTTTCGGCGGAGGAGTGCCCTTGGCGAACATGTGCTCGCGCTTGGGATGCTCCCAGTCTGGGCAGTTGCAGTGGCCGATTTCATGCGCCCTGATCTCGTCCGTGACCTTCGGCCCGAGGTCGTTCGCATACGTGATGATGCAAACCTCGTCCGAGAGGACAGGACTTGTAACAAGGCACAACGCAAGGGCGTACGCCCTCACTTTGCGCTAAACATTATTGGAAGGCTCCCCAGCCCCGAAGTAACCCGCCAATCAGCCGCTGCAACAGGCCAACGCGCTAGGGCCAGAAGCCGGCAAACTGTTTGGGCCAGTCACGATTTTGGATTTTCTAGAATGTTGTGCGATGCGGGTGCGACGCGCGCCACCATCCCGTCAAGAGCTGCCTCAACCATGGACTGCAAGTCTGTTCCCCAATAGGGACCAGAAGCGGTGCGTTCGAGACTGCTCCGGGGGGATCAAGGCCAGATTTTGGTCTCTAGATTGCGGTTAATAAAGACAGTTATGGCCTGCGGCTGCGGCGGTGAAGATGTCGCTCGCAGCGACCGGGTCGGCGATGGCGGCTTGAGGGTCGGGCTCAGCCTTGCCGACTGAAGCGCTGCTAGTAGTTCATCCACGTCGTGAGCTGGAAAGTTGCAGCCATTGTCAATGCCTGTCGCTTGGCCGTTCTCCACGGTCCAAAACGATCGGTGACGCTCATCTGCGGGTGTTTCGCGTGAAGCGACGATCGTGACCTTCGGCATGGCGAAGAGAATGCGCGGGCCGGGTTAATGCAAACTTGACCTGCGGTCAGAAGGCTCTGGCCTATGGTGGGTTCGAGTCGGCATATGTCGGGCAAGTTTGCCCGCCTTCCCGTTGGCGTCAGGCGACCTTGGCGGGCGGCTCGCTCTGCTCTTCCGGCTGGCGGAGCGCCGTGACGAAGTCCGACAACTGCGCCAGCAGTTGCCGGCGCTGCGGGCAAATACAATGCGCGGTTGTAGGTGCCGGCGACCCCTCGCTTGGCCGCCCCGCTCTGATGGTTCAGCACCGCCTCCACTACGTGCGGCTGGGCGTCCAAGTACTCGCTCGCCAAGGTCGAAAAGCTTCGTCGGAGATCATGGATCGTCCACGGCGCAGTCGGCGTCCCGGCCAGCTTGGTCATCTCGAGCCGCTCCTTGAACCAGCTGAGACTGGTCATCGAGCGGTCGCCCTTGAGCGAGAACACGAAGCGACACGGCTGGCCGAACTGCGCCGCCTGCCACGCTCGCTACTCGTGCAGGATGGCGAGCGCGCGCCCGACCAGCGGCACGAGATGCGGCTTGCCGTTCTTCGATCGTTCGCGAGGCATTGTCCAGCGCGGCTCGCTGGCGTCGAGATCGACCTCGTCCCACGTCATCGCCGCCGCCTCCTCGCGGCGCTGGCCGGTCAGGAGAAGCAGCTCAAAGCAGCCGGCGACCGGCATTGGCAGCCGCCGGCAGGCCAGCAGGAAGGTGCGGACCTCGGCCGTTGACAGCACACGCTCGCGGGCGACGATCGGCGGCGGCACCCGGATCGCCCGGAACGGGCTGTCGTCGAGGATGTCCTCCTCGACCATCCACCTGCACCAGCGGCTGATGATCGATCGCACCCGGTGCGCCAGTGCCGGCCGGCTAACGATGATCGGCTTGATGAGGGCGTTGATGGCGTGGCGATCGAGATCGGAGATCAGCCGGCCGCGCCAAACCGGCCTGATCCGGGCTTCGATGATCTGCCGGTTCTGCTTCGCTGAGTTGCGCCTGTTGCGCTTGTCGACGTGCTCCGCCAGATAGCGGTCGAGCACGTTCTCAACCAGCCGGTCGTCAGCCTTGGCGGCTTGCTCCTCGACGCGCGGGTCGACACCGCGCTGCACCAGCCGCTGCACCCCCTCGGCCTTCTCGCGGGCTTCTTTCAAGTCGAGTTCGCCCGGCCCCGCGCCATAGCAGCCCAGCCTGAACTTGACGCTCTCCCGCTGCCAGCGGAAGCGCACCACTTCCAGTCGCCACGCCGGCCGCCGACGAGCACGAGTCCCGGACAGCCGGCGTCGGCGATCTCGACCGTGGCGGTGGGCGGTCTCTTGGTCAGCGCTTCGACGCGCTTCACGGTCAGAGCTTGGGTCATCTTCAGAACACCTCGCGACATTTAGACACAAATTTGGACGCAGACAGCGCTTCACTGGTTGAGATACAGAAATAGCCGCTTAGCCGGAAAATACAACTGATAATAACACTTAGAGACAACATGCCGACCACCTCAAAGGCGGGAAAACTGTACTCTAACTATTAGTTTAATAATCGGAGCAATGGCACGGCGCAAGCGGGCGCTTCGCCGCCGGAAAAGGGCGCGTCGCGCCCCTTCAAAGAGGGTGTCGCCGCAGGAAATCGACCACTTTCGCCTTGAAGCTTCGATCGCCGACGGCCTGCATATGGTCGCGTCCTTCGATCGGAAATGCCTCGGCGTTGGGCATCAGCCCGGCCAGCGCCTCTGGGTCGCCGGCGATGTCGTCCTTGGTTCCCACGGCGACCAGCGTCGGCTGGGTGATCCGTGCGACGTCGTCCTCGGAAAGCAGCGCGCGCGAGGTGGCGATGCAGGCGGCGAGCGCCCGCCGGTCGCTCTTCGTCTGGTCGGCAAACGCCCGGAACGCGCGGCCGCGCGGGTCGGTCGTGATGGCCGGGTCCTCGGCCATCAGTGCCGCGGCGATCGTGTCCCAGTCGCCCACACCGTCGACCATGCCGATGCCGAGCCCGCCGAGCACCAGCGTCGCCACGCGCGCCGGCTCGCCGAGCGCCAGGAAGGCGGCGACCCTGGCGCCCATCGAGTAGCCCATCGCATGGACGCGCTCGATGCCGAGATGATCGAGCAATCCGGCCGCATCGGCTGCCATCTTCTCGGGCGTGTAGTCGGCCGGGTCGTAGCTCTTGGACGAAAGGCCGTGACCGCGGTGGTCGAAGGCGACGGCCCGATAGCCGGCCTCGTCGAGCGTCTTGAACCAGCCTGGAGACACCCAGTTGACGAAATGGCTGGACGCGAAGCCATGGATCAGGAGCACCGGCTCGCCTTCCCCACGGTCGAGGAAGGCGATTTCGAAGCCGTCGCGGGCAAAGGTCTTCGTCATGTCTCGACCGAAGGTGGCACAGGCGCCGCCGCGCCGGAGCGGCCCTAGTGGGCGACCGGCAGCGTGCCGATGTCGGGATGGATTTCCGCCGCCATCAACCCCTTGTCGCCGCGCCCGAAGCGCACGAGAACCACCTGCCCCGGCCTGAGCTCGGTCACGCCGAAACGCCGGAGCGTCTCCATGTGCACGAAGATGTCCTCAGTCCCCTCTCCGCGGGTCAGGAAGCCGAAGCCCTTGGTGCGGTTGAACCATTTGACCAGCGCCCGCTCCAGCCCGCTGTCGGGCGTGATCGAGACGTGCGTGCGCTGCTCCTGCATTTCAGCCGGATGGATCGCCGTGGACGTGTCCATCGAGATGACGCGGAACGCCTGCAGCCCGCGATCGCTCTGCTTGACCAGGCACACCACGCGCGAACCCTCGAGCGCCGTCTGGAAGCCGTCGCGCCGCAAGCAGGTCACGTGCAGGAGGATGTCGCCCATCTCCCGCGCGTCCGGCAGGATGAAGCCATAGCCCTTGGCCACATCGAACCATTTGATCGCGCCGGATATTTCGAAAAGACCGGCGGCATCGCCGGCATCACTGCGGGTGAACGCGTCGTCGTCCGCCGCGTCGCGCCCCATGAAAGAGGCCTTGTCCCCCATCCGAACGCACCCTTTCCTCGAAACGCCGCACCTGATTCTGCGCAGAGCATGCATTGGCCCTTCCGGTCTGTGCAAGGCCCGCCGACCACTTTTCAACACCTCGCCGCGAAATACTGCGTCTATTCTTATCTGCCGTGCAAAGCGCGGTCAGAGGTTGCCGCTCCAGCCACATGCGCCCTATGTTCGGCTATCGCCCTTCCTGTAGTTGCTCTGAGGAACTTTGAGATGCGTTACCTGCACACCATGATCCGCGTCCGCGACATCGATGAATCGCTCGACTTCTTCGTGACCAAGCTCGGCCTGAAGGAGGTCCGCCGCTTCGAGAACCAGCAGGGCCGCTACACGCTGATCTTCCTGGCCGCGCCGGAGGACGAGCATGTCGGCGTCACGACCAAGGCGCCGCTCGTCGAGCTTACCTTCAACTGGGATCCTGAGGACTACAAGGGAGGCCGGAATTTCGGCCACCTCGCCTACGAGGTCGACGACATCTACGCCACGTGCGAGCGACTGATGGAAAACGGCGTCACCATCAACCGGCCGCCGCGCGACGGCAACATGGCGTTCATCAAGTCGCCGGACGGGATCTCGATCGAGCTGCTTCAGAAAGGCCCCGCCAAGGACAAGGCCGAGCCCTGGGCCTCCATGCCCAACAGCGGCACCTGGTAGCGGCTCCGCATCGGCCCGCTTGCTCTCCCGGCGCGGCGTGGTAACACCGGAGCGGACGCCACGTCGGAGAGAGCCATGAAGGACGTGCTCAACGAACTGGAGCGGCGCCGCGCCGCGGCGCGCGCCGGCGGCGGGCCGGCGCGGATCGAGGCCCAGCACGCCAAGGGCAAGCTGACGGCGCGCGAGCGCATCGAGGTGTTCCTCGACGAGGGCTCCTTCGAGGAGTTCGACATGTATGTCGAGCACCGCTCGACCGATTTCGGCATGGACAAGCTGAAGATCGCCGGCGACGGCGTCGTCACCGGCTGGGGCACCGTCAACGGCCGCGCCGTCTTCGTCTTCGCCAAGGATTTCACCGTGTTCGGCGGCTCGCTCTCGGAGGCCCATGCCGAGAAGGTCGTCAAGGTCCTGGAGATGGCGCTGAAGAACCGCGCCCCGATCGTCGGTCTCTACGACGCCGGCGGCGCCCGCATCCAGGAAGGCGTCGCGGCGCTCGGCGGCTATGCCGAGATCTTCCAGCGCAACGTCCTCGCCTCGGGGGTCATTCCCCAGATCTCGGTCATCATGGGACCATGCGCCGGCGGCGACGTGTATTCTCCGGCCATGACCGACTTCATCTTTATGGTGCGCGACACCTCCTACATGTTCGTCACCGGTCCCGACGTGGTCAAGACGGTGACCAACGAAACGGTGACGGCGGAGGAACTCGGCGGCGCCCGCGTGCACACCACGCGTTCCTCGATCGCCGACGGCGCTTATGACAACGACGTCGAGGCGCTCCTCGAGATGCGCCGCCTGATCGACCTCTTGCCGCAATCCAACACCGGCCCGGCACCCGAGATCGCCTGCAGCCAGGGTGCCGACGCGGTCGATCTCTCGCTCGACCGGCTGGTCCCCGACAATGCAAACAAGCCCTATGACATCAAGGAGCTGATCCTCAAGACCTCCGACGAGGCCGACTTCTTCGAGATCCAGGCGGCCTTCGCGAAGAACATCGTCACCGGTTTCGGCCGCGTCGAGGGGCGCACCGTCGGCTTCGTGGCCAACCAGCCGATGGTGCTCGCCGGCGTGCTCGACAGCGACGCCAGCCGCAAGGCGGCCCGCTTTGTCCGCTTCTGCGACTGCTTCAACATCCCGCTGGTCACCTTCGTCGACGTGCCAGGCTTCCTGCCGGGCACCGCGCAGGAATATGGCGGGCTCATCAAGCACGGCGCCAAGCTGCTGTTCGCCTATGCCGAGGCGACGGTGCCGAAGATCACGGTCATCACCCGCAAGGCCTATGGCGGGGCCTATGATGTCATGGCCTCCAAGCACCTGCGCGGCGACATCAACTATGCCTGGCCGACGGCCCAGATCGCCGTCATGGGCGCCAAGGGCGCCGTCGAGATCATCTACCGCAAGGACATCGGCGACGCCGACAGGATCGCCGCCCATACCAAGGCCTACGAGGACCGCTTCCTGTCGCCCTTCGTCGCCGCCGAGCGCGGCTATGTCGACGAGGTGATCATGCCGCACTCGACCCGCCGCCGGGTGGCGCGGGCGTTGCGGCTGCTGCGCGGCAAGGAGCTCCAGAACCCCTGGAAGAAGCACGACAACATCCCGCTCTGAGAGCAGGCAGGAAGCAGCGCTCGGCAGCGGGCCGCCGCCTCGCCGTCACGCGAGGGGGCTCATCCTTTGGAGGTATCCGAGAGAGGGCTCAGGCGTGCCCGAGCGGGGTAATGTTCGCCAGCCACAGGCGGCGGACGGCAAGCTCGTCCTTGAATGCTGCGATCAGCTTCTTGGCGGTCACGCTTGCCGGGTGCGAGTCCGGCAGCCTCGCGTCTACGCGGCAGGCCGCCTCGTAGACCTCGCGGACCAGCCTTGCACTATGGGGGGCATGCGCGCCGCGCACGGCGGGCGTATGAAGTACGGCCATGGGTGCCTCCTGTCACTCGCGCTAGGGAGTCTCTGGCCACCACCCGCCATCGCCCATGGATGTCCCTGACGCGAAGGCAACCTAGCACGATTGCTGCCGCGGGGACGGTCACCAATTTGGATGAACGAGTATGCCAATAGGAGAGGAATTCGAGAAAAAGACAGGGAGAGCCAAAGGGCTTTAAACTCCCCCTGTTCTGCCATTTAGTGACAGTTCGATCAGTGATCGTAAACGCGATGATGACTAGCGCGCATGTCTGCGCGATGACAACCTCATAGTTACTTATTAGTTAACCCTTCGGCCAATTTTCTGTGCAAACGATGACCAAATATAACTTGAGGTAGAAAAATTTTCGGCCAACTTTCTCCATAGGTGTCGGTCGAAAGCGGAATCCGCCGCTTCCCCACCTCCTGTGCCGAATCGGTACACCTACCTCGAAACGCTCAACCGGCGTGCCTGAGGCTTACTCCAGACCCGTGGTCGAACAGCACCACCTTCTGCTCGTTCCAGGCGAACCGCACATCCTCCTCCAGCGCGACATGCGTCTGCGCCGGCACCGTCACCCGCACCATCGTGTCGCCAGCCCGCAGAGTGAGGATCTTCTCCACGCCGTGATTCTCGACGTCGTGCACCTTCGCCTCGACCGGTGCCCCGGCCTCGAGATAGACGTCTTCCGGCCGGATGCCGAAGATCAGCGGCCGCCCCTCCGAGGTCTCGGCCCCCGCCGCCGCATAGGGCAGCTCGAAATTGATCGGCGCCACGACGGCGCGACCGCCGATCAGCCGGCCATCGAGCAGGTTCATCGGCGGCGAGCCGACGAAGCTCGCCACGAAGGTGTCACGCGGATTGTTGTAGATGTCCTGCGGCGTGCCGGTCTGCACCAGCCGGCCATGGTTGAGCACGCCCACCTTGTCGCCCATCGACATGGCCTCGATCTGGTCGTGGGTCACGAACAGGAAGGTTGCGCCGAGCGTCATCTGCAGGTTCTTGAGCTCGGTGCGCAGCGCCTCGCGCAGCTTGGCGTCGAGGTTGGAGAGCGGCTCGTCCATGAGAAAAACGCGCGGCTTCCTGACGATCGCCCGGCCGATCGACACGCGCTGCATCTCGCCGCCCGACAGCCGGTCGGTCTTGCGGTCGAGCAGGTGCTCGATGCGCAGCGTCCGCGCCGCCCGCGCCACCCGCTCCTTGATCTCCTGCGGCTCGACACGGCGGATCTTGGACTTGAGCGGGAATTCGAGGTTCTCCCGCACCGTGTAGCGCGGATAGAGCGAGTATTGCTGCAGCACCAGCGCCACGTCGCGCTCGGCCGCCCCCCATTTGCCGACATCGGTGCCGTCGATCAGCACCTGGCCGTGGTCGGGATTCTCCAGGCCGGCGATTAGCCTGAGCGTGGTGGTCTTGCCGGCTCCGGTCTCGCCGAGCAGCACGAAGAACTCGCCGTCGGCGATGTCGAGGTTCAGGTTCCGGAGCGCCGTGTGAGCCCCGAAGGTCTTGGTGATGTCCCTGAGTTCGATTTGGGCCATTCAGCCGACCTCCCCGCCGGACCCGAGGCCGAGCGATAGCCCGCTCTCGGAGTCGAAGAAGTGCGCCTGCGCCGGGTCGATCCGGGCAAACACGCGGTCGCCCGCCTGTTCGACGAAGCCGCTTCGCGTGCGCGCCCGCAGCATCTGCGAACCGACCTTCAGGTCGACGATGTCGTAGGCGCCGAGCGGCTCGATGATGTGGGCCTCGACCGGCAGGTAGCCGGCCTTCGCGCTCTTCTCCACCAGCACGCCCTCCGGCCGGATGCCCAGCGCCAGATGGCCGTTCGCAGCATCGATCCGGTCGAGCCGGGCCAAAATCTCGCGCGGGAAGGCGAAGCCCTCGGCAGCGCCCTCCACCGTCACCGTGGCGGTCTGGTCGGTCTCCGACACCCGCGCCGGCGTCACGTTCATCATCGGGCTGCCGACGAAGCGCGCCACGAACAGGTTGGCCGGGTGCTCGTAGACCTCCTCCGGCGTTCCGGTCTGCTGGAGGATGCCCTCGTGCATCACCACGATGCGGTCCGCCAGGCTCATCGCCTCGACCTGGTCGTGGGTCACGTAGATCGTCGTCGAGCCCTGCTTCATGTGCAGCCGCTTGATCTCGGCCCGCATCTCCTCGCGCAGCTTGGCGTCCAGCGCGCCGATCGGCTCGTCCATCAAGAGCGCCTTGGGCCGCCGCACCAGCGCCCGGCCGATCGCCACGCGCTGCATGTCGCCTCCCGACAGCGCCGACGGCTTCTTGTCGAGCAGGTGGGTGATCTGCAGCGTGCGTGCAACCGCCCGCACCTCCTGGTCCACTTCGGCCTTCGACTTGCGCGTCGCCCTGAGCGGAAAGGCGATGTTCTCGTAGACGTTCATATGCGGATAGAGCGCATAGAGCTGGAACACGAAGGCGATGTCGCGGTCCGACGCCTTCATGTTTTGAACCGGCTTGCCGTCGATCAGGATGTCGCCGTCGTCGATCGTCTCCAGCCCGGCGATCGCCCTCAGCGTTGTCGTCTTGCCGCAGCCGGATTGCCCGAGCAGCACGATGAACTCGTTGTCGGCGATCTTCAGGTTGAGGTCCTTGATGACCTGGACCTCGCCGAAGAACTTCTGCACGCCCCGGAGCTCGATCTGCGTCACCGCGGGCCCTCCCCGCCTTCCATCTCGACCTGCTGCGGGTTGGGCTCCGGCCCGATCTTGCCTGTGATCATGAAGCCGACGAGCCCGATCAGCACCACCGTCAGCCCGTAGCGATGCAGGAACAGGCTCCATGGCTGGCAGAGCGCGATGATGCCGAGCACCATGACGATCTGCGATGCCGGCTCCAGATAGCGCTGGTTGATGGCGCGGAAGCTCATTTGCGGATCGCTCCGAAGGTCACGCCGCGCAGCAGGTGGTTGCGCAACAGGAAGGTGAAGATGGCCACCGGCAGCAGGAAGAGGAACGTGCCCGCCGCGATCACCGTCCAGTCGGGCAGGCCGGAGCCGACCTGCGAGGGGATGAAGGGCGGCGCCGTCTGTGCCCGACGGTTGGTCATGATGAGCGCGAACGCATACTCGTTCCACGCTGTGATGAAGCAGAACACCGCCGTCGCGGCGATGCCCGTCGCCGCCTCGGGCAGCACGACCTTGAAGAAGGCCTGCATGCGCGTGTAGCCGTCGACCAGCGCCGCCTCTTCGTACTCCTTGGGGATCTCGTCCATGAAGCCCTTCATCAGCCACACCGAGAAGGAGAGGTTGAAGGCGGTGTAGAGGATGATCAGCCCCCAATGCGTGTCGTTGAGGCCGACCGCGCGGTACATCAGGAACATCGGGATCGCCACCACCACCGGCGGCAGCATGCGGGTGGACAGGATGAAGAACAGGAGGTCCGCCTCGCCTTTGACCCTGAAGCGCGAGAAGCCGTAGGCGGTGAACGTCCCCATGCCCACCGCGAGCACCGTCGAGGTGATGGCGACGATCAGCGAGTTCGTGAACCGGCTCGGATAGCCGGAAGCCTGGACCTCGCCGCGCCCCGAGCGCACCACCTTCTCGCCGCCGTCGAAGACCAGGCGCTCCCACCAGGGAGCCGCCGCGTATTCCTCGGGCGTCGGCGCCGTCCTCAGCTGCGAGCGCTTGGTGAAGAGCTTGACGAAGGGCGAGATCTCCGGCTGGAAGATCACCGTCGGCGGGATCGTCGTGGCCAGGTTGCGCGGCTTGAAGGCGGTCGACGCGATCCAGTAGATCGGCGCCAGGAAGATCAGCGTGATCACCAGGACGGCGGCGATCGCCAGCCGGTTGAGCGCGGTCTCGCGCGGCGTGCGCACGGCGGCCATCTCAGCGCTCCTTCACCTTGTTCAGGTACTTGACGTAGATGTTGGTGATGGCGAGCACCATGACCAGCACGATGTAGGCGAGCGCACAGGAGCGGCCCGTCTGCCACTCCTGAAAGGCCATCTTGTAGAGCCGGATGGAGATGACCTCGGTGGTCGGCTGCGTGGAAAGCACATAGGCAAGATCGAAGGTCTTGAAGGCCTCCATGGTGCGAAAGATGACGGCGATCATCAGGATCGGCGCCACCAGCGGCAGCGTGATGCGGAAGAAGGTGTAGAACGGCCCCGCCCGGTCGATCGCCGCCGCCTCGTAGAGATGCTTCGGCACCGCCGACAGCCCGGCGAGCGAAAGCAGCATGACGAAGGGCGACCACATCCAGATGTCGGTGATCGCGACCGCGTAAAGCGCCATGTCGGCATTGCCCAGCCACTCGAACTTGCCCAGCCCGAGCGCATAGTTGATGATGCCGAAAGACGGGTCGTAGAGCAGCTTCCAGAAAAGCCCCACCACGGCCATGGACAGCATCATCGGGAGAAGGAGCAGCGTCGTGATCAGTCCCTTGAAGGGGATGTTGCGGTTGAGCAGCATGGCGATGCCGAAGCCGACGACGACCTGCCCGACCACCGAGACGATCACATACTTGGCCGTCACCGAGAAATTGCGCCATACGAATGGATCGTTGAGCAGCTCGCGGTAGTTGGCGAGCCCAACGAAATTCGCCGGCGCATTGGTCGAAGCCCGAAAGTCGGTGAAGGAATAGCCCAGCGAGTAGATCAGCGGGAAGATGTTGAAGACGATCAGGAACAGTATCGTCGGGATGATGAAGAGGTTGCGGATCGAGAGATCGCTCATGCCGCGCGAAGCGGCGGCCGAGCGTGGATCCAGCGTGGTCATGACTGCTGTCGCCAAGTCGAATGTCCTTCCGGCACGAAATGCGGACGGAGGGGGCGGTCAGCCCCCTCCGCGCCAGGCCGCCTACTGGCTGCGGCCGTATTTCTTGAACGTGGCGTTCCAATCGGCCGCCAGCGCGTCAAGCGCTTCCTTGGCCGTGCCCTGGCCGTTGACGATATAGGGGTAGACGCGCTGGTTGAGCTGCTGCAACAGCTCGGCATATTCCGGCACCGCCCAGAAATCCTTCACCTTGAACATCGTTTCGTAGAAGGCTTTGTTGTAGGGCGTCGCGTTCTGGAACTCGGCCGATTCCAGCACGGCCTTGTTGCAGGTATAGCCACCCAGCTCGGCCCACTTCTTCTGCACGTCGTCCTGGATGAACCATTTCAGGAATTTCATCGCTTCCTCCTGATTCTTGGAGTAGGAGACGATCGAAATGCCCTGGCCGCCGAGCGCGGCAAATTGGTCGCCGCCCGGGCCGGCAGGATTGGCGAAGAACCCGGTCGACTTGGCGTTGGGATTGGTGGACTCGTTGAGCAGCGAGGGGAAGAAGGCGAAGTAGTTCATGCTCATCGCCGCCAGGTTCTCGGTGATCGCCTGGTTGTCCTCGACGAAGAAGGCGTTGGTCCAGCCGGGCGGCGTAAAGCCGAACAGCTTGCGATAGTTTTCCGCAGCGGCGATTGCCTTGTCGGAGTTGATGTAACCGTCGACCTTGTAGGTGGAATAGTCGCCCAGCTCGCCGCCATAGGAGAACAGCGCGTTCTCGAAGCCCATCGCCAAGCCGTCATACTGGTTCTGCGTGTAGATCGCGATCCCGTATCGGTTCTGGTCCGGCCGGTGGAAGAATTCCGCGATCTCGGTCATCTCCTTCCAGGTCTTCGGCACCCCCAGCTCATAGCCGTACTTGGCTTTGAAGGCTTCCTTCTCCTTGGGGTCCTCGAACCAGTCTTTGCGGTAGGACCAGCCAACCGCATCGCCCTCGGTGGGAATGGACCAGTATTTGCCGCTGTTGCCGGGATATTCGGAGTAGAACTTCACCGTGGCCGGAGCCATCTTTTCGAGAACGTTGTTCTCCTTGACGAAATCGGTGAGGTCCACATAGTGGCCGCCTTCCGAAGCTGCCCCCAGCCACTGCGAATCGCCGACGACCATGTCGTAGGCGTCGCCCTTGGCGTTGAACTCGGCGAAAGCCTTGGTCTGGAAGTCCGACCATGGCGTCGTCTCGACCGTGACCTTCACGCCGGTCTCGGCCTCGTACTGGTTGGCCAGCTCTTGCAGATAGTTGGCCGGGTCCCATTCGGCCCAGAAGATGGTCAGTTCCTGGGCGAAGGATGCCGTCGACGTGGCCAGTGAAAAGGCGATTCCGGCAACGATGCCGGTGAGGCTTCTGCGCATTCTCGGTTCCTCCCTGTTGCGCGTCGTTCCCTTCCGTCGTGCGAATCGAGCTCCGCCGCGACGACCTGCTTGTCGCAGGCTTCAGACCGTTCCCGGGCAGCGGCCTCCTCGCCTTCTGCCGGGCCGATCGGTGGTCTGGCCGGAATTCACCGGCCCTGCTTCTCCTTGATCTGGTAGTACCACTCTTGAAAGCAGGTCAAGCGCCAACTCGGCCATTTCGACCTTCCGCCACCCTGCTCTTCCAGATGCGGTACAATCTCACCAGATTGTAATCGTTTGCAACCCCTCACTTTGTTGGTTTGTTCAATTCCCGCGGCCGGGCGTTTGGTCCGACCAGATTGTGACCGTAGGCCTGGGCTTCGGCGAGCGTCGCGTCTACCAGCGCCTGCGCTGCCCACAGCACCACTCCGCGCGCCTCCTCGGCGCCGTCGCCCCAGATGTCCTTGAGCACGATCAGCGATTCGATGCCGAAGATCAGCGAAAGCGCCTTGGCCAGCCGTTGGCGCTCGGCGTCGCCGACCTCGTCCGGCAGAGGCTGGAAAGCCTTGCTGATGAGGTCGATGCGGTGGCCGCGGGTAAAGGCCGGCTCGCTGCCCAGCGTGCCCGCCTGGCGCTTCGCCCACTGCTGCAGCGACAGCTGGAGGGCGGCGCGGAACGTCGCCTCGAAGGCGTCGATTCGGGGCATGGCGCCTTCGAAAAGGTCGCGAACGCGCTCGCCGGCCTCGGTCGCGTCGGAGCGCCAGTCGAGGATCGGTCCGAGCGCCTCGTCGACCACCGCATGCACCAGCGCCGCCTGGCTCGGGAAGTATCGATAGGCGGTGGCGCGCGAGACCTGAGCCGCCTCGGCGACGTCGCTTACCGAAGGCACCATGCCGCCTTGCATCAGCTGGACCGCGGTATCGAGCATCAGCCGCGCCGTGCGCGCCCGCGGACCTCGCTCCTCATGGTCGTTCACCGCTTCCGCTTGATTTGAGACATGCATCTCATTACGATACTCCAGTCTCAAAAATCTGCAAGGCTGTGACGGGGCCGATAGCGCACCGGCAGCCAGGGAGGGCCGATCGTGGGACGCGTCTACGTGGTCGGCACGGCCGACACCAAGGGCGAGGAGCTGGTCTTCCTGGCCCGGGCCATTGCCGATGCCGGCGCCTCGGTGACTGTCGTCGACGTCGGCACGCGCCCCTCCGCGGTGCCGGTGGACGTCGCTGCGGCGACCGTCGCCGGCTTCCATCCGGACGGCGCCGATGCCGTGCTGTGCGGCGACGACCGCGGCACGGCCGTGACCGCAATGGGTGATGCCTTCCGGCGCTTCCTCGAGAGCCGGGACGACGTCTCCGGCGTCGTCGGCATCGGCGGCGGCGGCGGCACGTCGATCGTCACCGCAGGCTTGCGCAGCCTGCCGCTCGGCCTGCCCAAGGTGATGGTCTCGACGCTCGCATCCGGCGACGTCGCTCCCTATGTCGGCGTGTCCGACATCGTCATGATGCCGTCGGTGACCGACATCGCCGGCCTCAACCGCGTGTCGCGGGTCGTCCTGCACAACGCCGCCCAGGCGATCGCCGGCATGGTGGCGCGGCCGGCGCCCGCCGCCGCAGGCAAGCCGGCCCTCGGCCTCACCATGTTCGGCGTCACCACGCCCTGCGTCACCGCCATCGCCGAGGCGCTGAGGGCGGACTACGACTGCATGGTCTTCCACGCCACCGGCACCGGCGGGCGCGCCATGGAGAAGCTGGTCGACAGTGGGCTTCTGACCGGCGTCCTGGACATCACAACTACGGAGGTCTGCGACCTCCTGCTGGGCGGCGTGCTGGCCGCCACGGAAGACCGTTTCGGCGCTATCGAGCGCTCCGGCATCCCCTATGTCGGCTCCGTCGGCGCCCTCGACATGGTGAATTTCTGGGCCCCCGAGAGCGTCCCGGAGAGCTTTCGGGGCCGCCTGCTCTACCGCCACAACCCCAATGTCACGCTGATGCGCACGACGGCCGAGGAATGCCGTCGGATCGGCCGCTGGATCGGCGAGCGCCTCGATCGATGCCGGGGTCCCCTCGCCTTCCTGATCCCGGAGAAAGGCGTCTCGGCACTCGACGCGCCCGGCGCGCCATTCGACGATCCCGGCGCCGACCGCGCCCTCTTCGAGGCGATCGAGGAGACGCTGAAGCCGGCCGCCAACCGCAAGGTCCTGCGTCTGCCGCTGCACATCAACGATCCTGCCTTCGCCGAGGCCGCCGTCGCGGCCTTCCGCGCCATCGCCCATTGAGAGGAGCCAGAATGCCGTCGATTCCCCGCCAGGAGATTCTCGCCAAGTTCCGACGGCTGGTCGCCGAGGGCATCCCGATCGTCGGCGGCGGCGCCGGCACCGGGCTCTCCGCCAAGGCCGAGGAGGCCGGCGGCATCGACCTCATCGTCATCTACAATTCCGGCCGCTACCGCATGGCCGGCCGTGGCTCGGCCGCCGGGCTGCTCGCCTATGGCAACGCCAACGAGATCGTCCGCGAAATGGCCGTCGAGGTCCTGCCGGTGGTCAGGCACACCCCGGTGCTGGCCGGCGTCAACGGCACCGACCCTTTCGTGCTGATGCCGCAATTCCTGGCGGAGCTGAAGGCGATGGGCTTCTCCGGCGTGCAGAACGTCCCCACCATCGGCCTCTTCGACGGCAAGATGCGCCAGAGCTTCGAGGAGACCGGCATGGGCTTCGCGCTGGAGGTCGACATGATCGCCGCCGCCCACGCCCTCGATTTGCTCACCACGCCCTACGTGTTCGATCCCGACGAGGCGCGCGCCATGGCCGACGCCGGCGCCGACATCGTGGTCGCCCACATGGGCGTCACCACCGGCGGCACCATCGGCGCCACCAGCGCCAAGACGCTCGAAGCCTGCGTCGGCGAGATCGAGGCCATCGCCGCCGCAGCGCGGCAGGTGCGCCCCGAAATCATCGTGCTGTGCCACGGCGGGCCGATCGCCATGCCGCAGGACGCCCGCACCATCCTCGAGCGCGCCAAGGGCTGCAACGGCTTCTACGGGGCGAGCTCGATGGAGCGGCTGCCTGCCGAGATCGCCATCCGCGACCAGACGTCCGCCTTCAAGTCGCTGCGCATCGAAAGGAGAACCAGGCCATGACCGCGGAAAGGAACTTCGTCGAGCCCTCGGAGGTCGACACTTTCGCCTTCGACTGGGGACGCCTGGCGCTGACCGTCGCCCCTTCCGTCAACGGCGCCAGCCGCTTCTCGGGCGGCGTCGTCGACCTCGGTCCTGGCCAGGGCCATGCGCGACACAACCACCCCGGCGCCGAGGAGATCATCTTCGTCGTCTCCGGCGAGGGCGAGCAGATGGTCGAGGATCCCTCGGGCCGGCCGGTCGTCCGCAAGGTGCGGTCCGGCTCGACCGTATACGTGCCGGAAAGCCGCTTCCATTCCACCACCAACACCGGCAGCGAGCCTATGCGTCTCTTCGTCGTCTATTCGCCGGCCGGCCCGGAAGAAGCGCTACGCGAGCTGCCCGACTTCCGGCTCGTGCCTGCGGGCTCTTGACCTCAACCGCGCTTGAACTTGTAGCGTCTCGTCCGTCGGCTCGGTCGGACGCTGCCTGTTCAACGCTCCCAAGCAGGGCGGCGCCCGGCCGGGTCCGGCGCATGGAGGAATATGTATAGACATAACGCTCCAGCGAATATGTCTATACATAATGTCGGGTGTCACCCGGCAAGCGCGGGGCGCTTGAGAAGATCGATGCCGAGCAGGGTGCGCACGTCCGGGCGTTCGCGCACCAAATCGTCGATCGTGTAGCGCGAAAGCACGGCGAAGAAGGCGTTGAGCGCCTCGCGAAGGGCGCCGTTCAGCGTGCAGGCGTCGACCAGCGGGCAGTCCGAGCCGTCATTTTCGAAGCACTCCGCCATGGCGAAGCTCTCCTCGGTGACGCGCACCACGTCGAACAGCGTCACCTGGTCCGCCGGCCTGGCCAGCCGAACGCCGCCATTGCGGCCGCGCACCGTCTCCACCAGCCCATGCTCGACCAGCGGCTGCAGGATCTTGAACAGGAAGAGCTCCGACACCGAATAGGCGCTGGCGATCTCGGGGATGCGGCTGAGCCGGCCGGGATTGGCGGCGCAGTACATCATGATCCGGATCGCGTAGTTGGTCTGGCGTGTCAGCCGCATCGATGGGTCCCGGCGGTTTCTGAGAGTGGCGACTATGGACCATGGCTTGGAACAATTCCAGTTCGGAAATGCGGCACCCTGCCTCAGGGCGCGTCCCGGAAGCGCCCCGCATAGATCATCGGCCAACGCTTGCCGGTGATGTAGAAGCGCCCCGAGCCGGGGTCGCGGGCGATCCCGTTGAGCACGTTGTCGGCGCTGGCAGCGATCGCTTTGCGGTCGGCCGCCGACATGCTCTCGGCCAGGAAAGAAAGGTCCGCGATCCCTTCCAGGCAGCCGCTTTCCGGGTCGACGCGCACCACGACGTCGGTCATCCAGACGTTGCCGTAAAGCTTGCCGTCGACATATTCGAGCTCGTTGAGCCACTGGGGCGCCTCGATCCCCGTCGCCCTGAGGGGCACCTCACCGAGCAGCTTGAACGTTTGCGGGTCCGCAACGTGGAGCGAACCCTCGCCGTCGGTGAAGAAGAGCCGCTTGCCGTCGCTGGCCAGGCCCCAGCCCAGGCGCGGATTATGCATCTTTCGCAACAGCTTGCCGGAAAGATCGTAGACGAAAACGAGATGATCCTGCCAGGTCAGCTGGAAGACCTCGTCGCCGACGATGGTCAGCCCTTCGCCGAACACCGCGTCGCCCTGGTCCGCCAGCACCGACACCTTGCCGTCGGTGGCGATGCGGTTGAGGCGCGTCTCCCCGCCGGTGCGGCCGGTGCTTTCGAACAGGGCGCTGTCGCGGAATTCCAGCCCTTGCGTGAAGCCGGTCGCGCTGCGGCGGATCACCCCCTCCACCTCGAAGCGGAAGGGCTTGGGCGGCGGGCAACGCGCCTCGGCCGCGGCGCCGCCGGCGGCGGCAAGCGCGGCGAAGACGGCGGCGAGGAGCGGCCGTAGCCGACGCAGGTAAGCGACCATCGGCGGTTCATGCCATGGGGCCGGGCGCCGTTCAACCTCGTGCCCTGGCCGCCTTGCGTCCGCCTGCCTTGCTCCTGCCCGCCTGGAACCCTAAGCCTTTGCCGGGATTGGTCGGAAGCCGCCCTCACCGTCGGAGCCTGCCTGCAATGACCTTCAGCGCTGCCACGCACCACCCAGAGACGTCGAGCGGCCCCGCCGGCCGCGGCCTGTCGCCCGCCGAAGCCGAGAAGCTTGCCGCGCTCCGCCGCACCAAAGCGATCGCCGCGCTGCTTCTGGCCCTCTGCCTCGCCGTCTTCGCCGCCGCCAAGGCGGGGGAAGCCCGCTTTCCGTGGCTCGGCTTCCTTGCCGCCTTCGCCGAGGCCGCCACCATCGGCGGCATCGCCGACTGGTACGCCGTCGTGGCTCTGTTTCGCCGGCCGCTGGGCCTGCCCATCCCGCACACGGCCATCATCCCCGCGAACCAGGGCCGCATCGCCGACAATCTGGGCCGCTTCATCGAGACGAACTTCCTCGCCGAGCAGCCGATCCGCCGCAAGCTGCGCGAGGTCGACTTCGCCGCCATGATGTCCGAATGGCTCTCCGACCCGGCCCGCTCGGCCGGGCTGTCGCGATTCGTCGCCCGCCTGATGCCCAAGGCGCTGGCGGCGGTCGAGCAGTCCGGCCTGCCGGACTTCGCCGCCCGCCGCATCCAGGCCGAGATCGAGAAGGTGGAGCTGGCGCCGCTGGCGGCCGAGCTGCTCGCCGCCATCACGGCGGAGCGCCGGCATCAGAAGCTGCTGGACGAGCTGACCAAGGTGCTGGGCCGTTTCCTGTCCGACCAGTCGGCGCTGGCCATGATCCGCGAGAGGATCCGTGAGGAATTGCCCACGCTTTTCAATCTGTTCCGGGCCGACGCTTATCTTCTTAAGAAGATCGTCGCGTCGGCCGGAGCGCTGCTGGACGACGTCCGCGCCGATCCGGACCATCCGGTCCGCACCGAGTTCGACCGTTTCGTCGAGCGCTTCGTGAAGCGCCTGCGCACCTCCCGCGATTATCGCCGCCGGGCCGAGGCGCTGAAGCAGAGCCTGCTCGCCCGGCCCGAGGTGCGCGGGCTTGCGGCGGGCATGTGGGAGAGCCTGCGGCGCTTCCTCGAGCAGGATGCGGCGGCCGACGCCTCGCTCGTCCGCGCCCATCTCGCCAACCTATTCGTCGAGATCGGCCGCGAGCTTGCCCGCGACGAGAAAATCCGCGCCGACATGAACCAGGGCTTCGTGATGGCGCTTGCCTCCTTCGTGGAGAGCCAGAAAAGCGGCGTCTCCAAGTTCATCGCCGACCAGGTCAAGGGGTGGGACCTCGGCCAGCTGACGCGGCTGATCGAGATCAATGTCGGTCGCGACCTGCAATACATCCGCTTCAACGGCATGGTCATCGGTGGCCTTGCCGGTCTCGTCCTCTACAGCCTGGAGCGCCTCCTGCTGGCGAATTGAAGCGCTGCGGCGGATCGCCTAAGCTCACCGGACCGGGATGAGTAGGGAGAAAAGGCCATGGCGAAGAAGCCGGAGACGGAATCCTTCATGGACATGTTCACGAGGTTCGGGCGCGACCTCAAGATGCCGGCGATGGATGTCGAGCGCATCATGGGCCACCACAAGAAGAACCTGGAGGCACTGGAGAAGTCCGCTCGCGCTTCGGCCGCCGGCGCCGCCTCCCTGGCCGCCAAGCAGCGCCAGGTCCTGCAGGACACGCTGCACGAGATCGCCGAACTGGCGCAGAGCTACCGGGTGCCCGGCAATCCGCAGGAGATGATGGCCAAGCAGGCGGAATTCGCCCGCAAGACCTTCGAGACGGCTCTGAAGAACGCCGGCGAGGTTGCCGAGATCGTCCGCAAGTCCGGCACCGAATCGGTCGACATCCTGCGCGCGCGCATCCGCGAAGCGATGGAAGAGGTCCGCGACACCCCTCAGGACCGCAAATAGCACCGGCCTACCTCGGTCGCCGGAGCGGCCAGGGGTCGACAGCGGCGCCCGGCCGTGGCACCTCCGCCTGCAGCGGTGGGAGAAAACATGTTCGCTGCAGTCCGGCTTCCGCCGATCGCACCCACCGCCCTTTCACTCGCCGTGTTTGCCTTTCCCGCGCAGGCATCCGAGTCCGCGGCGATCGACGGCGCGGACATGGGTCTCTGGTGGGGCGTGCCCTTCGTCGGCCTTCTCCTGTCGATCGCCACCGGCCCGCTGCTCTACCCGCATGTCTGGGAACGCCACTACGGCAAGATCGCGTTCGGCTGGGCGGCGCTCGCCGTCCTGCCGCTGGCCGGCGCGTTCGGCGCCGTGCCGGCAACCGAAGCCGTAGCTCACACGCTCTTCGTCGAATACCTGCCCTTCATCGTCCTTTTGTTCGCCCTCTTCACGATCGCCGGCGGCATCCTGGTCGCCGGCAACATCCGGGGCACGCCGGGGGTCAACCTGCTCCTTTTGACCATCGGCGCGCTGCTCGCCTCCGTCGTCGGCACCACCGGCGCGTCGATGATCATGATCCGCCCGGTGATCCGCGCCAACGACCACCGGCCCTTCAACGCCCATGTGGTGGTGTTCTTCATCTTCCTCGTCTCCAACATCGGCGGCGCGCTGACGCCTCTCGGCGACCCGCCGCTTTTCGTCGGCTTCCTGCGCGGCGTCGACTTCTTCTGGACCACCCGCCATCTGGCGGCCGAGACGCTGTTCGTCGCCGCGCTGGTGCTCGCCGTGTTTGGGGTGCTGGACGTTCTCCTCCACCGCCGCGAGGAGGCACTGCCCCACATCCAGGACCCGACGCCCGCCTCGCGGCTGCGCATCCGCGGGCTGGCCAACATCCCGCTGCTCGCGGGGGTGATCGCGGCGATCCTCCTGTCGGCCAGCTGGCGGCCGGGCGTCGCGTTCACCCTTCTCGGCGTGCCGATCGAGGGGCAGAACGTGGTCCGCGATCTCGCCATCCTCTGCCTGGCCGGCGCTTCGCTGGTGTTGACGCAGCGCGAGCATCGCAAGGCCAACGGCTTCGCCTGGGAACCGATCCTCGAGGTGGCCAAGCTGTTCGCCGGCATTTTCGTGGCGATCGTTCCGGTGATCATCATGCTGCGAGCCGGCAGCCAGGGCAGCTTCGCACCGCTGATCGCGCAGGTCACCCGACCCGACGGCTCGCCCAACGACCTCGCCTATTTCTGGCTGACCGGCGGTCTCTCGTCCTTCCTCGACAACGCGCCGACCTACCTCGTCTTCTTCGAGCTGGCCGGCGGCGATTCCGGGGAGCTGACGACGGCGCTCGCCTCGACGCTCGCCGCCATATCCTGCGGCGCGGTGTTCATGGGCGCCAACACCTATATCGGCAACGCCCCGAACTTCATGGTCTATGCCATCGCCCGCGAGCGGGGCATCGCCATGCCGAGCTTCTTCGGCTACATGCTGTGGTCGGGCGCCGTGCTGATCCCGATCTTCCTCGTCACCGGCGCGCTGTTCTTCCGCGGAACCTTGCCTTGAGGGCTGCCGTTGACGGTCCGAAGGGGCCGCCGAGCAATGGAGATGGACATGTCCGCGTGGACCGAAGGCCGACCTGCCCGCGAGCCGCCGGGGCCCAATCCGACTCCGCCCAGGCCCGAGCCCTTTCCCGGTCCGAGCCCGCAACCCGCGCCGGAGCCGTTTCCGCCGACCGAACCGGGACCCAACCCGGGCCCGAAGCCCATCATCTGAGGCCGGTTCATTCGGCGTCGGGCTGGTTCTCCGGGGCTGCCTTAAGGAAGGCGGGAAGCGACAGCGCCGTCTCGGCAATGCGTGAAATGGTCGGATAGGGCGCCATCTCGACGCCGAAGCGGCGATTGCTGACCACCTGGGCGGCGAGGCAGATGTCGGCGAGCCCCGGCATGTCCCCATGGCAGAAGCGCCCGGTCAGGCTGCTTCCGGAGAGCATCGCTTCCAGCGGCCCGAACGTCTCGTTCACCCAGTGGCGGAACCAGTTCGCGATGTCGTCGTCGCCGGCGCCGAACAGCGCGCGCAGCGAGGTCAGCACCCGCAGATTGTTCACCGGGTGGATGTCGCAGGCGATCATCTGGGCGAGCATCCTGACGCGGGCGCGCCCTGCCGCGTCGGAAGGCAGCAGCGGCGGCTCGGGCACCGTCTCGTCGAGGAACTCGATGATCGCCAGCGACTGCGTGATCAAGGTCCCGTCGCTCCATTCGAGCGCCGGCACCAGACCTTGCGGGTTGACCGCCAGGTAGGGCGGCTCGCGATGCTCCCCGTGGCGCAGGTGATGCGCCACGCTCCGATACGCGACGCCCTTCATGGCGAGCGCGATGCGCACCCGGAAGGAGGTGGAGGAGCGGAAATAGCCGTGCAGGATCGGTTCGCGCATGGGCGTCTCCGCGTGCCGTGACCCGCCCTTGTGCCACGGGCCGTCGCCCGCCGCAAACCCGAGCCCGGCCACCGCCCCGTCAGGCCACCGTCGTGGTCGGGATGCGCGGCAGGTTCTCGGCCAGGAAGCGCCAGTCGTCGCGCTCGTCCTCTCCCTCGTGTCGCTTGCCGAAGAACTGGATGAACATCCGGCCCTGGTCGTCGTAGACTTCCAGCGAGGTCACCCGGCCCTCCTTGATCGGCTTGCGGACCGCCCACACCTCGCGCACATGGTCGAGCCTCAGATGCAGGTGGAAGTCCTCGTCGAGGACGTTGATCCACGGGCCCATCGGCTTGATCGCCCGGATCGGGCCGGAATGGATCTGGATGCAGCCGCGGTTTCCCACGAAGCACATCACCGGCATCCCCTCGCCCGCCACATGGCCCAGCATCGCCGGCAGCGCGCCGGCATCGAGCTGCCAGGCATAGTCACCCCCACCATGCGGATCGCCTGGTGCCGGCTGAGCCTGAGCGCCTTCAGGATGCCGAAGAACTGGTGCGGGTCGGTCATCCGGCCCCAGCGCTCCCTGAGCTCGCCGACCGTCGCCGCAGCGGCTGCGCCGTCGGGTTCGGCGGGGTCGCCGGCCGAGGCGACCTCCAGACCGTCGGACTGGTCGGTCGCCGCCAGGGCCTCGACCAGTTTCTGGTAGGCGTAGAGGCTGGAAGCCGGCCGCAGATGCACTTTGTGCACCGCCTCGCCGGTCGCGTCGAAGAACTGCAGGCTGTGGCGGACTCCATCGCCGTCGCGCTTCTCGACGGCAAAGCCATGCGTCCACACCTTGGGAAAGATCCGGAGGTCGATCGCCTCGCCGAGCACCAAGGCGTTGTGGGCGCCGGTCACCACCTTGTCGTAGACGCCGATCTTTTCGTGCACCGCGCTTTCGTTGCGGGTCAGCGCCATCACCTCGCCGACCGCCTCGAGCCCGGTCAGCACGTCGTTGACGCGCGGTTCGATTCGGGTCGCGCCGTGGCCGACGAAGGCAGCCACCAGCTCGGCCTCGGAGATGCCGAGCTCGGAGGCGATGTCGCGCTCGCGCAGCTTCGGCCGAGCGGCCCGCGCCTCTCGGATGGCGGCGGGCGCCGGTGTGGCCAGCATGTCCATCGCACGCCTCCTACTTGTTCAGGATCAGCTTCTTCTGGCGGGTGATTTTCAGCAGATAGAGCTCCCCTTCGTGCTCGATGCCGATAACCCTGTCGTCCAGGAAGAGGGATTTGCTGGTGACGATCCGGGCCGGCTCGAAGGACGAGCGCGTCTCGGGACGCGGTGAGAAATGCTGCGGATCATGGCTGTTCACGGCACGACACCCCTTGCTGTCGCCGGGCTCGCCTCAGCTGGCTTGGCGGTCGTTTGCGATTGCGATAGGAATTCTTGACTCAAACTATCATGTTTTATTGCCAGTGCAACACCGGAGCGGAATCGTCAAGCATCCTCGCTCCTCGCAAGCGGGTTTCGCAGGCCTCGGCGCCTCAAGACAAACGCCGGGCCGGATGTGGGTTTGGGGAACGTATGTGCCGCGGCGGCGGCCGTCAGGCCGCCTGCTGGGATCCCTCGCCGGCGACCGCGTGGCCGGCCAGCGTCTCCAGCGCCTTGACCAGCGCCGAATGGTCCTCCTTGGCGCCGCCTTGCGCGACGCAGGCGCTGAACAGCTGCTGGGCGAGCGCCGTCGCCGGCAGTGCCATGCCGAGCGCCCGGGCGCCGTCCAGCGCCAGGTTGAGGTCCTTCTGGTGCAGCTCGATGCGGAAGCCGGGCTGGAAGGTGCGCTTCACCATGCGCTCCCCATGCACCTCCAGGATCCGCGAGGCGGCGAGACCGCCCATCAGCGCCCGCCGCACCTTGGCCGGATCGGCGCCGGCCTTGGCCGCGAAGACCAGCGCTTCCGCCACCGCCTCGATGGTCAGCGCCACGACGATCTGGTTGGCAACCTTGGTGATCTGCCCGACCCCGCTGCCGCCGACCAGGGTGATGTTCTTGCCCAGCCGCTCGAAGACCGGCAGCGCGCGGCGGAACGCCTCTTCCTCGCCGCCGACCATGATCGTCAGCGTCGCCGCCTTCGCGCCGACCTCGCCGCCGGACACCGGCGCGTCGAGATAGTCGGCGCCGATGGCGCGGATGCGGGACGCGAAGTCGCGCGTGGCGATCGGCGAGATGGAGCTCATGTCGACGACGAGCTTGCCCTTGGAAAGCCCTGATGCGACTCCGTTTTCGGCAAACAGCACCTCTTCCACCTGCGGCGTGTCGGGAACCATCGTGATGACGAGGTCGGCCGACTGGGCGACGGCCCGGGGGCTGTCAGCCGCGGTCAGCCCCTTCTCCGTCAGCGCCTGAGGCGGCGGGCTGCGGTGCGCGCTCGCGACCACCTCGTAGCCGGCGTCGAGAAGGTGCCCCGCCATCGGCGCGCCCATGATGCCAAGCCCGATGAAGCCGATCTTTTCCATCGCTGTGTTCCTTTCGATCAGGCCGCCGCGCTGCCCTGCCCCTCGGCTTCACGAAGCCAGCCCAGGCCCGCCTCGGTGCCCGAGAGCGGCTTGTATTCGGCGCCCACCCAGCCCTTGTAGCCGAGGCGGTCGAGATGCGCGAACAGGAAGGGATAGTTGATCTCGCCCGTCCCCGGCTCGTGGCGGCCGGGATTGTCCGCAAGCTGGACATGCGCGATGCGGTCGAGATGAGCCTCGATGGTCCGGGCGAGATCCCCCTCCATGACCTGCATGTGGTAGATGTCGTATTGAAGGTAGAGGTTGTCGGACCCGACGCGTTCGAAGAGCGCCAGCGCCTGCCGCGTGCCGGTGAGGAAGAAGCCCGGTATGTCGCGCGTGTTGATCGGCTCGGCGAGCAGCCGGATGCCGCGGGCGGCGAGCTTCTTCGCGGCATAGGAGAGGTTGGCGACGAAGGTCTCCTCAAGCCTGTCCCGGTCCGCGCCTTCGGGTGCGATGCCCGCCAGGCAGTTCACCTGGCTGCAGCCGGTCGCCACGGCATAGCGGATCGCCGTGTCCACCCCGGCGCGGAACTCCTCGACGCGGTCGGGCAGGACGGCGATGCCGCGCTCTCCCTCGGCCCAGTCGCCCAGCGGCAGGTTGAAGAGCACCTGGGCAAGCCCGTGCTTCTTGAGACGCGCGGCGACCTCCTTTTCCGGGAAATCGTAGGCGCCGATATACTCGACCCCGTGGAAGCCGGCCTTGGCGGCGGCGTCGAAGCGGTCGAGCAGGGAGGCCTGCTCGGTGAACAGCATGGAAAGGTTGGCGGAAAAGCGTGGCATGGCCGGTGTCCCGTTCAATCGAGCAGCACGATCGCCGTCGGCGCGTCCTCGTCGCGCTCGGCAAGGTCCTCGAACTCGACGATAGCGTCGATCTCGGTTCCCATCGAGATGTTGGTAACCCTTTCCAGGATGAATTCCAGGACCACCGGCACCTGGTGCTCGGCCATCAGCCGTTTGGCTTCCGCGAACGCGCCCGCGAACTCGTCCGGGCGCCGGACGCGCAGCGCCTTGCAGCCCATCGCCTCGGCGACCGCCACATGGTCGACGCCGTAGCCGGCCTCGGCGTCGGGGGCGGCGTTGACGTTCTCGCAGCCGAGACTGACCGCGTAGTCCATCTGGAAGCCGCGCTGCGCCTGCCGGATCAGGCCGAGATAGGCGTTGTTCACCACCACGTGGATGAAGGGCAGCTTGTGCTGGGCGCCGACGGCCAGCTCCTCGATCAGGAACTGGAAGTCGTAGTCGCCCGACAGCGCCACGATCTCCCGCTCCGCGTCGGCGGCCCGCACGCCGAGCGCTGCCGGCAGCGTCCAGCCGAGCGGCCCTGCCTGGCCGCAATTGATCCAGTTGCGCGGCTTGTAGACATGCAGGAACTGCGCCCCGGCGATCTGCGACAGGCCGATCGTCGTGACGTAGCAGGTGTCGCGCGAGAAGGCCTTGTTCATCTCCTCGTAGACGCGCTGCGGCTTGAGCGGCACCTGGTCGAAATGCGTCTTGCGCTTCATCGTCCGCTTGCGCTCCCGGCACTCCTCGGCCCAGCTCGACCAGTCGGCCAGCTTGCCTGCCGTCCGCCACTCGGTGGCGACGTCGAGCAGCATCTTGAGCGCCGCGCCGGCGTCCGAGACGATGCCGAAGTCGGGTGCGAAGACCCGGCCGATTTGCGTCGGCTCGATGTCGACATGCACGAAGGTCTTGCCGGCGGCATACGTCTCGACCGAGCCGGTGTGCCGGTTGGCCCAGCGGTTGCCGATGCCGATCACGAAGTCGGCCGCGAGCATCGTCGCGTTGCCGTAGCGGTGGGCGGTCTGCAGGCCGCACATGCCGGCCATCAGCCGGTGGTCGTCGGGGATCGTTCCCCATCCCATCAGTGTCGGCACGACAGGCACGCCGGTGATCTCGGCAAACTCGATCAGCAGGTCGGAGGCGTCGGCATTGACGATGCCGCCGCCAGCGACGATCAGCGGCCGCTTCGCCGCGTTGAGCATCGCCAGCGCCTTCTCCGCCTGCGGCCGGGTGATCGCCGGCTTGTAGGCCGGCAGCGGCGCATAGGTGTCGATGTCGAACTCGATCTCGGCCAGCTGGACGTCGACCGGAAGGTCGAGCAGCACCGGGCCGGGGCGGCCCGAGCGCATCAGGTGGAAGGCCTTTTGCAGAGCCATCGGAACCTGGTAGGGCTCCATGACGGTCACCGCCCATTTGGTGACGGGGGCAGCGATCGCCGCGATGTCGACGGCCTGGAAGTCCTCCTTGGTCAGCCGTGCCCGCGGCGCTTGCCCGGTGATGGCGAGGATCGGGATGGAATCGGCCGAGGCGGAGTAGAGCCCTGTGATCATGTCGGTGCCCGCCGGTCCCGAGGTGCCGATGGCGAGTCCGATGTTCCCCGCCTTGGCCCGCGTGTAGCCTTCGGCCATATGCGAGGCAGCCTCGACATGCCGCGCCAGGATGTGGCGGATGGAGCCTCTCGCCCTCATCGCCGAATAGAGCGGGTTGATCGCCGCGCCGGGCACGCCGAAGGCGCACTCGATCCCTTCCTTCTCGAGCACGAGAACGGCCGCGTCGACCGCGCGCATCCTGGCCATGGCAAAGCTCCCATCGACTTGTTTTGACAAGGATGACTCGCCCGAGCGAATTTTTCAATTTTTTCAGAATTATTTTTCATTTCCTAGGAAAAAATAGCAACACATTGAAATTGTTAAGTATGCCAATTTTCCTGCAATTGCCCTTTCACGAGATGGAAAAGTTTTTTATTTTGATTCCATGGCAGAGAAGCGACAGCGCGGCAGGCCGCGCTCTTTCCACGGCCCCGGCGAGGCGGCCGCCGTGCAGTCTCTCGACCGGGCGCTGCGCATCCTGGCGATCGTCGCCGACAGCGATGGCCTGTCGCTGTCGGAGATCGCCGCCCAGTCCGATATCGCCGCGTCGACGGCCTATCGCATGCTGACGACGCTGGAGACCCACGGCATGGTGGAGTTCGACCCGGCCGACCAGCTCTGGTCGGTCGGCGTCCAGACGTATCGGCTCGGGGCTGCGTTCCTGCGGCGACGCAAGCTGGTCGACCGCGCTCGGATCGTCATGCAGGAGCTGATGGAAAAGACCGGCGAGACGGCCAATCTCGGCGTCGCCGAGGAGAATTGCGTGGTGTTCGTGAGCCAGGTCGAGACGCATCAGGCGATCCGCGCCTTCTTCCGCCCGGGCACCCGCAGCCCCTTCCACGCGTCCGGCATCGGCAAGGCGATCCTTGCCCAGTTGCCGCCCGCCCGTGTCGCGGCGATCCTGGCCGGGGCGCCGCTCGAAACCTTCACCGACAGGACGTTGTCGACGCCGCCGGCGCTCGCCCTCGATCTCGAGCAGATCCGGCTGCGCGGCTATGCGCTGGACGACGAGGAGCGGCATCCCGGCATGCGCTGCATCGCCGCTCCGGTTTTCAACGAGTTCGGCGAACCGATCGCTGGCGTCTCGGTGTCGGGACCGACGGTGCGCATGACGCCGGAGCGCGTGGCAGCGTTGGGCCCGCTGGTGGCCGAGGCCGCGGCAGAGGTGACGCGGACGATCGGCGGAAGGCCGCCGCCCTAGCCCATTCCCGTGACATGGCGAAGCACGAAGGCAAGTGCCACGAAGCCGGCGGCGAAGGCGAGCCCA
Organism: Mesorhizobium sp.; assembly: GCA_040510195.1. Classification (GTDB taxonomy): domain Bacteria; phylum Pseudomonadota; class Alphaproteobacteria; order Rhizobiales; family Rhizobiaceae; genus JBEVJK01. Next base: position 28,954 of record JBEVJK010000131.1, on the reverse strand, counting down.
TTCCAGTCGAGTTCGGCGGCCTTGAGCATCCTGACGAGCCGCGCCAGCACCAACCAGCCGAGCAGCACCAAAAGTGCGATCAGGACGAAGCGGACCATGGCGCGACCCTCCCCTCTGGCCGGCGACAACGCTAACGGGAATGCTACCGGGCAGGTTTGGCGGGATTGCGGCGCCGCCGCCTGGGCGAGGAGCTGCCGCGACGAACGGATGCGGCCCCTCATTTGAACGGGCGACCCTCGGCTTACCGGCGCGCCTGTTATGCTCGCCGGTGGGGAGGACCTTTGGGCGACGGGGGGCGACGATGGGCGAGGTGCTCGATTTCAGGGAATTCAACCGGCGTTGCGCCAACTGCCGCCGCTGGGCGCCCGCCGATGCGGGTCCTGTCGGTCTGTGCGGGCTCGACGATGCGGAGTGCAACTCGGACTTTGTCTGCGGCGATCATCGCCCCGCCCGGGCAGATTTGGCGGCGGGGCGCGAGGGCGGCAACCCTTCATTAACCAAATGAGCGCAGCTTCTGGCGCCGGGCTTGGGGCTTGAGCTTCGAGACAGCGCCCGCTCCCGCATGGCTGCCGAATGTGCTCGGCCGCGGGCATCGTCGGGCGCCTCTCGACGGAGAGGGACCGATGTTGGCAAGGAAAGAGATTCGCCAGTTCGACAAGAACGACATCCTGCGCGCACTCGCTGGCGTGCTGTGTCTGGTGCTGGCATCGGCGCTGCTCTTCGGCGCCAGCTGAGAAGGAGTTGCTGGCGACCCTAGCCGGCGAGGCGGTCGCTCAGGAAGCCCGCGCTCTCGGCGAAGGCCTCGGCACATTCAGGCAGCGACAGATCCAGTAACTGGGCGTGGCTCTGGCCTTCGAAGACGTTCGGCCCAGCCAGTCGGATAGGGAGCGGCTATCAGAGCCGCCAGCTGCGGGCTGACCGTCGTCGGCACTGGCAGGACGCGCGCCGGCAGCTGTCTTGCCGGGAGCCGTCGCGTCAGGTCGATGTCCGGCAGCGGCACGGATGTTCGGTCCATGCCCCCAGACTAGACGGCACCGACGGCCGCAGACAACGACTGTCGCAAGCGGCCCTGCGACAGGCGATCAGGCCGAGAGGGCCGCCACGGCCTTTCGCACGCGCTCGAGATGCGCCGACTTCTGGCGCTCGGTCACGCTGTCCATGTTGTAGAGCGCCAGATATTGGGTTCGGCAAAGGACGTGGCAGAGGGAACGGAAGCCGCGCAGCAAGGTCCGCCGCCCCGGCTGTCCCATCAGCCGGGAGAGAAGCGGCGACGCGCCGCAGGTGGTCAGCACCAGCAACCGGCGGATATGCCGCAACTTCGACCGCGGGCCCAGCAAGGACACCGGCATCTCGAAGGCCAGCCCGGGCACCATTACCCGCTCCAGCCAGCCCTTCAACATCGCCGGAAGCCCGTACCACCAGGTCGGATAGATGAAGATTACGGCCTCCGCCCAGAGCAGCTGCTGCGCCTGGTCGCGGATCGGCTCGACATCGACGTCGTCCTTGAAGTAGCCGCGCCACTCCTCCACCCGCATCACCGGGTCGAAGCCCGCCGCATAGAGGTCGGCGAGCCGAACCTGCTGGCCGCCCTTCTCCAGCGCGTCCACGACGACGTCCCGCACCGTCGCGTTGAAGCTGTCGTTGCAAGGGTGACAGTAGACGACGAGGACCTTCATGCGCCGGAAGGGCTGCCCTTGGCCTGGTGGTGGCCCTCGACGGCGGTGGCGGTGTCGAAATATTCGCGCCACGACAGGATGCGCCCGTTTTCGTCGAGATCGACCAGGATCGCGTCCTCGGTCCGGCTGCGGGCTCCGTCCTGGCGCCGCGTCACCTCCCAGAGCCATTCCAGCGCGACGCGCCGGCCGTCGGCCGAGGCAAAGACGTTGGTGACGGTCACCGCGAGGTCGCCATAGTCGCGAAAGAAGGTCTCGACGGTGCGTCCGAGCGCCTCGTACGGCACCCGATTGCCGGGCGCGGTCAGAACCCCTTGCGGATTCCAATCGCCGGCAGCCCCGGAAAAATCGCCGATCGTCCAGGCCTTCGCCTGGCGTTCGATCATCGCCAAGGTGGGCGGATCGCAGTCGATGGTTGCGTCGGGTGCCACGAAAGTCACAGGACCGATCCTCCGAAACCGAAGACGAGGCGGGCGGCCAGCGCCGCGACGAAGATCGCGAAGCAGGCGGCGACGAAGAGCTTTTCGACGGCAGACAGCGTCTCCCGCGAGGGATGGAGGTATGTGCGGTCGGCCGTGCCCTTGAACGCTTTCGCCTGCAGCGCGATCTCGACATGCTGCGCCTTGGTCAGGCAGATCAGGATGAGCGGCACCAGCAGCCGCGCCAGCGCGACCAGCTTGCGCACCATGCCGATGCCGTCGAGGTCGATGCCGCGCAGCCGCTGTGCCTCCTTCATCCCTTCCAACTCCTGGAAGAGCAGCGGCACGAAGCGGAAGGTGGTCGAGAAGAGGAAGGCGACCCGGTAGGGTATGCCGATCCTGACCAGCCCGAGCACGATGTCGGTCGGCTCCGAGGTCATGAACACCAGCTGGAAGGCGAGCATCGGAATCAGCAGGCGGCAGCATACGGACAGGCCGAACAGCAGCCCCTCGACATAGAAGATGTTGAGGCCGCCGAGCACGGGTACGTCCGGCGGGACCGTAAACACCGGTGTGACGCCGAACGGCGACCAGAGGCCCTGCACCACGACGATCAGCACGAGTGCCGGCAACAGCACGAGCGCCAGCTTGCGGATGGTGGCAAGGGTCACGCCTGCGGCGAGCATCATGGCGAGGATCGCCACCAGGAACACGGCCTGGAGCAGGAGGTTGTTCCACACGAAGATCAGCGTGCTCGCCAACAGCAGCAGGGCGAATTTGGCGCGCATGTCGAGCCGCGCGATCGCCGAGCCACCGGACAGGTTCTGCAAGGCATAGCTTGTCATTCGACAGCCCCCAGGGACACGCCGAGCAGGCTGGTGAGGTCGTCCGGTCCCATTGGACGAAGCGCGCGCAGACCTGGAAAGCCCTCGGCGAAGCGGACCGTCTGCGGCGGCATCAGACCGGCGCTCTCCAAGCCTTGCCGGTCGTAGAGGACCTCGCGAAGTGGCCCGTCGAGCGCGACCCTGCCCGCATCCATCACCACCAGGCGCTCGACGAAGCCGGGTAGCAGATAGAGATGGTGGGTGATCAGCACGGTCGTCTTGCCGCGTCCGTTGAGCGTCCTGAGCATCTCGATAATCGCCATCGAGCCGCGCCAGTCCTGGCCGGTCGTCGGCTCGTCGAAGATCAGGATCTGCGGCTCCAGCGCCAGAACCGCGGCGATCACCACCCGCAGCCGGTCGCCGCGGCTGAGCGAGATCGGATGCCGATCGCTCGCCCATGCGAGGTCCATCGCCTCGAGCGCCTCGGCGACGCGCGCATCGCTTTCGGCTTGCGGGCGGCCCATCATCGACAGGGCGAACCCCACCTCCTTGGCGACCGTGTCGCAGAAGATCTGCTGGTGCGCGTTCTGCGAGATGTAGCCGATCCGCTGCGCCAGATCGCTGACCTTGAGCTTGGCGATGTCGCCGCCTCCGACCCGCACCGTACCCGACGTCGGGTCGAGCAGCCGCAGGAAATGCCGCACCAGTGTCGACTTGCCGCTCCCGTTGCGACCGGCGATGCCCAGGAACTCGCCCTGCGACACCATGAGGTCGACCCCGCGCAGCGCTTGGGTTCCGTCGGGATAGACATGGGTGAGGCCCGTGGCGGCGAGCACCGCCCCGGAATCGTCGGTGGCGGCCGGAGGCGCGGATGCAGCCGCAGGCAAGGGCAGCGGGCGATCGACATAGGCCTCGCTGGCGGCCGCCAACGTCACGGGGAACGTCTCGGGCAAGGATGCCGTGGCAGACGAGCGTGCCAGCACTTCGAGCGTCCGCACGATGTCGGGCGGCCTCACCTTGAGCGATCCGAGCATGGCGGTCTGCGAGAACACCTGCTCCGGCGATCCCTCGGCAACGATCCTGCCGTCGGCGATCAGCAGGATGCGATCGGCGATCTCGGCCAGCTCCTCGCTGGCATGGCTGGCGACGACCACCGTCAGCCCGTTCTCGCGGTTCAGCCGCTTGAGGATCTCGAACACCTCTGCCGTGGCGATCGGATCGAGCTGCGACGTCGGCTCGTCGAGCACGATGATGTCCGACGACAGCGCCAGCGCGGAGGCGATCGACAGCCGCTGCTTCTGGCCGCCCGACAGGTTCGCGGGATGCTTGGCCTCCAGGCCGGCGAGGCCGACCATCTCCAGGGCGGCGCCGACCCGGCGTTCGATCTCAGCCGTCGGCACCTTGAGGTTCTCGAGCGCGAAGGCGACCTCATCGGCGACGCTGGTCGAGGTGATCTGGGTGTCGGGATCCTCGAAGACCATGCCGACATGGTGGGCGAGCCGGCTCGTCGGCGTCTCGATGGAGTCGAGATCGGCGATATGGACGTGTCCGAAGAACTCGCCGCCGAAGAATTGCGGCACGATGCCGTTCAGGGCGAGGCAAAGCGTGGTCTTGCCGGCCCCGGTCGGGCCGATGATGCCGATGATCTCGCCTCGCCTGACCGACAGATCGATGTCGGCGAGCGCCTGCCGCTCGCCGCCGGAATAGCGATAGCCGACCGCTTCGAAGCGAATGATCGGCGTGTCTGCCCGTTCCCCTGGCGCCACCGGGTCGCCAGAGCGCAACTCAGTATCCCGCCATCTGCGCCTTGGCCAGTGGCGAGCGACGAATGGCGGCGACCAGCGGAACGGCGATCAGGGCGCCGACGGCCGTGAACACGACGCGTTCCAGAAGGATGATGACGATCAGCGGCGGCCATACCTCCGCAGGCCACGGATTGGTGGCGAAGGACGGCACCCAGTTCAGCTGGATGCCGGCGGTCGAGCCGAAGAAGAAGACGACATAGTAGGCGCAGAAAAGCTGCCAGGCCGGGCCGCCGTTGCGGATGAGGTCGATCGCCCAGTTGCGGACCTGCGGGATGGCGATGAGGATCAGCGCGATGTCGACGGTGAAGACGTTGCTCAGCCACAGCCCGAAGCCGATGCCGAACGACAGCGCCTGGTAGAGATAGATGAGATGCGCGATCAGCGTGATGACCCAGGGCACGTACCACAAGGAGCGGCCGGGATACATGACCATGCCGACCGCAAAGGCGCTCATCGCGCCCATCAGGGGGCTCCACGGGCCGAGATTGGTGTAGGGCGCGATGATGTTGCCGATGACGATGCCGATCACCGAGGCGATGGGGCCGGCGATCGGTCCGAGCAGCAGGCCGAGGATCGGATGGACGACGTCATGGAAAGGCCAGCCGCCGCCCATGCCGCCGACCACGATCGACGCCGGAATGAAGGCGAGAACGGCCACCAGCGCCGCCAGGATCGCCGTGTAGGAGACCGGCGCGCCGCCGATGGAGACGCCGCCGGTGGTGGTGACATTGCGGGCTCGTGGTCCTTCGGCTGTCATGGCTCTCCCCTTTTGTCGGCGGCTTGTGCTTGTCTTGTGTTCCCGCGATCGATGTTGACCGAAAGATCGAGTCCCTGCAAGAAATTCGTCTGGCGGAAAGCCGTCGGCTCCCTATGTCGGACGGATGCCAAGGCAAACGGGCCGGGCTTGGAGACGCAACGCGAAAAAGGACCATCCGATGGAAAAGAACACGATCTGCCTCTGGTACGACAAGGACGCCGAAGCTGCCGCCCGCTTCTACGCCGAGGTCTTTCCCGACAGCGCGGTTGGCGCCGTGCAACGGGCACCCAGCGACTTTCCCGCCGGCAAGCAGGGTGATGTGCTGACGGTCGAGTTCACCGTCGCCGGCATTCCTTGCATCGGCCTCAACGGCGGACCCATGTTCAAGCACAACGAAGCCTTCTCGTTCCAGATCTCGACCGAAGATCAGCAGGAGACCGACCGCTACTGGAATGCCATCGTCGGCAATGGCGGCCAGGAGAGCGCCTGCGGCTGGTGCAAGGACCGATGGGGGATTTCCTGGCAGATCACGCCGCGCGTGCTGATGGAGGCGCTCGCGGCTGGCGGCGCCGAAGCAAAGCGCGCCTTCGACGCGATGATGGACATGAAGAAGATCGACGTCGCCGCGATCGAGGCAGCGCGACGCGGTTGAGGCTGCAAACGCGCCCGGCGGGCTCTACGCCAGCGCCGTTGAGCCTCTTGCCGGCTCCGACCGCAGGCCGGGATCAGGCTCGCGGTTGCGGGCTTCCAGCGACCAGACCGTCGTCGCCGCGTCGGCGACGGCTTGCGTCACGGATCGCGGCAACTTGGCGTCGCCGATCACGAAGAGGTCGAGGCCCATCGCCTTCAGCGGGCCGGAGAGCGGGTCTTCGCTCGTCGCGCCGAGCAGGGAGACGACGGCATCGACCTGCTGGACGGGCGCGCGGGTTTCGCCGAACATGCCCGACAGGATGGCCGTCCTTCCCTCGAAGCGCGCGACCTTGGCGCGGTCCATGATCTCGACGCCCCGCTCGGCGAGAGCGCGAAGCAGAAAGTAGGCGGTCGTGATGCCCTCGCCCTCTCCCGGGTGCAAGGCGGAGGTCACCAGCGTCACCTGCTTCCACCCGAGCGCCAGACGCTCCGCCGTCAGCATGGCAGGCAATCGCCCCATCTCGTCGCGAACCAGCACGTGCCCGCCTTCGGCAGGCGCGTCGTAGGGGCCAAAGGACGGCAGCGCGCTGTCCGTCGCCGCGCCGATCGGCCGCGACCCGGTGGCAAGCAGCGTCACCGAAGGCTGAAGCGCGGCGACGTCGGCTGGCGAGACCTCCGCGCCCAGGCGAAGGTCGACCCCGAGCCGGTCGAGCTCGTCGCCCCACCATTGGACGATCTTGAGGAATTCCTCGCGCGAGGGCGTGCTCGCCCAGCGCCGCACCTGCCCGCCGATGTGGTCGTCCCTCTCGATCAGCGTGGTGCGATAGCCGCGGAGCGCCAGCCGGCGCGCCGCTTCGAGCCCTGCCGGGCCGGCGCCGACCACCACGGCCGAGCGCGACGCGCCGATCGGCTGGTCGATCGTGCCGAGCGGCCGTCCGAGCTCGGGATTGACCATGCAGGTGAGCGGCCGGTGGTCGAGAAGCGAATTGATGCAGACATTGGCGCCGATGCAGGGACGGATCGTCCTGGACTGTCCAGCCACCGCCTTGGGCAGCAGGTTGGCGTCGGCGATGTTGGCGCGCACCATGCCGACGAGGTCGGCATCCCCGGCGGCAAGGATATCCTCGGCCAGATCCAGGGACGTCACCCGCCCGACCGTCGCGACCGGTACGTCGACGGCATGCTTGACGCTCCTCGACAAATGCCGGAATGCGCCGAATGGCGCCGGCGTCGGCGGCCAGTGGTCCACCCGCGCCAGCTTGCGCGTGTTGTTCCCGGCCGTCACGCTGACATAGTCGACGAGGCCGGTGGCCACGAGCCGCGCTGCGATGCGCCCTGCCTCGTCGGCTCCGATGCCGTCTTCGACCAGCTCGTCGCCCGGGATGCGGATGCCGACGATGCTGGCCTCGCCCATCGCCTCGCGGACTGCGGCCAGCACGCGACGAGGGTAGAGCGTGCGCCCATCGAGGTCGCCGCCATACGCGTCCTCGCGGCGGTTCATCAGGGGCGACAGGAAGCTCGCCAACAGCATGCCGTGCGCCATGGTGACCTCGATCCCGTCGAGCTCGCCCTCTCGGCAGCGCAGCGCGGCCGCCTCGTAGAGCGCCAGCACCTCTTCGAGCTCCTCCTCCGAGGCTTCCCGCGACATCTGCTGGGTGAGCTCGGAGCGCGTCCACGAGGCCGATATGATCGCGTCGCCCGAGGTCTCCATCGCGCCCACATGGGCGAGTTGGGCAAGCATCAGGCCGCCTTCCTCGTGCACGGCCTTGGCCAGCGCCCGGTAGCCGGGAACGATACGGTCGTCGACATTGACCAATGTCAGGCCATCGGCCCAGACCTCGGACCATTTCACCGGCGTGGCACCGGTGATCTGCATGCCCAGCCCGGCCCGCGCGCGTTGGCGGTGATAGTCGACATAGCGCTCGCCCGGCAGGCCGTTCTCGGCCAGTCCCGGCTGATGGGCGGGAAGGTAGACCCGCGCCCGCAGCGTCTTGCCCCTGATCCGGAGCGGTCGGGTGAGTTCGGGATAGTCGACTGTCAACAATTATCCTCCTCACCTTCGCCGCCGCGAGAACCGGCACCCCGCTCTACGCGGGATGCCGGAAATGCTCGGAACTCTAGCTTGCCGTCAGGATTCCAGCCAGACGGTCTGCAGATCCAACTGGAGGGTGGGGTGGATGGCGTAGTTCTTCACCTTGTCGGTCGTGTGGTTGAAGAGCTTCTGCCAGTAAGGCTGGATGATGATCCCGGAGTCCTGGATGATCGTCTCGACGTCTTTCATGACTTCGCGCCGCTTGCTGGGATCGCTGATCGAAAGCGCTTCTTGGAGCTTCTTGTCGAACTCGGGGTTGGAATAGGCGGTTTCGTTCCAGGCCTCGCCGGTGCGGTAGGCCAGTGCCAGCACCTGAACGCCCAGCGGCCGCATGTACCACACCGTCATCGAGTAGGGATACTTGGTCCAGTCGTTCCAGAAGGTGGAGCCGGGCATGACGGTCCGCTTGACCTTGATGCCCGCTTCGCGGAGCTGCGCGGCGATCGCGTCGCCGGTGTTCTTGTTCCAGTCGTCGTCGACGGTGATCAGCTCGTGCTCGAAATCGGCCTGGCCGGCTTCCGACATCAGCTTCTTGGCCCCCTCGACGTCGCGCGCCTTCTTCGGCAGCTCGTAATACTCGGGATGGATCGGCGCGACGTGATGGTTTTCTCCCACCACGCCCAGCCCGGCATAGCCGAGTTGCAGCACGGCGGCGTTGTCGACGGCCATCTGCAGGGCGTTGCGCACGCGCTGGTCGTCATAGGGCTTGTGGGTGACATTCGTGCGGGCGACCAGCGTGGTTGCGGTGCCGATCTCCGTCTTCACCAGGCCGAGCCCGTCGAGGATAGCGACATAGTCCGCGCCGGTCTCCTGGTTGGCATCGACTTCGCCGGACTCGAACGCATTCACCAGCGCGTTGGGGTCGGTGCCGTAGTCGATGAACTCGACGCCGTCGAGCAGCGACTCGCCGCCCCACCACTTGCCGTTCTCGCGGCGCTTGACCACCGCCTTCTCGCCGGTGTCGTAGGAGACCAGCTCGAACGCCCCGGTGCCGATCGGCTTGCCGATCGGATCGGCGCCGTCGGCGTCGAAGTTGCGGTGGACGACCAGCGCCGGATAGTCGGTCAGATTGGGGATGATCGAGATGTCGGAGCCGTTCAGCGTGAGCTTGACGGTGTGATCGTCGACCTTGGTGATGGCGCCTTCGCGTGCCTTGCCCGACTTTTCGTCGATCAGGGACGACACCCGCGCCGCCATCGAATTGCCGGACGCATTCTTGTCGCACCAGCGGTTGAAGTTGGCGATCACGTCGTCAGCGTTGAACGCGTCGCCATTGTTCCAGGTCACGTCCTTGCGTAAGTGGAGGACATATTCCGTGGCATCGTCGTTGACGTCCCAGCTCTCGAGCAGCACCGGCTCGAAGGTGAACTCGCGGGTGTACCTGACCAGCGGCTCCAGCCAGGAGCGCGAAATGTTGGCCAGCTCGACCCAGTCATAGGTTCGCGGGTCCTTCTGCGCCTTCACCGGAACCGCCACGCGAAGCGTGCCGCCCTTCTTGCCTTCCTCGGCGACGGCCGGCGTCGGCACGGCGAGGCCGATCATGCCGTAGGCGACTGCCGTCGACGCGCCGAGCGCGCTGGCGATCGCCAGGAACTCGCGGCGGTCCATCCGCCCCTCCCTGGCATCTTGCGCCATCCGCTCCACGGCCTCTGGCACCCGGCTCCCATTGCTCTTGTAGAATGTCATTGCCAACTCCCTGATGCTCCCGTTTGCATTGTTTCAGCCGAATGAAGGCCCATCCTGCCGTAGTTGTTTCTAGATCACAGTCATTGTGTTCAGATTGTGGACTGGTTTCGTCGAAAGTCTCCTGTCGATCTCCGCATGCCCATTTGCATCAATACTCTTCGTTGAGCGCCTCGACGGCCGGAATCTCTCGCGAACGCCTGGTCATATAGTCGCGCAGCGCCTCGTCCTTCGCCGGATCGAGATACGGCATCTCGTAGTCTTCCAGCAGCCGCCGGGCCTGTTCGAGGGCCCTCGTCTTCACATCCTTGGAGCCGTCCGCAACCCATTGCTCGACCGAGTTGTTGTCGAACAGCTTGGGCATGAAGAAGGCCCGCTCGAAATTGGCCTGCGTGTGCGGGTGACCGAGATAGTGGCCGCCGGGGCCGATGTCGCGCACCGCGCCGAGCGCCTCCTCGAAATCGTCCCATCGGATGCCCTGCGCCATCCGGTACCCCATGGCGCACACCTCCGCGTCGACCATGAACTTGGCGATCGAGCAATGCATGCCCGCTTCGTTCCAGCCGGCCGAGTGCCAGATGTAGTTCGCTCCCGACAGGAGGACCGCCATCATCGTCATCGCGCTCTCGTAGCCGGCCTGGGCGTCGAACACCTTGGCGCCGCCCAGCGTGTTGGAGGTGCGCCAGGGTACGTTGTAGTGGCGCGCCATCTGCCCGATCATGAAATTCATCAGCGAGATCTCGGGCGTGCCGGCCATCGGCGCGCCGGACTGCATGGACACGGTCGAAAGGAAGTGACCGTAGATCGCCGGACACCCCCTGCGGACGACCTGCGTATAGGCGAGCGCCGACAGCGCCTCGGCATTGAGCTGAGCGACCGCGGGTGCCGTGGACGCCGGCGTGTTGGCCCCGCCAAGCACGAAGGGCGAGCAGAGCACCGGTTGGTTGCGCCGGCAGAAAGCCCGCATGGCGCCGAGCATGACCTGGTCCCACACCAGCGGCGAATTGCCGTTGCAGTTGCCGGTGACGACGGCGTGCTCTTCCAGGAAATCGGCCCCGAACAGGATGGCGCACATGTCGAGCACGTCTTCGGCGTTCTTGGGCGACGTCGTCATGCCCATGAAAATCTTGTCGGAATGCTTGATCGAGGAATAGGTGATGTGGAGGTGCCGGTGGGCGACCACGATGTCCATCGGCTCGACGATATGATGCGCCGAGGAATGCAGGGCGGGCATCATGTGAGCCAGCTTGTGAAAGGTCCCGAGGTCGGCGATCGTCGGTCCGCGCCGGACGTCGTCGAGGTCGCGCATGTATGGCGCACCGGTCATCGGCACGAAGATGGCATTGCGGCCGCCGAGCGCGACGTTCTTCTTCGGGTCGCGGGCGTGGTAGGTGATGCTGGGCGGGATCGTGCGGATCAGCTCCATCACCAGGGTCCGGTCGAGGAAGACGCGGTCCTCGAGCACCTGGGCCCCGGCGCGCTTCCAGTCGTCGAGCGCGATCGGGTCCCGGAACACGACCCCGACCTCCTCCAGGATCGCCATGGAAGCATTGTGGATCCGCTGGACTTGCTCCTCATCCATCGGCTCGACGACGGGCAGGCCCCGTCTGAGCGTCGGCAGCATCTCGAAGCGCGGCGCGGTTCTGAGCGTCCGACGCGCCTCGCGGCCACCGCGTCGCGCCGCATTCGCCTGCAGGTTCATGGAAGCCTCGTGCACGCTGAAGGCCGACGGCCAGGTTCATCCGCGTGAAACTCTTGCCGAAATCCGGGCAAAGCGCCTAATGCAAAAGTCTCAAGCCCCGGTTGACAATTGGGCACCGACTTCGAGCCGCTGAGGACCATGGTTCGCCGCTACTACGATTTGCCGTCCCTGACCGGCCTGGCGGTCTTCGAGGCCTCGGCCCGGCACGGCAGCTTCAAGCTCGCCGCGGCCGAGCTCAACGTCACGCCCGGCGCTGTCAGCCGGCAGATCAGGAGCGTGGAGGACGAGCTGGGCGTGGTGCTCTTTCGACGGATGCCGGGCGGCGTCGAGCTGACCAGCGGCGGCGAAGACCTCTATGCCGTGCTTGCCTCCGGCTTCTCGCGGGTCTCCGAGGTGGTGCAGAACATCAAGCGAGGCGACCGATCGCGCAACGTCACGGTCGCCTGCTCCGACGCCTTCGCATCGATGTGGCTGATGCCGCGAATGGGCGATTTCTGGCGCCGCTTCCCCTCGATCGCCGTCGATCACCTGATCTCCGACAATGCGCGCGACTACCGGCGGGCCGAGGTCGACCTGCGGGTGCGTTACGGTTTCGGCTCCTGGATCGACGAGACGTCGCAGCTTCTGTTCGACGATACGATCTACCCCGTCTGCGGACCCGATTTTGCAGCCGCGCATGCGGACGCGTCTGCGCAGGATCTTGGAGACCTGCCGCTGCTGCATGTCGACTGGGTGGACCCGGAGTGGGCCGGCTGGGACGAGGTCCTGCGCCGCGCCGCGATCCCGCACGGCACGCTCGCCGGGCGCCGCTTCGGCAAGTTCGCCGTGGCGCTTCAGGCCGCCCAGGAGAACCAGGGCGTGGCCATCGGGTGGGACCGCCTGGTCAGGCCCGCCGTCGAGAGCGGCAGGCTGGCTCGCTTCACAGACCTCACCCTTCCCGCGCCGGGAGGCTACTACCTGACCTGGAACGACAAGCGCGACCTGTCGCCGGCAGCCAGGACCCTGCGCCAATGGCTGTTCGAACAGGCCGGGCAGGAACCCTCAAACGAATGACCGTCGACCCTACGGGCCTGAGAGAGCCTTGGCCTTGCCATAGGCCGCTTCGAGGCCCGCCAGCACCGCCTCGTCAAAGCCCTTTTCGCGCATCGTGAGGATGGCTGCGGCCGTCGTGCCGCCATAGTCGACGAAGGTCTTGACGACTTCGGATGGCGGCCGGCGCTCTGTTTCGAGGAGCCGGCCGGCACCGATCAGCGTCTGCATGGCGCCGCGCCGGGCGATATCGGCCGGGATGCCCGCACTCTGCGCCGCCTTGAGCATGGCCTCTGCCAGGAGAGCCGGAAACGCCGGCCCGGACCCGGAAAGTCCCGTGAAATAGTCGATCTGGTCTTCGTCCGCCACCGCGTCGACCGCGCCGCATGTCTCGAATATCGCCCGTACGATGTCTTCGTCGCCCGTCTGGGGCGAGTCCACGAAGATGGGCGTGTAGGAGAATCCGACCTCGGCTGCCGCGTTGGGCAGCGTTCGGGCGAGGCGGCGCGATTGCGTGCGCTCGCCGATGGTCCTGAGGGCAATGCCGGCCATCACCGAAACGACGAGTTTGTCCGGCGCGGCGATGTCCACCGCCGCCCAGTCCTGCGGCCGCACCGAGAGGATAATGACGTCGGACACCGATGCGAGCTCCGCATTGTCCTTGGTCAACCGCCACGAGACGGGCCCGGGCATGGCGGAGCGATAGGAGCAGATCAGGTCCGCAGGAGCCACCTTGCCCGACGTGACAAGAGACTGCGCGATGGCCGAACCCAGCCAGCCGCTGCCGCCGATGATTCCGATGCGCCCCAAGCTTTTCATGAGATTTGTCGCCTCCGTTGCAGGTGAAACCCGTAGGCCAAGGGGTCCGGATCATCAACAGAGATCGCATCGCGACGAGCAACCTGGCCCAACCTGCCACAGTCGCACGACCTCTTTCCTTGCCGGGCTGCGTCGGATAACAGGCTGGGACCGGGCCCGTCGCGACGCTTTTCACCAGATAGAGAGCGCCAGGACCATGAAAGCCGTCTACATCGATTATCTCAACGCGCTCGACATCGAAGCGCTCGCCATCACCGACCAGGAGATCCTCGCCGCCGTCGAGGCCGGCCTTGTCGCACAGGGCCTCGGCGAGGTCGTCATCGAGCCGCGCGTCCATCTCGAGCCGGACCCGGCCTTCCATGGTCACTTCAACGTCCTGCGCGGCTATGTTGCGCCGCTGCAGTCGGCCGGCGTGAAGATCGTCGGCGATTTCGTCGACAACTACCGCCACGACCTGCCGTCCGAGTTCGGAATCCTCAATCTGTTCGACCCGCGCACCGGCACCCCGCAGGCGATCCTCGACGCCACCGCCATCACCGACATGCGCACCGGCGCCCTCACAGCCCTCGGCGCCAAATACCTGGCCCGGCCGGGCTCGCGCGTGCTCGCCCATGTCGGCGCGCGGGGCACCGCCTACTGGAACGTGCGCCTGCTGGACTCCCTCTTCGATTTCGAGGAGATCCGCGTCCATTCCCGCCGACCCGAGAGCCGCGCCGCCTTCGCCGAACGGCTCTCCGCCGATCTCGGCAAGGCGGTGACCGCCACGGCGGACTGGCAGAGCTGCATCGTCGGTGCCGACATCGTGGTGGAGGCGTCGCGGCTCGACCAACCGCAACCGCTCCTGAAGACCGAATGGATCGAACGCGGTGCGCTTGTCGTACCCTACGGAACCATGAGCGCCGTCGAGCTCTCGCTCACCGACATCATGGACCTGATCGTCGTCGACGATTGGGGCCAGTGCCGGACCGGCAAGTTCGGCGCGCTGCGCGCGCATGTCGAGAGCGGCCGTCTCAGCGAGGCCAACCTTCATGCCGAGCTTGGCCAGATCGCCGCCGGCACGCGCCCCGGCCGCGAAAACGACCAGCAGACCATCCTCTTCTGGCATCGCGGGCTGTCGCTGAGCGATATCGCGCTCGGCAAGGCGATGCTCGTCAAGGCACGGCAGGCCGGCATCGGCCAGCGGCTGCGCTTCGCGTGAAGCCCGTCGTCCTCTCGCCGCGCCGCCCGGCGACGGTCGCCGAATTGGTGGCGGTCGCCCGCCACGCGGCCCGCGTCACGGCCGCGCCGGCAGTCTTCGCCCGGCTGGCGCGGGCCCGCGACGTGCTCGACCGTGCCGCCGCCTCTGGGCAGCGCATCTACGGGCTGAACACTGGCCTTGGCGCCAATCTCGGCACCGACGTCAGCGGCGATGCCGTGGATTTCCAGCGGCAACTGGTGCGCGGCCGGGCCGGTTCGGTCGGCGAGCCACTGCCGCGCGATGTGACCCGCGCCGTCATGTTCGCCAGGGCGGCGATGCTGTCGCGCGGCGGTTCCGGCATCTCGCCCGCCGTCTTCCGGCTCCTGCTCGACGCGCTCGATGCCGGCCTGCACCCGTTGCTGCCGCGCATCGGCACCATCGGCGCCGGCGACCTCGTCGCCCTGGCCCCGCTGGCGCTGATGCTCCTCGGCGAAGGCGAGGCCGAGCTGGGCGGCAAGGTCCTGCCCGCATCGGCCGCGCTCCGGCGCGCCGGCCTCCAGCCGGTCGCGCTCGGGCCCAAGGACGGCCTGTCGCTCATCAACGCCTCGGCCCTGTCCGTCGGCAGCGCGGCTCTGGCCATCGCCGACGCCCTGGCGGCGTTTCGCCAGCAGCAGCAGGCCGCCGCGCTCACCATGGAGGCGATGCTCGCCAACCGGACCATGCTCCACCCTGCGGTCCAGGCGGCACGGCCGGCGCCTGGCCAGGTCGCGGCGGCGGCCGAGCTCGCGCTTCTCCTGAAGCGTCGCACGGAGCCGCCGCCTGCAGCCCTGCAGGACCCGCTTTCGGTGCGCTGCGTGCCGGCCATCCACGGCGCCCTCGCCGACGCCATCGCGCGCGCCGGCACGATCGTCGAGATCGAGCTGAACGGCGCCGCCGACAACCCGCTGGTCCTTGTCGAGGACGATCTCGTCCTGTCCACCGGCAACTTCCACACCGCCGGCCTGGCGCTTTCGTTCGAGACCCTCGGGCTGGCGATCGCCCAGGCGGCTGCCGCCAGCGCCGCCCGCTTCGTCCAGCTCACCGGGGCAGCGCGGCGCGGCCTGCCCCGATATCTGTCGCCCGCCGGCGGTGCGTCCGCCGGCTTCGTGCCGCTGCAGAAGGTCGTCGCCGCCACCCTTGCGATGGTCAGGCAACGCGCAAATCCGGTCATGCTGGACATCCTCGCCGTCTCCGAAGGCGTCGAGGATCATGCCAGCCACGCGCCGCTGGCGATCGCCAAGGCAGGCGAGATGATCGCGCTTTGGCAGCGCCTGATCGCCTTCGAGCTGATGGCGGCGGCGCAGGCGGTGGACCTGCGGCCGGGCCTGCGGCTGGCAACGGGCACCGGCAAGGTCCGCCAGGCGGTGCGGGCGCTGGTCGCGCCGCTCGGCGAGGATCGGCCGCTGGGCGACGATGCCGAACGCCTCTATGTCGCGCTCTCCAGCGGGAAATGGCAGGCATAGCGCTGCTCGGCATCACCGGCGAGCTGCGGTTCCTCGACCCGGCAGCGGTCCTGCACCCGCGGGCAGCGCGTATGGAAGCGGCACCCCGACGGCGGGTTCCTCGGGCTCGGGATCTCGCCCCTGAGCAGCATGCGCGCTCGTCGGCGGTGCGGATCGATCACCGGATTGGCCGACAGCAGGCCGAACGTGTAGGGATGCCGCGGCGCCTGGAAGATCCTGCGCGTCGACCCCTCCTCCATCACCTTGCCCAGATAGAGGATCGCCACCCTCTGGGTGATCCGCCCGACCACGTTGAGGTTGTGGCTGACGATGAGGATACCCAGCGCGTACTGGCGCTGCAGGTCGGCGAGCAGGTTGAGCAGGTCGCCCTGCACGGAGACGTCGAGGCCGGCCGTCGGTTCGTCGGCGATGAGGAAGGTCGGTTGCGTCGCCAGCGCGCGGGCGATCGCCACCCGGCGGGCCTGGCCGCCGCTGATCTGATGCGGGTATTTGTCCAGCAGCGCCTCGGCCAGCCCCAGGCGCTTCGTCACCTCTTGCACATGCGGCCAGTGATGCTGCGCGTCCAAGCCGTGGATGGCCAGCGGCTCGGCGAGCAGCTTGCGGATGCGCATGCGCGGCGACAGCGACGACAGTGGATCCTGGAAGATCATCTGCACCCGCCGTCGCAGCCAGAGGCGATCGGCGCGCTTGAGCGCCGTCAGGTCCCGCCCGTCCAGCCGCACGGTGCCGGCGCTCGGCCGGTTGAGCCCGATCAGCGCCTTGGCCAGCGTCGTCTTGCCGCTGCCGCTCTCGCCGACCAGGCCGACCGTCTCGCCCGCCGCCAGGCCGAGATCGACGCCCGCCACCGCCTGCACGCCGCCGGCAAAGGTGACGTGCAGCCCGCTCGTTTCGAGCACTTGGCGGCTGTCGGCTCTCATGCGCGCCAACATGCGGCGAAATGGCCCGGCGCGACCGCCACCGATGGCGGCTCTTCGCGGCATTTGTCGAAGCGCAGCGGACAGCGCTCGGCGAAGATGCAGCCGGCGGGAACGTCGACCAGGTCGGGCAGCCCGCCCTTGATGGTGACAAGCGGCGTGCCCGGCGCTTCGTCGGGGTCGATCTCGCAGGAGAGCAGCGCCCGCGTGTAGGGATGCCGGGGGTCGTCGAACAGGCTTGTTGTCGGCCCGCTCTCCACGATCTTTCCGGCATACATGACGGCGACGTCGTCCGCGAGCTCCGACACCAGGCCCAGGCTGTGGGAGACGAACAGGATCGAGCCGTCGAAGGCGCCGCTGAGGTCGCGGATGAGCTCGACGATCTGCGCCTCCACGGTGACGTCGAGGGCCGTCGTCGCCTCGTCCGCGATCAGGATTTCCGGCTCGCAAAGCAGGGCCATCGCGATCATCACGCGCTGCCGCATGCCGCCTGAAAGCTGATGCGGATAGGCGGCGAGCCGCGTCTCCGGGTCAGACAGGCCGACGCGTGCCAGCATCTCGGCGGCGCGTTGCAGGAGAGCCTGCCGGCCGAGCCGGGGATACTTGCCGCGTTGCGCATCGACCAGCTGGGTGCCGATGGTGAACACCGGGTTGAGCGCCGTCATCGGATCCTGGAAGATCATGGCGATCCGCTGCCCGCGCAGACTTTCCAGCGCCTCCGCGGGTAGCGAAAGCAGGTTCAGCCCGTCGAGCTCGATGGCGCCGGCGACGCGGCTCGTATTGCCCGGCAGCAGCCCTAGCAGGGCCAGCGCCAGCGTCGACTTGCCGCTGCCGCTCTCGCCGACCAGCCCGACGATGCGGCCCTTGACGACGGTCAGCGAGACGTCGCGCAGCACATGCAGGGCTCCGCCGGCCACGGCGAAATCCACCGACAGGTCGCGGATGGCGAGAAAGTCGCTCATGCGCCGCGCCTCAGCTTGGGATCGATGGCATCGCGCAGCGCCTCGCCGAACAGCGTGAAACCGAGCGTCGCGACGGTCAGCATGCCGCCCGAAACGAGCACCGGCCACACCGATTGCTCGAGATAGGTGAAGCCGTCGAAAAGCATCGATCCCCAGCTCGCCAGCGGGGGCCGGATGCCCACGCCGAGAAAGGAAAGCCCCGCCTCGAGCGTGATCACGACGGGAATGTTCATGCTGGCCAGCACGACGATCGGGCCGACGATGTTGGGCAGCACGTGGCGCAGCATGATCCGGCTGCCCGAGGCGCCCAGCGCCCGCTCCGCCTCGATGAAGGATTGCTGGCGCACCGTGAGGGTCTGCGCCCGCGCGATGCGCCCGAACTGCGGCACGAAGACGATGGTGACCAGGATGACGATGTTGGTGAGTCCGGGCCCGAGCACGGCGACCAGCGACAGCGCCAGGATGAGGCTCGGGAACGAGCTGATGATGTCGAACAAAGCCAGGATGGCGCGCTCGACCGGGGCGGGAGCGCTGGCGGCGAGCACGCCGAGCAGGATGCCGACGATCAAGGCGGTCGCCGTGACCGCCAGCGCCACGCCAATGGCCACCCGCGTGCCGAACAGGCCGCGCGAATAGAGGTCGCGGCCGAGCTGGTCGGTTCCCAGCCAGTGCGCGGACGAAGGCGGCGTCAGCCGGGCCGCGACGTCGATCTGGCTGGGCAGGTGCGTCGCCAGGAGCGGCGCGGCCAGCCCGCCGACCACCACAAGGAGCGTCGCGATCAGGCCGATCCGCCCGCTCGGGCTCATCCAGACACGGCGCAGCACCTCCACGGCGTCAGACCCCGGACCGCGCTTTGCCGAGGCTTTCGCGCACCCGCGGGTCGAGCCAGGCATAGGACAGGTCGACGAAGAGGTTGACCAGCACGAAGATCGCCACCACCACCAGCACGCCGCCCTGGACGATCGGGTAGTTGCGATTCTTGATCGCATCGAAGATGAGCGAGCCGAGGCCCGCCCGGTTGAAGATCACCTCGACGAACACGGCTCCGCCCATCAGCTCGCCGATGCCGACGCCCAGGATGGCGACGGTGGGGATGCAGGCGAGCTTCAGCGCATATTTCATGACCACGCGGCGCTCCGGCTGGCCGTAGGCGCGCGCCGTGCGGATGAAGGGCTCGCCCAGCACCTCCAGCAGCGAGGAGCGCACCAGCCGCGCGATATAGCCGATCCAGCCGACAGCGAGCGCCAGCGCCGGCAGCACGAGATGGTGCAGCTGGTCGAGGAAATTTCCGGCATCGCCCGCCCCCAGCACGGGGAACCAGCCGAGCCGGACCGAGAAGGTGTAGAGGAGCAGGATGGCGATGACATAGCTCGGCGTCGCCACCAGGCCGACGCTGACCACCGCCAGCGCCTGGTCGAGCAGGCTGCCTTGGCGGACCGCCGCATAGCAGCCGATCGGCACCCCGACCAGCACCGCCAGTCCGATCGCCGACACGGCGAGCAGAAGCGTGTTGGGAAGCGCCAGCGCCACCATCTGGGAAACCGGCCGGCCGCTGATCACGTCGGCGCCCAGATCGCCTCGCAGCGCGTTGGCGAAAAACAGCGCCACCCGCTCGTAGAGCGGCAGCGTCAGCCCCATCTGCTCGCGGAAGGCCTCCACCGCCTGCGGGGTGGCTCGCGGGCCGAGCAGGATGGTGGACGGGTCGCCGGGCACGATCAGCGTCAGCGAGCAAAGCAGCGCGATGCTGCCCACCAGCACCAGCGCCGACAGCACCAGCCGCACGACGAAATACCGGAAGAGCCCGCCTTCGCTCCAGAGGCCGCTCATCGCATGCCGCCGCTGTGCCGAATGGGGCGGGGCCCGGCCGACCGCCGGGCGCCCGTTTGCGGAACCGCCAAGCTCAGGCCTGCTTGAACGAGGCGTATTGCCATTGGTTGCCATTGGGCAGGATGCCCGGCGACAGCGTGTCCTTGAAGGCGAAGGTGTAGGCGTTGTGCGTGATCCACCAGAAGGCGGCGGACTCGTCCATCAGCTTCTGCGCGTCGATGTAGATCTGCTCGCGCTTCGCCTTGTCCGCTTCCACGAGCCCCTGCTTGTGCAAGGCGTCGAACTCCTTGCTGTTCCAGCGCTGCCAGTTCCAGGTGCCGATCTGGTCCGAGGTGAACCACTGCGTCTGGAACCCGGGATCGAACTTGCCCCGGTACTCGACCAGCACGAGCTCCAGGTCCTTGCTGGCGTCGTTCTCGCCATGGGACCAGTAGGTGCCTTCGTCGAGCGCGTCGATCTGCACGTCGATGCCGATCTCCGCCAGGTTGGCTTGCACGACGGCGGCTGTCGCCTGCGACACCGCATTGTTGAGCACGGTGAGCTTGGTGGAGAAGCCGCCGCCCTGCCCGGCTTCCTCGAGCAGCGCCTTGGCGCCCTCGATATCGCGCTCATGCTTGGGCGCGTCCTTCCAATAGCCGAGGATGCCCGGCGCCTCCAGCGCATAGGCCGGCTCGACCGCCCCGTTATAGGCGGCCGCGATGATCGCCGGGATGTCCAGCGCCTGGCGCGCCGCCTGCCTGACCTTCACATCGTCCCACGGCTTCTTCTCGATGTTGGGGCCGATCCACACATAGTCGATCGCCGACAGCTTCTCTGTCTTGATGCCGGGGGCGTTGGCGATGTCCTTCGCGACGGCCGGATCGATGCGGGAAAAGTCGATCTCTCCCGCCTGCAGGGCCAGCTGGGCCGTCTTGTCGTCGGTGATCGGCTTGCCGACGATCTCGGTGAAGAACGGCTTCTCGCCCAGATAGTCGGGGTTGGCGACCAGCGTGAAATGGTCGCGCGGGACGTATTCCTTGAGCAGATAGGGGCCGGAGCCGATCGGCGTCGTCTTGAACTTGTCGCCCAGGCTTTCGAACGCCTTCTTGGAGATGATCACCCCCGACCCGTCGGCCAGCGCAATCAGCCAGACGGCAGGGGACGGGCTCTTCAGATGGATCTTGCCGGTCAGCGGACCGGTGACCTCGACCTTGTCCAGCGCCGCCCAGTCGTCGGCGTAGTCGACCTTCTTGCCGTCGGGCCCCGGCAAGAAGCGCTCGAACGAGAACTTCACGTCCTCGGCGGTGAGCGGCCCGTAGTCGCCGGTGAATTTGAGGCCTTCCTTCAGCTTGAACTCGATCAGCGTGTCGCTGACCTGGGTGATCTCCTCGGCGGCGTCGTTCTCCCACTCGGTCGTGCCGGGCTTGAACTTCACCAGCCCCTGGCCGACCGCCAGGATGACGTTGACGTCGATAGGCCCGCTGCGGAACGCCGGATCGAGGTTCTTCAGATCCTCGTCCACCCTCACCACCAGGCGGCCGTCGGCGGCATGGACGACGTTGGCCCACGGCACCCCCAGCACGGTCACGCCAGCGGCGGCGCTGCCGGCCAAAAAACCTCTTCGCGACAATTCGTAGCCCATCCTGTGGTCCTTTCTGGAAGCGGGGGCGTCGGCCGCGATGGCGCACCGAAGCCGGGCCAGCCTAAGGCAGCCCGCAATTGGTTCACAAGAAACGGCATGGGACAAGCTGATAAGCGAAAGGCGGCAAGTTTTTCTGGTCTCCCCCTCCCGGCAGGAGTGATTTTCTAAGCCAGCGCCTGGTGGGTTTGCAAGCGGACGAAATTTTGGCCAAGCTCGCCGCTCGACAACGCCTCGGCTCCCCATGGACATCCCCGTCAGAGAAACCTTCCCGCGCCAGACAAGCACCGTCCCGACCGAGTGGATCACGCTTTCCGACGGCACCCGGCTCGCCGCGACGCTTTGGCTGCCCGTCGATGCCCTGGAGCGCCCGGTGCCTGCCATCCTCGAATACCTGCCATATCGGCGACGGGACGGAACGGTGCTGCGCGACCGGCAGATGCATGCCTACTTCGCCGGGCATGGCTATGCCACCGTCCGCGTCGACATGCGCGGCTCCGGCGATTCGGACGGCCTGCTGCTCGACGAATACCTGCCGCAGGAGCAGAGCGACGCGGTCGAGGTCATCGCCTGGCTCGCCGCCCAGCCCTGGTGCAGCGGCACGGTCGGCATGATGGGCATTTCCTGGGGCGGCTTCAACGCCCTGCAGGTCGCCAGCCACCGCCCGCCGGCCCTGAAGGCCGTCATCACCTGCTGCTCGACCGACGACCGCTATGCCGACGACTGCCACTACATGGGCGGCTGTCTGCTCAACAACACGATCGCCTGGGCCTCGACGATGTTCGCATTCGGCGCCTTGCCGCCCGACCCCGAGGTCGTCGGCGACCGCTGGCGCGACATGTGGCTGGCCCGCCTGGAGAACAATCCGCTGATGCTGGCGGACTGGATCGGCCACCAGACCCGCGACGACTACTGGAAGCAGGGCTCGGTGGCCGAGGACTACTCGGCCATCACCGCGGCGGTCTACGCAATCGGCGGCTGGGCCGACGGCTACTCCAATGCGATCCCTCGCCTGCTGGCCGGGCTGTCGGCGCCCCGCAAAGGCCTCATCGGTCCCTGGGCGCATGCCTATCCGAACATCGCCTTCCCCGGACCGCCGATCGGCTTCCTCCAGGAAGAGCTGCGCTGGTGTGATTTCTGGCTGAAGGGCCTCGACACCGGCATCATGGGCGAGCCGATGCTGCGCGCCTGGATGCAGGAAAGCGTGCCGCCGGCGACCTCCTATGCCGAACGGCCGGGCCGCTGGGTCGCCGAAGCGCGATGGCCGCCCGCGGCGCGAACGCCGCTCGCCTTCCACCTGACGCAGCACGGCCTCGCCGACCGCGCCGGCGCCGCGGCCACGTTCACCGTCGCCTCCAGTCTGGCGACCGGCGTCACCTATGGCGAATGGTGCCCCTATGGCATGCCCGGCGAGCTGCCCGCCGACCAGCGGCCGGACGACGGCCGCTCCGTCGTCTTCGACAGCCCGCCGCTCGCCGAACGGCTGGAGATCCTCGGCGCGCCACGCCTCACGCTGCAGCTCGCATCGGACCGGCCGGACGCCATGATCGCCGCCCGGCTGGAGGACGTCGCCCCGGACGGCGCCTCGACGGTGGTGTCCTACGGCCTTCTCAATCTCACGCACCGCGACGGCCATGAGCGTCCGCAGGCGCTGGTCGCCGGCGAACCCTTTGCCGTCACGATCCTCCTCAACGACGCGGCCCAGGCGTTTGCGCCCGGACATCGGATCAGGCTGGCGCTCGCCGGCAATCACTGGCCGATCGCCTGGCCCTCGCCGGCCACCGCGACCTTGACGCTGTCGACTGTCGACAGTCTGCTGGAGCTCCCCGTCCGGCCGCCCTCGCCCGGCGACGCCGCGCTGGCCCCGTTCCCGCCGCCGGAAGAGGCCGCCGCCGAGCCGCACCTCATCGAGAAGCTCGGCGGCCGCAACCGCACCATCCTGGAAGACCCGACGACCGGCACGGTCGAGGTGACCGTCCACCGCGAGCGCGCCTCCTATCACCTGCCGGCCATCGACCTCGCCTTCGCGGCCGACTCCGAAGAGCGCTACCGGATCCGCGAGGGCGACCCGACGGCGACGTCCGCCGAGACCCAGGCGACCTGGCGTCTGGCGCGCGGCGCCTGGCAGATCCGCACGGAGACGCGCACGCAGGTTGCCTGCACGCCCACCACCTTCGAGATCCGCGCCGCGCTGGAGGCCTTCGAGGCCGATGAGCGCGTCGCCGCGCGGGACTGGTTCCTCAGCATCCCGCGCAACGGCGTCTAGTCGCCCAGGCTTGCGTTCCGCACGCTTGGATGTTTCCTTGCAGTGAAGCATCTTTCACCCGGAGTACACATGGGAAGGCAAAGCAGCACAGGTCGGCCGCCGCGCGACGAGGCCGGCGCGCCCGCCAACGGCGCGTCGCAAGTCCCGCATCGCCCGGCGCTCCACCAGGATCCCCATGCGACGCGGGAGCCGCGCGAGAAGGTGCTGGAAGTGGCCATCGGGCGCGAGGTCCGCACCTTTCGCAAGAAGCTCGGCATCACCGTCGCCGACCTTGCGGCCGCCACCAACATCTCGCTCGGCATGCTGTCCAAGATCGAGAACGGCAACACCTCGCCGTCCCTGACCACGCTTCAGGCGCTGTCGCACGCCCTCGGCGTGCCGCTCACCGATTTCCTGCGCCGCTTCGAGGAAGAGCGCAACGCCGTCTTCGTCAAGGCCGGTGAGGGCGTCGACGTCGAGCGCCGGGGCACGCGCGCCGGGCACCAATATGCGCTCCTAGGGCACATCGGCGCCAACACCAGCGGCGTCGTCGTCGAGCCCTATCTGATCACGCTGAGCAAGGACTCCGACGTCTTCCCCGCCTTCCAGCACGGCGGCATCGAGTTCATCTACATGCTGGAGGGAGAAGTCACCTACCGGCACGGCGACAAGAGCTTCCGCATGCTGCCCGGCGACAGCCTGTTCTTCGATGCCGACGCGCCGCATGGGCCGATGGAGCTGTCGCAGCTGCCCATCCGCTACCTGTCGATCATTTCCTATCCGCAAGGCAGCAATGGCGACTGAACCTGCACATGTTCCTCAGAGGAAAATTAAATTCATCACAGTTGAGTTTTGCCCGAGCTGCTGCTAGAAAATTCGGCTGAGTGGCTGACGAGAGGTGGCGCTGCGATGTGTGGCATTGTCGGACTGTTTCTCAAGGACCGTGCGCTGGAGCCGAAGCTTGGCGCGCTTTTGTCGGAGATGCTGATTTCCCTCAGCGACCGCGGCCCCGACAGTGCCGGCATCGCCATCTATGGCGACCGGCAGGCAGGGCGCAGCAAGATCACCGTCCAGTCGCCCGAGCCGCGGCGCGATTTCGCCGGCCTCGAGGACGAGCTCGCCGAGGCGCTGGGCGATGAGGTCAGCCTGACGGTCCGCTCCTCGCATGCCGTCATCGAGCTGCCCTCGGAGCGGATCGAGGAGGCCAGGCAGCTTTTGGCCGAGTGCCGCCCTGCCATTCGCATCATGGGCAGCGGCGAGGCGGTCGAGATCTACAAGGAGGTCGGGCTGCCGAAGGACGTGGTGGCGCGCTTCGCGCTGGCCGAGATGGCCGGCACGCACGGCATCGGCCACACCCGCATGGCGACCGAGTCGGCGGTGACGACGCTCGGCGCGCATCCCTTCTCGACCGGCGCCGACCAGTGCCTCGTCCACAACGGTTCGCTTTCGAACCACAACAATGTGCGGCGCGAGCTGATCCGCGACGGCATGCGCTTCGAGACCGAGAACGACACCGAGGTGGCGGCCGCCTACCTCACGGCGCGCATGGCCCATGGCAAGGACCTCGGCGAGGCCCTGGAAGGCACGCTCGAGGACCTGGACGGCTTCTTCACCTTCGTCGTCGGCACCAGGACCGGCTTCGGCGTCGTCCGCGACCCGATCGCCTGCAAGCCTGCAGTGCTGGCCGAGACCGACCAGTATGTCGCCTTTGGCTCGGAGTACCGGGCGCTGGCGCGTCTTCCGGGCATCGACAAGGCCAAGGTTTGGGAGCCGGAGCCCGCGACCGTCTATTTCTGGGAGCACTGAATGGCCGCCACCAACCTTGCGGAAGCCAGCTTCGCCCAGGTATTCGACCTCGCCAAGTCGAGCGTGCGCGATCTCAACCAGGCGCTCCATGCGATCGCCCCAGGCTCCAACCAGGCGGCTTGGGAAGTCGTCAATCCCGATGGCCACCATTCGGTGGCCGTCGGCGTGGCGGCCCCCGTCGCAATCGAGATCCGCGGCAGCGTCGGCTACTATTGCGGCGGCATGAACGAGGCGGCGACCATCACCGTGTACGGTTCGGCCGGACCGGGTCTCGGCGAGAACATGATGTCGGGCACGATCCTCGTCAAAGGCGATGCGAGCCAGTATGCCGGCGCGACCGGGCGTGGCGGCCTGCTGGTCGTCGAAGGCAACGCCTCGTCGCGCTGCGGCATCTCCATGAAGGGCATCGATATCGTCGTCCACGGCAATGTCGGCCACATGTCCGCTTTCATGGCCCAGTCGGGCAACCTGGTCGTGCTCGGCGACGCCGGCGACGCGCTGGGCGACTCCATCTACGAGGCGCGGCTCTTCGTACGCGGCTCGGTGAAGAGCCTGGGCGCCGACTGCATCGCCAAGCCGTTGCGCCAGGAGCATGTCGCGCTGCTCGAGCGCCTGCTCGAGAAAGCCGGCGTCCAAGGCGTGCGACCTGAAGAGTTCCAGCGCTACGGCTCGGCCCGCAAGCTCTACAACTTCCACATCGACAACGCCGACGCCTACTGAGGTCAAGCCGCGATGAGCTACCAGAACCCGCCCACCACGCCGCGCTCCTCCGCCTCGTTCGACGACTACACGCTCTCGGAGATCCGGAGGGCCGCGGCGACCGGCATCTACGACATTCGGGGCGGCGGCGCCAAGCGCAAGGTGCCGCATTTCGACGACCTCTTGTTCCTCGGCGCGTCGATCTCCCGCTATCCGCTCGAAGGCTACCGCGAGCGCTGCGACACCAACGTCGTGCTCGGCACCCGCTATGCCAGGAAGCCGATCGAGCTGAAAATTCCGATCACCATTGCCGGCATGAGCTTCGGCTCGCTTTCCGGCCCGGCCAAGGAGGCGCTCGGCCGCGGCGCCACGCTCGCCGGCACCTCGACCACCACCGGCGACGGCGGCATGACCGAGGAGGAGCGCGGCCACTCCCAGATCCTCGTCTACCAGTACCTGCCGTCGCGCTACGGCATGAACCCGAAGGACCTCAGGCGGGCCGACGCGATCGAGGTGGTCGTCGGCCAGGGCGCCAAGCCGGGCGGCGGCGGCATGCTGCTCGGGCAGAAGATCTCCGACCGCGTCGCCGCCATGCGCACCTTGCCCAAGGGCATCGATCAGCGCTCGGCCTGCCGGCACCCGGACTGGACGGGCCCGGACGATCTGGAGATCAAGCTCCTCGAGCTGCGCGAGATCACCGACTGGGAAAAGCCGATCTACGTCAAGATCGGCGGCGCCCGCCCCTACTACGACACGGCGCTCGCCGTGAAGTCCGGCGCCGACGTGGTGGTTCTCGACGGCATGCAGGGTGGCACGGCGGCCACCCAGGAGGTGTTCATCGAGCATGTCGGGCAGCCGACGCTCGCCTGCATCCGGCCCGCCGTAAAGGCGCTGCAGGAGCTCGGCATGCACCGCAAGGTGCAACTGATCGTCTCCGGCGGCATCCGCAGCGGTGCCGACGTCGCCAAGGCGCTGGCCCTGGGCGCCGACGCGGTCTCGATCGGCACCGCCGCTCTGGTGGCGCTGGGCGACAACGACCCGCGCTGGCAAAGCGAGTACGAGAAGCTCGGCACCACGGCCGGTGCCTATGACGACTGGCACGAAGGCCGCGACCCGGCGGGCATCACCACCCAGGACCCGGAGCTGATGAAGCGGCTCGATCCGGTGGCCGCCGGTCGGCGGCTCGCCAACTACCTCAAGGTGATGACGCTGGAGGCGCAGACGCTTGCCCGCGCCTGCGGCAAGAACCACGTCCACAATCTGGAGCCGGAGGACCTCGTCGCGGTCACCATCGAGGCGGCTGCGATGGCGGGCGTGCCGTTGGCCGGGACCGACTGGATTCCCGGCAGGAACGGCCTTTGAAAAGAACAACGGGAACGAAGCCAATGGGAGCACACGATGGGATCGGCTTTTGAGGGAACGTTGAACCAGGGCGACCGCGAGGACCTCGCGGCCTTCGCCGGGCGCAACAAGATCAAGTACTTCATGATCTCCTACACCGACCTGTTCGGCGGCCAGCGGGCCAAGCTCGTACCCGCCCAGGCGATCGCCGAGATGCAGAAGGAGGGCGCCGGCTTTGCCGGCTTCGCCACCTGGCTCGACCTCACGCCGGCGCATCCCGACATGCTGGGCGTGCCCGACCCGCAATCGGCGATCCAGCTGCCCTGGAAACCCGAGGTGGCCTGGGTCGCCTCCGACTGCGTGATGGACGGCAAGTCCGTCGAGCAGGCGCCCCGCAACACGCTGAAACGGGTGATGGCGGCGGCGGCCGCGCAAGGCTGTTACATGAAGAGCGGCGTCGAGGCCGAATTCTTCCTCATCACCCGCGACGGCCAGCGCATCTCCGACGAGGCCGACACCGCGACCAAGCCCTGCTACGACCAGCAGGCGGTGATGCGCCGCTACGACGTGATCGCCGAGATCTGCGACCATATGCTGTCGCTCGGCTGGGGTGCCTACCAGAACGACCACGAGGATGCCAACGGCCAGTTCGAGATGAACTGGGCCTTCGACGACGCGCTCGCCACCGCCGACAAGCACTCCTTCTTCAAGTTCATGGTGCGCTCGATCGCCGAGAAGCACGGCCTGCGCGCCACCTTCATGCCGAAGCCGTTCCCCGGCTTGACCGGCAATGGCTGCCACATGCACGTCTCCATCTGGGACAAGGCCGGCAAGACCAACGTCTTCGCCGACAACGACATGGATCTCGGGCTGTCGGAGCGCGGGCGGCACTTCCTCGGCGGCATCATGCGCCATGCGCCGGCGCTGGCGGCGATCACCAACCCGACGGTCAACTCCTACAAGCGCATCAACGCGCCGCGCACCACATCGGGCGCGACCTGGGCGCCCAACACCGTGACCTACACGGGCAACAACCGCACCCACATGATCCGCATCCCCGACGGCGGGCGCCTGGAATTCCGCCTCGCGGACGGCGCCGCCAACCCCTACCTGCTCCAATCCGCGATCCTGGCCGCGGGCCTGGACGGCATCCGCAACCGCCGCGATCCGGGCCAGCGCCTCGACATCAACATGTACACCGACGGCCACACGGTGGAGGGCGTGAAGCGCCTGCCGCTCAACATGCTCGACGCCATGCGGGCCCTCGAGAAATGCGACGTGCTGAACGACGCCTTCGGCTCCTTCGTGCCGAGCTACCTCAAGCTCAAGACCGAGGAGTGGAACAGCTACTGCCGCCATCTCACCCAGTGGGAGCGCGACACGACGCTGGATTGCTGACGCGAAAGAGCCTGCCCGATCCAAGGATCGGG
>JBEVJK010000130.1:0-16085 GCA_040510195.1 Mesorhizobium sp. | reverse complement strand
CATGCCGCGCAGCCGCTCGCCGACCTCCTCGATCGGATGCTGGGCGAGCTTGGCGCGGGTCGCCTTGAACGAGGTCTGGTTGACCTTGTTCTCAAGCATCCAGTCGCGGGCGAACTTGCCCGACTGGATGTCGTTGAGGATGCGCTTCATCTCGGCCTTGGTCTCGGCGGTGATGATGCGCGGCCCGGAGACGTATTCGCCCCATTCGGCGGTGTTGGAGATCGAATAGTTCATGTTGGCGATGCCACCCTCATAGATGAGGTCGACGATCAGCTTCACCTCGTGCAGACACTCGAAATAGGCCATTTCCGGCGCGTATCCCGCCTCGACCAGGGTCTCGAAGCCGGCGCGGATGAGCTCGACCAGGCCGCCGCATAGCACCACCTGCTCGCCGAACAGGTCGGTCTCGCACTCCTCTTTGAAGTTGGTCTCGATGATGCCGGAGCGGCCGCCGCCGACGCCGCAAGCATAGGAGAGACCGAGGTCGAGCGCATTGCCGGAGGCGTCCTGGTGGACGGCCACCAGACAGGGCACGCCGCCGCCCTTCTGATACTCGCCACGCACCGTATGGCCGGGGCCCTTCGGAGCCACCATGAGCACGTCGACGGAGGCCTTCGGCTCGATCAGCCCGAAATGCACGTTGAGGCCATGGGCAAAGGCGATTGCGGCGCCGTCGCGGATGTTGCCGGCGATCTCGTTGCGGTAGATGTCGGCCTGCAGCTCGTCCGGCGTCGCCATCATCATCAGGTCGGCCCATTTGGCGGCCTCTGCGACGGTCATCACCTTGAGGCCGTCGGCCTCGACCTTCTTGGCGGTCGGCGAGCCCGGCTTGAGGCCGATGGCGATATCCTTGACGCCGGAATCCTTGAGGTTGAGGGCATGCGCCCTGCCCTGGCTGCCATAGCCGATGATGGCGACCTTCTTGCCCTTGATCAGATTGAGATCGGCATCCCGATCGTAGTAGACGCGCATGGAACTTCCTTCCCTTTTGAAGTCGACGGATCAGACGGAACGGATCTTCGGGCGCTCGCCGGAGGCGCCGAAGAGAGCGAGAAACTGGCGGGCCGCTTGCTCGGCGTCGCGGGCGATCAGGGCCGGCGCCAGCTCCAGCCGGTCGCCGAGCAGCAGCCTGATCTGGACGTCGCGAGCGACGAGGCCGAAGAAGGTGCGAAACGCCTCCTCGGCGTCGTCGAAGCTGAGCAGCCCTGCATCACGGCCGGCTTCGAGGACCGGCTTCAGCCGGCGGCCCATCTCGAAGCGGCCGTTTTCCAGCACGATGGCGCCGAGCCCCGACGCGTCGGATGCGGCCTGTCCCACGGCCACCCTGTTGAGGGCGATGGAGGTCCGCGTGGCGATCACCGACAGCCAGGCCGAGGCGAATTGCTGCAGGCTGGCGCCGAGCGAAGCGCGGTCCAGGCTGGCGCGGTCGACCGGAGCCACCCGCACCTTGGCCGCCTGCCAGCGGACGGTCGCGGTGAGCAGCTCCTCGCGGCCGCCGAACCATTTGTAGAGGGATTCCTTGGAGCAGCTGGCGCGCCGCGCGACGGCCGTCATGGTCAGCTGGTCGCCCTCCTCCACCATCAGGTCGAGAACGGCCTCCAGCACCGCTTCCTGGCGTGACGTCAGTTCCGCTTCCGCTTTGTCCATGGTCCCGTCCACACCCGCCACGGCCCCGAGCCGAGAGTACCGTACGGTACGGTACGCTCTTATGGCGGAGAAGCGCGACTCGCGCAAGACCGGAAATGGCGGAAAACCGGCGGCGAGTTGCCCGGGCTCAGACGGTGACCTGGGTGCCGACCTCGACCACCCGGCCGGTGGGGATCTGGAAGTACTCCGTCGCGTCGGCGGCGGTACGGGCGAGCGCGATGAACAGACGGTCCTGCCACAGCGGCATGCCGGAGCTCGGCGAGGCCTTGAGCGAACGCCTTGAGAGGAAGAAGGAGGTCGTCATGATATCGAACTTCCAGCCTCGCTTGCGGCAGATGGCCATCGCCTTGGGGATGTTGGGCTGCTCCATGTAGCCGAAGGTCATGGTGACGCGCATGAAGAGGTCGTTGATCGGCTCCATCTTGACGCGGTCGCTGTCGGGCGTCGTCGGCTCCTGTGCGGTGACCACCGACAGGATGACGTTCTGTTCGTGCAGGACCTTGTAGTGCTTGAGGCTGTGCATCAGCGCCGTCGGCGCGCTGGTCGGGTCGCTGGTCAGGAAGACGGCGGTTCCGGGGACCAGCTGAGGCGGCTTCTTCCTCAGCTGCTCGGTCAGGAAATCCAGGGGAATCTCGTTCTTGCGGGTCTTCTCGAAGAGCAGGCGCGTGCCGCGCACCCAGGTCAGCATCACCAGCCCCATCATTGCCGCCACGGTGATCGAGACCCAGCCGCCTTCGGTGACCTTGACGGCGTTGGCCAGGAAGAACCCGGTGTCGATGATGCCGAACAGGCACCCCAGCGCCAGCGAGGCCAGCAGCGACCACTTCCAGCGCCAGCGCATCACCACGAAGAGCAGCATGGTGGTGACCAGCATCTCGCCGGTGACGGAAATGCCGTAGGCCGAAGCCAGCGCGCTCGATTCGCCGAAGCCGACGACCAGCAGCATGACGCCCAGCGCGAGCAGCAGATTGACGCGCGGCATGTAGATCTGTCCCGACTGCATCTCGGAGGTGTGCTGGATCTCGAACCGCGGCAGGATCGACAGCTGGACGGCCTGGCGGGTCAACGAATAGGCGCCCGAGATGACCGCCTGGCTGGCGATGACCGTGGCGGCCGTGGCCAGCACGACCATGGGAACGAGCGACCATTCCGGCAGCATCTGGAAGAACGGGTTGTGCGGCGTACCGCCATGCGCCAGCACGAAGGCGCCCTGGCCGAAATAGTTCAGAAGCAGGCACGGGAAGACGATCGCCAGCCAGGCGGCGACGATCGGGCGCCGACCGAAATGGCCGAGGTCGACATAAAGCGCCTCGGCGCCGGTCACCGCCAGGAAGACGGCGCCGATGGTGATGAAGGCGACGTTCGTCTGGCTGGTCAGGTAGACGACCGCATAATAGGGGTTGACGGCGAAAAACACGGTCGGGTCGTCGGCGATGTGGCTGAGACCGGCAAGGCCGATCGCCAGGAACCACAAAGCGGTGACCGGGCCGAAGACGCTCGCCACGCTGCCGGTGCCGAAGCGCTGGACGGCGAACAGAATGGCCAGGATCACCAGCGTGATCGGTACCACATACGGGTCGAAGGCGGGGGTGACCACTTCCAGGCCCTCGACGGCCGACAGCACCGAGATCGCCGGGGTGATGATGGCGTCGCCGTAAAACAGCGCCGCGCCGCAGATGCCGACGGTGAGGATGACGCCGGCGGCGCGTGGATAGGCGCTGCGGGCGAGCGCCATCAGCGACAGGGTGCCGCCCTCGCCGCGGTTGTCGGCACGCAGGACGAAGACCACGTATTTGATCGTGACGATCACCGTCAGCGCCCAGACGATGAGCGAAAGGACACCGAGCACGTCGGCCCGGGTGGCCGTTCCGCCGCCGGAGGAGGCATGCAGCGCCTCGCGAAACGCGTAGATCGGGCTGGTGCCGATGTCGCCGAAGACGACGCCCAGAGCACCCAGGACCAGGATCGACAGGCTTTGCTGACGCGGTTCGGCGTGCGGTGCCGGATGCGCACCCGCTTGGGCGCGCCTACCCGCTTCGGCACTAGCCATCAAAACTGACTCCATCCAGAACTGGCGGGGTGCGATAGTCCTGTTGCAACGCAAAAGCAATGGTTTCGTTGCGGAAGGTGGCATCACTCATGACGGCGCAACCGGCCAGCCGGCGGCGGCGAGGAAGCGCCGGACCGTCGCCGGCATGCCGAATTCCAAGGCATCGGCGGCGATGCCGTGGCCGATCGACACTTCGGCGAGGAACGGGATGCGGGCGACGAGCGGCGGCAGGTTGGCGACCGTCAGATCGTGGCCGGCATTGACGGCAAGCCCCGCCGCGCGGGCCGCTTCCGAGGCAGCTCCCAGCCTTTGCAGAGCCTCGGCGGCCAGCTCCGGGCTGTCATGGCAGGCCCCGTACGGGCCCGTATAGAGCTCCACCCGGTCAGCGCCGATCTGGGCGGCGGCCGCCGCCACGACGGGATCGGCGTCGACGAACAGCGAGACGCGGAAGCGGCCGCGCTTCAGCCGAGCCACGATCGGCTCCAGGACGGAGCGCTGCGCGACCGTGTCCCATCCATGATCCGAGGTGGCCTGCGACGGATCGTCCGGGACCAGCGTCACCTGGTCCGGCTGGTTGGCCTCGACGAGGCGCAGGAAATCCTCGTTGGGATAGCCCTCGATGTTGAACTCGGCGCCGGGGAACCGGTCGTCGATCAAGGCCCGCAGTTCCGGCAGATCGGCACGCCGCGTGTGGCGTTCGTCGGGGCGCGGATGGACGGTCAACCCATGCGCCCCCGCCTCGAGCGCCAGGCCGCCGATGCCGGCGATGCTCGGCCAGGGCAGGTCGCGGCGATTGCGCAGGAGCGCGACGGCGTTGAGGTTGACGGAGAGCTTGGCTGGCATGGTTCGGACCTGGTGAGCGGAACGGCGATGAAGCTATAGGCCGGCTGCGCGCGAAAGAGAAAGCCCCTTGCTGAGGTTTGGGCCGCGGCTGGCAATCCGTCGGTCAAACCGCGCAGGGCGTGCCGTTGGCTCCTGGCGCGGGCGGAGATCGCTTTGGTCGCCCGCCTCGATGGGAACGGAGCGAGGGGGTCGACCGTTTGCTCGGAACTCACTTCGCGCCCTCAACGACGAGCCGATGAGCGCCACCGATCCATTGCCGGCGATCCGCCGCATCGACACCACCAGAAGCGACCTTTGCGCGCTGGAGATCGTCGGCCATTTCACCGCCGCCGATCTCGAGAACGCCTATGGGCTGCTGGAGGCCGCCTATGCCGAGCATGAGGTGGTGGACCTCCTGGTGCGCATCCGCGACTATGACGGGTTCGACTGGAGCGCAGTCTTCCACAAGGCGACGATCCGCGGCAAGGCGAAGGCCCTGCGCCACATCCGCAACTATGCGGTGATCGGCGGGCCGCCCTGGATGCGGGCCGTCTTGACCGTGTTCGGGCCGCTGACCTCCATCAGGACACGGCACTTCGCGCCCGACAGGGAGGCCGAGGCCTGGGCATGGGTGGGCGGCATGGAAGCCCGACACAAGCCTAGCGCACCACCGTCAGCCGCTCCGCCGCGCGGGTGATGGCCGTGTAGAGCCAGCGCTGGCGGGTGTCCTTGAAGGCGAAGCTCTCGTCGAACAGCACCACCTCGTCCCATTGCGAGCCCTGCGCCTTGTGAACGGTGAGTGCGTAGCCGTAGTCGAAATCGTCGAAGCGCTTCTTCTGCGACCAGGGGATGTCGGCATCGGGGTCGTCGAAGGCCGATTTCAAGAGCTTGATCTTGGCCACTCCGCGATCGGGATCGTCCTCCTCGGGCGAGACGAGCAGGTTGATGCCAGGCTTCACGGTCTCGCGGGCGGACGTCATAACCTTCCACAGCGACCCGTTGAGCAGGCCTTTGGCGGGGTCGTTGCGCAGACAGACGAGCTTGTCGCCAGCCTGCGGATAGGCCGCGGCGTAGCCCTTGAGCTCGCGCAGGCGCTGATTGTAGCGCCGCCGTGTGCGGTTCGTGCCGACCAGCACCTGATCGGCGCGCAGCACCGCATCGCGGTCGACGCGGTCGCGGCCGATCACCTGTACGGTGCCGTAGTCTCCGGGAGGGACTTCCCGCCCCTCGCGGACGTCGAGCGCCAGGCGCAGGATCGGGTTGTCGCGGGCCTGCCGATGGACCTCGGTGAGCAGCACGTCGGGCGGGTGATCGGTGAAATAGCCGCCGCCCGAGATCGGCGGCAGCTGGCCGGGATCGCCGAGCACCAGGATGGGCGTGCCGAAGCTCATCAGATCGCGGCCCAGCGCCTCGTCGACCATCGAGCATTCGTCGACGACGATCAGCTTGGCGCGCGCCACGGGGCTCTGGCGGTTGAGCGCGAAGGTCGGCGATATCGACGTCTTGCCGGTCGCCTCGTCAGCCACCGCCTCCTCGCCGCGAGGCCGGTAGATCAGCGAATGGATGGTGCGCGCATTGACCGCGCCCTTGGAACGCAGCACTTGCGCGGCCTTGCCGGTGAAGGCGGCGAACTGGACGTTGCCGTCGACATGCTCGGCAAAATAGCGGGCCAGCGTGGTCTTGCCGGTGCCGGCATAGCCGAACAGGCGGAAGAGCTGCGGCTTTCCGGCCTTCAGCCAGCGCGCGACCGCCTTCAAGGCTTCGTCCTGCTGCGGAGAGAAGTCCATGGCACCGTGAGACAGGATTCGCGGGCGAAGGGCAAGGCGGGATCGCCTTGGCGAAGGATTGGAACATAGCGGGAACAATGCCCGATTGCAAGCGCTTCTCGATGCCGGCGGCCTGTGCTTTAGTGCGAAAAATCGGGGGTCGATCGGAATGACGAGGCTGCGCAAGACGGCGATCCTTCCGGGCCTGGCCGCGCTGGCGGCCGCCGCCTGCCACTGGGTCGGCGCGCCGCTGATCGTCGAGGATTTCGACGGCGGCTCGCTCGAACCGAGCGTCTGGGACACGTGCCAGATCAGCGAGGCGTCGCCGCTGCTGTTTCCCGCCTCCGAGGGGCCGGCTCCAGTGCGCTTCATGCGGATCGTCGCCGACCAGGCCTCGCTTGGCGGCATTTCCTGTCACGAGGGCGCGACCGCCGTCATGGAGGCGGCGCGCCCCGAGCGGCCTCGCGAAATGATCGGCCGCGCCGTCCCTGCGGCGCCGTCCGAAGAAGCGGCCGGCCTTCCGCTCGCCTTGCAGGAGGAGCCGGAATCGCTCGGCCCGTCCTTTATCCGACACGAGATGCGACAGGAGGCGGAGCGGCGCACCGCCAGGGCGCTGACCGACCCCGGCACGCCGCGGCCGCACACCGGCATGGGGCGGAATCCCTACTGCACGCCCGAGGTGCTGGAGCGGGCGAGGCAAGCCCGCCGAGAGGGCGAATGCATCCAGCGCCAGGAGCTCAGGCTGCGACCCGAGTACCGGGTCCGCTCCTCGCGGCCGATGCTCTACTCGCTGCGCTTCCGGATGCCCGAGCCGGTGCGCGACGCCCGCAATTCGGTGCGCTGGGTGACCGCGCAGTGGAAGCAGGAGCCGATCAGTGCCCGCTACGACGACGAATTCAAGAAGGGCTGGGGACCGAGCCCGTTCCTGGCGCAGCGCTACGACGACGGGGTGCTGCATGTCACCGTGCTCGACGAGCATTGCAGCTGCATGGTCGCCTCAGCGCCATTGCCCGACGGCACGCGGCAGGACTGGCAGGACGGGACGCCCAGCCGTTGTGCCTCGATCCATCCGGACCATGAGGGGGAGGCATGCACGCCACGCTTCGAGGCCACATATGGCGCCGACCCGGTGCTCGCCTCGCCGCTTCACGACTGGGTGGAGATGACCTACCGCGTCCAGGCGGACCCGGAAAAGCCGGCGACCGTCGAGGTGTTCCAGGACGGGCGCTTCATCGTCCGGGTGAGCGGCAGGATCGGCTACCGTGCCGACGCCGCGCGGCCGCCCGCGACCAAGTTCAAGCTGGGTCACTATCGCGACTACATGCCCTATGTGGACGCCATGGACGTCGACCGGGTGAGCATCTTGCCGCTCGCGCCGTGAGCCTTACCGCAGCATCGGCCACAAGGTGGCGGCCAGCAGGACGCCCATGGCGACGTTGAACCATTTGAGCCGCACCGGGTCGGCGAGGAAACCCCGCAGCGCCATGCCGAAGCCCGCCCACGAGGAAACGCTGGGCAGATTGACCAGCGTGAAGGCAATGGCGACGATCGCCACGGAGAGGAAAGGCTGTGCCGGGTCGGCGTAGACGGCCATGGCGGTCACGGCCAGCACCCAGGCCTTCGGGTTGACCCATTGAAATGCCGCCGCTTCGAGGAAGGACATCGGCCGGGACTGGCCGCCGCCTCCCCCCAGCGAGCGCGACCGCGCAATGCGCCAGGCGAGATAGAGCAGATAGGCCGCGCCGGCGACCTTCAGGGCCGTGTGAAGGGCCGGATAGGCGCTGAGCAAGGCGCCGAGCCCCAGCCCTACGGAGAAGAGCAGCGCGGCAAAGCCGGCCGAGATGCCGAGAATATGCGGGATGGTGCGAAAGAAGCCGAAATTGACGCCGGAGGCGAGCAGCATGAAATTGTTCGGTCCCGGCGTGACCGAGGTGACGAAGGCGTAGACGACAAGCGCCAGGAAGACTTCCGTGGACATGGGCACCAGGCGGTGTCCTACATGCCCTGCGGGCCGCGGTTCATGGCCGCGACCCCGGTGCGGCAGACCTCGACCAGGCCGAGCGGCTTCATGATGGCGATGAATTGCTCGATCTTGGCGACCTTGCCGGTGATCTCGAAGATGAAGTGCTCGGTGTTGGCGTCGATGACGTTGGCCCGAAACGCCTCCGCAAGGCGCAGGGCCTCGACGCGATGGTCGCCGGTGCCTGTCACCTTGACCAGCGCCAGCTCGCGCTCCAGCGGCCGCTCCTGGCCGAGCTCGGCGGCGCGCACCGAGAGGTCGACGACCCGGTGGACGGGCACGATCCGCTCGAGCTGGTGCTTGATCTGCTCCAGCACGTGCGGCGTGCCGCGGGTCACGATGGTGATGCGCGACAGGTGCTTCTCGTGCTCGGTCTCCGAAACGGTGAGACTTTCGATGTTGTAGCCCCGACCCGAAAACAGGCCGATGACGCGAGCGAGCACGCCGGGCTCATTGTCGACCAGCACCGATAGGGTGTGGGTCTCGGGCTTCTCCGTCTCGCTGGCGATGAAATAGGCGGAGCCGGTCGGTTGAAGGTGCGCGTTCATGGGTTGGGTCCTAGGGAGCGACCACAAGTATCGTGGTCTGGAACTTTTTCGCCGGCGGGCGGAATTCGGAGCAAGACTAGCGCACCGCCGTGCCTTTCTCAAACAAGTGGCGCTAGACCAGCTCCCTGCCCTTGGCGTCGATGGCGTTGGCGACCGCCTCGTCGGTCGCCTCGTCGGGCAAGAGCATTTCGTTGTGCGCCTTGCCCGAAGGGATCATCGGGAAGCAATTGGCGAGGTTGGCGACGCGGCAGTCGAAGATGACCGGCTTGTCGACGGCGATCATCTCGGCGATGGCGTCGTCGAGCTCTGCCGGCTTGTCGCAGCGGATGCCGTGAGCGCCATAAGCCTCCGCCAGCTTGACGAAATCGGGTAGCGCCTCGGTGTAGGAATG
Organism: Mesorhizobium sp.; assembly: GCA_040510195.1. Taxonomy (GTDB): domain Bacteria; phylum Pseudomonadota; class Alphaproteobacteria; order Rhizobiales; family Rhizobiaceae; genus JBEVJK01. Next base: position 6,841 of record JBEVJK010000130.1, on the reverse strand, counting down.
GGAGAGGCGATTGCCGTGCAGCAGCTGCTGCCATTGACGCACCATGCCCATGTACTGGTTGTTCATGATGAAGATCTTGATCGGCGCCGCGTATTGAACGGCCGACGAGATCTCCTGCATTGTCATCAGCACCGAGGCGTCGCCGGCGATGTCGATGACAAGCGCATCGGGATGGGCGATCTGGACGCCGAGCGCCGCCGGCAGGCCGTAGCCCATGGTGCCGAGGCCGCCGCTGGTCATCCAGCGGTTTGGACGCTCGAAGCCGTAGTGCTGGGCCGCCCACATTTGGTGCTGACCGACCTCGGTGGTGATGTAGGTGTCGCGGTCCTTGGTCGCCGCATAGAGGCGCTGGACCGCGAATTGCGGCATGATCACCTCGTCATGGGGCTTGTAGGCCAGCGAGTCGCGGGCTCGCCAGCGCGCGATCTGCTCCCACCACGGATAGAGCTCCTTCTTGTCCGCCTTGGCGGTCGCCCGCCACAGGCGCACCAGGTCCTCCAGCACACGGCCGACGTCGCCCAGGATGCCGATGTCGACGCGGACGTTCTTGTTGATCGACGACGGGTCGATGTCGATGTGGATCTTCTTGGAGTTGGGCGAGAAGGCGCTCAGGCGACCGGTGATGCGGTCGTCGAAGCGGGCCCCGACGCACAGCATGACGTCGCAATCGTGCATGGCCATGTTGGCTTCATAGGTGCCGTGCATGCCCAGCATGCCCAGCCAGTTGCGGCCCGAGGCGGGGTAGGCGCCGAGGCCCATCAGGGTCGAGGTGATGGGAAAGCCCGTGAGGTCGGCGAATTCGCGCAAAAGATGGCTCGCCTCGAGGCCCGAATTGACGACGCCGCCCCCCGAATAGATCACCGGCCGCTTGGCCTCCGAAAGCAGCGCGACGGCGGCGCGGATCTTGTCGAGGTCGCCCTGCACCTTCGGCTGGTAGCTGGTGCGGGGCGCAGTCTGCGGCGGGGTGTAGATGCCCTTGGCGAACTGGACGTCCTTCGGGATGTCGACGACGACCGGTCCCGGCCGACCGGTGGTGGCGACGTGGAAGGCCTCGTGGAGGATGCCGGACAGCGTGTTGACGTCCTTGACCAGCCAGTTGTGCTTGGTGCAAGGCCGGGTGATGCCAACCGTGTCGCATTCCTGGAAGGCATCAGAGCCGATCAGGCTGGTCGGCACCTGGCCGGTGATGCAGACCAGCGGGACGGAGTCCATCAAGGCGTCCTGCAGGGGGGTCACGGCATTGGTGGCGCCGGGTCCCGAGGTCACCAGCATCACGCCGGCCTTGCCGGTCGAGCGCGCATAGCCCTCCGCCGCATGGCCGGCACCCTGCTCGTGGCGGACCAGGATGTGCTCGACCTCCTCCTGCTGGAAGAGCTCGTCGTAGATCGGCAGCACGGCGCCTCCCGGATAGCCGAAAATGTGCTTGACGCCATTGTCGCGCAGCGCTTCGACCACCATTTCGGCGCCCGACATCTCGCGCCGTCCGGTCTCGTCCTGTCTGTTGCTCATCGGCCTGTCCTGTCTGCTCGTCGCGTCGCGACCGTCCCGTCGTTTAGTCCTGTCGAAGGCATTAAAAAAGGCCCCCGGATCGGGAGCCTGCGTGTGCGCATGGGTGGATCTGCCCGGCGGTTACACCGCCTTGCCCATGCGCCTTCCTACTACGAGAATGCCGTTCGTCGTCATGGCGCGGACAATAGAGCGGAAACCGCACGCCGGTCAATGCCGAACATGACGCCGCCCGCCGATTGAGCCGTCGCGGCGCTGCGCCCCTGTGTTGGCCACTAACCCGTTGAAACGACGGCAAACTAATGTGCAGCATGACGACGCCGCGATTTCGCGGCGATACTCCAAGCGGGCTGGGGCCAGATATCGCCGGGAGGAGACCAATGCTCGACAAGACGCCCACCGCCAAGCTCTCGCAGCTCCTCGACGCGCTCGGCGGCGCTCTCGCCTCCGGCGACGCCGACGCCGCCGCCGAGCTGTTTCTCGACAATGGCTTCTGGCGCGACCTCGTGGCCTTCACCTGGAACATGAAGACGCTGGAGGGACGCGACCAGATCCGCGCCATGCTCGAGCAGCAGCTGCCCTTGATCCAGCCCTCCGGCTTCGCTGTCGCCGAGGGCGAGGAAGCGACCGAGGCCGACGGCCTGCTGGAGGGCTGGATCCAGTTCGAGACCAAGGCCGGACGTGGCTACGGCCAGATCCGCGTGCGGGACGGCAAGATCTGGACGCTGCTGACGACGTTCGTCGAGCTCAAGGGATTCGAGGAACGCGCCGGTTTCGACCGGCCGCTCGGAGCCCTTCACGGGGCGGGCAAGAACCGCAGGACCTGGAAGGAAGAACGCGAGGCCGAGGCGGCCGAGCTCGGCCGCTCGCGCCAGCCATACTGCCTGATCGTCGGCGGCGGCCAGGGCGGCATTGCGCTCGGCGCGCGGCTGCGGCAGCTCGGCGTGCCGACGCTGATCGTCGAGAGAAACGCACGGCCCGGCGATTCCTGGCGCAAGCGGTACAAGTCGCTCTGCCTCCACGACCCAGTCTGGTACGACCACCTCCCCTATATCGACTTCCCCAAGAACTGGCCGGTGTTCTCGCCCAAGGACAAGATCGGCGACTGGCTGGAAATGTATGCCAAGGTCATGGAACTCAACTATTGGGGCTCCACCGAGGCCAAGAGCGCCACCTATGACGACAAGGCCAAGGAATGGACCGTCGTGGTGGAGCGCGAGGGCCAAGAGATCGTGCTGAAGCCCAAGCAGCTGGTGCTCGCCACCGGAATGTCGGGCAAGCCGAACCTGCCCCGCTTCAAGGGCATGGACCGGTTCAAGGGCGACCAGCACCACTCCTCCCAGCATCCCGGGCCCGATGCGTATGCCGGAAAGCGCGCCGTGGTCATCGGCTCCAACAACTCCGCACACGACATTGCGGCGGCGCTTTGGGAGGCCGGCGCCGACGTCACCATGGTGCAGCGCTCGTCCACCCACATCGTGCGGTCCGACACGCTGATGGAGATCGGCCTCGGCGCGCTCTATTCGGAGCAGGCGGTGGCTGCCGGCGTCACGACGGCGAAAGCCGACCTGATCTTTGCGTCGATCCCCTACGCCATCCTGCACGAATTCCAGATCCCGCTCTACGAACAGATGAAGCAGCGCGACGCCAGGTTCTACGAGGACCTGGAGAAGGCCGGCTTCATGCTCGACTGGGGAGACGACAATTCCGGCCTGTTTATGAAGTATCTGCGGCGCGGCTCGGGCTACTACATCGACATCGGCGCCTCGCAGCTGATCATCGACGGGGCGATCAAGCTGGTCAGCGGCGCCAACGTGCAGGAGGTGACCGAGCATTCGGTGATCCTCGACAATGGCGTCGAACTGCCGGCCGACCTCATCGTCTATGCCACGGGCTATGGCTCGATGAACGGCTGGGCGGCGGACCTCATCTCGCAGGAGGTGGCCGACCGCGTCGGAAAGTGCTGGGGGCTCGGCTCGGGCACGACCAAGGACCCGGGACCATGGGAAGGCGAGCAACGCAACATGTGGAAGCCGACGCAACAGGAGGCGCTGTGGTTCCACGGCGGCAATCTGCACCAGTCGCGACACTATTCGCAGTTCCTGGCGCTGCAGCTCAAGGCGCGGATGGAAGGTCTGGAGACGCCGGTCTATGGTCTGCAGGAGGTCCACCACAAGGGGTGACCATGCATGCCAGCTGCCTACGCGTCTGCCGTCGCCCGAGCGTCGCTCGGGGCCGGACGTCGAGCTCCCGGGCTCCCGCGCTGGCCGCCCTGACGATCGGCGCCATTCTCGCGGCCGGCGGCGGCCCGGCGGCCTCCCACGACTGGTACTCCAGCACCAGCGACCCGCAGACGCGGCTCGCCTGCTGCGGCGGTGACGACTGCGCGCCGATCCGCTCGCGGGACGTCGAGGAACAGCCCGGCGGGTTCCGCTATCTGCCGACCGGCGAGTTCATCCCGTTCCGCCGCGTCCAGCGCAGTCCGGACTGGAACTTCCACCGCTGCGTCTACAGGCAGACAATCAGCCAGGGCGCCGGCCGGCTCTACCGCAGTGGCGAGACCCGCTGCTTCTTCGCCCCTCCAGGCTTGATGTAGGCGCCGCCGGAGTGGAACTTGCAGGCGCAGCGGCTCTTTTCTTTCTTGGATTGCCAAGGGAACCCGGTCACCGGTTCGCAACTCAGACCGGCAGATGCGTTCTCCTCATAGCGTGCTGCATTCGATCGATCGGCTTCATATCGCGTCAACCATCCCGTCTCACGCCACCTTAACGACGAGCTCTTATCGTCGTTGAGTGAAGGTCAAGGACGGGGCTTGTGATGTTCATCGACGGTGAGAAGTCGACCGGCGAGACGGTCTCCCAGGAGCGCCGCGACGGCGCACAGAACGACCGCCGTATCATCGGTCACGTCATCCAGTGCGACGGCGCGCGGGCCAGGATCGCCGCCTACGCCCATAGCAGCGACACGGCCATCGCCAACACCTGGACGGTCGGCCGGATGATCTCGATCAGCCTGGTCGAAACGCGGGCCGTCGGCCTGGTCTACGAGATCAACAAGGCCGACAGGGTGTGGAGCGAAGACGGAGCCAACGCGATCGAGGTCTCCGTTGAGCTCATGGGCGAGGTGCGGGACGACAGGCGTACCGGCAAGCCGGTGTTCGACCGCGGCGTCACCGCCTATCCGCATGTCGGCGCGGTCGCCCATCGCATCCGCGTGCGGGACCTGGCCGCCATCTACGATCTCGGCGGCCGCCAGGGGGTCACCATCGGCACGCTGTCGCAGGACGAGTCGATCCAGGCCAACATTGCCATCGAGGACACGCTGGCGCGTCACTTCGCGGTGGTCGGCACCACCGGCGTCGGCAAATCGACGGCCGTCTCGCTGCTCCTGCGCAAGGCCATCGAGGCAAGGCCCGATTTGCGCGTCCTGATCCTCGATCCGCACAACGAGTTCGCTTCGTCGCTGCCCGAACACAGCGTGCGCATCGACACTTCGTCGCTCGACCTGCCGTTCTGGCTGTTCCGGCTGGAGGAGTTCGCCGAAGTCCTGTTCCGCGGGCGCGAGACCGTTCCCGAAGAGCTGGACGTGCTGCGCGACCTGATCCCCCAAGCCAAGAACATGTACCGCAACCCGCAGCCCAGCGCCTATGTCCGGCGCGGCGGCGATGCGGTCACCGCGGATACGCCTGTGCCCTACCGCGTGGCCGACCTCATCAAGCAGATCGACGAGCGCATGGGGCTGCTCGACTCCAAGAACGACCGTCCCGTCTACCGGGCGTTGAGGACGCGGATCGAGGCGGCGCTGGCCGATCCGCGCTATCGCTTCATGTTCAATTCCAGGCTCATCGAGGACACGATTCACGAGACGATCGGTCAGATCTTCCGCGTCCCGCACCACGGTCGCCGCGTGACCTGCTTCGAAATGGCCGGGCTGCCGTCGGAGGTGGTCAATTCAGTCTGTTCGGTGCTGGCGAGGCTGGCCTTCGACATGGCGCTGTGGAGCGAAGGCAAGCTCCGTCTGCTGCTGATGTGCGAGGAAGCTCACCGCTACATGCCGGCCGACCTGCGGCTGGGATTCGCGCCGACCCGCCACGCGCTGTCGCGCATCGCCAAGGAAGGGCGCAAATATGGCTGCTATCTCGGCGTCGTGACCCAGCGGCCGGGCGAACTCGACCCGACCATTCTGTCGCAGTGCTCCACCGTGTTCTCGATGCGACTGGCCAACGAGCAGGACCAGGCGATCATCAAATCGGCGATCGCCGATTCCTCCGCCTCGACCCTGTCGTTCCTCTCTTCGATGGGCCAGCGCGAGGCGATCGCCTTCGGCGAAGGCGTGGCCGCCACCATGCGCCTGAAGTTCGAGCGGCTGCCTGCCAGCCTCATTCCCGGCACCAGCAAGCCGGAGGCCGAGGCGGCGGATCGCGGCGAGCCGGGCGAAGTCGACCTCGTCGGCATCGTCGAGCGGCTCCGGAACGTCCAGCGCCCGCACATGCCGGGCACCAATCTCGGCGAGACGGTGAGCCCCGTCGCGCAGGCGGGCGAAGCGAGCTACCGCCGCCCAGGCGAGCTGGTGCGGAACGAGCCGATGCGCGGCGACGCAGGGCGGGCGGAAGGCATGCGAGGGGAGCCGGACCGGCGCGGCGAGAGCCCGCGAGTCGAGCATGCAATGGGCGGATTGCGCCGACGGCTGAGCGACGGGCTCGATTGACGGGCGCCTCAGGCGCAGACGCGGTTACGCCCGAGCCGCTTGGCCTGGTAGAGGTGGCGGTCGGCGCGGCGGAAGAAGTCCTCGGCCGATTCGCGCTTGTCCCATACGGCCAGGCCGACGCTGGTGGTGATGTTCAGCCTGACGTCGCCGGAGAACACCTGCAGCCCGGCAATTCCTTTGCGGATCCGCTCTGCGAACTTGCGCAGCTGGTCGACATCCATGTTAGGGGCGACGACCGCGAACTCCTCGCCGCCTAGGCGGGCCGCGACGTCGTGATAGCGCGTCATGTCGCGCAGGCAGCCCGCCACGGCCTTCAGCACATCGTCGCCGACATCGTGGCCGTGGGTGTCGTTGACCGTCTTGAAGTGGTCGAGGTCGACGTAGAGCAGGCCGACGTCGTGGTGGCCCGCCGACGAGTCGTGGTCGAACCCGGCCCAGAACCCGGTGCGGTTGGCCAGACCGGTGAGCGGGTCGGTGAGCGCCGACCGGCGCAGCTCGACGACCTGCTGGCGCCACGAGAGGACGAGCCCGAGGACGATCGTCATCTTGCGGTACAGGTAGTCCATCAGCGAGACGACGTCGTCGGTGCGTCCGCCGTGGGCGGTCGCGCCCTGGCCCAGCACCACGA